>NZ_BAAGRA010000022.1:0-230748 GCF_054783195.1 Hymenobacter coalescens | reverse complement strand
ACTGCCACACCGCGTACATGTCATGCCCCAAGATACAGATAGCTATGAGGTTGTAGCAATGCCCGGAATACCGCTCCACGGGGCCGGGCGCCCGGCCGGCGCAGCGTGCGCCGTGGGCGCACCAACTCACGCGCCGGGAAGCGCGGCAATACACCATCAAGCGCATTTTCGGCGGGCAGGATGCCTGGGACCCCGCCCGGTAAATACCCGCAGCGCCGGGCCTGGCGCGTGAAATACGGCGCCGCCGCGCGGCATCGGCGGCCACCTGCGGCTGAGCTCCGTACTACCCTTGGTTCTGGCCCTGCGCCGGGGCCGGGGTTGTTCGATTAGGCCGCTGACCCGGCGGCCGCTCATAGTTGCCGCTATGCTTTTCCTTGCCGCCATTACGCCATTCGATTGGCAACGCATATTTCTATCGGAGGACGCGCCCGCACTCTTTTTGCTCGAAATTGCTGCCCGCTGCCTTGTGACCTACCTGCTCACGCTGGCCGCGCTGCGCGTGACGGGGCGCCGTGGGGTGCGGCAGCTGTCCATCTTCGAGCTGAGCATCATCCTGGCGTTGGGCTCGGCCGCCGGCGACGCCATGTTTTACGACGACGTGCCGCTGCTGCACGTGGCGGTGGTGTTCGGGATGGTGTCGGGGCTGTACCTGCTCTTCAACCGGCTCACGGAGCGCTACCCGAAGTTCAGCGACTGGCTGGAGGGCAAGCCTGTGCTGCTCATCGAGGAGGGGCAGGTGCAGATGGAAAACTTCCGCCGCCAGAACCTGACGCAGAAGGAGCTGTTCGGGGAGCTGCGGCAGCTGCAGGTGGAGCACCTGGGCCAGGTGCGCCGCGCCTACATCGAGGCCACCGGCAACATCAGCGCCTACTTTTTCAGCGACGACGAAATGCGGCCCGGCCTGCCCATCTGGCCCGAGCGGCTGCAGCAGGAGCAGACCCGTGTGCACGAGGCCGACTGCTACGCCTGCTGCCAGTGCGGCTACGTGCAGCCGCTGGACAAGGGCGCCAAGGCCACCTGCACCAGCTGCCACGCGACGAAGTGGGTGCCCGCCTGCACCACGCCCCGCCGCAGCTAGTCGCCAGCCCCTTAGCCAGCCGCAGGCGCCGCTTTCGCTCACCCGTTGCGCGGCTGTTGTGCCGGGCGCGCCGCGTGCTTGGCAAGCCCGTCGACCAGCGTCGCAGTTGCACCCAGCGCACGGTAGCTGCCAGGCGTGTCAGCCGCCAACGCCGGCATTGCATGCAATAACCTTCTGGCTTACCGGACTCAAAATACCCCAGAGGTGGCTGTGCATACCGACGCACGGCCTTGTGGATGCTGTACGCGTCGCAGGGTCGTTCTAATAATAAATGAATATTTTTTGTTGCAAAAAAGTATAAAAAAAAATTAGATAGATGCAGTTAATGAATTCCTGTTACTATATTCACAAACACAAATAGTCGGTACCACTTGTGTCCCCTTACCGAATGGCAGGTTCGCGGCCTGACCAACGCTCCCACGCCACCGCTTCTCGCACCACTGCTGATGCAGCCCAAAAAGCTGCTTCGCCCTACTACCACACCTAGCGGCTTTAACAACCTGTTGTGAGACTGCTGAAGTGCAGCACCCCGAACCAGCCCAGCCGCGGCCGTCTCCTCCGGCTGTGGGCGGGCTCAGCGGTGACTTGGCATGCCTGAGGAGGAGGATAATCAGCGGCCTACGCCTTTGCAGCAGCACCAGTTGTAGCCTCGCGCGCACCGCGGCCTAAGCGCCGGCATGCGCCCTAACCAACGACGAGGTCATGAGACAAGAATCTACGCAAGAGGTTCCGAAGGCAGCGGCATGCCCAGGCCGAGAGAGAGTCCACGTCAGCGGCAAGTTCCTGACGTGGCGAAATCAAAAATTCTACCTGAAAGGCGTCACTTACGGCACGTTTCGCCCTGATGAGGAAGGCATTCAGTACCCGCCGCCCGAGGTAATCGACCTCGACTTCGCGGCAATGGCCGAAAACGGCATCAATTCGGTTCGTACCTACACCGTGCCCCCAACCTACCTGCTCGACCGCGCCTTGGTGTACGGGCTGCAGGTGATGGTGGGCCTGCCCTGGGAACAGCACCTCACTTTTTTGGACGACCCGGCCCAGGCGCGCCGCATCGCGGCCGACATGCGGGCCCAGGTGCGGGCGCTGGAGCAGCACCCGGCCATCCTGTGCTACGCCATCGGCAACGAGATTCCGGCGCCCATCGTGCGCTGGTACGGCGAGACGAAGATCAGCCGCTTCCTGCACGAGCTGTACGACGCGGTGAAGGCCGAAGACCCGCAGGGCCTGGTGACGTACGTGAACTACCCCACCACGGAATACCTGGAGCTGCCCTTCCTCGACTTCTTCTGCTTCAACGTGTACCTGGAGACACCGGAGAAGATGAACGGCTACCTGGCCAAGCTGCACAACCTGGCCGGCGACAAGCCCCTGCTGCTGGCGGAAGTAGGGCTGGACAGCCAGCGCAACGGCGTCGACCAGCAGGCCGCCTCGCTCGACTGGCAGATCCGCAGCATCTTCGCCAAGGGCTGCGTGGGCACCTTCGTTTTCGCCTGGACCGACGAGTGGTGGCGCGGCGGCTACGACATCGAGGACTGGGATTTTGGCCTCGTCGACCGTGACCGGCAGCCCAAGCCTGCGCTGCACGCCGTGCGCCGGGCCTACGCCGACGCCCCCTTTACCAACGATGCGCCCCTGCCGTTCGTCTCGGTGGCCGTGTGCTCCTACAACGGCAGCGCCACCATCCGCGACACGCTGGAGGGCCTGCGGGCGCTGGACTACCCGCACTACGAGGTCATCGTGGTCAACGACGGCTCCACGGACCGCCTGCTCGACATCGTGCAGGAATACCCCGAGGTGCAGCTCATCAGCACGCCGAACCGGGGGCTGAGCAACGCCCGCAACACCGCCCTGTACGCCGCCCAGGGCGACATCGTGGCCTACATCGACGACGACGCCTACCCCGACCCGCAGTGGCTGCGCTACCTGGCCTACGCCTTCCTCAGCTCCGGGCACGCGGGCATCGGCGGGCCGAACCTGCCGCCCCCGGACGACGGCCCCATCGCGCACTGCGTGGCCAACGCCCCCGGCGGGCCCGTGCACGTACTCACCACCGACGAGCTGGCCGAGCACATTCCCGGCTGCAACATGGCGTTCCGCCGCGAGGTGCTGCTCGAAGTCGGCGGCTTCGACCCCATTTACCGCGCCGCCGGCGACGACGTAGACCTGTGCTGGCGCATCCTGCACACGGGCCGCACCATCGGCTTTCACGCCGCCGCGTTTGTGTGGCACCACCGGCGCAACTCGGTGAAGATGTACTGGCGCCAGCAGAAAGGCTACGGCAAGGCCGAGGCGCTGCTAGAAGGCAAGTGGCCCGAGAAGTACAACAGCTTCGGCCACCTTTCCTGGACCGGACGCATTTATGGCAATGGCCTGACGCTGCCCATCCAGACCGGCAAGCGCAAGATTTTCCACGGTACTTGGGGCTCGGCCCTGTTTCAGTCGGTGTACGAGCAGGCGCCCAACTCCGCCGCTTACCTGCCGCTGATGCCCGAGTGGTTTCTGTTCATGGCCCTGCTCGCCGGGCTGTCGGTCCTTTCGGTGCTCTGGGCGCCGCTGCTCTGGGCCCTGCCGCTGCTCGTCGTCACGGGCCTGATCGTGCTGACGCAGGCCGCGCTGAGCGCCGCCAAGGCCGATATGCGTCACGTGCCGGGGCGCGGGGCGCGGCTGCGGCGGTTTGCGCTGACCACCTTGCTGCACCTGCTGCAGCCGGTGGCCCGGCTTTACGGCCGCCTGCAGCACGGCCTGACGCCCTGGCGCCGGCGCGGCAGCGGCGAGCAATACCTGGCGAAGCTGTTCCGGCTCAGCCACCGCGACGAGTTCTGGTCGGAGGACTGGCACCCCATCGACGAGCTGCTGGCCCGGGTGGAAACCCACCTGCTGCGCCGCAAGGTGCGGGCCCGCCGCGGCGGCACCTTCGACCGGTGGGATTTGCAGGCCAGCTGCAGCTTTTTCTCCGGGGCCCGCGGGCTGATGGTGGTGGAAGAGCACGGCGGCGGCCGCATGATGGTCAAGTTCAAGTCCTGGGCCATCTTGAGCACCTCGGCCTACGTCATTACCGGGCTGCTGCTGGCCCTCACCACGCTCTCGTTTCTGGACGGCGCCTACGTGCTGTCGGGGCTGCTGGCGGTGGGCACCGGCCTGTTCGTGGCGCACCTGCTCACCGACGTGGCCCGCTCCATGAGCGACCTGTCGCTGGCCTTCCGCAGCCTCGCGACGACGGCCACTTCCCAGGAAGCCCCGACGGCTGACGAACCGGAAACCCCCGTTTTGGAAGAAGAACTGGAAGCGGAATACGGACAATACAAGCTGGCCTGAGCCCCGCCCGGCGGCCACCTACTCCTAGCGGCGCGGGCCGACGGCACTTTCCCGTCGGCCCGCGCCAACCCCGCTCCGAAAACCCCTGCTCATGCGCACCGTGCACCTGTTCGTCCGCCTCTGGCGGTACGTGTTTCGCTATACCGGGCAACTGCTGCTGCTCATCTGCATCGGCCTGGTCGGCGTCGGCTTCGAAGTGCTGAAGCCCCTGCCCATCAAGCTCGTCATCGACAACGTGCTGGGCGCGCACCCGCTGCCCTTCGGCCTGGAGCGCCTGCCCGGCGCGGGACGTCTCGCGCACGACAAGCCGCAGCTGCTGCTGGCCCTGGTGGTGTTCACGGCCGTCGTGACGGTGGGCAGCGCAGTGCTGTCGGCCGCGGTGGTGCGCCTCACGGTGCGGCTCGGCCGCCAGCTCGTGTACGACCTCTCGCTGGAGCTCTACGCCAAGCTGCAGCGCATGTCGCTCACGTTTTACGCCCAGAACAAGCTCGGCGACCTGCTGCAGCGCATCACCGGCGACGTGTTCGTGGTCTACTTCGTGGTGGCGCAGATCATCGTGCCGGCCATCGTCTCGCTGGTGTGCATGGCGGCTATGTGCTACGTGATGGTGCAGCTCGACCTGGTGCTGGCCCTGATTGCCATGGCCGTGGTGCCGCTGCTGGTCTTGGCGCTGGCCCTTTTCTACCGGCCCATGGACCAGACGACCGCCGCGCAGTTTGCCCGGCAGGGCGAGCTGTCGGCCTTCGTGCAGCAAAGCCTGGCGGGCATCCGCACCATCCAGAGCTTTGCCCGCGAAGCCCTGATGCAGCGCAAGCTGGAGCAGCAGGCGGCCGGGTTTGGGCAGGCGTTTCAGCGCGCCACGGTGGTGGGCACCACCTACAACCAGCTCACGGCGCTCATTACCGGGCTGGCTTCGGCGGCCCTGCTGGGCGCGGGCGCCTACCGCGGGCTGCAGGGCCACCTCACGGCCGGCGACCTGTTCATTTTTCTCGGCTACGTCACGGCCCTGTACGCGCCCGTCAACGCCCTCTCGACGGCCGTGGGCGCGGCCATTGCCGTGGTAGCCCGCAGCCGCCGCGTGTTCGACATTCTGGACTCTGCGGAAGTGGTGCCCGAGGCCGTGCAGGCCGTGGCCCTCCGCGCCAGCGGGCTGATCTGCTTCGACGCGGTAAGCTTTGGCTACCCGGCCGAGGACGGCCCCGCGCGCGAGGTGCTCACGGACGTCAGCTTTCAGGTGCTGCCCGGGCAAATGGTGGCCGTGGTGGGCCCCACCGGCGCGGGCAAAACCTCCATTATCTCGCTGCTGCTGCGCTTCTACGACCCCTGGCGCGGCCGCATCACCCTCGACGGGCTGGACCTGCGCGAGCTGCAGCTGCAGTCCTTGCGCGAGAACATTTCGCTGGTGCCGCAGGAGCCGCTGCTTTTTCCCATCTCCATCCTCGACAACATCCGCTTCGGCAACCCCGACGCGAGCCTGGCCGAGGTGCAGGCGGCCGCGCAGGCGGCGCAGGCCCATGAGTTCATCAGCCGGCTGCCCGACGGCTACGACACCCTGGTGGGCGAGCTGAGCGCTTCCCTGTCGGGGGGCGAAAAGCAGCGCATTGCCCTGGCACGGGCTTTTCTGAAGAAGGCGCCCATCCTGATCCTGGACGAGCCCACGTCCGCCCTCGACAGCCGCACCGAGGCCCGCATCTTCGAGGCCCTCGACCAGATGGCGCACCAGCAGACGGTGTTTATCATCTCGCACAAGTTCTCCACCATCCGCCACGCCGATCAGATCCTCATCATCCAAGACGGGCAGGTGGCCGAACACGGCACCCACGACGACCTGCTGGCCCGCGGCGAAGTGTACGCCGACCTCTACCGGCACCAGCACATTTCCTGAGCGGCCGACCCGGCCGCTGCTCTTTTCACCTTCTTACCGGACCTCCCCCGCCATGGCAATTACCTACCGCATGAACACCGAAGCCGACGAGCCGGCGCTGGTCGACCTCTGGACCCGGCACTCCGATTGGGGCAGCATCACGGCCGAGCAGTGGGAGCAGAAGTTTCTGCGCACGCCGCTGGGCGCGGCCTCCTTTATGCTGGCTACCGAGGATTCCACCAACGAAATCGTGGCCCAGATAGCCTACATGCCCACGCCGGTGATGGTGCGGGGCCAGGAAATCAGCGGCTACCGGCCCTACGCGGTCATCGTCAACGAGAACTTCCGCAGCAAAGCCGGCTTCCTGCGCTTGCAGCAGATGGTGGTGAGCATGTACCTGAAAGCCGCCGACAGCCTGGCCGACCGGGGCGTGGACCTGCTCTACATGCTGCCCGACCCGCGCTGGTCGCGCATTCTGCGGCTGATGCCGGCGTTTCAATCCACCACGTTTCCGCTCTGGAGCCGCCCGCTGACGGCCCTGCCCACCGCGCCGCTGCCCGCCGGCTACGCCGTGGCCCCGCTCGCCCCCGACGATGCGCGCATCGACGGGCTGGCCGCGCTGGCCGCCGACCTGTACGTGTGCATGGTGGCCCGCGACACGCGCATGCTGCCCTGGAAAATCACCCAGGCCGCGTACCAGCTTTTTGGCGTCAGCCACCGCGGCGAGTTAGTGGGCCTGTTCACGTGCATCAAGCGGCGCAAGGACAACCAGTGGCTGATCGAGGACGTGCTCTCGGCCGACATGGGCGACACGCTGCACGCGACGCTGCAAGCCGCCTGCCTCGTCATCGAGGAGCAGAACGCGGCCCTGCCCGACGACGAGCGGCCGGCGTACCGCAAGATGGCCGTGCTCAGCACCCTGCCCATGGAGCCGCTGCTGCGGGAGCTGGGCTTCAGCCGCGACAAGTACGACTTCCTGCTGGTGGTGCACACCTTGAACAAGGCCCTGGGCAAGGATCAGGTGTCGCCGGAGCAGTGGTACGTCAGCGCCAACGACTAGGCGGCCCTGCGCCCACCCGGTATACAGGCACGGGGCCGGCCACCGCATGGGTGGCCGGCCCCGGCTGTTCAGCAGCAAAGCGCGCCGGTTAGCGGGCCGCCAGCACGCGGGCGACGATGCTGCTCACGAGCTGGCCGCGCTCCAGCTGCTCAAACGCGCGGTACTGCTCGGGCGTGAGGATGCGGGCCATGGCGGCCTCGTACACCTCCTGGGCCCGCAGCGCTACCTCGGCCGTGTCGGCGGCGGCGGGGGTGGCGGCCAGCTGCTGCAGCTCGCGCTGGGTGCAGGCGCGCACGGCCCAGGACTGCGTCTGCGAGAGGTGCAGCGCGTCGGTCAGGTACAGCGTGAGGGAAAGGGCGCTCTGGTTGGCGGTGTCCCGGGCGTCGGGCGGCAGCGCGGGGCCGTTATTGCCGAAGCTGCTGACGCGCAGACCGGTGAGCAACAGGCCGACCAGCACGAAGGCCAGGACGAAGCGAAACGGAATTTTCATGCACTAGGCGGAAGAGTGGGAGGCAGAGGACCCGGGCGGCAACCCTGGACCAGGAAAAGCAGGAATTAGCGGTATCTGGCCGGCAGCGGCAGCAGGTTCACCACGAACTGGTTCAGGCGGCGGGGCTGGCGCAGGTCGAGCTGCTGCTCGATGAAGCCGACGTAGCCGCAGGTCAGCGCGATGGAAGCGTTGGTGGGCAGGCTCAGGCTGAAGTCGCCCTGGGAGTTGGCCACCGCCAGCACCTCGCGGCTGTTGGTTTTCCAGACGGTGGCGCCGGGCAGCGGCTGGCCGTTGGGGTCGGTAATGCTGCCCACTACCGTCACGGCGAAGTGCTCGTTGAGCACGTCTTTGGTGGGGGCTACCGGGGCAGGCTTCAGGCGGACTGTGGTCAGCGCAGCCTTTTTGGCGGCCGGGGCCTTGCCGGCGGCTTTGAGCGCCGTGCGGGGCGGCGCCGCCGTTTTGGCCGGCGCCCCGTCGCAGGCGTGGACGGGCAGGGCACCGATGGCGCTGAGCAGCAGCGCTATGACAGAAGGAAGCACGCGCATGGAACAAGAGGTGTGGAAAATGGCGTAAAAGAGCGAAGCGAACCACGCGCGGGTTTGGGCCCCGGCTCCGGCAGAGCTTCCGAACGGCCCCGCGGTTGGGGCAATTCACCGAGCGAAAGCGGGGCATTAGTCGAAAACCTGCGCGTTGTATTCGATTCAAACATAGTTTCGCTGTATTGCCACTACTTTGTATTTTGCTCAGGGTGGCTCTTCCCTCTGCAAATGCCCGCTTTGGCTATGCCAATGCCCTTGGCTACCTCTTCGTACCCACCGCTGCTCTTATGCCTGCTTCCGCCGTTTTGCGCTGTGTCATCGTCGACGACAACGAAATCAACCGCCTGACCCTGGAGCACTATGTTGGACTGACGGAGGGCTTGGAACTGGTTGCCTCCCTGCCCGACGCCCGCGCCGCGCTGGCCCTCACGAGCACAGCCCAGCCCCCGGTCGACGTGTTGTTTCTTGACATTGAAATGCCCCTGTTGAGCGGGCTGGAGCTCGTGCCGCTGTTGCCTTCCCCCGCCCCCGACGTGGTGTTGGTCACCTCCCACCCCAACTTCGCCGTCGACGCCTTTGACCTGCGCGTGACCGATTACCTGGTGAAACCCGTGGAGTACGGCCGCTTTCTCAAGGCCGTGGAACGGGTGCGCAGCCAGCGTGCGGCCGCGGCGCCCGCGTCCATATCGGCCAACGACTCCGAGCTGTTTGTGAAGGTCAACAACAAGCTGCTGCGGCTTGATTTCAACGACGTGCTTTTCATCGAGGCCATGTCTACGTACTCGATCCTGGTAACCGAGTCGCAGAAGCACATCGTGTACATCACCCTCAAGGCCTTGGAGGAGCGCCTGCCCTTTGCCCACTTCCGCCGGGTGCACCGCTCTTACATCGTCAACACCCGCCGCATCGACTCGGTGCAGGACAACATGCTGCAGGTCGGCTCCTACGAAGTGCCGGTGGGCAAGTCGTACGCCGAGGACTTCATGCGGCAACTGCGCGGACTGTAGGTGCGACCGGTACCGGCCGCTGGTTTTTCTCCACCCTTACTCACTTACCACGAACGGCCCGGGCGCTTGCCCGGGCCGTTCGTGGTAAGTGAGCAGAGGCAGTAGCGGCCGGTGCCCCGGGGCGTTCTGCCCAAGGTCTCATTCCGCCGGCAGTTCCCGGGGCAGCTCCCGCAGGGCGCGCTGCACGGCGGCCGTCAGCTGCTCGGCCACGGCGCGCAGTTCGGCATCGGGCAGGTGCACGGGCACGTCGTGGCGAAACTGTTCCAGCTGGGCCACCGGGCCGTCGGTGCCGGTGATGCGGAGCGCGGTCAGGTTGGGCTTGATGTGATGCACGGTACGCGCCACCTCGGCCCAATGCCCGGCCGCCGCGGCGGCTTCGAGGGCCAGCAGGCTCTCGGGTATGTTGGTGAGAAAGGAGCGGATGATCTTGACCACAAAAGCCTCCTTGCCACGCGCCATGTCGCGCAGCGGGCCGAGGTCGTAGGCCGGCGGCGTGGCCACGGCGCGCGGCCGGGCCATCACCTCAACCAGGACGCCGTACAGTTCACTTTCCTCGAAGGGCTTGGCCAGGCAGGCCGTCATGCCGGCGGCCAGGTACTGCTCGTTGTCTTCGCGGAAGGCGTTGGCCGTCAGTGCGACGATGGGCGTCGCCGCGCGGGCCGGGTCGGGGTGTTGCAGCAGGCGGGCAGTGGCTTCCAGGCCGTTCATGCCCGGCATCTGAATGTCCATCAGCACCGCGTCGTAGTCCGGTCCGGCGTAGAACTTCTGCACGCCCTGTTCGCCGTGGATGGCCTCGTCGACCAGCACGCCCCATTCTTCCAGCAGCAGGCGGGCCACATCACGGTTGATTTCGTTGTCTTCGACCAGCAGCACGCGCTTGCCGCGCAGCGCCCCGGTATCGAGGGCGGCCGGGGCCGTGGCGGGCGCCGCCGCGGCCGCCTTGGGCAGCGTGACGGTGAAGGCGAAGGTGCTGCCCTTGCCCAGCTCACTCTCCACGGTCAGCTCGCCGCCCATCTGTTCCACCAGCGCCCGGCTGATGGTCAGGCCCAGGCCCGTGCCGCCGTGCTTGCGCGCCGTATCGGCGTAGGCCTGGGTGAAGCTGTCGAAGATGCGCTCCAAGCGTTCCGGGGCAATGCCCGGGCCCGTGTCGCTCACCCGAAATTCTACGGTCAGCGAATCGGCGGTTTCGGCCAGCTGCCGGCCCACCACGTCCACGTGCCCGCCGGGGTCGGTGAATTTCACGGCGTTGGCGGTCAGGTTGATCAGAATCTGGTTGAGCCGGTGCGCGTCGCCCAGCACCCAGGGGTAAGCGCAGCTGGTGCGCAGCGGAGTACCGCTGAAGGTCAGGCCCTTCTGCGCGGCCTGCAGCACCAGGGGCTGAATGGCGGCGCCCATCGAGTCGCAGAGATTGAATGCGCGCTGCTCAAACTCGACCTTGCCGGAGCTGATTTTGGCAATGTCCAGCACGTCGTTGATGACGCCGAGCAGGTGCTGGCCCGAGCTGCGAATCACATCGACGAAATTGGCCTGCCGCGGATCCAGCGGGGTTTTGGCCAGCAGCGTGGCCATGCCCAGCACGCCGTTGAGCGGGGTGCGGATTTCGTGGCTCATGTTGGCCAGGAAGTTGGCCCGGGCTGTGGCCGACGCTTCGGCGGCTTCCTTGGCCCGCTGCATGGCCCGCTCGGCTAGCACGCGCTCTGTGATGTCGTGCCCGAAGGCCATGACGTACGGCTCGCGCTCCGGCTCATTTACCCGGCGGCTGTACTGCTGCACGTAGTGCAGGCCGCCCTGTTGGTCGCGCAGCTTCACGAGGCCGGCGTGTTCGCCCTGCTCGCGGATGCGCGCCAGGTATTCCAGCACTTCGTCGTGGCGCTCGGGCTCGAAGGCGTCCTGCAGGGGCCGTCCCACCAAGGCTTCGGCCAGGCCCACGCCGAGCAGCTGCTGCAGGGCCGGGTTGGCCGACAGCACGTATCCGTCGAGGTCGTGGGTCCAGATCAGGGCTTGGGCGTAGTCCATCAGCTCATTGTAGCGGCGCTGGCCCTGGGCCAGTTCGCGCTGAGCCAGGGTCAGCGCCGTCACGTCGGTGGAGACGATGAGGATAGCGGCTTCGGCCTCGGGGCGGCTGAGGCGGCGCAGCTCTACGTGTAGCCAGCGCACGGCCCCATCTTGCAGGGTCAGCGGCACGGTCAGGGCTTCATCGCGGCCGGTGCGCAGTACCCGCTCGGTGGCCGTGCGGTACTTTTCCATTATGTCCTCGTCGGTGCGCAGGCTGCGGTGCATCAGCTCGCGGAAAGCGCGGTTGCTGAACAGTTCCTGCCCGGTGGCCGAGCGCACCACCACGGTGTTGGAAACCGTATCGAGGATGTCCTGCGTGAGGCGCTGCTGCTGCGCCAGGCGGGCCTCGCTGGCGCGGGTCTGGGCCTGGGCGTGGTGGCGGTCGGTGATGTCAAGCAGGTACAGGTTGACGTAGGCCTCGGCCGCGAAGGGTACCGCGTACACCTGAAACTGACGGCCCTCGATGGCCAGCTCCATCTGGCGCGGCTCGCCGGCCTGCAGCGCCACGCCCACCAGCTCAAAAAACCGCCCTCGCACCTTCTCCGGGCTCTTTTCGTGCAGCTGCTGGCGCAGCCGCCAGGCGGCCGCGTTGGCGTAAAGCACCTCGCCGTCAGTGGCATAGCGAATCATGGCATAGGGGCTGTGCTCGGGCATGGTGGCCGCGGCTAGCATGCCTTCGTCCAGGTCGGCGCGTGTCACGTCGCTGAGGTGCTCCACGTAGCCGCCTTCGGCCAGAATCACCCGGCGGCGGCGCAGCACGCGGCCGTCGGGTAGCACCACGGTGTGGTAGGCCGGCGGGGCACCGGCGGCCTGGGTAGGCGTGCCGTATGCGCCCACGCCGTGCCGCCTCACCAGTTCCTGCAGCTCGGGGGCAGGCTTGTCCAGCCAGTCGGCTACGTCCGCATCCAAGCCCAACAGCTCGAAATACCGGGCGTTGAGCCCCAGCACCCGCTCGTTTGGCCCGACGCACAGCACTCCGATGGGCAGGCGCTCCGTCACGACGGCCAGCTGGCGCGTGGCCCGGTCGGCCTCGTGGGTCGCTTGGTGCAGGGCTTGGGTGAGGTCGGCGATGCGTGCCTCGGCGTGGGCCAAGGCAGCTTGCAGATCGGCTAAAGCGCCGGCAGCTGAAACGGACATGCGGAATTTGGTAGCCTAATGGAGCCTTCGAAAATACATGCCCGTGCCAGGGCCGACAGGTGCTTCTCGCCCAATGGACGGATTTGCTGGCCGAACGTAGCGTTCCGCCACGTGAAAGAAACCGCCCGGCGCGCTACTATTGCAGCCTATGAACGCTGATCTTCTACGCATCGCCATCCTGGGCAGTGGCAATATCGGCTTGTCGCTGGCCAAGGGCCTGGTGAAAGCCGGCCTGGCCACCCCAGACGCCATTACCCTCACCCGCCGCACCGTGGGGGCGCTGGCGCCGCTGGCCGCGGCCGGCTACCGCACCACCGCCGACAACCGCGCCGCCCTGGCCGACGCCGATCTGGTGGTGCTGGCTGTGCTGCCCCAGCAGCTCAACCAACTGCTCGACGAGTTGCGCCCCGGCCTCAACCCGGCCCGTCACCTGTTCGTGTCGGTGGCCTCGGGGGTAAGCTGCCAAGCCATTCGGCAGCGCCTGCAGCTGCCCCAGGCCCGGGTGGTGCGCGCCATGCCCAACACCGCCATTGCCATCGGCCAGTCGATGACCTGCGTGGCCGCCGACGAGGCCGCGCCCGCCGACGTGGCCCTGGTGGAGCGCCTGTTCGACACGGTGGGCGTGTGCGTGCGCATTCAGGAAGAGCTGATGACTTCGGCGACGGCGCTGTGCGCCTGCGGGGTGGCATTTTTCCTGCGGGCCATCCGGGCGGCTTCGCAGGGTGGCACCGAAATCGGCTTTCACGCCCACGACGCGCTGACCATGGCCGCCCAAACGGCCAAGGGGGCCGCCGCCCTGCTGCTGCAGCTGGCCTCGCACCCGGAGCAGGAAATCGACAAGGTGACTTCCCCCAAAGGCTGCACCATCGCCGGGCTCAACGAGATGGAGCACCAAGGCTTCAGCTCGGCCCTGATCAAGGGCATCAAGGTATCGGCCGACAAGGCGGGCACGCTGTACTCCGAAGGTTGATGCCGGTTTGTGGCCGGCCCGGCCGCCCATTATTTCGGTAGCTTTACCAAGCCCGGGGCCGCTTCCTGAGCGGCCCGACTCCTTCCCCGCTTTTCCTTGCTCGTTCATGGTGCCATCCGCCGCGTCGTCCGATTACCTGGCCTTGTTCCGCCACCTGCCGGGCAGCTTCCTGCTGCTGGCCCCGGACGCGGCCGCGACGGTACTCGACCATACCGACCGCCACGCGGCGGTGGCTATGAAAAGCCGCGAGGAAATTGTCGGCAAGCCCTTGTTTGACGCCTTTCCGGCCGCAGACCAAAGCGAGGCCGACATCCTCCGGGCCTCGCTCGAACACGTGCGCCGCCACAAGGAGGCCCACACCATGCCGCTGATCCGCTACGACCTGGAGCGGCCCGCCGCGCAGGGCGGCGGCCTGGAGGAGCGCTACTGGCAGGCCACCCACTACCCCATCCTCAACGAGCAGGGCGCCCTGCGCTTCATCCTACAGGAAACCGAAGATGTGACGGCGCAGCACCTGGCCGAGCTAGACCGCCGGCGCATGCAGCAGGAGCTGGCCGAAACCCAGGAGCACAGCCGCCGGCTACTGGAGGAGCTGCCGCTGATGATCTGGACCACCGACGCCAGCGGGGCGGCCGATTACCAGAACCCCTGGTGGCTGCGCCGCACCGGCCGCACGCTGGAGCAGGCCCTGGGCTGGGGCTGGCTCGACGACATCCACCCCGACGACCGTCCCGGCGTGGAGGGCGCGTGGCAGCGGGCCCTGGCCAGCGGCCAGGAGTACCAGGTGGAGTACCGCTTGCGCGGCTCCGATGGCACCTACCGCTGGATGCTGGTGCAGGCCGTACCGCGCCGCAGCGCGGCGGGCCGCATCACGGGCTGGCTGGGCACCGGCACCGACATCCACGACCTGAAGCGGAGCCAGCAGCAACTGGCCGACAAGGACCGGGAGCTGCAGCAGATTCTGCGGCTTCTGCCCGCCCACATCGTCACCTTGGCGGGCCCCGACCACGTCTACACCTTCCTCAACGAACGCAGCCGCGAGCTGCTCGGCGACGGCATGGAGCTGGGCGTGCCCGCGGCGGTGGCCCGGCCCGAGCTCGTGGCCAATGGCTTCGTGGCCCTCATCGACGAGGTGTACCGCACCCAGCAGCCTTACGTGCTCAACGAAGTGCCCATGGCGCCCGACGCCCTGGAGCCCACGCGGTACTTCGACGGCGTCTTTCAGCCCCTCACCGACGAGCAGGGCCGCTCCACGGGCATCCTCGTGTTTGGCCTCGACGTAACGCAGCGCGTGCTGGCCCAGCGCCGCGCCGCCGAGCTGCAGGAGGAAGTACGCCAGCACAACGAGCAATTTCGCCTGTTGGTGGAGTCGCTGCCGCTGTACGTGTACATCACCGACGCGGAGGGGCGCATGCTCTACGTGAACCCGCAGCGCCAGGCCTACACCGGCCAAGATGCGGCCCGCGCCCTCACGCACTGGGACGAGCCCGTGCACCCGGCCGACGCCGACCGCATGCGCGGCCTTTTTGCCGAAGCGCGCCGCTTGCGCCGGCCCTGGACGGGCGAGTACCGCCTGCGCCGCCACGACGGCGCCTACCGCTGGGTGCTCACCCACGCCGTGCCCCTGCTCGACCCGACCGGGCAGGTGCTGCGCTGGTACGGCTCCAGCGTAGACATTGATGAGCAGAAGCAGCTGCAGCAGCGCTTGGAAATCAAGGATCGGCAGCTGCAGCAGATTCTGAGCCAGCTGCCGGCCTACGTGGCCACGGTGGTGGGCCCCGAGCACCGCTTCGCTTTTGTCACGCCCAGCTACCACGAGCTGATGGGCGGGCGCATCCGCCTGGGCGAGCGGGCCGCCGACTTGCTGCCCGAAGTGGCCGAGCAGGGGTTTGTGGCCCTGCTCGACGAGGTGTACCGCTCCAACCAGACCTACGAAGCGCAGGAAGCGCCCTTGCGGGTGCTCGACCCGGACACCGGCAACCTGCGCGAGCATTACCTGAACTTCGTGTACCAGCCGCTCTTCGACGGGCGCGGCGAGGCGCAGGGCATTCTGGCTTTTGGCGTGGATGTGACGGAGCAGGTGCTGGCCCGCCGCCGCACGGCCGAGCTGCAGGCCGAAGTGCGCCGCAGCGACGAGCGGCTCCGCCGCATGACCGAGGCGCTGCCGCTCATCACGTACATCAACGAGGCCGCGGGCGCCGGCCACTACGTGAGCCCGCAGTGGTACGAGTACACCGGCCTGCCTGCCCACTCCACCATTGCCGAGCACTGGCGCCGCGTGGTGCACCCCGACGACCTGGCCCGCGTGGAGCAGGAGTACCGCGCGGCCCGCGTTGACAACCGCGGCTGGCGCTTCGATTTGCGTTTCCGGGGCCGCGACGGGCAGTACCGCTGGTTTCTGAACCAGGCCGAGGCCGAGCTGGACGCGGCCGGGCAGGTGCTGCGCTGGTACGGCTCCAACACTGATATCGACGACCAGAAGCGTTTCCAGCAGCAGCTGCAGCTCAAGGACGAGCAGTTCCAGCGCATGCTGCGCACCCTGCCGGCCATCGTCAACACCATGGAGGGCCCCGAACACCGCTACACCTACCTTTCGCCGCAGATGCTGGCGCTGGTGGGTGAGCGGGTGCAGCTGGGCGCACGCGTGGTGGATGCCCAGCCGGAGGTGGCCGAACAGGGCTTCGTGCGCATCCTCGACGAGGTGTACCGCACCGGGGAGCCGTTCACGGCCCTGGAGCAACCCATTACCATTCTCAACCCCGGCACCGGGCAGCAGGAGACCCGCTACTTCAGCTTCACCTACCAGCTCCTGCCCGAGCTGGCGCACCGGCCCGGGTCGCGGGGCATCATGTCCTTTGCCCTCGACGTGACCGAGCAGGTGCAGGCCCGGCAGCGGGCGGAAGCCCTGCAGGCCGAGGTGCGGCGCCAGGACGAGCGGCTGCGCAGCCTCACCGAGGCCCTGCCGGCCATTTCCTTTATCCTGGACCGCGCCCTGCACCTGGAATACCTGAGCCCGCAGTGGTACCAGCTGACGGGGCAGCCGCCCGCAATCGATGCCGACGCGGTATGGCCCACGCTGGTCCACCCGGACGACCAGGCGACGGTGCGCGCGGTGTTCGGCCAAGTGCAGGACACGCCGCTGGAATTCGAGTACCGCTTGCGGCACCACGGCGGGGAGTACCGCTGGCAGCTGTGCCGCGCCGTGCCCGAGCTGGACGCCGCCGGCCACCCCGTGCGCTGGTACGGCACGCTGGTGGATAACCACGAGCAGCGCGAGCTGCGCGACGAGCTGCTGCGCAGCGAGGCCCGGTTCCGGTTCATGGCCGAGAGCATTCCGCAGGTGGTGTGGACGGCCCTGCCCGGCGGCGAGCTGGACTACCTGAACCAGCGGTGGACCGAGCTGACCGGCATGACGGTGGAGCACGCGCTGCGCTTCGGCTGGTCGGAGCTGGTGCCGCCCGAAGACGCGGCCGGAGTGATGGAAAAGTACCTGCGGGCCTTCCGCTCCGGCCAAAACTACGAGCAGGAAAGCCGCCTGCGCTCCGCCCAGGACGGGCAGTACCGCTGGTTTCTGCACCGGGCCACGCCCATGCGCGACGCGGAAGGCCGCATCGTGAAGTGGTTCGGCACCAGCACCGACATCCACGACTTCAAGCAGGCCCAGCAGCAACTGCTGGCGCAGAATGCGCAGCTGCTGCGCATCAACCAGGACCTGGACAGCTTCGTGTACACGGCCTCGCACGACTTGCGCCAGCCCATCGACAACATGGCCGGCATCTTCCAGGAACTCACCCGCTCGGCCCGCTTCGACGACCCGGCGGCCCTGGAGCTGGTGGGCATGTTCGAAAACGCCCTGCACCAAATCCACCGCACGATTCAGGACCTCTCGGAAGTGGTGCAGGTGCAGCGCCAGCACGAGCAGCTGCCCGCCGAACGGCTGGAGCTGCGGCCGTTCACGGAAGAGGTTATCCGCGGCCTGCAGGTGCAGGCGCATCTGCTCGGGGCCCGCTTCGAGCTGGATTTTGCGGCCGTGCCGGCCCTGATCTTCGTGCGCCCCAACCTGCAAAGCATCCTCTACAACTTGCTGAGCAACGCGCTCAAATACGCCGCGCCGGGACGGGCGCCCCACGTGCGCATTTCCACGTCGCTGGAGGGCGGCGTGCCGGTGCTTTCGGTGCAGGATAATGGCCTGGGCATCGACTTGCAGCGCCACGGGCGGGAGCTGTTCCAAATGTTCCGCCGCTTTCACGACCACGTGCCGGGCTCGGGTATGGGCCTGTACCTGGTCAACCGCATTGTGCAGCAGATGGGCGGGCGCCTCACCGTGGACAGCGTCGTGCAGGAAGGCACCACGTTCCGGCTGTACCTGCCCGGCACCGTACCGGCCCAGCGCACCCCAACCGCCGCGGCCGAGCCGCCGTCGGAGCCGTAGCCCAGCGCCACGGTGCGCGCTGCCTTGGCTCAGGCCTTATCGCGCACCAGCTGCTCGAGCACCGGCAGCGGCAACTGGCCGCGGCTGAGCACCAGCGCGTGAAAGCGGCGGATATCGAAGCGGCTCCCCTGTTGCTGCTGCAGCTGCGTGCGCAGCTGCAGCAGGCGCGCGGCCCCCAGCTTGTAGCTCAGGGCCTGCCCCGGCCAGGCCACGCAGCGGTTGACTTCGCGCTCGGCAATGTCGTCGGCCCCGGGCACGCGCTGGCGCCAGTAGGCCAGGGCCTGCGCCTTGCTCCACCCCTGCGCGTGAATGCCCGCATCGAGGGCCACGCGTACGGAGCGCACCAGGTCCCACTCCCATTTGCCCAGCTCGCTGTAAGGGTCCTGGTACAGGCCGAGGTCGTGGCCGAGGTACTCCACGTAGGCGCTCCAGCCTTCGAAGTGGGCGTTGTAGAGGAAGAAGCTTTTGAAGGCAGGCAACCGGGCCTGCTGCTGGCGGTTCAGGCTGAACTGGTAGTGGTGCCCGGGCACGCCCTCGTGCAGAAAGGTCCATTCCATGGCCCGCACGTTGTGGCGCTGCCGGTAGAAGTTAAAGTAAAACGCGCCCAGCGTCGGGCCCGCTTCGTCGCGGCCGGCTTCGTCAGGCTGGTAGTAGCCGGGTGGCGTGGCCGGCCCCGAATCGGCAATGACGCGAATGGCCACGGCCGGCAGAGCGGTATCGGCAAAAAGGCGCGGCAGCCCGGCGCGGGCCCGCTGCCGGATGCGGGCGTAGCGGCGGCGCACTTCGGCTTCGTCGGTAAGTTGAAAGGCCGGGCTTTGCAGGTGGCGGTAGAAGCCGGCGCTGTCGGCGCCGTACCCGAGTACGCGGCGCAGGCGCCGGATCTGGCCCTGCACGCGGCGCACTTCCGCTTCGCTGAAGGCCAGAAGCTCGGCCGGCGTCAGCGCCAAAGAGGTGTAACGCTGCGCGTACAGGGCGTACCAGGCGGCCGCGTCGGGCAGGGTGGCCAGGCCCGACGCGGCGCTGGCACGGTCGGGACGGGCCCGCACAAACCGCTCCTCCAGCTCGGCGCGGCGCAGGTTGAAGGCCAGCTCGTAGGCCAGCTGGTCGAAGTCGTAGCGCGAATCGGGGGCCAGCTGCGCCCGGCTCAGCCGGCCGAGGCGCTGCTGGTACTCACGCAGCACCTGCTGGCGCCGCTGCAGCTCACCCGGCGCCGGAATCAGGCGTAGGTTCTGCTGGTAATCAAGCTGCAGCGGGCGCACGCCCAGCGCGCGGTAGTCGCGGGCAAAATCGGCGAACAGCGCCTGCAGCCGGGCTTCGTCGGCAGGGGCGGCGGTTTGCGAAAACGCGGGCGGGGCGAGGCTCAGCAGCAGGGCACTGAACCCCCAGCAAAGCAAGTGGCGCAACATGGGAGCAGCAAGAACAGGGCAGCTTGCTACTGACCGTCGCGCCCACCGGAGGCTGCACGGCCGCGCGCCGCGGGGCTACTCCTGAAATTCGTACTCCAGGGTAAGGGCCCCGCCGCGGCCGGCGGGCCGCACCACCCAGCCGCGCCCGCGCAGCCCCCCGAGCCCGTGGGTGCCAGAACCGGGCACCACCGCCAGGTTGGCCTTGCTCACGCCATCCTCCACGCTGCCGCTGTGCTCCAGCACGAAGCTGCCCTGGCGCCCGCCTACGCGGCCGACCACGCGCTCCAGGCCCACGGAGCTGGCCGAGCCATCGGAGTGGTAGGTCAGCAGCACTTCCAGCTGCCCGGTCCCCTCAATGTCGCCGCGGAACTGCTGGGTGGCGCTGGCCCGCGCCAGGGCGGGCTGCCCGTCGATTTCGTGGCAGGCCTGCTCCGTCCAAGCCTCCAACTCCAGGGTACTCAAAGCGCGTTCGTGCATAGCCATTGTCCCGTTAGCGTTGTCGGACAAATATACCACATACTAAAATATATAGCCAATAGTTTGCTAACTAAAATAGCATATTGCTACAGCTTTCATTGTTCGCCAATGCGTTGCGCATCAGTACGCTATTTTGGCCGGGCGGTAGCCATCACGTCGAAAAGCAGCTGAAAGTCATTGCGGATGGCTTGGTCGCCGAGGTCAGCGAAGAAACGGGTGGAGCGGTAGCGAATGCCGAACTGGGTGCGGTCGAGGGAGACGGTGCCGCGCAGGCGCAGGCCGCCGGCGATGGGCGTGACGGTAAGCGGGAAGCTCACTGGCCGGCGGACGCCTTTGATGGAAAGTAGACCGCGCACCTGCGCGGGCAGCCCGGTCTGCAGGCGGAACTCGGCCGTCGGAAACCGCGCCACGTCGAAGAATTCGGCGCCGCGCAGGTGTTGTTGCAGCTGGGCGTTATCGTGGTGCAGGGAGGCGAGGTTCACCACGAAACGGCCGTTGCGCAGCGTCGTGCCGTCGTACTCAAACGAGCCGTGGCTGAGCGGCACGGTACCGCTGGGAGCGTAGCTGCCGACCTCGGCGTGGCCCACCCAAACCAGGCGGCTGGCCGCGGGCTGCACGGTGTAACGGATGGCGGCCGGGCGGAAGGCCGCCGCAGCAAGCAACAGCCCCAGCAGGCCGGCGCACATGGCAAAATAAGGCAGGCGACGCGTGAACATGGCGGAATTCAGCAGGAAGAGGTGGTGGGCAGGACTAGCGCGGAGTGGCTTCCGTTTCGATCAGGCCGAAGCCCTTGTAGAGCCGGCCCTGCTTGTCGCGGGCCAGGATGTACCAGAGCGCGTCGCCGCCGTAGAGCTGCCGGGCGCTGCTGGCGTACCGGTAGTTGCGCCCGAAGGTATAGGTGCGGCCCTGGCGCAATTGGCCCTGCGGGCAGTCGAACAGCTCGGCAAACTCGGCCGGCGTTTCGCGCATGTTGGCCTGCCAGCCGGCGGCGCTGTACCAGATAAAGCTGCCGCACTCCACAATTTCCAGATCGGCCACCTCCGCGCGCACCATGGTGCGGTGCTTCCACACGTAGCGGCCGGGCTGAGCCGAGTCGGGCTCGGGGTAATTGGGGTTGGGCGTGTGCCAGAGCGAGAGGCCCACCGGCACCTGGCGGAGCTTGTCGGGCAGGGCGCGGGAGTGGTCAGACCAAGCGGAGGGTGGCGCCTGGGCCGCGGCGGCCAGGGGCAGCGCCAGCAGCAGTAACAGCGGGGTTTTCACGGGTCGGGTCGGGTTGGTAGAACCATGACCCGAAGGTGGCCGCCGCCCGCCGCGCAAGCGCCCCAGTGCCGGATGTGGGGCGTCCCAAAACCTGATTTGGCACCTGTTGGCGACGAAGCTCAGAGGCTACTGCCCGCGGTTGAATTCGCTGGGGGCCAGGCCGGTTACCTGCTTGAAGATGCGGTTAAAGGTGGTTTTGGAGTTAAAGCCGCTCTCAAAGGCAATGCCCAGCAGCGTGAGCCGGGCCGCGTCGTCGGTGGCGGCGAGGCGGCGCTGCACCTCGGCTACGCGGTAGCCGTTGACCAGCTCGTTGAAGGACTTGCCGAAGCCCTGGTTCACGGTGAAGGAGACGAGGCGGGGCGGCAGGCCGGTGTGCGCGGCCAGCTCGGCCAGGGTCAGCGTGGGATTCAGGTACAGCCGCTCGTCTTCCAGCGCCCAGCGGACGCGCGCCAGCGCCACCGGATCGACGGCCGGCTGCGCGCGCGGCTCCGGGGCATCGACGGGGGCGGCGGTGGGCGCGGCCAACGTAGGCAGTGCCGCCGGGCCCGGCGGAGCGAGCTGCTCGGCCGTTTCTTCCGGGCCGAAGTGCACGGCCCGCATATCGGCCTGGCGCAGGCCCACTACCCCGATCAGAAACACGACAAAACCCAGCAGCTCCGTGGAGTAGTCGTAGCGGTAGTACAGGTCGAAAAACTCGCGCAGCACTACTTCCACCAGCCACTGCGCGCTGACCACGGCCAGCAGCACCAGCAGCACGCGCAGCCAGCGCAGGCGCAGCTGGGAGGTCTCGGAAAAGTTGTCGTCGAGGTAGCGGCGGTAGCGGCGCAGCAACTGCAGGCTCAGGGCCAGGTACACCATCAAGGATAGCCACGTACCGATAAACTCCAGGCGGTAAGTAAAGGGCCGGTGCACGTGCTGCCAGAACCAGTTGCGGGTTTCGTAGCTCTGCAGGCGCAGACCGGCGTAAAGAGCGGCCTGCAGCAGTACCGGCGCGAAGTGCAGCAGGTGGCGGGGCTGCAGGCGAAAGTCGTGGTTGGTGAGGCTGCGGGCGTAGAAGTAGAGCAGCGGCCCAAAAGCCAGGGAATAGTAGATGGGCGCGAAGTACCAGCCGGGGTTTTGCTGGTAGATGCCGGCCACCCGGAAAAAGCCGTCGAGTATCCATAGCGCCAGGGCCAGCATGAGCAGGGCGAGCAGGCGGTTGGGGCGGCGGTTGTGCGGGGCCAGCCACAGCAGCCCGGCCGCAAACGCGGCCTGGGCCACCACGGCCAGCAGCAGCACCACCACGGGCGTAAACGGTATCTGCATCGTGGTCAGCGGTGAGCGAGCCGGCAAGGTAGCAGCGGCGCGGGCATTGCCGAGCGCCCGGCCGCTGCTATGTTTACTTCGCCAGCGGACCGTCCCGCCGGCCCCCACCCCACTGCCTATGCACGCCGGCCGCAACTTCAGCCTGCGCGAAGTGCTGTACTGGACCCGCCGCGACCTGTACCGCTGCCTGCTCTGGGCCGCCTTGCCCACGCTGCTCTACCACTTCCTGGGCTTCACGTTCCTCTCCCTGAGTTGGGTGCCCATTGCCCTGCTGGGCACGGCCGTGTCGTTTCTGGTGGGCTTCAAAAACAATTCCAGCTACGGCCGCCTCTGGGAAGCCCGGCAGATTTACGGCAGCATCATCAACGCCAGCCGGGCCTTCGCCGTGATGGTGCGCGACTTTCTGGCCGCCACCGCTCCCGAGGCCGTGCCCCTGATCTTCGCCCGTCACTACGCCTGGCTGACGGCGCTACGTTACCAGCTGCGCGAGCCCCGCGTCTGGGAAAACCTCAACGACCCGGCCAACCGCGAGTACGCCCGCCACTTCCAGATTCCGGAGCACCACGCGCCGCTGGAGCCGGAGCTGGCCCGCTACCTGGACCCGCAGGAGCTGGCTTATGTGCTGACCAAGAAAAACCGCGCCACCCAACTGCTGGCCCTGCAGTCCCGGCAGCTCAATGGCTTGGGCGCGGCCCTTACCGAACTGCAGCTTATGCAGCTGCAAACGGCCATTACGGCGCTCTACGAGCACCAGGGCCGGGCCGAGCGCATCAAGAACTTCCCCTACCCGCGCAACTTCTCCTCCATCACCACCATCCTGCTGTACCTGTTCGTGCTGCTGGTGCCGTTCGGGCTCATCAACGAGTTCAACAAGCTCGGCGCGGGCACCTTCCTAGAGGGTTACTCGGTGTGGATCAACATTCCCTTCGCCGCCCTGCTGATGTGGGTGTTCCTGGCCCTGGACCGGGTGGGCGAAAGCAGCGCCAACCCCTTCGAGGGCAGCGCCAACGACGTACCGATCAGCAACATCTCGCGCACCATCGAAATCGACCTGCGCGACATGCTGGACGAAACGGACCTGCCAGCCCCCATCACGGCGGTAAATAACATTTTGGTGTAGGCCGGCTCGCAGGCGGCGCCACAAGCCCGCAGCAGAACGCCAGCATGTCGAAACATTTCGTCCGGGAGCTAACCTCTTCGATCAGCGAGGAGGTTAGCTCCCTGTTTCAGCCCGCGCGACGTCGCGGCAAGCTCGATATGACGTGCTGATTGAAAATCGTGAGGCCGGCAGCTATTCCGTCGCGTCGCGGTAGCGAAACTGGTTGGTGAGGCTGGAGAATGGCTTGCCGTCGAGCTCAGCGTAGGGGTACACGAAGTAGTTGAGCGGCTCGGCCTGTTGCGGGGGCGTCAGCACCAGGTCGCGGCCGCGGGTGAGTTCCACCCGGTTTTCGTCGTGGTGACCAAAGAAGTACTCCCGCTTGTCGGGGTTCTTGGCCGCTTCGGAGGCGTCGATGGGCACCCAGCCGGTTTGCTTGGTGTAGAACTCCGCCCAGCAGTGGTAGCCCTTCACCTCGCCCGCGCCGCGCTCGGCGGGCAGCGGAAAGCCGATGCTGAAGCGCGCCGGGATGCCCAGGGCGCGGCAGTACCCGATGAACAGGGCGTGAAAGTCGGTGCAGTTGCCCCGGCGCGCGTCGCAGGCGTAGTAGATGTCGCCGCGGCCCCAGCCCTGCCCGCTCTTGTCGTACTTGACGGTGGCCACCACGTGGTTGTAGATGGCGCGGGCCTTTTCCAGCTCCGTGGTGGCGCGGGCCTGCGCCGCCACGCGCAGGGCCCAGATGCGGATGGAATCGTCGAGGGGCACGAGGCGGTCGGGGGCCAGCCAGCGGCTCATGTTCGGATCGGCGGGCTCCTTGGGCAGCTTGCGGCCGGCTACTTTGGGCAGCAGCGGGTTGATGTGCTCGCGGCGCGTTACCTGGCAACGCAGCGCCACGGTGAACGGCGCCCCGGCCGACGGGCTCACGCGCAGGTGCAGCACTTGGTTGCCGTACTGCCCTTCCCGCACCTGGTACGGGTACGGGCAGTCGATCTGCAGGCCCTTGATATCCTGCGAGGCATCGGCGTGGGGCACAGGCAGCCAGAGGTCCAGCGCCTTGCCGCCGGCGGGCACGGCCGCCACCACGGTCTGGTACTCGAAAGCAAAGGTGCGCACGCGCGGCACCAGCGGTGCGGCGGGTTGGGCAGCAGCAGAATCGGCCAGCATCAGCAGGGCGAACAGAAAGAAAACAAAAGCGGCGCGGCGCGGGGCAGGCGCCGGACGGGTAGCTAACGGCATGGCGGTATTAACCCCGGGTGGCCCAATAAGTTCGCGCCGGCGCCGGTTGCGGCCAAAGGTACGTTGCGAATCGTGGCGGCCGGGAGCATTCGGTGCGGGGCCGCTGTACT
This sequence comes from Hymenobacter coalescens, assembly GCF_054783195.1. Taxonomy (NCBI): domain Bacteria; kingdom Pseudomonadati; phylum Bacteroidota; class Cytophagia; order Cytophagales; family Hymenobacteraceae; genus Hymenobacter; species Hymenobacter coalescens. The sequence continues at coordinate 205,908 of NZ_BAAGRA010000022.1, read as the reverse complement.
TGATTGGCCACGCCGATGGTCCCGGCCGGGCGCACATACGGTGCGTCCTGCCGTTCTTTGGAGCTGCTTGCCCCTTCCCCGCATGAAGCCCGTTTCCGCCCCGCCCATACTTGATCTGGCCTCGTTTCCGCAGCCGGCAACGCAGCGGCCCTACTACGCCGAGCGGCTGGCCACGCACCTGGCGCGGTTTCCGCACGTGCGCGAGCCCCACGCCCACGACTTCTACCTGCTGATTTACGTGACGGCCGGCGAGGGCACGCACACCATCGACCAGGTCACGTACGCGCTCCGGCCCGGCAGCGTGTTTTTGCTGGCGCCCGGGCAGGTGCACCACTGGCAGCTGCCGCCCGAGGCGCAGGGCTACGTGGTGTTCTTCGCGGCCGAGTTCTACCTGTTTCGCCACCCCGGCCCGCGGCTCTACCAGTACCCGTTTTTCGACGGCGTGCACCCGCCCGTGCTCTACCTGCCGCCGCCGGCCCAGGAAACCGAGCTGCTGCCGCTGCTGGAGCGCCTCTACCAGGAAACCACCCGCGAGCAGCCCGAGCAGGCCGAGGTGGTGCGCTCGTACCTGCACCTGTGCCTGGAGCTGGCCGCCCGGCACGCGGCGGCGCCGGCTACGGGCGGGCCCCACCTGGCCTTGCAGCAGATCCGGCAATTCGGGGCCTTGCTGAACCAGCACTACCGCACCCACCGCACCGTGCAGGAGTACGCTCAGCTGCTGCACCTGACGGCCAATCACCTGAACGCCGTGTGCCGGCGTGTGCTCAACAAGACGGCCAGTACCCTCATTCACGAGCGGGTGGTGGTGGAGGCCCAGCGCCTGCTGGTCCACTCGGCCCTGTCGGTGGCGCAGGTAGCCTACGAGCTGGGCTTCGACGACCCTTCGTACTTCGGCCGCTACTTCCGCAAGTACACCGGGCGCACCCCGGAGGCCTACCGGCAGCAGCGTTGATTTGTGCCAGACTTCCCCCGAAGTAGTCCGGTGCGGCGGCGTACCGAGCCCGTACTTTTGCCGTAGAAACCAACGCCGGCACGGCGGGACACATGTATGCTCCAGTCCGACCGGTTTCGGCTGCCCACCTGCCCAGGTAGCCCCTCTTTCATCTTCGCAACATCTGTTATGGCTGCTGTTGATTCTTCCTCGCTGGCCCTGCTCGAACTCAAATGCCCCCGTTGCCACGAAGGGCGGTTGTTTACGCACTCGGCGCTCAGCCTTACCAAGTTTTCGGATATGCCCGAGCACTGCCCCGTGTGCGGGCAGAGCTATGAGCCCGAACCCGGCTTTTACTACGGGGCCATGTACATCAGCTTTGGTTTTGCCGTGGCCATCTTTACCGTGGCCGGCGTACTGCTTTACTACCTGGCCGGCGACCCGCCGCTGTGGGTGTACATCACCACCGTGGCCGTAGCCACGCTGGTCACGCTGCCATTGGTGTTTCGCTACTCCCGGGGCCTGATGCTTTACCTGTTCGGCGGCGTCCGCTTCGACCCGCGCTGGCAAACCCGGGGCGCCGCGCCGCGGGTATCGCCCAAATAACCAGCCCCGCTAGCCGGTGACGCGCAGGCCTGCCCCAGTCGGAGCGGGCCTGTCGTGCTTCTGCCTGGTGCTGCCCCTTTACTTCTTCTTTATTATTTTGCTGATAGTCAAAGCATCACACAAGCGCTGGGTGCCCCTTTCGGCGGGTTCGTTCAGCCGGATGCCGGCGCCCCAGCCCAACCCCCACGCTTGAGCTACGTTAAAGGGGACGCAACAACCCGCGCCGCAGCGGGTATGGTTTCATTCTCTGACCGATCCTAGCCATGAAAAAGCTCCTCGTTCTCGCCGCCCTGTGCATGACCGGCGTTGCCGCCAACGCCCAGACGCGCACCACGACGACCACGCAGCAAACCACGACCACCCCGGCCCAGACCACTACCCCGGCGCCGGTAATCGTGCAGCCCGCTCCGGCTACCACCACCGAAACCACCACAACCACCGTGGAATCGACCACGACGGGCGGTGGCACGGGCATTCAGACGCAGGCCGGCACCGGCGTGACGCAGGGCACCGCAACGCCCCGCACCGACGACGTGAAGGTGAAAGAGAAGCGTCGCAAGTCGAAAGCCAAAATGGATGACTAACGCCCGGCCTTTCGCGCCGCTGGCTGCCACTAGTTTCCGCCCGTTCGCGCCCCGGCCCGGACGGGCGGACCTGTTTTCGGGCCGTCGGCGCGCCGGGCCGCGCGGGGTATTTACGGACCGGGTTGCAATTGCTCCCGCATCCGCCCGATATTGCCCGCGGTACGCCGTGTGGCGGCCGAGCCCGTCTCATGCAGCGCCTCAGGCGGCGCTACGGGCCCGCGTCCTGCTGCTGCCGCTTGCTCCCTCCTGCCCCGCCCGCCGCGGCTTTGCCCCGGTTGCATCCCGCCATTCTGCTCACCTCTCACCGCTGTTCTGCACCCGGCGGGCAGCCAGACCCGTCCGGTCAGCCGCCGTGCGGGCCATTACTTCCTCATGAGCTTACCGTACCTCGTCATCGACTTCGACAGCACTTTTACGCAGGTAGAAGGGCTGGACGAGCTGGCCGACATTGCCCTGCGCGGCCACCCCGACCGCGCGCGCATCGTGGCCGAAATCAAGGCCCTCACCGACGGGGGCATGGACGGCTCGGTGTCGTTCAGCGAATCCCTGCGGCGGCGCGTGGCCCTGCTGCCGGCCCGGCGCGAGCACCTCGAGGAGCTGGTAGCGCACCTGCACACCAAGGTGTCGGAGAGCATCCGCCGCAACCAGGCGTTCTTTCACGAGCACGCGCCGGGCCGCATCTACATCGTGAGCAGCGGCTTCCGCGAATTTATCGAGCCGGTGGTGGCCGAGTTCGGCATTCCGGCCGATCAGGTGCTGGCCAATACCTTCACCTTCGACGCCGACGGCAACATCACCGGCTTCGACTCCACGAACCCACTCAGCCAGGACGGCGGCAAGATCCGCCAGCTGCAGCAGCTGGGCCTGGACGATGCGCCGGTGTACGTGCTCGGCGACGGAATTACCGACTATCAGATCCGCGAGGCCGGGCTGGCGGCGCGCTTTTACGCCTTTACCGAAAACGTGAGCCGCCCGGCCGTGGTGGCCCACGCCGACCAGGTGGCGCCCACTTTTGACGAGTTTCTTTACCAGAACAAGCTCCCCATGACCCTCTCCTACCCTAAAAACCGCATCAAGGCCCTGCTGCTCGAAAACATCGAACCCACCGCCGAAAAGCTGTTTCGGGAGGAAGGCTACCAGGTGGAAATCGTGCCCGGCGGTCTCGACGAGGAGGAGCTCATGGCCCGCATCGAGGGCGTGAGCATTCTGGGCATCCGCTCGAAGACGCAGGTGACGCCGCGGGTGCTGGAGCGGGCTAACCGGCTGATTGCCGTGGGCGCCTTTTGCATCGGCACCAACCAGATTGACCTTGTCGGGTGCATGCAGCGCGGCATCGTGGTGTTCAACGCGCCGTTTTCGAACACCCGCTCGGTAGTGGAGCTGACCATCGCCGAAATCATCAGCCTGGCCCGCCGCCTGCCCGTCAAGAGCGAAAAGATGCATCAGGGCGAGTGGGACAAATCGGCTGCCGGGGCCTTCGAGATTCGCGGCAAGAAGCTCGGCATCGTCGGCTACGGCAACATCGGCGCGCAGCTGTCGGTAGTGGCCGAAGCCATCGGCCTGCAGGTGCTCTACTTCGACATCGCCGAAAAGCTGCAGCTGGGCAACGCCGTGAAGTGCCGCACGCTCCCGGAATTGCTCAGCCAGGCCGACATCGTAACCCTGCACGTGGACGGCCGCCGGGAAAACACCGGCCTGATCGGCGCCGAAGAGCTGGCGCTGATGAAGCCCGGCGCCTTGCTCCTCAACAACGCCCGCGGCCACGTGGTGGACGTGCCCGCCCTGGCCGCCGCCCTGCGCAGCGGCCACCTCGGCGGCGCGGCCGTCGACGTGTTCCCGTACGAGCCCAAAACCAACGCCGAAACCTTTGAGAGCGAGCTGCGCGGCCTCTCGAACGTGCTGCTCACGCCCCACATCGGCGGCAGCACGGCCGAGGCGCAGCGCAACATTGCCGAGTTTGTGCCGGAGCGCATCATGCAGTACGTGAACACCGGCAACACCCAGCAGAGCGTGAACCTGCCCAACCTGCAGCTGCCGGCCCAGCAGGACGCGCACCGCCTCATCCACATTCACCACAACGTGCCCGGTGTGCTGGCCCGCATCAACAACGTGCTGGCCGCCCACCAGGTGAACATCCTCGGCCAGTACCTGAAAACCAACGAGCACATCGGCTACGTGATTACCGACGTGAACCGCGAGTACGATCAGGACGTCATCCAGGCCCTGCGCGAGGTAGAGCATACCATCAAGTTTCGGGTGCTGTACTAGCGGATCCTGCTTGAAACGGTTTTAGGGCGCTTCCCGCCCGCCCTGCGCGCCGGCCTGAAGGCGCAAAAAAGCGAGAGGCCACCCCGTCCGGGGGTGGCCTCTCGTTGTAGCAATGGTGGCTTTATGCGGCCTTCTGGCTAGTTGCCGCCGCTGGTAGCCGGTTCCGGCTCGACGGCGGAAGGCTTGCGCAGCTGCAGCTGCTCGCGCGTCGTCACGGTGCCCACGGTCATGCGCAGGTTGTAGTCGCCCGGGGGCAGGCCGGTGAAGTCCAGCGTCTGGTGGTGCGGGCCGGCGGCCTGGCGCCGGTAGTCCGACACGCGCACCGGAGCGCCGTTCTGGTTGTAGAGCACCCAGCCCATCGGAATGGCCTCGGGCAGCTCGTAGCGCAGCTGCACCACGCCGTTGCTGGGGTTGGGGTAAATACTCATTTTGTTGGCCCCCACGCCAGGCCGGGCACCGGCCATGATCAGCGGGGCGGGCTCCTCGGCTTCCACCGGCGTGAGCTTCCACATCTGGCCTTCCTTGCCGCTGTAGCGCCATTGCACGGTGCCCTCCACCGAGTCGCGCACGCTCAGGGCTTTGTTGCTGTGCTTGGCCAGCAGCTTGTAGTAGCCGTGCTCGGTGGGCTCGATGCGCCACAACTGGTTGTTGCCGCTGTAGTAGGTCCACACGTTCATGGGCGTGCCGTTGGAGGTGGAGCTGCCAAGCACTTCCAGCACCTTGTTGTTGCCGGGCACCATCAGGCGGTAGTAGCCGTTGCCCAGGCTTTCAATGCGCCACTGCGGGGCCGTTTTGGCAGCTTCCACGGGCGTGAGGCCGGCGGCCTGGTAGGCGCGGCTGTTGGGGCGCGAGGGGTCCAGCACTTCCAGCGGCTTGCCGGTGGTGCGCGAAGTCAGCACGTACACACCCGGCTCTACTTCCGCCGGGGCGTCGGGGGTTTTCGCTTCGGCGGCTTTGCGGGCCGCTTTTTCGGCCTCGACAACTTTGGCGCTGGCCTTGTCGGCTTTGGTTTCGGCCTTGGCTACCTTGGTTTCGGCCTTCTCTACTTTGGTTTCCGCCTTGGCTTCGGCTTTTGCCACCTTATTTTCGGCCTTTTCCACGCTCGCCACGGCCTTGGCTTTGGCCTTGGGCACCTCCTCCGACTTGGCGGCCACGGCGGCCGGGTCCGGAATCAGCGGCGCGTCGGTGGGGTATAGGTACATGGTCGGAATGGTCTGCGGGGCCTGGCCCGGCGCCATCCACTGCAGCTGCAGGCTGGCCTCGCCCTCGCCGTGAGCGTACTCCAGCCGGATGGTCGTCTTCTCGCCAGCGGCCAGCCCCACGGAGCCTTCGCCCCCGGTCTTGTTACCGGCCCAGGTATCGAGTACCTTCTTGCCGTTTACCCACAGCCGGACCTCGCCGCTCGTGCGCGCCACGAAGCGGTAACTGCCCGTGCCCGGAGCGGCCAGCAGGCCGTCCCAACGGGCTGAGAAGTTATCCTCGGGCAGGCTAGGCGACGGACGGCCCTTGCCCCACTGGAAGTCGATAGCGGCGTCGAGGCGCCGTACTACGGGGGCGCCTGCCAACGAACCGTTGGAGAAATAACTGGCCGTCAGGCCGGTACCAGCTTCCTGCGTCGGCAGAAGCCCGGCAGATTTGCCGTTGGGTGTGCCTGCCGAAGCGGCAGCCGAAGAAACGCCGGCGTCGGCCAGGTGGGCGCTACCGGCACAAAGTCCGGCCACCAGCGAGCAGAAGATCAGGCTACGCACAGTAGGAGAAATTGAAGAGTGACTAGCAAAAAATAACCGCTGCGCCTGCTGCCTTTGGTACGTGGGTGGGTACGCAGCAAACGAACGGTGCCCTGAATCTACAGTTTCTCCCGCAGCCTTCCCAACAGCGGCGGGCATTCTTGCCGCGTAGCTTCATCCTTTCATGCTTATAGATAAATGCTTCGTTCTCCTGTGCCAGATTTTGCGCGGGACCGGCTGAGCGCAAAACAGTAACTTTCTAAGAATCACCTCACACGACCAGGCCCCCGGTGGCTCCGCGCAGGGCGGACCCACCGGGGGCCTGGGCAAGGATTCGCGGAGGCCGCGCGCTTAGGCGGCGTCGTCCTCGGCGTAGGCGCCGCCGTTGCCGGCCACGATGTTTTTCTCTACGATTTCGCGGGCCAGGTTCAGGTAGCTGATCGAGCCCTTGCTTTCCGCGTCGTGCAGGATGACCGGGATGCCGAAGCTCGGCGACTCCGACAGCTTCACGTTGCGCGGAATGATGGTGTCGAACACGAGCTGCTGGAAGTGCAGCTTCACCTCCTCTACCACTTGGTTGGAGAGGCGCAGGCGCACGTCGTACATGGTGAGCAGGATGCCTTCGATTTCCAGCTGCGGGTTCAGGCGGCTCTGAATGATCTTAATGGTATTCAAAAGCTTGCCCAGGCCCTCCAGGGCGAAATACTCGCACTGCACGGGGATGATGACCGAGTTGGCGGCCGTCAGCGCGTTGACCGTGATGAGACCCAGCGAGGGGGAGCAGTCGATAATGATGAAGTCGTACTGGTCCACGATGGGCTCCAGCGCCGTTTTCATCTTCTCTTCCCGGTTCGGCAGGTTGATCATCTCCACCTCGGCCCCGACGAGGTCGATGTGGGACGGCATCAGGTCCAGGTGGGGCAGGATGTTGGTCGGCAGGATGATGTCCTGGGCGTTGATGCCGTCGACCATGCACTCGTAAATGCTGTGCTGGATGTCCTTGGGGTCGAAGCCCACGCCGGAGGTAGCGTTGGCCTGCGGATCGGCATCCACCAGCAGGGTGCGGTATTCCAGCGCCGCCAACGAGGCCGCGAGGTTGATGGACGAGGTGGTTTTGCCCACGCCGCCTTTCTGGTTGGCTACCGCAATGATTTTGCCCATTTCGTTCTAGTTGACAGTGGCCAGTTGTCGGTTATCCGTGTTCAGTTTTCGAAGGTAAGAAACTGCCCGCGGACAACTAACAACCGACAACTTACAGATTAATCGTTTGGCCGATGGTCGGCAGCACCAGCTCGATGCCGGCTTCTTCGGCTTTGCGCATGGCTTCGGCGTGGTCAATCTTGATGACCGGGAACGTATCGAAGTGCATGCCGATGACCTTTTTGACGCCCACCCAGCGGGCGGCAATCAGCGCGTCGTCAATGCCCATGGTGTAGTTGTCGCCGATGGGCAGCAGGGCCACGTCCAGGCGGTGCTGCTCGCCGAGGAGCTTCAGGTCGTAGGTCAGGGCCGTGTCGCCGGCGAAATACAGGTTGCCTTCGCCCGTTTCGAGCACGAAGCCCGCCGCCAGGCCGCCGTAGGAGCCGTCGGGCATGGAGGAGCTGTGCAGGGCCGGCACCATTTTCACGGTGCCGAAGGGCAGCTTTACCTTGCCGCCGATGTTCATTTGGTAAGTGGCTTTCAGGCCCTTCTCCCCAAACCAGCCTGCTACTTCGGCAATGGCCACCAGCTCGGCGCCGGTGCGCTGCGCGATGCGCTCCACGTCGGCGACGTGGTCGCCGTGGCCGTGCGAGAGCAGCAGGTAGTCGGCCTCGATTTCGTCCACGTTCACGTCCTTGGCCAGGGGGTTGGGGCTGATGAACGGATCGAAGACCAGGCGCGAGCCGCCCACGTGCAGGCCGAAGCTGGCGTGGCCGTAATAGGTAAGTTCCATGCGGTGAAGGTTGCGGTGGTAAACGGCGGCGGCAGCCCGCGGATTTCGCCGTACTTTGCTACAAATATACACCTCTTTCCCGTTCGCATGCCCCGCTTTTTGGCCCGTCCGGGCCGTGTTCAGGGTTCTTCAAATTCGCCGCGGCGGCGCCCGGAATGCGGCACTACCCGCGCCATTGGCCCTTTTGTTTGGCCCGGCACCCAGGCCGTGGCGGCCCCTGGGCCGGCGCCGTCGGCCGCCGCCGCGGCGCTCGGCCTCGTGCTTAGCCTAAGTTTTTTAGCCGGCTGCGGCCCCGCCGAGAAGCCCGCCGACGAGCGGCGGGTGTTCCGCTACAACCAGCCCGAGGCGCTGACCTCGCTCGACCCGGCTTTCTCGCGCAACCAGGCCAACATCTGGGCCGTGACGCAGCTCTACAACGGCCTCGTCGACCTCGACGACTCGCTGCGCCCCGCTCCCGCCCTGGCCCGGCGCTACAGCATCAGCCCTGATGGCAAGACCTACACGTTCGTGCTGCGTCCCGGCGTGCACTTCCACGACTCGGAGGTGTTTCCGGGCGGCAAGGGCCGCGAGGTGAAGGCCCAGGACGTGGTATACTCTTTTCGCCGTATCATCGACAAGCCCACGGCCAGCCCCGGCGGCTGGATTTTCCGCGGCAAAATCCTTGAAAAGCCCGACGGCGAGCCGTCCGACACGGCCTTTGTAGCCCCGAACGACTCCACGGTGCGCGTGTACCTGAAGGAGCCGTTTATTCCCTTCCTGGGCATCCTGACCATGCCCTACGCCTACGTAGTGCCGCGCGAGGCCGTGGAGCGCTACGGCAAGGATTTCCGGGAGCATCCGGTGGGCACGGGGCCCTTCGTGTTCAAGCGCTGGGACGAGGGCTCCGCCATCGTGTACCACCGCAACCCCAACTACTGGCGCCGCGACGCGAAGGGCAAGCAACTGCCCTACCTCGACGCGGTGCAGATCAGCTTCATTGCCGACCGCAAATCCGAGTTTCTGACCTTTCAGCAGGGCAAGCTCGACTTTCTTTCGGGCATCCGGGCCGGCTCCAGGGACCTGATTCTGTACCCCAACGGGCAGGTGCGCGAGGACTTCGCCGGCAAGTTCCGCTACGAGAAGGTGCCCTACCTGAACACCGAGTACCTCGGCTTTCAGCTGGATGCCACCAACCTGCGCGGCGCCGCCGACCAGCCCGCCCTGCGTGACCGGCGCGTACGGCAGGCCCTGAACTACGCCCTGAACAAGCCAGAACTGCTGGCCTACTTCCTCAACAACGTGGGCGTGCCCGGCAACTCCGGCTTTGTGCCCTCGTCGCTGCCCTCGTACAGCGAAAAGGAGGTACCGGGCTACTCTTACCAGCCCGCCAAGGCCCGGCAGCTGCTGCGCGAAGCCGGCTACGGCCCCGCCAAACCGCTGCGCCTGACCCTGACCACCGTGGCCGAGCGCAAGGAAATCAGCGAGTACCTGCAAAAGAAATGGGCCGAAGTGGGCGTGCAGGTGCAGATCGACGTGAACCAGTCGGCGGCCCAGCAGGAAGTGGTCGACAACGGCCGCGTGGCATTTTTCACCAAGAGCTGGCTCGGCGACTACCCCGACGCGGAAAACTACCTGGCCCTGTTCTACAGCCCCAACTTCTCCCCCGCCGGCCCCAACAAAACCCACTACAAAAACCCCGAGTACGACCGCCTCTACGAGCAAGCCAAGCTGGAGCGCGACGACCATAGGCGCTGGGCCCTCTACCAGGCCATGGACCGCCTCGTGGTGCGCGACGTGCCCGTCATTCCGCTCTACTACGACCAGGTGGTGCGTCTGACGCAGAACAACGTGCACGGCCTCACGCCCAACCCCATGAACCAGCTGGTGCTGGAGCGCGTCTGGAAAGACTAGCACGGGGTCACGGGGTCAGCCCCAAAAGCCAACGCCCGACTGTCAGTACAGTCGGGCGTTGGCTTTTGGGGCGAGTTGCCATTCGCGCTTAGAAGTCGGCTTTGGTACCGCCGCTGATGCGCTCCAGCTGGTTGTTGATGTAGGTGAGCAGGCTCATCAGCTCGGCGGGCGCGCCCTCTTCCACCTGCACGGTTTTGGCCGGGTGCCCAGGGCGGCTGTAGGTCAGGTACGTGGAAGGCATGTCCGTGGCGCCGCTCATGTACTGCCCTTTCAGCCGCTCCAAGCCCACTTCATCGGCCTGCCGCATCATCTCACGGACGGTTTCGGCCGGCAGGCGCAGCTCGTGGGTGCCCACCTTGGCTACGTGCCGGTAGCCTTCGTAGTGCACGCGTCCATCGGCGTATATCGACGCCTCGAAGTGCGGGCACGGGCCCAGACAGGGCGTTTTGCGGAACACCAGCACCGGCCGGGCAGCCATCTGCTCCCCACCGCCGTCGGTCAGGCTGCCGGCTGGGCCCTCGCCGCGCGGCGGCTGGGGGGCCTGGTCGCTGCCTGCCGGGTGCAGGGTACCATCCTGCGGCAGCCCTTGCCCGGGAATAGGTTTCGGCGGGGCGGTCGGCAGCAGCGGCGGTTTGGGCGCCTCATCGGCGGGTGTGAGCTGACCGTTTTGCTGCGGAATGGGTTTGGGCGGGGCCGTGGGCAGCAGCGGCGGCTTGGTAGTCGGCTGGTCGGGCGTATTCAGCTCTCCGGCTTGGTGCGGCGGCTGCTGAGGTTGCTGCGGGATGGGCTTCGGGGGGGCCGTGGGCAGCAGCGGCGGCTGGTCGGGCTGCGGAATGGGCTTGGGAGGGGCCGTGGGCAGCGTGCCGCCCCGCGGCGGGCCCGAGGGCTGGGTGACCGGCGGCTGCTGGGTGTGCCGCGGCGGGGGCGTGCGCACCGGCGGGCGCGGGTCGCGCACGGGCGGCTGGGCGGGCGGGGGCGTCCGGATAGGCGGCGGCGGGGTGCGCACGGGGCCCGAGGCCACCGGGCCGGGCTGCGGCGCGGGATAGTCGTAATCGTAGCCGGGCTGGGGGGTCGCCGGCGCGGCCGGGCGGGTACCGCCCACGTAATAATTCACGGTGCAGGCCGGCAGCGAGCCGAGCAGCAGCGCAGCCAAAGCCAGGGGGAGTAAGGTTGAGCGCATAGCGGGAGAGAGAAGGGGAGTTCGGGTGGGCGCTAGCCAAAAAGCGGACCAATAGCGCAAGTAGCTAATATTCGCCAACAAAAAAGCCTCCTGACGGCAGATCAGGAGGCTTTTTTGTTGTTGAGCTGTAGCCCGAAAAATTATTTTTTCTTGGCTTGCTGTCCACCCTTGCGGGCTTCGGTCTCGCGCTCCTGCGCGGCCTTCATGGCCTCGGCCAGACGGGCCTGGAAGCCGGCGGGCTTCTTGTCCTTGTTCTTTTCCTTGTTGGCCTGCAGTTGGGCGTGCAGCTTGTCTTCGTCGACGAAGCGGCGGGTAATGGCCTGCTGGGCGAAGGTCACCACGTTCGACACAAAGTAGTACCAGGTCAGGCCGGCCGGGAAGTCGTTCAGCACGAAGAAGAAAATCAGCGGCATCAGGTAGCTGTAGAACTTCATCGGGCCCTGCATGGCGGCCGGGTTCATCTGGTTGCTCTGCCAGGTCATAAGCAGCGTCGAAATGGTCATCAGCACCGTGAACAGGCTGATGTGGCTGCCCAGGTAGGGCACCTCGAAGGGCAGCTTGATGGGCGCGTCGTAGGTGCTCAGGTCCTTGGCCCAGAGGAAGGACTCCCCGCGCAGCTCGATGGCGTTGGGGAAGAACTGGAACAGGGCGAAGAGGATGGGCAACGTGGCCAGCATGGGCAGGCAGCCGGCCAGCGGGCTGGAGCCGGTGCTCTGGTAGAGCTTCATGGTCTCCTGCTGCACCTTCATCTGGTCGTCGCCGTGCTTTTCCTTAATCTCGTCGATTTCGGGCTTGAGCACGCGCATCTTGGCCTGCGAGAGGTAGGACTTGTACACCAGCGGCCACAGCAGCGTCTTGATAATCACCACCAGAATCACGATGATCAGGCCGTAGGAGCTGATGTACTGCTCCAGGAAGTTGAAGATCGGGATGACCAGGAAGCGGTTCACGTAGCCCAGCACGCCCCAGCCCAGGTACACGTTGCGCTCGAAGTGCGGCGCCACGTTCTTCAGCACCCGGAAAGAGTTCGGGCCGAAGTAGTACTGGAAGCTGGCCCCGTCGACCGACTGCGCCTCGGCCGCCGGAATCTGCAGGGTGCTCTGCATGGTCTTCAGGAAGGTCGAGTCGCCTTCCTTCACGTTGGTGTTGAACTTGCCGCTCGGGAATTGCTTGTCGGCAATCAGGCCGGCGGTGAAGAAGTCGTGCTTGTGCCCGATCCACTTCACGTTCACGGCCGTCTGCTCCTCGGGCTTCTCGCTGGCCTCGGCCATGGAGCCCAGGTCGTCCTCGGCCAGGTAGTAGTTGATGGTCGAGTGGTTGCGGTTCTGCTTGGCGCTCTGCTCGGTCTGCCGCACGTGGTCGACCCAGGTGTAGGTCAGCGGATCGGCCGTTACCAAGCCGCTGAGGCCCACAAACTTCAGGTTGTAGCCCAGCTGGTACGAGTCGTCGTAGAGGGTGTAGGTCTGCTGCACCTGCTGGCCGGGGCCCAGGGTGGCGGTCAGCTGCACGCGCTGGCCCTGCTTGCCGCCTTCCGTCACCGGCGTCACAGCCGAGGGCTGGAAGTACAGGCTGGAAAGCTTCACGCGGCGCCCGTCGGAGGTGGGTACCTGCACGTCGATGTCGGCGCTCTGCTTGTCGAGCAGAAACAGCGGCTGGCCCTGGAAAGTCTTTTCCTCGTTAAGCAGCACCACCTGCGGGCGGCCGCCGCGGGTGCTCAGCGACACGGTCACCTTCGGGTTGCGCAGCTCCACGATCTGTTCGGAGCCCTGCCCGGCCGCGGCGAAGGCGCCGAGGGCGCGCACGATGGCGGCCGAGTCGGGCCGGGCGGCGGTGGCCGAATCGGGGCGGGCAGCCGCGGCCGTCACGGCCGGTTTGGCGGGCTGCGGCGCCGCTTCTTCCGCCTTGGGCTTGAAGAAAAACAGGTACGCCAGCAGCAGGGCCGAGATGAGCATGAGGCCCGTGGCCTGGTTCTTATCCATGAATGGATTAGGTATTGGGTAAAAGGCAGTTAGGAGCTTACTTCAGTGCCAAACTGCGGAAAGCAACCGCAAAAGTACGTGGTAATCAGCGAACTGACTACCCCCGTGCCCAACTCGGCGACGCAGCGGCTGCCTGCAACAACCGGGCGCAGCCGGCACGGCATGCCAAATTGGCCGCCGCGGCGCCGGTGGCCCGGCCTCCGGCCGCCAACAAAGAACGGTGTGCCGGGCGCAGCCGGGGCATTCAGCAGGCCGATGAAGGATGAAAAAAATCGTCCTGCGGGGTCCCGCCAAAGCCTCCTCCCCGCTCCGTAAGGAGGGAAAGATGCTTCGACGGCCCTCCCGCAGGACGTTCAGCTATGCCTGTCCGGTCGGCAGCGCTTACACCACGGCCACCTGCTGCTTGTGGTGCTGAATGGCGGCGCGCACGAAGCGCACGAACAGCGGGTGCGGGTTCTGCACGGTGCTTTTCAGCTCGGGGTGAAACTGCCCGGCGACAAACCACGGATGGTCGCGCAGCTCCACCATTTCCACCAGCCCCGTGTCGGGGTTCACGCCCGAGGCCAGCATGCCGGCGGCCTCAAACTGCGCCAGGTAGTCGTTGTTGAACTCGTAGCGGTGGCGGTGCCGCTCCTCGATGTGGTTGCGGCCGTAGGCTTTGGCGGCCTTGGAGCCCTTGCGCAGCTCGCAGGCGTAGGAGCCCAGACGCATGGTGCCGCCCTTCTGGGTGATGGTCTTCTGCTCCTCCATCAGCCCGATAACCGGGTGGGGCGTGTGGGCGTCCATCTCGGTGGAGTTGGCCCCGGTCAGGCTAAGCACGTTGCGGGCAAACTCCACCACCGCGCATTGCATGCCCAGGCAGATGCCGAAGAACGGGATGCCGGCCTCCCGCACGTAGCGGATGGCGGCCAGCTTGCCCTCGAAGCCCCGCTCGCCGAAGCCCGGCGCCACCAGCACCCCATCGGCGCCGTGCAGCTGCTGGGCCACGTTTTCGGCCGACAGGTGCTCCGATTGCAGCATGCGCACCGTCACCTTGCACTCGTTTTGCGCCCCGGCGTGCACGAAGGCCTCCAGGATGGACTTGTAGGCGTCGGGCAGCTCCACGTACTTACCCACCAGCGCCACGGTCACCTCCTCGGTGGGGTTTTTGAGGCGGCCCAGGAAGTCTTTCCACAGCTCCAGGTCCGGGTCGGGGGCCCCGCCGACGAGCTTCATTTTCTTGATGACGCGCTCGTCGAGCTTTTCCTTGCGCATGAGCAGCGGCACGGAATAGATGCTGTCGGCGTCGAGGCTTTCGATAACCGAGTTGACCTGCACGTTGCAGAACAGGGCAATCTTCTTCCGCATCTCGGCCGGAATCGGGTGCTCGGAGCGGCACACCAGGATGTCGGGCTGCAGGCCGGCCTCGCGCAGGTCGCGCACCGAGTGCTGGGTGGGCTTGGTTTTCAGCTCGCCCGCCGCCTTCAAGTAGGGCAGCAGCGTGAGGTGAATGACCAGCGAGTCCGTCGGGGGCAGCTCCCAGCGCAGCTGGCGCACGGCCTCCACGAAGGGCAGCGACTCGATGTCGCCGATGCAGCCGCCGATTTCGGTGATGACCACGTCGAACTCGCCTTTCTGGCCCAGCAGCAGCATGCGCCGCTTAATCTCATCGGTGATGTGGGGCACTACCTGCACGGTTTTGCCCAGGTAGGCGCCTTCCCGCTCCTTGCGAATGACCGCGTCGTAGATGCGGCCGGTAGTCACGTTGTTGGCCTGCGAGGTGGGCACGTTCAGAAACCGCTCGTAGTGGCCCAGGTCCAGGTCGGTTTCGGCCCCGTCGTCGGTCACGTAGCACTCCCCGTGTTCGTAGGGGTTCAGCGTGCCCGGGTCGATGTTGATGTAGGGGTCGAACTTCTGGATGGTGACCCGGAAGCCGCGGGCTTGCAGCAGCTTGGCAAGGGACGCCGAAACGATGCCTTTGCCCAGGGAGGAGGTAACTCCGCCCGTTACGAAAATGAACTTGGCCGTTGCAGCCGGGGGGGTGATGGTTCGGTCTGGCATAACGGGAAACAAAGGTAGGGAAAGAGTTGGGCGCATCCCTGCCTGTGCCTGCGATGCGCAGTTTTTCCTGGCGGCCAACTGCAGATTCCGCAACCAAGCCCGCCGCGGGCCGGCAGGTTTGGCTATGTTCGCCGCCGGATGTTGCCTTTGCAGGCAGCTACTCGCCCCAAAAAAGATTCCGCTGCTATGCCCCCCCTGCCCACCGCCAGCTTCTGGCACCTGATCGAGCAAGCCAATGCCGCCGCCCCCGCCGACCACGACGCCAGGGTGCAGTACCTGGTGGAGGCCCTGGCCGCCCGGCCGCTGGCGGACATAACCGGCTTCGAATTGACGCTGCGCCAGCTCATCACCCAGGCCGACGACTACGGCATCATGGGGGCACAGAAGATTATCGACGGCTACGTCACCGATGACTCTTACCTGTACTTCCGCTGTTGGCTGATCGGGCAGGGCGAGGCCGTCTTCACGGCCGCTCTGCAACACCCCGATTCCCTGGCCACCGTGGCGCCCGGCCCCTACGACTGTGACTTTGAGGCCCTGCTGTACGTGGCCACCCAGGCCTACGCGCGGCAAACCGGCCGGAAGGAAGACGAGGATGAGACGTTTCCGCGCGCCGTGGCGCTAGCGCACGGATTGAGTTATGACTTTGCTCCGCCGACCAAGGGCACCGACTGGGAGGAGGAAGACCTGCCCAAACTGCTGCCCAAGCTGTGGAAGAAGTTTCGGTAGCCGTAGCGAAGATGACCCGGGCAAATTCAGACGTAGTGCGGTCGTTCAACCGGCGCGAGTTCAGCGTACCATTCAATCCTCTTCCCATGACCAACCCCAACAAAACCACCCTCCAGCAAGCCAACGCCGCCATCACGGCCGGCGACTACGAAGGCTTCCTGGCCCGCTGCACCGAGGACACCGCGTGGACCTTCGTGGGCGAGCAGACGCTGCGGGGCAAGGCGGCCGTGCGCGCGTGGATGGCCACGGCCTACCAGCAGCCGCCCCGGTTTCGGGTGGAGCAGCTGATTGCCGAGGACGATTTTGTGACGGCCCTGGGCACCATCACCATGGCAGAAGACGGGCAGGACGTGGAGTACGCGTACTGCGACGTGTGGCGCTTTCGCGACGGCCAGATGGCGGAGCTGCGGGCCTTCGTCATCAAGCCCGCGGCGTAGGGCGCGGCCCCCTCTTTGCTCCGCCGGCCTGCGCATCTTCGCCCCATGAAAACTTACTTCGTCGACTCCTTTACCACCACGCGGTTCGCGGGTAACCCGGCCGCCGTGTGCCTGCCCGAGCACGAGCTGAGCGCGGCGACCATGCAGCACGTCGCCGCCGAAATCGGGTTTTCCGAAACGGCTTTCGTCCGGCCCGATGCCGCGGGCCGGGGTTACCACATCCGGTTTTTTACGCCCAAGCAGGAAATTCCGCTGTGCGGGCACGCGACGCTGGCGGCGGCCAAAGTCACCTTCGACGCTACCGGGCTGCAGCAAGTGGTGTTCGTCAACCCCGATGGCGTGGAACTGCGGTGCGAGCAGGTAGAGGGCAGCATCCGCATGCGCTTTCCCGTGTACGAAACCGAGCCCATCGACGTGCCGACGGCCGTGCTGCAGGCCCTGGGCCTGGCCGACTGCCTGAATGCCCGCTACAGCCCCCGCAACAAAATCATCCTGCTGGAAATCGGCCGCGCGGCGGTGCTGGCCGGCCTGCAGCCCGATTTTGCGGCCTTGATGCGCTCCTACCAGGGCATCAACGGCGTGCTGGTGACGGCCCGCGCCGATACGCCCGCCTACGATTTCCATTACCGTTACTTCTGGCCCTGGGCCGGCACCAACGAGGACCCCGTTACGGGCGGGGTGCACACCTTCCTGACCAAGTACTGGGCCGACAAGCTGCAACGACGCGAGCTGCGGGCGTTTCAGTCGTCGGCGCGCACGGGGCACATGCGCACCGAGCTGCGGCCCGACGGCGTGTGCATCTACGGGGAAGCCGTCACGGTGCTGGCGGGCACGTTTTACCTAGAGTCGCATGAGCACTGATACCTTATCCGCGCTGTTCCGCCGGGATTTGCTGCGGCTGCGCCGCGAAATCGAACTGTACAGCCGCGAGGAACACCTCTGGCTTACCGCGGGCACCATTGCCAATTCGGCCGGCAATCTGTGCCTGCACCTGATCGGCAACCTGAACACCTACATCGGCCGGGAGCTCGGCCACACCGGCTACGTGCGCCACCGGGAGCTGGAATTTTCCTTGCGCGACGTGCCCCGGACGGAACTGCTGCGCCGCCTCGACGACACCCTCGAAGTAGTTACCACGACGCTGGCCGCGCTGCCGGCGGCGGCCTTGCCAGAGGAATACCCCGCGCTGGTCCTGGAGCACAAAACCTCGACCGAGTACCTGCTGACGCACCTGGCCACGCACCTGGCCTACCACCTCGGCCAGGTCAACTACCACCGGCGCCTGCTCGACCAATAAGGGCGGCATGCCCCTGGGCCGGCTCGCCGACGGATGTGCTGGGCCCGCCCCAGGCCTGGCCTCTGCCCTACCCTGCCAAGTGCCGCGGTGGGCGGGGGCCGCACGCCGCATGACCCAGCGCCCCCGATGCGGCCATTGCCTCTATCCCGGCAAGCCTTAAAGCGCTGCGGCCAGGTGATTGGGTGGTTGCCTTTGGCTATGTTAACAGTCTCAGGTCCATGTAACCCATTCCTACCATGACCATTTCCGCCACCATCCAAAGCACCGCTGACCAACTGCACACATCGGTGCAAACCAACGGCGCGGCCCAGGTGCTGCCCCTGCCCCCGAAGCCTACGGGCGCCGGCTCTGCCGTCAACGGCGGCGAGCTGCTGCTGCTGGCCCTGGCCACCTGCTTTGGCAACGACCTGTACCGCGAAGCGGCCCTGCGGGGCCTGGTTCTGACGAGCGTGACGGTGGAGTGCCACGGCACCTTCGGTGGCCCCGGTGAGCCTGGCACCGATTTTCGCTATACGGCCCGGGTGGAGGCCGACGCCCCGGCGGCGGAAATCGAAGCGCTGATCCGACACACCGACCGCGTGGCCGAGGTTCACAACACGCTGCGCCGGGGCCTGGCCGTTACCTTGTCGCTTTGAGCCGGCCTGGGCTTGCCGGGTCGGCTGGCCCGATGTCGCCTATTCCTGCCTTGATCCTACGCGACGCGGAATGAAGCAGCACTCCGCGCGCCCACGCGGTCCGGCCGGAATCAAAAACTGCCGGGCTTACCGTAGTTTAGACGCCTCATGCGCCGTTTGCTTCTCCATTTGGTCGGCTGGGTCGGCTTCGCGTCTTTCGCTCAGGCCCAAACCAGCCCGCCCACAACGTCTCCGCCCTTGCCCGCCGCCCCGACCGACTGGCTGGTGCGCGAGCTGGAAAACTCCCCGGTCCTGCGTCAGCACCACGCCGGCGTGCAGCTCACCGACGTGGCCACCGGCGAAACCCTGGTGGCCTGGCACGCTGACAAGTACTTCGTGCCGGCCAGCACCCAAAAAATGCTTACGCTGTACGCGGCGCTGCGCATCCTGCCCGATTCGGTGCCGGCCCTGCGCTACGTCGTCCGCGGCGATACCCTGCTGTTTCGCGGCACGGCCGACCCCTCGTTTCTGCACGGCGACATTCCCAGCACCCGCGCCTACCAGCTGCTGCAGCGCTGGCCCGGTCCGCTGCGCTACGCCGAAACGCCCCTGGCCGACGCCAAGCTCGGCCCCGGCTGGAGCTGGGACGACTTTCCGTACTACTTTCAGCCCGAGCGCGGCGCCTTTCCCATCTACGGCCACACGGTGCGCTTTTATTACCGCCGGCCCGGCCAAAGCAGCGTGGTGGTGCGCCCGGCCTCGTTCAGGGCCGCCACGCAGCGTGCGGCCGCCGGCGCCACCAGCCCCGACCACGTGCGCCGCGAGCTGGAAGCCAACCGCTACACCTGGTACCCGGCCCCGAAGGCGTGGGTCGACGAAGTGCCCTTCCGCACCGACCAGCCGCTGCTGCTGCAGCTGCTGCGCGATACCCTGAAGCGCGACGTGCAGCCCGCCCGCTGGCGCCTGCGCCCCGGCGAGGCGCCCCGCACCTACTACGGCTTGAACGTGGACTCGCTGCTACGGCGCACCATCCGCGTCAGCGACAACTTCCTGGCCGAGCAAACCCTGCTGCTCTGCTCCGCCCAGCTCGGCCACGACACGCTCAGCATTGCGCGCACCATCCGGCACGTGCGCGGGCAGGGCTGGCTACGCGAGCTGCCCGACTCGGTGGCCTGGGTCGATGGCTCCGGCCTTTCGCGCCAGAATCTCTCCACGCCGCGCAACCAAGTGGCCCTGCTCCTGAAGCTTTACCAGCTGGTGCCCGAGCCGCGCCTGCTCGACCTGCTGGCGGCCGGCGGCCGGCAGGGCACCCTCAAGCGCGCCTACCGCGACCCGAAAGAATTGTGGTTCTGGGGCAAGACGGGCACGCTGACCAACAACCACAACCTCTGCGGCTACCTGCGCACCCGCTCGAGCCGCCTGCTGGCCGTCAGTTTTCTGAACAACAATCACTTAGCCACCACCGGCATCGTTCGCCGCGAGATGGAGCGCGTGCTGACGCTGGTGCGCGAGCAGCTGTAAGGCTTGCCGCCAGGGCCCCGCAGCGCGGGCATCCGCCCGCCCGGTGGTCGTAGCACGCGTCCGGAAGCATCCTGTGCGGAAAGGCCCGCGCCGGCCGCTGCCGGACGGCCCGCCACCCTGGTCCGGGTCGAGCCCGATAAAAATGTTCCACGCATATAAATTTATCAATCAGCAGTTTAACAATCGCCTAACCCAACGTTCCACAAAATTTACTGGAAGTTTCACGGGGGTTTATGCTATTTTTGGTTTCGTATCGGCCGGCAGTTGGCCGATTGGCCTCAGAGTGAGTATGTCAGAGAAGCACGAAGAGAAAACCACCCCGACGCCGCTGGCTAAGCGCCGCATGGGTGGCCTGGGTCGCGGGTTGAACGCCCTCATCGAAGGAAGCTACGAGAAAAAGAGTGAGCGGCTGGGCCTGGTGCCCCACCCCGCCAATTCCGTGGGCCTGATTCCGACCGACCAGATCGAGGCCAACCCCTACCAACCGCGCACCCACTTCGATCAGGAAGCGCTGCAGGAGTTGGCCGAAAGCATCAAAGTGCAGGGCATCATCCAGCCCGTCACGCTGCGGCAGGTGGGCCCGGCGGCTTACCAGCTGATTTCCGGGGAGCGTCGCCTGCAGGCCTCGCGCCTGGCGGGGCTGGAGGCCATTCCGGCATACATCCGCAAGGCCGACGACCAGCAAATGCTGGAAATGGCGCTGATCGAGAACATTCAGCGCGAAAACCTCAACGCCATTGAAATAGCCCTCAGCTACCAGCGCCTGGTGAGCGAGTGCAACCTGAAGCAGGAAGAGCTGGGCGACCGGGTGGGCAAAAACCGCTCGACCGTGACCAACTACCTGCGCCTGCTCAAGCTGCCGCCCGATATTCAGATCGGCCTGCGCGACAGCGTCATCAGCATGGGCCACGCCCGCGCCCTGCTGAGCGTGGACGACGCGGCCGCCCAGCTGAACCTCTTCCGCCGCATCGTGACGGAAGAAATGTCGGTGCGCCGGGTGGAGCAGCTGGTGCGCCAGGGCGTATCGGCCCCTGCTCCGGGCAAGGGTGAGCAAACGCCGCCGACTACGGAGGCGCCGGTGGTGCCGGTGGCCGAAATCAAGCGCGCCGAGCGGCACCTGTCCGACCGGTTCGGTTCGCGCGTACAAGTGAAGCCCTCCGCTCAGGGCCGCGGCGAGATTCGCATCAGCTTTGACTCGGCGGAAGACATGCACCGCATCATCAGCATACTGCAGCCGGCGTAAGCCGCGTTGTGGGGAAGCATTATGAGTAGCCCTATCCCCATGTACCGTCGACTAGCCCCATTGCCCCTGGCAGTGGGGCTGTTTTGTCTGGCGAATGGCGCCCAGGCCCAAACCGTCACGGCCGGCTCCGACTCGGTGCGGGTGCAGGCCGGCCCCACCGTAGCGGACTCCTTGCGCCGCAACCAGCGGCTGCTGGGCTGGCGCGTGACGCGGCCGCAGAAAGCCGTTATCCTGGCGGCGGTGCTGCCCGGCGCCGGCCAGGTATACAACCACAAATACTGGAAGTTGCCACTGGTGTACGGGGCGCTCGGCGCGACCATTTACGGCGAGGTTTTCTACTGGCAGGCGTACAAGGAATTCAAGCGGGGCATCGACGCCCGGCGGCTGGCCCAGAGCGGTATCGACCCGGCGGTGGACCCGCGGGCCCGGGACACCGGCCGCCGCTCCGGGCTGTATGCGCAGGACGCCAACGGCGACCGGCTGCAGTCCGTGGCCTTCAACTTTTACCGCACCCGCCGCGACGTTTTTTTTGCTTACATCGGCCTGGCCTACGGCGCGCAGATCGTCGACGCGCTGGTGGACGCGCACCTACACGACTTCGACGTGAGCGACAACCTCAGCCTGAACATTCAGCCTTACGCTTTGCCCCTGCCGGGCGCGCCGGCCGCCGGAATGGCCCTTACCTTTACGCTGCGCCAGGCGCCCACTTCGGCTGCCCCGCGCCGTCATTAGTCCCATGAATATTCTCCTGATTGGCTACGGCAAAATGGGCCGTGCCATTGAAGCCCAGGCCCGCAGCCGCGGCCACCAGATTGCCGGCATCATCGACCCCTCGCAGCCCGAAACCCAGCTCAGCCAGTTCGGTCCGCACAACGCCGATGTAGCCATTGAGTTTACCCACCCCGACGCGGCCTTTGCCAACGTGCAGGCCTGCCTGCGCCAAGGGCTGCCGGTGGTGTGCGGCTCCACGGGCTGGCTGCACCACTTTCCAGAGGCGAAAGCGTTGGCGAAATCCACGGGCGGCGCGCTGTTCTACGCTTCCAACTACAGCGTGGGCGTGAACCTGTTCTTCCACTTCAACGAGTACATCGCGGCCAAAATGCACCAGTTCGGCGGCTACGACGTGCAGGTGCGCGAGATTCACCACGTGCACAAGGTGGATCAGCCCAGCGGCACCGCCCTGACGGTGGCCGAGGGTATTCTGCGCCACTACCCCGAGAAAAAGAAATGGCGCAACGACCCGGCCCAGTCGCCGGAGGAATTGGCCATCCTGTCCGAGCGTTTGGCCGAAACGGTGGGCACGCACATCGTCACGTACACCTCGCCGGCCGACGTGCTGGAGCTGAAGCACGAGGCCCTCTCGCGCGAAGGCTTCGCCCACGGCGCCGTGTTGGCGGCCGAGTGGCTGCCCGGCAAACAGGGCGTGTACGGCATGAAAGACCTGCTCGGGCTGTAATTTCCGTGGCCACGGCCGCCTTGAAGGAACGCGTTTCGGCGCGTTCTTTTTAGTTAGGCCCGGGCAATTGACGACGGCCGCCCGCAGCTTTTTGCTTCGGGCAGCATCAGTAGACGGGGAAAATCGGATATTCAGCCGCTCAAATCCTCTTTCTTGACACCCAAAGGCGGTTTCGCCGGTTTGTTGTTTTCAATGGCAGTTACTTTCTGGAAGAAAAAACCGGCTGAGCAGCCGACCAAGCCCAAAGGCTTCTGGCGCGAGTGGGGCGACGCTATCCTGTTTGCGGTGGTGGCCGCCACGCTGATACGCTGGGCCACCTTCGAGGCCTACACCATCCCGACGCCCTCCATGGAGAACTCCCTGCTGGTGGGCGACTACCTCTTCGTGAGCAAGCTGCACTACGGCCCGCGCACCCCGCAGACGCCGTTGCAGGTGCCCCTGACGCACCAGACGCTGTGGGGCTCGGGCATCAAGAGCTACTCGGACCTGATTCAGCTGCCCTCCTTCCGCCTGCCGGGCTTTTCGGAGGTGAAGCGCGGCGACGTGGTCGTGTTCAACGTGCCCTTCGAAGACGAGCACCCGGCCGACCTGCGCACCAACTACATCAAGCGCTGCGTGGCGGTGGCCGGCGACGTGCTGGAAATCAAAAATCAGGAGGTGTTTATCAATGGCAAGTCGCAGGGCACCCCGGCCGGCTCGCAGACCACCTACGCCCTGGACGTGCCCCAGCCCGACGACGAGTTGAAGCGCGCCTTTCGGGAGCACAATGTGGTGAGCTACAACGACGCGGACGGCCTGCCCACGCCGAGCCCCATGTTTCCGACGCCCACCTACCTGGTGGACATGACCGCCACCACGGCCGACTTCTTCAAGAAGCAGCCCTACGTGCGCAGCCTGACGCGCGACGTGGCCGAGCCGGGCAAGACGGAAATCGACGTGTTCCCGAACAACCCCGACTACCCGCACTCCACGCCCACGCCGCAGGTCACCTGGAACCGCGACAACTACGGCCCGCTGCAGCTGCCCAAGAAAGGCCAGACCGTGCAGCTTACCCCGCAGAACGTGCCGATCTACGCCAAGATCATCATGCGCTACGAGCACAACGACAACGTCTCGCTGGGCATCGGCCAGATTCTGCAGGACGGCAAGCCGCTGACCAGCTACACCTTCAAGCAGAACTACTACTTCATGATGGGCGACAACCGCCACAACTCGCTGGACTCGCGCTACTGGGGCTTCGTGCCCGAGGACCACATCGTGGGCAAGGCCGTGCTGATCTGGATGTCGGTGGACCCATTCGGCGGCGTGAGCGGCAAAATTCGCTGGAACCGCCTGTTCAACACGATTGACTAAGCGCCCCGCAGCGCATCCCGAAAAAAGCCCGGCTACTCCAGCCGGGCTTTTTTTATTGCAAGGCAGCGCCCGTGCGCTGCGCCGGTACTATCGGGTTGCTCGCCACGAACACTTGGTGGTACCGGCGCAGCGCTCTACCAGTTGATCGGCTCCAGGCCGTGCTGCTTCAGGTACGCGTTTGTCTTGCTGAAGGGCTTGGAACCGAAAAAGCCTTTGTCAGCGGCGTAGGGCGAGGGATGCGCGGCTTTCAGCACGAGGTGCTTGCCCTGGTCGATCAGCTCGGCCTTTTTCTGGGCGTAAGCCCCCCAGAGAATGAATACCACGTGCTCCTTCTGCTCGGAAATCTTCCGGATGACCTCGTCGGTAAATTCCTCCCAGCCCCGCTTCTGGTGCGAGCCGGCGGTGGCGGCACGCACGGTGAGCGTGGCGTTGAGCAGCAGCACGCCCTGCTCGGCCCAGCGGTCCAGGTTGCCGTCGGGCGGGCGCGGAATGCACAGATCGGCTTCCAGTTCCTTGAAGATGTTGATGAGCGACGGGGGGCTGCGCACGCCGTGCTGCACCGAAAACGCCAGCCCGTGCGCCTGGCCGCGGCCGTGGTAGGGGTCCTGGCCGAGGATGACCACCTTCACCTGATCGAAGGGCGCCGCGTCGAAGGCGTGAAAAATCTGGTTGCCGGCCGGGTACACCGTCTGGGTGGCGTATTCCTGCTTGACAAATGCAATAAGCTCCTGAAAATAGGGCTTTTCAAACTCGGGCTGCAACACCTTGCGCCAGCTTTCTTCTATCTTTACGCTCATGCCTCTTGGGGGTACGGGATGCTATTCGGCGGGCCAAACGTAGCCGGAGTGCGTACGTAAACCAAATCCGAAAGGCTGCTGTTAGCCCTACTGCCTCACCTGTTGTCATTCCCGCGCCATGAACTCAACGACCACCCAGGGCGTCACCGTCAGCGTCTCGACCAGTTACCTCTCGGAGTATTCCAGCCCCCAGCAGGAGCATTTCGTTTTTGCCTATAAGATTGACATTCGCAACCACAGCGAGTACACCGTGAAGCTGCTGCGCCGACACTGGCACATCTACGACGCCAACGGCGTGGTGCGCGAAGTGGAAGGCGAAGGTGTGGTGGGCCAGCAGCCCACCCTGGAGCCCGGCGACGGCCACCAGTACGTATCGGGCTGCAACCTGAAGACCGGCATCGGCAAGATGCGCGGCACCTACCTGATGGAGCGCGTGGCCGACGGCCGTACCTTTGAGGTCGAGATTCCCGAGTTTACCCTCGTGGTGCCGTTCCGACTGAATTAACTGGCTACTTGGCCAAATGGCTGAATGGCTGGCCGCTCTGACGATACCAGAACGGCCAGCCATTTAACCATTCAGCCATTTAACAATCGACCTCCTTTGCTTCAGCAGGCACTGCGCTACCTCCGCTACTGGCTTCGTTCGGGTAATGCCCACGGGCTGCATTCCCCGTTTGTTTTTTCCCTGTACCTCGACGTCGTCTGCCACACCGGCGAGTACAGTCCTTTCGAGCCCATCGAACTGCGCCGGGCCGCTCTGCGCGAGGATCAGCGCCGCCTGCGCATCACCGATTACGGCGCGGGTTCCCTCACCGGCGCCGGCCGCGAGCGGGCCGTGCGCGACGTAGCCCGGCACGCGGCCAAGCCCGCGCGATTGGCGCAGCTGCTGTTTCGCCTCGTCAACTACCAGCAGCCCGCTACCGTGCTGGAGCTGGGCACTTCCCTGGGCCTGACCACGGCCTACCTGGCGTCGGCGGCCACGAAGGCGCGGGTGCTGACCTTTGAAGGCTGCCCCGAAACGGCTGCCGTGGCCCACGAAACCATCCAGCAACTGGGCTTGCAAAACGTGGAGCTGATCGAGGGCAACTTCGACCAGACCTTGCCCGACGCCCTGGCCCGCCTTGGCCAGCCGCTGGATTTTGCCTTTTTCGACGGCAACCACCGCTACGAGCCGACGCTGCGCTACCTGGAGCAGTGCCTGCCCTACCGCACCGACGAGTCGGTGTTCGTGTTCGACGACATTCACTGGTCGGCCGAGATGGAGCGGGCCTGGGAAGCCATCAAAGCCCACCCGGACGTGACGACTACCATCGATCTGTTCTTCATCGGACTGGTGTTTTTCCGCCGAAACGCGCCCAAGCAGCATTTCACGCTGCGCATCGAAGGCCGCGGGCTGGGCGTGTAGCCTGACTTAAGCGCGCATCGGTCCGGTGGAAACGCCAGCATCCGGCCGATAGCCGTGCGGCTATCGGCCGGCCAAACATGGGCGCAAGCCCGCGCTACGTGCTAACGGACGGCTTCGCGGATGCGGGTGAGACGCTCCAGCAGCCGCTCCAGGCGGTCGAGCTGCAGCATGTTGGCGCCGTCTGACTTGGCGGTGGCCGGCGTCGGGTGCGTTTCGATGAAGAGGCCGTCGGCGCCGGCGGCAATGGCGGCGCTGGCAATGGTTTGGATCATTTCGGGCTTGCCGCCCGTCACGCCGCTGCTCTGGTTAGGCTGCTGCAGGGAGTGCGTCACATCCATCACCACCGGCACGCCGAAGCGCTGCATGGCCGGGATATTCAGGAAATCGACCACCAGGTCGGTGTAGCCGAAGGAGTTGCCCCGGTCGGTGAGGATGACGTGCGGGTTGCCCGATTGCTTCACCTTGTCCACCGCGAAGCCCATGGCCTCGCCTGAGAGAAACTGGCCCTTTTTGATGTTGACCACCTTGCCGGTTTCGGCGGCGGCCACCAGCAACTCGGTCTGGCGGCACAGGAAAGCCGGAATCTGCAGCACGTCCACGTACTCGGCGGCCAGCGCGGCCTCGCCCGACTCGTGAATGTCCGTCACCGTCGGCACGCCGATTTCGCGGCCGACTTTCTGCAGAATCTTCAGCGCCGTTTCGTCGCCGATGCCCGTGAAGGAATCGATGCGGGAGCGGTTGGCCTTGCGGTAGGAACCTTTGAAAACGTACGGAATCTGCAGCCGGTCGCAGAGCGTGCGCACCTGCTCGGCAATGCGCAGGGCCATGTCTTCGCCTTCGATAACGCAGGGACCGGCCATCAGGAAAAATTGGCCCGAGTTGGTGTTGCGGAAGTGCGGAAGGGCGGTGGCGAGGGTGTCAATCATAGCATGAAAGCCAGGTTAGAGTAGCGACAAAGGTCGGGAAGTAGCGCGGACTTGGCTACGCCTTCCTTCGGTTCCGGTCGCGTCCGCAGCTGGTAACTCCGCAGAACTGGACGGTGGTCATCACAACGAGGTGAATTACTATCCGGGGACGCGGACTAAAGTCCGCGCTACAGCCGTGCCCCGGCGTGCTCCTTCCGCCGCAGGCAGATAAACAGCTCCCGCCCTTGCCGCGGCTTGATGGAATTGTAAGCGGCCTCGAAATGCACAAAATCGAAGTACGGCGCGAAATACTCGCGGTATTCCTCGCGCGTGCCCCCGAAGGGCGGCCCGTCACCCGGCCCGACCAGGCCGTCGAACAGCAAGCCCACGAGTTTGCCGCCGGGGCGCAGCAGCTCGGCGCACTGGCGGGCATACGCCGGGCGCAGCGCGGGGTCGAGGGCGCAAAAAAATGTTTGCTCCAGGAGGAGGTCGAACCGCCCGCCGAGCTGGAAGAAGTCGGCCCGCAGCAAATGCGCCGCCGGGAAGTCGGGCACGCGCTGCTGCAAGGCCTGCAGGGGCGCCGCGGCGAAGTCGGCCACCCACACCTCAGGCCAGCCGGCTCGATGCAGATACTCAGCTTCGTAAGCGCGGCCGGCGCCCGGAATCAGGATGCGGCGCGCGTCGGGCGGGCCCAGCTGGGCGAGGTACGCCCGCAACGGTTCGGTAATGGCGCCCGCGTCCCACTGGTCCTGACCCGCGGCGTAGCGGGTGCTCCAGTAAGCGGCGTCAAAATTGGATTCGGACATGCAAAAGGCGGCGCTACGCGGGCCGAGAAAGTTGCCCGGTTATAATATCCGTGTATTTTTGGCGTAAAGGTAACGCTGTGGCCCGGCACCGGACCCGGCCCGGCTTCATTCACTTTTCCCGCTTATGGAACAACAACAAGCTCCCGAACGCCGCAATAACAACCGCTGGTTGCTTCTGGCGGCCTTGGTGCTCGTGCTTGTCGGCATCAACGGCATCCTCTTCTACATGAACCAGCAGAAGAGCAAGCAAAACGAACAATTGGCCGCCGACATCAAGGTCAAGGACACCAAGCTGGAAGAGCAGATCAAGCAGTACGAAACGCTCAAAGCCGACTTCGAGCGCCAAAGCCAGGAGCTGCAGGGCATGGGCCTGGCCAACGACTCGCTCGAAGCCAAGATTGCCTCCGTCAACGCCGACCTGCTGAAGCTGCGCTCTTTCCGCGCCGGCTCCTTCTCGCTGGCCGACCAGAAGCGCTACCAGCAGCGCGCCCAGAACTTCGAGCGGCAGCTGCGGCAGAAGGATGAGGAAATTGCTCAGCTCAAGAAGGACAACGAAATGCTCTTCACCGAGACGCAAACCCTCAAGGAGCGCCAGAACAAGCTCACCGACACCATCGGCACCATTGCCCGCACCAACCAGGAGCTGAGCGAGAAAGTAGCCATTGCCTCGCGCCTGCGGGCTGAAAACATCCGCATCGGGGTCATCAACCGCCGCAACAAGGAAGACAGCGACGACGACAACGAGTTCAAGGCCAAGCGCGTCGAGAAAATCAAAATCAGCTTTAACCTGGGCCAGAACGAGGTGGCGCCCAAGGAAACCAAGCAGATCATGATGCGCCTGCTGGAGCCCGACGGCGCGGCCCTCTACAACCTGAGCACCGGCGGCGGCACCTTCCTCATCGACGGCAACGAAGCCTTCTACACCGCCAAGCAGGAACTGGTGTACGACAACACCCGCCAGGGCGTGCAGTTTGTGTACGCCAAGGGCACCGAATACAAAACCGGCCCCCACACCGTGGAGCTGTACGCCGACGGCTACCTGATCGGCAAGACCACCTTCACGCTGAAATAAGCCTCAGGGTTCAACTTAAAAGCCCCGCCGGACGCAGGTCCGGCGGGGCTTTTTCGTGGGCAGCAAACGGGCTTAAGCGGGCTGCCGCTGGGCTTCGCTCAGGCTGGCTTCGAAGGCTTCGAGCTTGGCAATCGTGTGCTTGATATCCTCGGTAAAGATGGTGATGACCGAGCCTTCACGCGCGTTCTGCAGGGCGAAGTCGATGGCCTCGGGCTCGTTGTCGATGTAGGTGATGGGCAGGTCGGGCTTGTCCATGGTCAGGCCCCGGCGCATGAGGGCTTCCAGCTCCTCGGCGGTTTTGCCGCGCAGGTCCTGGTCCTGGCGCAGCACCACCTCGTCGAAGATGCGGCCGGCCACGCGGGCGTAGTCGATGGTATCCTGCTCGCGCCGGTCGCCCAGGCCCGAGACAATGCCCACCTTGTGCGTGGCGGGCGTGGCCTCCAGAAACTCGGCGAATTTCTCGATGCCGTGGGTGTTGTGGGCGTAATCGACGATGACCTCGAAGGTGGGGAAGCGGAACACGTTCATGCGGCCCGGCGTGTTGGTGGCCGACGGGGTAAACGTGCAGAGCGCCGTCTTGATGTCGTCCTTCGTGAAGCCGTAGCAGTACGCGGCCAGCGCGGCGGCCAGCGCATTTTCGATGTTGAACTTGGCCCGCCCACCAAAAGTCACCGGAATGTCCTCGGCGCGGGTGATGCGCAGCTTGTAGGTATTCTTGTAGATGGTGATGTAACCTTCTTCGTACACGGCGGCCACGCCCCCAGCCTCTACGTGCTCCCGGATGCGCTGGCAGTCGTCGTGCATGCTGAAGAGGGCCACGCCACATTGCAGCCGTTCGCGCATGGCGTAGGTGTGGTCGTTGTCGGCGTTGAGCACGGCCCAGCCGCCTTTGCGCACGGTGCGGGGCAGCACACCCTTCACCTGCGCCATTTCCTCCACGGTGTGAATGTCCTTTAGCCCGAGGTGGTCGGCGGCCACGTTCGTGACCACGGCCACGTCGCAGTAGTTGAAGCCCAACCCCGAGCGCAGCATGCCGCCGCGGGCCACCTCCAGCACGGCGAAGTTCACCGTCGGGTCTTTCAGCACAAACTCGGTGCTCTGCGCGCCGGTGCAGTCGCCGCTCTGCAGCTGCCGGCCCTGGATAAAGATGCCCGAGGTGGTGGTGTTGCCTACTTTGTAGCCCTTGGAGGCTACGATGTGCGCCAGCAGCAGCGAGGTGGTGGTCTTGCCGTTGGTGCCCGTCACGGCGAAGATGGGAATGCGCGACTTGGAGCCCTGCGGAAACAGCATGTCCACCACCGGCGCGGCCACGTTGCGCGGCAGCCCTTCGGCCGGTGAGATGTGCATGCGGAAGCCCGGCGCGGCGTTTACTTCGATGACGGCCCCGCGCGTTTCGTTGAGCGGAATGGCAATGTCGGTAGTCAGCACGTCGATGCCGCAGATGTCGAGGCCCACGATGCCGGCCACGCGCTCGGCGAGCAGCACGTTGTAGGGGTCCACCAGATCGGTCACGTCGGTGGCGGTGCCGCCGGTGCTGATGTTGGCCGTGCTCTTTAGGTACAGGATTTCCCCGGCCGGCAGCACCGATTTGGGCGTCAGCTCGCGGGCTTTCAGGATCTGCTGGGTGTGCTTGTCGATTTTGATGCGGGTGAGCACCTTTTCGTGGCCCACGCCGCGGCGCGGGTCCTTGTTAATCTCGTCAATCAGCTCCTGAATGGTGTGCACCCCGTCACCGGTGACGCAGGCCGGGGTGCGCTTGGCCGCGGCCACCAGCTTGCCGTTGATGACGAGCAGGCGGAAGTCGAAGCCCTCGATGAACTGCTCCACGATGACGGCCTGCGAGTACACCTGCGCTGCCTTGAAGCCCGCCAGGGCCTCCTTCCAGCTGGTGAGGTTGATGGAGGCGCCTTTGCCATGGTTGCCGTCGAGCGGCTTGGTCACGATGGGAAAGCCCAGCTCCTCGATGGCTTGCCGCAGTTCGTCGGCGTCGTACACGGTGGTGCCGCGGGGCACGGGCACGCCCGCGTTGCGCAGCATGCGTTTCGTGCGGTTTTTGTTGCCGGCAATTTCCACCGCCGCGTGCGAGGTGTACGACGAGGTGGTGGCCCAGATGCGCTTCTGGTTTACGCCGTAGCCCAGCTGAATGATGTTGGAGCCTTCCAGCTGAATGTAGGGAATGCCGCGCGAGGCCGCCTCGGCCACGATGCTGTGGGTGCTGGGACCAAAGAACTCGTCCTCGCGGATTTCGTGTAGCTCATCGACGATGGCGCGCACGTCGTATTTCTCTTTGCGCACCACGGCGTTGAGCAGGTCCACGGCGGCCTCGGCGGCCACGCGCCCTGCCCGCTCTTCCTGGTACTCAAACAGCACCACTTCCATGCCTTCTTCGTGGGCGGGGCGGGCCTTGCCCCAGCTGACGGGCATGCCGGCCATGCGCTGCAGCAGCAGGGCAATGTGCTGCACGACGTGGCCCCACGGTTCGCCGTCGGCCAGCTGCTCGCGCGTGAGCGGCGGGCGCTTCAGCACGTCGCGGGAGTTTTTGCTGCAAGGCAGGCCCAGGTCGGGCAACAGCTTGAGCAGGCGCCCGTCGAGCCCGGGCACGGCGTTGCTCCACGTATCGGCCAGGTCTTCCAGATCCAGCTTGAGCACAATCACTTTGCGGTGCTTCACAGACCAGTAGCTCGGACCGCGCATGGTGCGGAGGTCAACGATTTTCATAAAGAACGGATGTTGAGAAGAAGGGGGAATGGTGCCCGCTTCTACGGCCTCGCCCCGCCTAGGGATATGGCCGAGGCACGGTAACAGGCCGTTTTTTCGGGGCCTTGTCAACGCCGACGCGCGGCCACCTATGTACCGGCCTGACACGCGAACAGCCGGTGTTAATACCCCGCGCACGGCTATACCGTCGAGCTTAGACCCATAATTCCCTCAAAATATGCAATAAGCCCCTCGATTACCAACAGTTCATCAGGCACTTATCCGCTTTTTGCGTGGTTGTGTACGCAGGGTGCCGAAAAGCACCTTGTTTGGAATAAGGAGAAAACCGCTGCCCTTTGGGCCGCGGTTTTTTGCGTTCTGCCGGTCGGGTTACCGGCCGGCACTTTTTTTTCGCTCCCCAATCCGCTCGCCGGCCGGGCCGCGTAAGTGTGGTTGTCGGCCTAAGGCCGGCACGCTAGGTTTGCCCAAAGCCTCCGCTTCATAAGCGGGGGCTTTATGCGTTTTAAAGCCTCACGTTACCTTGGCGGCATCCCAGCGCCAGTGCTGGGATGCCGGCGCAAAAAAAGTTGGGGCCCGGCTGTAACCATCCGGCCGAAGCGCGGTGTCCACTACCAAATACCGCCACCTTCTACCCCACCCCAGTTGGACTCCCCTACGGACAACGCGCTCATGCTCCGGGTCAAGGCCGGCGAGGTAGACCGCATGGGCCTGCTTTTCGAACGCTACCACCGCCCGCTGTTCCAGTTTCTGTACCACATGCTGGGGCAGGCCGCGGCGGGTGAGGACCTGGTGCAGAACGTGTTCTACCGCATGCTCAAGTACCGCCACACCTACACGGGCGAAGGGGAGTTTCGCACCTGGATGTTTCACCTAGCCCGCAACGTGCTGGCCGACTACGCCAAGCAAAACCGCCACGCTGCCCGCCACGCCGACGTGACGGCGCTGGCCGAAACCCTCGGCGGCGGGGCGCAGGCCGACGAGCAACTGCAGCAGCAACAGGAAGTAGCCACCCTGCACCGCGCCCTGGCCCGGCTCAGCCCCGAGCACCGCGAGGTACTGCTGCTCAGCCGCTTTCAGGAGCTGAAATACGGGGAAATAGCGCGGGTGCTCAACACCACCGAAGGCGCCGTGAAGGTGCGCGTGCACCGCGCCATGAACGAGTTGAAGGCGGTGTATTTGAAAATCGAAAACTGACGGGAAAGCCATGAGCTGCGACCATATCCAAGAGCATCTGCTCGATTACCTGCACCACCAGCTTCCGCCGGCCGCTCAGCAGGCCCTGGACGCGCACGTAGCCGGTTGCCCCGACTGCCGCACCGAGCTGGAAATGACCCGGCAGCTGTGGCGGGGCCTGGTCCAGCTGCCCACGCCGGAACCCAGCGAAACCCTGCGGCCTGACTTCTACGCCATGCTGGCCGCCTACAAAGCCACCGAAATGGCGCCCAGATCAGCTTCGTCGCTTAGCCGCGCCGTGGGTTGGCTGCAGGCGCTGCTCACCCCGCAGTTTGCCGGTCGTCTGGCTTATAGCCTGTGCCTGCTGGCGCTGGGCATTGCGGGCGGCTACTGGCTCACCAGCCAGCGCCCCGCCCCGGTTGGCTCGGCCGACCGGCAGGAGCTGGCGGCGCTGACCAAACAGGTGCAGGACATGCGCCAGGTGATGCTGCTCTCCCTTATCGACGCGCCTTCGGCCACGGAGCGGCTGCGGGCCGTGAGCTACACCAAGGAGCTGCAGCAGGCCAACCCCAAAGTGGTGGAAGCCCTGCTGAGCACACTCAACCACGACGACAACGTGAACGTGCGCCTGGCCACCCTGGAAGCCCTGGCCCAGCTTGCCCCCGATGAGCCCGCCGTGCGCCAGGGTTTGGTTCGCTCCCTGAGCCAGCAAGACTCCCCGCTGGTGCAGTCGGCCCTGGCCGATGTGATGGTGCAGCTGCAGGAGAAACGCTCGGTGGCCCCGCTGCGCCGGTTGCTGGCCCAGCCCGACCTCAACGACGCCGTGAAAGGCAAAATCCAGCAGTCCATCCGTTCGCTTTCCGCCGATACCAAAACCTCTCCTTCCCAACTCAACCATGAAACGCTACTTCTTTCCCAGCCTGCTCGGCCTGCTGAGCTTAGCATTTAGCACCCAGTGCCAGGCTCAGCAGCGGCAGGAACGCACGGAGCAGATCAAAAAGGAATTCACCTTGCCCGGAACCGCCGCCCGCAGCACGCTGGCGCTGTACAACGTCTTCGGCTCGGTGCGGGTGCAAGGATACGCCGGCAACGCGGTGGTGGTGGAAGTCACTAAGACCGTGCGTTCGGAGTCGGCGCAGGGCTTAGCCACGGGGCAGCAGGAAGCCAAGCTGGGCTTCGATCAGCGCGGCGACAGCCTGGTTGTGTACGAAGCCGGCCCCCACGACGCGCGACCCAACCGCGGCAACCGCAACGACTCCGGCCAGCGCCCCTACCAGCACCAGTTCGATTTCGTGGTGAAGGTGCCGGCGGCGATGAACCTGCACGTGTCGACGGTCAACGGCGGGGAAGTGTCCATTCAGGACGTGAGCGGTAAGCTGGGCGCCTTCAACGTGAACGGTCCGCTCTCCATCAAAAATGCCCGCGGCAGCACCGTGGCCCGCACCGTGAACGGCAACGTGGATGCTACCTACGCCGCCAACCCGCCCGGCCCGTCGTCCTACAACACCATCAACGGGCAGATCCGGGTGACCTACCCCAGCGACGTGGCCGCCGACGTGTACTTCAAGAGCATGCACGGCGAGCTGTACACCGACTTTCCCAACGCCGCCGTGCTGCCCGTGCAGGCCAGCCAGAACGCGCAGAACACCGGCAGCGGCACCAAATACAAACTCCGCAAAGACACCGTCGTGCGGCTGGGCAGTGGCGGCCAGGAATTCCGCTTCGAAACGCTTAACGGCGACGTTACCATCAAACAGCAACCCCGATGACCCATATTCCCGCTCCCTTCCTACGCCAAGCCGCGCGTCGCAGCAGCCTGCTGCTGCTGGCGGTGGCCCTGGCCAGCCCGTTACGGGCCCAAACCGGAGGCAAGGAGCAGCTCTCCGTGGCCCTCAGCGCCCCTGCCAAGCCCGGCACCCTTCACGTGAAGCTGGTAAGCGGCTCCATCAACGTGGTGGGCTACGGCGGTAAAGAAGTGCTGATTGCGGCCGAAACCGGGCCGCGCAGCAGCCCGCACCGCGGCCCCGGGCCCTCCGATATCGGCCCGCGCCCTGGCCGGGGGCCCACCCCACCCACGGGCCCCGGCATGCGCCGCATCGACTCCAACGCCAGCTTCGACCTGACGGCCGAGGAGAAAGACAACCACGTCTACGTCCGGTCGCAGTCGTGGCAGCGGCCGGTGAACCTGACCATCAAGGTGCCGCAACGGTTTTCGCTGCAGATCAGCACGGTGCAGGACGGCGACATCACGGTGGAAAACGTCAGCGGCGAGCTGGAAGTCAACAACGTCAACGGCGCCATCGAGCTGAACCAAGTGTCGGGGTCGGCGGTGGCCACCACGGTAAACGGCCCGGTTACGGCCAGCTTCAAAACCGTGACGGCCGGTGCTCCGATGGCTTTCAGCACCGTCAACGGCAAGGTAGACGTGGGCCTGCCCGCCAGCACCAAAGCTTCGCTCAAGCTCAAATCGGACCACGGGGAGATTTACAGCGACTTCGACCTCACGACCGAGCGCAACGCGCTGAAAGCTTCCCGCCCGACCGGCACCAACGGCATGTACCGCCTCAGCGTGGACGAGTGGAACTACGGCAAGCTCAACGGCGGCGGCGCGGAAATCATGCTCAAGTCCCTGCAGGGCAACATCTACATCCGCAAGAACAAATAAGCCCTGCTTGCAGCCCTGACCCGCATCCCGCGTCTCTGTACCAACTCCTTGCCCTGCCGGCGAACCAAGCCACGCCTTGCCCACACGCGATGCTTGGCTCACCAAACGCCTTTCCGATATGCACAGCAAGCAAAGGTGCCCAGCCGGGGCAGCGGCTCGCTGATAGTGAGGTGAATGAGTGTAACATCCCTCGCTACGAAACCCGGCCTGATCAGCCGGGTTTCGGCATTTATAGCCAGCAGGCGCGCACATTGGTTTGCTTGCCGCATCAGGCCAGGCCCCAAAGCACAATAGAAGCAGTCATTAAAGCATGTCGCTGAAGGTTCTCCGGCCATTCTCTGCTCAGCCGATACAGCCGCCCTGCAACTCCGAATCAGGGGGGCAGCCAGATCAGCGGGGCGGCCCTCCGCTCTGGGGCTTCAGGCGGCGCACGGCCGGGGCTGAAAGCGTCTGGGACAAACCCAGACGCCATGCCACCGCCCCTAATGACAAACGCCCCGCAGCAGCAGCTACGGGGCGTTTTCTGAGGTGACGAGCGGATTCGAACCGCTGTAGGAGGTTTTGCAGACCTCTACCTAGCCACTCGGTCACGTCACCTTGAAGGGGCTTAGGGGCGCAAACATACAGCTTCCGGCCGCGTTTGCCAAACCCGGGCCGCGTAGTTTCATTGGAACAGGCCTAAGCCATTGGTAGCGTGCGGGAAAAAATGCATCCCGGATGAGCACAAAAAAGCCCCCAGCCGCGAGGACTGGGAGCTTTCTTTGCCTAGAAGCTAGACGCGGCGATTAAGCCTTGTCCTTGTTCTCGTCAGCGTTTTCGTCCGACGAAGTCAGGTCTTTCACTTTCTCGGTGATGGTGTCCACCACGTCGCCAGCTACTTCCTTGGCTTTGTCAACGACCGACGAAGCGGCGTCGGCGATGGAGCTCAGCAGGCCGCCTTCGGCGTCAGCGGCCGGAGCGGCTTCCGCTTTGGCGGGCTTAGCGGCGGGCGTGCCGAGCTTTTGCTCAGCAGCTTCGCGCTCGTTGCCCATCATCCGGTCGCGCAGGGCGCTCAGCGCGTCCAGGTCACCCAGCGTCGACTTCTCGGCGGCGGGCTTCTTCAGATCGCTCAGCTTGCCTTCGCCCTGAGCAGCAGCAGCGCTGCCACCGGCCGGCTTCTTCTTCTGGAACTTCGACATGCGGTTGTCCTCGTCCTGCTGGCCCTGGCCGTAGGTGGCCGAGTGCGACAGCACGATGCGACGGTCGTCCTTCGAGAATTCCACTACGCGGAAGTCCAGCGACTCGCCAACCTCCGGCGAAGAGCCGTCAGCTTTGGCCAGCGACTTGGGGTACGCGAAGCCTTCGATGCCGTAGGGCAGCTCGAGCACCGCACCGCGGTCGGTTTTCTCGGTGATGGTCGCCTTGTGGGTCGAGCCGGGGGTAAACACCGTCTGGAACGTATCCCAGGGGTTTTCCTCCAGCTGCTTGTGGCCCAGGGCCAGGCGACGGTTAGCTACGTCCAGCTCCAGCACTACCACGTCCAGACGGTCGCCCACCTTCACCATTTCGGAGGGGTGCTTTACCTTCTTGGTCCACGACAGGTCGGATACGTGCACGAGGCCGTCTACACCTTCTTCCAGCTCGACGAACAGGCCGAAGTTGGTCAGGTTGCGCACCAGACCGTTGTGCTTGCTGCCGACGGCGTACTTGCCACCGAAATCGGCGCGGGTCCACGGGTCTTCGGTCAGCTGCTTGATGCCGAGGCTCATCTTACGGTCGTCGCGGTCGAGGGTCAGGATCTGCGCCTCCACTACGTCGCCCTGCTTGATGAAGTCCTGCGGGTTGCGCAGGTGCTGGCTCCAGGACATTTCCGACACGTGGATCAGGCCCTCAACGCCGGGCACAATCTCCATGAACGCGCCGTAGTCGGCCACGTTCACGATGCGGCCCTGTACGCGCGAGCCGGGCTGCAGGTCTTGCGGCAGCGAATCCCACGGGTGCGGGGTCAGCTGCTTCAGGCCGAGCGAGATACGCTTCTTGGCCTCGTCGAAGTCGAGCACAACCACGTTCAGCTTCTGGTCGAGCTGCAGTACTTCGCTCGGGTGAGCGATGCGGCCCCAAGAGATGTCGGTGATGTGCAGCAAGCCGTCGACGCCGCCCAGGTCGATGAACACGCCGAAGTTGGTCATGTTCTTGATAACGCCCTCGAGGATCTGGCCCTTCTCCAGGTTGTTGAGGATGGCTTCGCGCTGCTTCTCGAGGTCTTTCTCGATCAGGACTTTGTGCGAAACAACCACGTTGTCGAAAGCGGCGTTGATTT
This sequence comes from Hymenobacter coalescens, assembly GCF_054783195.1. Lineage (NCBI taxonomy): Bacteria > Pseudomonadati > Bacteroidota > Cytophagia > Cytophagales > Hymenobacteraceae > Hymenobacter > Hymenobacter coalescens. The sequence continues at coordinate 168,280 of NZ_BAAGRA010000022.1, read as the reverse complement.
TCACCACTTTCACTTCCATGCGGCGGCCGACGTAGATGTCGAAGTCGCGGATGGGCTTCACGTCGATCTGCGAGCCGGGCAGGAAGGCTTCCACGCCGTCCAGCTCCATGATCAGACCGCCTTTGGTGCGACGCTTAACGACGCCTTCCAGAATGGTGTCGTTCTCCAGGGCGTCGTAGATGGCTTTCCAAGCCTGCTTGATCTTCGCCTTCTTGCGCGAGAGGATCAGCTGGCCGTTGGCATCTTCCTGGTCTTCGATGAAGACCTCTACTTCGTCGCCGGCTTTCAGGTCGGTCAGGTCGCGGAATTCCGAGCGCGGAACCAGACCATCCGATTTGAAGCCGATGTTCACGATTACGTCACGGTCGCCAACCGAAACTACCGTGCCCTTCACGACTTGCTCCTCCTCTACGGTGGTGAGCGTACCGGCGTACAGATCTTCGAGACGGGCGCGCTCCTCTTTCGAGTAGTTGCCACCGAAGCTATTCGCTCCGAGGTTGTCCCAATCGAAGTTGTCTACTACTTCTGCCATGATGTTAGCATTGGCCCTGGTGTACACGTCCGGCGCAGGGCCCGCCTCCGGAACGCGTTTTTTATTGATTCACAAGGCTTAAGCCCTGGCCCGCCACCCTGGCAGGGCGGCAAAGATAGGGTTTTTGGGGGATAAAATCAGTGACAGTCAATCGATTTGAGTAGCTTATGCGGCTGGTCATACATCAACAAATCCATGATACGCCCGGTCTGCCTGCTGTTGTCGGGTATCTTACTTAGCAGTTGCAGCTTTTACCGGTGGCATCTTGGTAGTTTTTACCCTATCAAGGCGAAGAGCAAGGCCCTGACTGAACAAGCCATTATCAGCTTGATTCAGGACGGCACCTTCCAAACAAGGATAGGTACTTGGCGGCCCCTAATCGAACAGAAAGCTGCGCTGCTTGGCGGGCAGGTCGTTGGCCATTGGGTCGACACTACCTATGTTACAGGTTATCGAAACAGAAAAGGGTTCGTGGTTTTTCATCCTCCAACCCACACCTTTTACAGCTTTGAGTTATGTAACTGCGGCGGCCCTGTATCGGAACCCGAGGGACTCATAGGGCCCGATTGCGACCTTCGCATAACCAGCATGAACGTGTTGCAACCAGACTCGGCTTTGCAATCCATTGAATGGCGGGATGCCGGCCCGGCCCTGACAGAATTCAAGCGCAACATCCTGCCCGCAATCAGGAAACGAGCCGATAAACTTGGCACCAAATCGAGTTAAACAAAACGGCCCGCTTCCGTGGAAGCGGGCCGTTTTATTGGTTTTCAGCTTGGGTTAAGCAAGTACTGGCTCCGGCGCGTTCTTAAACTTCTTGTACTTGCCCAGCAGCTTGCCCACCCGGTACGTCGTGGGAATGATGACGTGCCTCACAAAGCCCGGAATGGTCGGTAAGTCGTACTCACGGCCGTAGCGCATCATCAGGTAGGCCGCGTCGAAGGGTTCGGGCTCGGGCTTGCCGGATCGGATCTGCGCGTCGTAGATGGCCGAGAGGAAAAACACGAGGGTATTGGCGGGCTTCACCCAGCCCGAGCAGTTCAGCGTGTCGGTGCCGGCGTTCCAAAAGCGGTGGGGCACGCCGCGCTTGAACACGACGGACTCTCCTACTTCGGCGTATTGCGTGGGCCGCCCCATGATCTGGTAGGCTAAGCGCCCCTTGACCACGGTCAGACTTTCGTCCTGCAGCCAGTGCGTGTGCATCAGCGGGCCGTGGCCGGGTGCCACGGCGTTTTCGACAATGAGCCGGTCGCCATCGGGCTCGGGCTCCAGGCGCACGAAGGTGAGTTGTTCGCCCAGGCCGTTGGTGATGGTGTGGGGCAGGGCAGTGGGAACGGGCAGGTTGGTTTTCATAGCAGGTTGGTCGGAAAGAGGTCGGGAAAAACTTAATGGGTCAGCTCGGGGCGCAGCTCGGCGGTGGGGCGCTGTGCGGGGCGGGCAGCGGGTGGGGTTGCGGGCAGCCAGCTCAGCAGGCGGTGCGTGCGCAGGAAGGTGTAGATGATGCCCGCGGTAATGGCCAGGCGCGGGTAGTTGGCGGTTTGCCACTCGCGGGCCATTCTATTCACGGTGTCTTCGTCGACGCTGGTCGCGGAGGGCAGGAACAACACCAAATTGCGGGGCATGAAGTAAACGAAGGTGAACACCTCGTTCACCACCAGGCCGGCCAGCAGCAACAGCAACAGGCGGCGCAAAGCGGAGCCCTGGTTCCAAAGCAAGGCGGTAGCGGCCAGCAGGCTCAGCAGGGTGAGGGGCATCATCGTCTGGAAGAAGTAGCCGGCGTGCGAGACGCGGAAGAACTGCTGGTAACTCCGCAGCTCCTGGGCCGGGTTCGTGGACCAGTTGGGCACTTCGGCAATGATCTGGTAAAGGCTGCCGCCAAACACGGCGCCGCAGCTGATGAATGCCAGCGAGAATAGGGTGCGCCCTAGGCGAGTGCGCAGGGACGGAACGGGAGTGGTTTTCATAGCCTTCGTGGGAGTTGGTTGATGCTCCACAAAGGTCTGCCGGGTCTTGCCCTGCTACTTGTATGTAACGGACATTTGCCTTAACCCACTTCCGTAAACAAGTGACTGGGCAGGTGGCTTTTGCGGCGGCGGTACTCGCGGGGTGCCAGGTGCGCGAAGGCCCGGAACGTGCGGCTGAAATGCGCCTGATCCACGAATCGGCTGGCATGGGCTATTTCCGTCAGCGACCAGTCGGTGGTGTGCATCAGCTCGACGGCGTGGCGGTACTTCTGGTACAGCAGGGTTTGTTCCGTGTTCATGCCCGTCAGCGCCTGCAGCTTGCGGGCCAGCTGCCGGGGCGAGTAGCACAGCTGATCGGCCAGGGCGGGCACCGTCAGGTCGGGCGCGGCGGCCCCGTTCAGGTAGCGGTTCAGCAGTTGTTCCTGCGCCGTCGGCGCGGGCCGGCGCGGCAGCAGCCAGCGCTGCACCAAAGCCACCCGCTCCGCGAAGTGCGGCTGTTCCATAAGCTGGTGCCACAGATCGAGCAGCGGCGCGTGCACCAACGTCAGGTCCAGGCACTGGTTGACGAAGTCGGCGGCCTGCAGGTGGAAGAGGCTCACGGCGGCAGTGGGGTGCAGCACTACGCCGAACAACGCATGCTGCCGAGGCATGTAGGTATGGACCGGCACGGAGTTGAAGCCGCTCAGAAAGCAGCGCGGCAGCTGAAAAGCCCGCGTTTCAATCTGCGCCGTGACCGGCCCCCGGTCATTGAGGTTGAAAATGACCTCGACCAGCCCCTTGGGAATAATGGTTTCTTGTGCCTGGGTCGCTGCCTCGCGCTCCATTTGCCAGCACTGACGCAGCACGTCGTGCAAGGGGGAAGTAGACGGAATCGGATATACTTGCTCCATGGCGGCGGCCCCGGTGGATAGGCGCTCATGCAAAATAACCCAAATTCGTCTTAGCATGGTTCTATCCAGGCCCACATAAGCATGTGAGCCGCTGCATAAAAAAACGGCCGACGCAAGCGCCGGCCGTTTGTGGTAGATCGAGCAAAGACGAGCTAGGCGCGGCCCATCTGGCGCAGGAACAGCACGTGCGAGAGCACCGCCGTGCGCATGCGCGGAAACTCGTTGTAGACCACGTCGAATTCTTCGCACACTTGCTTGATAATCTTATTGATGGCCGGGTAATGCACGTGCGAAATCTTCGGGAACAGGTGGTGCTCCACCTGGAAGTTCAGCCCGCCGACCAGCCAGCTGATGACCCGGCTGTTGGTGGCGAAGTTGGCCGTGGTTTTGATCTGGTGAATGGCCCACTCGTCTTCCATCTTGAGCGTAGCCTCGTTGGGCATGGGGAAGGCGGTGTGCTCCACGGTATGCGCCAGCTGAAACACCAGGCTCAGCACGAAGCCCGCCACGCAAGTGATGGTGAGGAAGCCCACGAGCCAGGGCAGGAAGCCCAGCGTGTAGATCGGCAGGGCCACGTACAGGCCGAGGTTGAGCACCTTGAAGCCCCAGAACACCAGATGGTCGCTCAGGTCCATTTTCTTCAGGTCCACCGAGCCGATTTTGCGCTTGAAATACTTCTGGTAGTCCATCACGAAAATCCACGACAGGTAGAGCATGCAGTACAAGAACCAGAAGTACAGGTGCTGGAAGCGGTGCAGACGGTAACGCTTCTGGGTGCTGCTCAGGCGCATCCAGGGCTGCACGTCGATGTCGTCGTCGATGCCGTCGATGTTGGTGTAGGCGTGGTGCACCACGTTGTGCTTCATGTTCCACATAAAGCTGCTGCCGCCGAGCACGTTCAGGGTAAAGGCGGCGAAGTGGTTGAGCCACTTGTGCTGGGAAAAGGAGCCGTGGGCCCCGTCGTGCATCACGTTGAAGCCGATGGCGGCAATGAAACCGCCGAGCAGTACGGCTTCGAGCAGGGCCCACGCCACGGACGGGGTGAAAAACACCAGGTGCACGTACAACGCGACGAAGCCCACGAGCAGCAGCACGGCCTTGGACAACAGGCCTGAGCTACCGGCGGTGGACTTCCCGGTTTCTTCGAAGTGGAGGCTGATTCTGCGTTTTAGTTCGGCATGAAAGGAACGGGAGGCGGCAAACTTGGGAAGTGACATGCGGACGGTGATGATGATGCGCCCCGCAAGCACTGAAGCCGCGGGGCAGTGCCGAAGTACCCCTTCGGCCAATAAGCTGCAGCTTCAGCGGCAGCGGTTCCGTCGCGAGTTACACCTATTCCAACGGCCCAACAGATAGTCTGGTTCCTATATGCCGGCGGCTGCTCGGCCACCAGCAGCAAAAAGGGCGAAACCAGGCTTCAAAACCTGATTTCGCCCAAAAGATGATTTTTGGCAGCTGAGCGCCGGGGCCAGGTTAGGCGCGGCCCATCTGGCGCAGGAACAGCACGTGCGAGAGCACCGCCGTGCGCATGCGCGGGAATTCGTTGTAGGTCACATTGAACTCCTGGCAGGCCTGCTTGATGATCTTGCTGATGGCCGGGTAGTGCACGTGCGAAATTTTCGGGAACAGGTGGTGCTCCACCTGGAAGTTCAGCCCGCCCAGCAGCCACGTAACGACCTTGTTGTTGGTGGCGAAGTTGGCCGTGGTCTTGAGTTGGTGGATGGCCCACTCGTCTTCCAGCTGGTAGCTCGGCTGCTGCGGCACCGGGAACGTGGCCGGCTCCACGGTGTGCGCCAGCTGAAACACGAGGCTCAGCGAGAAGCCCGCCACTGCCGCGAAGATCAGGAAGCCGATAATCCAGGGCGTGAAGCCGACGATGTAAATGGGCAGGCCCACAAACAGCACCAGGTAGAGCGCCTTGAAGCCCCAGAACACGATTTTGTCGCTGGTTTCCATCTTTTTGATGGGCACCGAGCCGATGCTGCCCTTGAAATACTTCTGATAGTCCATCATGACCACCCAGGCCAGGTAGAACAGCGCGTACAGAAACCAGAAGTAGTAGTGCTGGTAGCGGTGCAGGGCGCGGCGCGGCTGCGTTTCGCTCAGGCGCAGCCAGGGCTGGGCATCGATGTCGTCGTCCACGCCGTCGATGTTGGTATACATGTGGTGGATCAGATTGTGCTTGGTGTTCCACATGTAGCTGTTGCCGCCAAACACGTTCAGGGTAAAGGCAGCCGCCTGGTTGAGCCACTTGTGCTCGGAAAAGGAGCCGTGGGCCCCGTCGTGCATCACGTTGAAGCCGATGGCGGCCCCTACCCCGCCCATCAACACGCACTCCAGAATGGCCCAGCCGGCCGAGGGCGTGAAGAATACCAGGTGGATGTAGAGGAACAGCAGCGCGGCGGTGAGTAGCGCGGCCTTGGTAAAGAGGGTGGCGTTGCCGGTCGTCGGCTTGCCAGCCTGCTCGAAGTACTCGTTGACGCGGCGCTTCAGCTCGAAGTGAAACGATTCTTTCTGCCGGACGGCGGCAAACTTGGGTACGGACATGCGGGGTGGGTAAACGGTATTGGGCAGCAAAGGTACGGCGGAAAGCCGGCTCGAATTGAGTAGTTACCGTGGACCTACGCAGCAGTGTCGGGCCTGGTTTGGCCGCGCTGGAAAGGGGCGTGCGGCTGATACCAGACGCGCCGCCGGCAAGGGTCGTTCCGTTCTGCCGGCCTTTCCCGGAGCTATTGCTTGCCTGCAGGTAGCCTTCGGTTAGCAGCGTCGGCCTCCTTCCGGACCGCCGCCACGCCCTGCCCACTTTACAGAAGGCGGTTTCTGCCGCCGCGCCTATTGGAATGGCCAGCCCCTTCTGCCACGCACAAAAATTCATCGGCCCATCAGGAGTGCTTACCGCCCAAAGTGCGGCGTTGAAGGGGCAAAACGGCCCATCGAAGCCGGTGTGTGCCGACGGCACGAGCAACTACAACCAAACTTTGCCAGTATCCCGTTGGACAAAACCAACCACACCTGATCATGAGCTACCTTAAAGTGGGCCAGGACGCCCAAGGCCGCGACGTTAATCTATTTTACCAGGACTGGGGCCAGGGCGACCCGGTTATCCTGATTCACGGCTGGCCCGCCGACCACCAGATGTGGGAGCACCAGTCGCACGCGCTGCCGCACTACGGGAAGCGCGTCATTGCCTACGACCGCCGCGGCTTCGGCAAGTCGGACAAGCCCTGGAACGGCTACGACTACGACACGCTGGCCGACGACCTGAAGGCCCTGATCGAAGGCCTGAACTTGCAAAACGTTACGCTCGTGGGTTTCTCGATGGGCGGCGGCGAGGTGGCACGCTACATGAGCCGGCACGGCGGGGCCCGCGTGAGCAAGGTGGCGCTGGTATCGGCCGTGACACCTTACCTGCTGAAAACCGACGACAACCCCGACGGCGTGGACCAGTCGACCTTCGACGACATCATCGAGGGCCTGCGCAAGGACCGCCCCGACTTCCTGCAAACCTTTGGTAAGCAGTTCTACGGGGTGGGCGTCATCAGCCACCCCGTTAGCCAGGCCACCCTCGACTGGATGCAGATGCTGTGCCTGCAGGGCGCCCCGCACGCCACCGAGGAATGCGTGAAGGCCTTCAGCGGTACCGATTTCCGCCAGGACCTGCAAAGCATCACGGTGCCTACGCTCATCATTCACGGCACCGACGACCAAACCGTGCCCATCAAAAACAGCGGCGACCGGACGGCTCAGATGCTTCCCCAGGCTACCTACATCCGCTACGACGGCGAGCCGCACGGCCTGTTCGCCACCGCTGAAGGAAAGAACCGCCTGACCGACGACTTGCTGGAGTTCCTCGGCGCCGGTGCCAGCGCCGGTTCCCGGTATACCGGTGCGCGCGAGCCGCTGGTGTAGCCAACACTTCTTACCGGCAAGCGGCCCCGCAGAGCTATCTGCGGGGCCGTTTTGGTTTGGGCTGGTCGCTTGAGCTACCGGCACGCGGAAGCGCAGAGCACAAAAAAACCGGGCAGCAGAGGCTACGCCGGCGTCAGTTTAAGTAAGGGTGCCAGGTCTGGTCGATGGTACCGGCACTGAGCTTGAGGAAACTCGCGAGGGTAGGTTTCCTGGGCTTCTGCCTGACGATGAGGCCTGCTTCTTCGGGCGTTTTGTGGCCTTTGGCGTGGTTGCAGCGGGCACAGGCCGTCAGCAGGTTACCCCAACTCGAGTCGCCGCCCCGGCTGCGGGGCATCACGTGGTCCAGCGTCAGGTTCTTGGTAGAACCGCAGTACTGGCACTCGAAGTTGTCGCGCTTCATGATGTTGTGCCGGCTCAGCGCAATGCCTTTGTACGGCACGCGCACGTAGCGCTGCAGCTTGATGATGCTGGGCTTGGGGTAAGCCTTGCTGACGGTGCGCAGGAAGGCGCCTTCCTTGTTGGCAATCAACTCGGCTTTGTCGAGGTAAAGCAACACGAAGGCCTTCTGCACGCTGCAGAGAGTAATGGCAGTGTAGTCGCCATTAAGCACGAGCACTTTTTGGTCCATACGCACGAGGTGGTAAACGGCCGGAACTAGCGGTAAGCTAGGGGTTTCCGCTCGTTTACGCAACCACCACGTGCTGGGGTTGGTTCAAAGTCCAGCCGGACGGGCTGGCGGCAAAACCGGCTGCCGGGCGAGGCGCCACCAGCATCCTACTCGGGCAGCAGGCGCTTGATCAGGCGCAGCTTGTGGGTATACTTCTGCCGCTGCCGGTTGTAGATGCCGTTGTGGTCGAGCGGGTCGATGCGCACCTCGCCGCTGGCGTGCAGGATCTGCTGGTCGTCGAGCAGCATGCCCACGTGGATGATGTTGCCCTCGGCGTTGTCGAAGAAGGCCAGGTCGCCGGGCTGGGTCTGGGCCACGAAGTGCACCACGCGGCCGTGGTCGATCTGCTGGCGGGCGTCGCGGGGGAGCTGCACGCCGATGAGGCCGTAGAGCTGCTGCATCAGGCCGGAGCAGTCGACGCCGAACAAGGTGCGGCCGCCCCAGAGGTAGGGTGCCTTCAAAAACAGCTGCCCGGCCTTGAGCAGCAGGGCCGTGCGCTTGTCGGTGGGGCCGTGCAGACCGTGGCCGTTCTGGGGGTTGGTGGCGGCCCCGTTGTAGAAGTAGCTGTCGTCGCCGAGGCGCAGCGTCATGCCGTCGAAAAAGGGTAGGCGGGCGCCGAGGGTCACGGGGATGCGGGCGGCGGCGCTGCTCACCACCTGCACCACGTCGAGGCTGCGCGGGTGGTCCTGGGCCTGCCAGGCCGCCAGGTACTCCGCCGACACGGGCTGGTGCTGCTTGGGGTCCATCCAGCCCACGTAGTTATCGGCCGCGGTGCGAATCTGCTGCCAGTTGCCCTGGGTAAGCAGCACGCTGTAGCAGTCGCCGAACAGAAGCTGGGTAACGATTTCGGCTTTGTCCGAAGGTTCGGCGCGCACCGGCACGACGCTCAGGGCGCAAATTCCGTGGTCCAAGACGGTGAGATGGTGAGTTGGTGAAATGGTGAGCGGTTGTTCACCATGCGCAAAGCAGGCAATTATGCTCGTTCACGCTGTAAATAATTACGCGAAGCTCCCGCTTAAAACGCAGCCGGCCAAACATCCATCGGAAAACTCCCCATTTCACCAGCTCACCATCTTACCTAATACTGGCTGCGGTCCATTTCGCGCTTCTGGTCCTTGGCTTTGATGTCCTCGCGCTTGTCGAAGAGCTTCTTGCCTTTGGCCAGGGCTATTTCCACCTTGGCAAAGCCCCGCTCGCCGATGAAGATGCGCAGCGGAATGATGGTCAGGCCTTGCTCCTGGCCTTTGGCGTGGAGTTGGCGCATCTCCTTTTTGGTGAGCAGCAGCTGGCGCGCCCGGGTGGGCTCGTGGTTGTTGTAAGTGCCCTGGGTGTACTGGGCGATGGTCACGCCGTGCAGCCACAGCGTGCCGTTCGAGCCGAAGGTGCAGTAGCCGTCGGTGATGTTGCCGTTGCCGGTGCGCAGGCTCTTGATTTCGGTACCTACCAGCACCATGCCGGCGGTGTACTTGGCCAGGAAGGAGTATTCGTAGCCCGCGCGGCGGTTTTGAATGTTGACGGAGCGCGGGGTAGCTTCTTTGGCTTTAGCCATATCGGAAGTCGGGAGGCCGGCCCGCAGGGAGCCGGGTAAATCGTGAGAAATTCGGCGCGGGGCTGGGGTCAGCGGGGCGCCGCGGCCAGGCCGGCCTGCAGCCGGGCCATGTCGGCCTGCAGGCTGGTTTTGACTTGCTGCAGCCCGGCGCGCACGGCTTGTACGTAGACGACGCGGCCGGGGCTTATGTAATTGGTTTTGCTGAAGAGGCTGCCCAGCGCCTTAGCCTGGCCCTGCCCGCGGTAGCTGCCCACTAGGCGGCGCTGCCGGTCCAGCACGTCCAGCTTCACGTCCACGGTCATGCGGGTGCGCGAGTACGGCAGGCCCAGCAGGTTGAGCCCCCCGTTGGTGGCTACCGACAGCACCGTCCAGCCCCAGCCCGATCCTTTGTCCACAATGGTGGTCGTGAGCACCAGGTAGCAGCTGGGCGTACCGTAGGGGTCGGTCAGGGTTTCGCGTACTTCCCGCTCAAACAGCGTGTTTACGTCGCGGGAGCCGCCGCGCGGCCCGGCGGCGCCCAGCCCGGGGGCGCCGAGCTGGATAATCCAATCGGTTTGGGCGGCGGGAGTGGCCGTGGGCAGCCGCGGCGTGAGCACGCCCGGCGTGGGCTCCAGCAGCCGGGGGTCGAAAGACTTGCAGGCCGGCAGCAGGCTAACAGCGGCCAGCACCAGTAGCCCGTTGCGTAAACGCATTGACATAAAGAGCGAATAAATGGCCGCCAAGATACAACGCCTGCCTTGCGCACGGCCGCCTTAATCGGCGGCGCGCAGGGCGGCAAAGCGGGCTTCGAGTTTTTGCTTATCCACGATGCGCTGCCCGGTGCGGCCCGTGGCCACCAGCCGCGCGCCCACGCGGGCCTCCACGGTGCAGGTCAGCTCGCGGCCGTGCAGGGCGGCAAAGGTCGCAGTCAGCTCCACAGTTTCGCCCTCAAAGGCCGGGGCGTGGTGCTGCACTTCCACCATGGTGCCGATGCCCTCCTCCCCTGCCTCCCGCATCCGCAGCACGAACAGCCGCCCGGCCCACTCCATCTCACGCGTCAGGGCAAAGGTGCTCAGCACCGGGTGCACCAGCCCGCCACCCGCCTCGAAGTGGGCGAAGTCGGCCGCGACGACGCGGTAGTGGTGAATTTGCTGGTCGCCGGGGCGGAAGGGGTTGGTCATATCAGAACGTCATGCTGAGCTTGCCGAAGCATCTCTACCGCTTCGTTGAGTTCAGCGAGCTGGGGCTTCCGCTAATCCACGCAAGATGTCTAATCGATTGACGGGAGCATTCGGGGAAAAGAAGGCGGGAATGGTATGCATATTTCTCCGCGGACGATTTAAAAACTCGACGGGCCACTCAGTCAACCGCTGTTTCTTGACATGAATGAATTCGCCAGGTTCCGCTTCATCTATGTATTCCGCTTGTACTACAAGAGCTAATGGCTGTTCTGCCCCCCTATTTGATTCTGAATAGGCAAGAGCTTCTTCATATGTCTCGAACACATAGTAGTAGTCATTGCCGTCCTCAATGTCAGACGCACCATCATGTGGATGGCACCAAACCCGATATTCTAGCACATCATCCCAAACGTATCCACCACCCGTGCTTACAAGAGCCGGATAAGTACCTAGTAAGCTGGAGTCTTTAACGGTTGGATATTTTGACATCGGAAACTGATTGAGTTACGAAACACAACGAAGCGGTAGAGATGCTTCGGCAAGCTCAGCATGACATTCTGATATTCGTTACGCCAGCTTCAGCCGCGGGTCCGGGCTGGCCAGCTGATCGGCAAAGTCCCCGGCCTGATACTGGAAGTGCGCGGCCATGGCAATCATGCCGGCGTTGTCGGTGCAGTATTGGAAGGCGGGGATGAACACCTGCCAGCCCAGCTCCCCGGCCAGGCGCTGCAGCTCGGCGCGCAGGCCGGAGTTGGCGGCTACCCCGCCGGCAATGGCAATGTTGGTCAGGCCGTAGTCCTTGGCGGCGCGGCGCAGCTGGCGGATGAGCGTTTGCAGGATGGTGTGCTGAATGCTAGCGCAGAGGTCGGGCAGGTTTTCCTCGATGAACCGGGGATTCTGCTGGGTTTGCTGGCGCAGGAAGTACATCACGGCCGTTTTCACTCCGCTGAACGAGAAGTCGTAGCCGGGCATCTGGTTCACGGGGAACGGGAAGCGCAGCGGGTCGCCCTGCTGGGCCAGCTTGTCGAGGCGAGGGCCGCCGGGGTACGGCAGGCCGAGCAGTTTGGCCGTCTTGTCGAAGGCTTCGCCGGCGGCGTCGTCCTGGGTCTGGCCGATGATTTCCATGTCCAAGGGGCTGCGCACCACCACCAGCTGGGTGTGGCCGCCGCTCACCGTGAGGCACAGGATGGGAAAAGCCGGCCGGGGCTCCTCGATGAAGTGCGCCAGGATGTGGGCGCGCATGTGGTTTACGGCCAGCAGCGGCTTGCCCAGGGCCAGCGCGAAGCTCTTGGCAAACATGCCACCCACCAGCAGGGAGCCCAGCAGGCCGGGGCCCTGGGTGAAGGCCACCGCGTCGAGCTCTTCCTTCTGGATGCCGGCTTTGGCGAGGGCCGCCTGCACCACCGGCAGGATGTGCTGCTGGTGGGCGCGCGAGGCCAGCTCGGGCACCACGCCGCCGAATTGCTCGTGGACCTGCTGCGAGGCCACCACATTGGCCAGGATGTTGCCACCGGCAATGACGGCCGCGCCCGTGTCGTCGCACGACGACTCAATGGCGAGAATGATGGGATGCTCCATGTTGAACTGCAGAACTGATAAACGAAGATAGGACGGGCGGGCACCGGTTTAGCCACCGGCGTAACCGGTGCCCGCCTTCGGGCAGGCTTTCCGCCTGCGCCCGGCGTTTGGCGGAAAGCCCGGAACCGCTGCCACCCTGTTCCTCGCAGGCTGAAAACCTGCTTTATTTTGGGCGCCGGTTACGCCTGCGGCCAAATCGGCGCCAGCTAGGCCAGCGCACTTCACCGCTAATTGGCTTTTTTTGCAGAATATCCGTTGGGTGGGGGCGTATAAGCATCCATCCCGGCGGCGTTTACGTCTTCGTGCCGGGGCTCATTGCCGCCGACACGTTTTTCCCTTCCGTCCCAACCCGCGTGCAAGTTATAAAGGTCATCCTGAAGGTCCTGCTTGGGCTCGTGCTGCTGCTGGCGCTGCTGCTCGGGGCAGCCGTGCTGGCCTTGCGCGTGCCGGCGGTGCAGACGGAGGTGGCCCAGCGCGCGGCGGCCCTGGTCTCCGACAAGCTGCAGCAGCCCGTCAGCATCGGGCGGGTCGACATCCGGCCGTTTACGAAGGTGGTGCTGGAGCGCGTGCAGGTGCTCGACCGGCGCGGCGGCAACCTCTTCTACATCGGCGAGCTGGAAGCCGACATCAGCACGTTCTCGGTTTTTTCGCCCAACAAGCTTTACCTGAGCAAGGTGGTCCTCACCGAGCCCCGCTTCGAGCTGGTGACGTACCCGAACTCGCCCAACGAGGAAACCAACCTCGACGAGTTCCTGACTGCCTTCAAGCGCCTGCTCGGCGCGCCCGACACCACCCAGGCCAGCAAGCCCTTCGACTTCAAGGTGGAAACCGTGGGCCTGCGCAACGCCCGCTTCGTGCTCGACCGCAAAAACGTGCCGCGCGTGCCGGAGTACGGCAAGTCCATGGACTACGCCCACATGTACATCGACAGCGTGTACGTCGACCTCTCGCGGATCTGGTTTCGGGGCGACACGATTCACGCCCAGGTCGACGGGCTGCGGGCGGTGGACCTGCCCTCCAAAACCCGTCTGCGCGAGCTGACGGCGGACATGACCTACGCCTCCAAGTTCTGGGAGTTTGAGAAGCTGAACCTGCGCGTGGGCCGCAGCCGCCTGCGCGACTACGTACGCTTCGATTACCAGCACTTCCTGAATTTCACCGACTTCAACGACTCGGTCAAAGTCACGGCGCGGCTCAAGCCCAGCCGGGTGTATTCCGACGACATTGCCCTCTTCGCCCCGCAGCTCTGGGGCTGGGGCGAGCAAATCCTGATTGCGGGCGAAGCCAAAGGCTACGTGCGCAACTTCGCCGCCAAAAACCTGGACCTGCGCTACAGCAACGGCGGTACCCGCATCATCGGCAACGTTTCGGCCCAGGGCCTGCCCGAGTGGAAGGAGACCTTCGCCGAGCTGCGCCTGCGCCCGGGCACCGTGGTCAACCCCCGCGACTTGCAGCCCATTCTGCCCGCCAGCGTCTACCCCTACTTTCAGCGCCTGGGCACCGTCACGCTGAACGGGCAGTTCCTGGGGTTCTACAACGACTTCGTGGCCAACGGTGACTTCAAGACCAACTTGGGAGCCGTGACGGCCGACGTGAACCTGAAGTTCAAGACCGACCCGCGCAACTCCAGCTACGAGGGCACCGTGCGCACGGCCGGCTTCCAGCTCGGCAAGTTGCTCGGCGACGAGTCGCTGATCCGCGACGTAGCCGTGAACGGCAAGGTGGCCGGCGTGGGCTTCGACCTCGAAGCCGCGCGCCTGCAAACCAGCGCCACCATTGCCAGCGTGTGGCTGAAGGGCTACCGCTACCGCAACATCACCGTCACCAACGGCCGCCTGACCCGGCAGGAGTTCGATGGGCAGCTGCGCATCGACGACCCGAACCTACGCCTGGCCGGCGAAGGCACCGTGAACTGGGCCCGCGGCCGGCAGGCCTTCGACCTCGTCGGCGACGTGCGCCACGCCAACCTGCAGGCCCTGGGCCTCACCCGCCAGCCGGTGGTGGTGAGCACCCAGGCGGACGTGCGCTTTCAGGGCCTGACGCTGGACGAGCTGCTGGGCCGCATTCACCTGCGCGACACCCGCCTGACGCTGCAGGGCCGCTCGGTGCACCTCGACACCCTGGATGTGCTAGCCACCCGCCGCGACGGCGACCGGCTGCTGGCCATGCGCTCGGAAGCGTTTCGGCTGCGCGCCCGCGGCAACTACCAGTTTTCGCAGGCCCTGCGCGACGTGCAGCAATTGGTGGAGGAGTACCGCCTGAACTTTGCCGGCGACGCCCGCGCCACCGAGGCCTACTACCGCCGCAAGCGCCGCCAAACCATCCCCGACTACAACATCAACCTGACGCTGGACCTGCGCCGGGCCAACCCGCTGCTGCACGTGTTCGTGCCCCAGCTCAGCATCAGCGACTCGGCCCGCGTGGAGGGCTCTTTCCGCAACGGGGCCACCTCCATTCTGCAGCTGAACGGCACGGCCCGGTCCATCCAATACGACAGCATTCGGGCCGAGCAGGTGGCCTTCGACCTGCTCACCTCCAAGCTGCCCGACGCCCCCGACGTGCTGGCCCAGGCCAGCGCCACCAGCGCCCGGCAACGCCTGCCCGGCCTGGGCGCCACCGAGCAGTTCTACGCGGAAGGCGTGTGGGACCAGGACAAAATCAACTTCTCTTCCTCGCTGGCACAGACGGGCACCACCAACCGCGCACAAGTCAACGGGGCGCTGGACTTCCTGCCCAACGCGGTGCAGATTGTGTTTCGCCGCTCGGGCGTGAACCTGCTGGGCCGCGAGTGGACCATCGCGCAAGACAACGCCATCGTCATTGCGGGCGGCGGCCACGAAATCACGGTGCCCAACTTCTCGCTTTCCAACGGCCGGCAGCTGATTCTAGCCACCGGCGAGGTATCGGAAGACCCCACCCGCACCCTGCACTTGGAGGTGAAGGACCTGGAGCTGGGTACGCTCTCGCAGCTCACCCGGCAAAACATGCGCGGCCGCGTGAATGCCACCGGCGACGTGCGCGGCGTGTTTGGGCAGCTCGTGTCGGCCGCGCGCCTGACGGTGGATTCCCTGTACTTCGACAACACGCTGATCGGCGACGTGGCGGGCGTGGCCAACTGGGACAACCAGGCCAGCCGCCTCGGCACCAACCTCTCGGTGACCCGCGACGGGCAGAACGTGCTGAGCGTGGCCGGCACCATTGCCCCTACCGGCCCGGCGCAGGAGCAGCTCAACCTGACCGGGGCCCTGAACGACGCGCCCATCAAGCTGGCCGAGCCTTTCTTGGCGGGCGTGCTCACCAACCTGGGCGGCACCGGCCGCGGCACGCTGCGCCTCACCGGGCCGTTCTCGGCGCCGTCGCTGCGCGGCACGGTGGACGTGAGCAAGGGGCAGCTGACCTTCGCCTACCTGAACACGACCTACACCTTCGACGACCAGATCCGCTTCTTCGAGGACCGGATGTTGTTCCGCAACATCCGCCTGCGCGACGTGCTCGGCAACTCCGGCACGCTGGACGGCTCGATTTACCACCGGGGTTTCAACGACATGCGCCTGGCCCTGAAGGCCAACTTCCGCCGCCTGCAGGTGCTCAACACCACCCGCCGGCAAAACGAGCTGTACTACGGCACGGCCTTCGCCACCGGCGACGCCACCGTGACGGGCCCGGTGGACAACCTGGTTATCAACGTGCGGGCCCGCAGTGAATCGGGCACGCGCCTGGCCCTGCCCCTCGACAACGCCACCACCGTTTCGCAGGCCAGCTACATCAAGTTCGTGAACCGCAACCTGCCCGACACGGCGCAGACCGCCACCACCACCCGCGCCCCCGTCGACCTGTCGGGCATCCTGCTCAACGCCACCTTCGACGTGACGCCCGACGCCTACATGGAAGTGATTCTGGACGAAACGACCGGCGACGTCATCCGCGGCTCGGCCACCGGGCAGCTGCGCATGAACATCGATACCCGGGGCGAGTTTAACATGTACGGGCAGCTGGAAGTGGTGCGCGGGGCCTACAACTTTACGCTGCAGGGCCTCGTGAACAAGGAGTTTCAGGTGCGGCCCGGCGGCACGCTCACCTTCAACGGTGACCCGATGCAGGGCCAGATGGACGTGACGGCCACCTACACCCAGCGCACTTCTTTGGCGCCCATCCTGGGCAGCAGCGAGGACGAAACTTCCTCCAGCGGCTTCGCCAGCGTGACGGCGGTGATGCACCTGACGGGCGACATGCTGCTACCGCGCATTCAGCTCGGGCTGGAGTTCAACGACGCGCCTTCATCGGCCGAGGGCCAGCTCACTTCCTTCCTCTCGAACATCCGCAACGACGAGCAGGAGCTGAACCGGCAGGTGTTTTCACTGCTGTTGTTCCGGCAGCTCACCTCGCTCGGCGGCTTCAACAACGCGGCCCTGGCCAGCGGCGGCAACGCGGTACAGAATAGCCTCGGCCAGATCCTGTCCACGCAGCTGGGCCTGCTCACCTCGCAGATCGACCAGAACCTGGAAATTGCCTTCAACCTCGACGGCGTTACCCAGGAGGAGCTGCGCAACCTGCAGGTGCGCCTGAGCTACAGCCTGTTGCAGGGCCGTCTGCGGCTGACGCGCTTCGGCGGCATCACCAACAATAGCCCTACCGGCGGCAACGGCGGCGCCAACCCCACCAACCAGACTTCCCTCATCGGCGACATCGGCCTGGAGTACTTCCTGCGGCAGGACGGCAAATTCCGGGTGCGCCTGCGCTACGAAACCACTCCGCGCGACATCGGCGTGCAGAACCAGGCCCGCGCCGGCCTCTCGGTGGTGCACACCGAGCAGTTCGACAACCTCACCGAGCTGTTTGCCCGCAAGCGCCTGCGCCGCCGCGAGCAAGCCCGCCGCAAGGCCCGCGAGCAGCTCATCATCGACGACGACCCGCGCACGGCCCTGTAAATGGCTAAATGGCTGAATGGTTAAATGGCTGGTCGTTCTGGCACCGCGAGAACAATCAACCATTTAACCATTCAGCCATTTAACCATTCATTACTTTTGCCCCAATGCCCCAGTTCCGCCCCGCCCGCAAGAAGAAGCTTGGTTCCTATCCGTATACCATGGTGGTGTTCAGCATCACCATGGCCCTGCTGGTGGTGGGCCTGTTCGGGTTGCTGCTGGTGCACGCGCACAAGATTTCGGGGGTGGTGAAGGAAAACCTGGAAGTCCAGGTGTTTCTGGAGCGCAACCTGCCCGAAACCCAGCTGCTGCGCCTGCAGCGCACCCTGGCCCAGAAGCCGTACATCGCCTACCGCCTGGACCAGCCGCAGGTGCGTTTCCTCTCCAAGGAAGAGGGCGTGCGGCAGTTTGTGGACCGCACCGGCGAGGACCCGATTGAGCTGCTGGGCGACAACCCGCTGCGCGACGCGTTCATCCTGCGCCTGAACCCGGAGTTTTCCGATTCGGTGCAGCTGCGCCGCATCAGCCAGGATCTGCAGCAGCAGCAGGGCGTGTTTGAAGTGACGTACCCGCAGACGCTCATCACCTCAGTCAACGAAAACATCCGCAAAATCAGCGCGGTGCTGCTGGGCTTCGCCGTGCTGCTGACCCTGGTGGTGGCGGTGCTCATCAACAACACCATCAAGCTGGCCCTGTTCTCGCAGCGCTTCCTGATCCGTTCCATGCAGCTGGTGGGCGCCACGTCCTGGTTTATCCAGAAGCCCTTCCTGCGCCGGGCCACCTGGCAGGGCGTGATGAGCGGGGCCCTGGCGGGCCTGCTGCTGCTGGCCCTGCTGCAGTACGCGTACTACTCGCTGGAAGAGCTGCACCTGCTGCGCGACGACCGCCTCATTGGGGCGGTACTGGTGGCCCTGCTGGTGCTGGGCGGCGTCATCGGCTTTTTCAGCTCCTACCGGGCCGTGCGCAAGTACCTGCGCATGTCGCTGGATGATCTGTATTAGGGCTATGGTTAAATGGTCGAATGGTTAAATGGCTGACCCTCCTTCCTCCCCACGCAAGTACCTGCGTTTGGCCGACATCGAGTGCTACCGCATTAGCTTTGCGTTGAGCAACGCGGTGTGGGCTCAGGTAACCAGCTGGCCACCCATGGCGCAACGCACCGTCGGCGAGCAGTTTATTCGGGCCGTTGACAGTGTTTCGGCCAACATTGCGGAGGGTTTTGGCCGTTATGGCAAGAAAGATAAGATCAAATTTTACCGGATTGCCCACGGTTCCCTATTCGAAGCCTTGGACTGGAACGAAAAAGCCAAGGTGCGTCAGTTGTCTACCCCGGAACAGTACACCCACGTTTTTCAAGAACTTCAACGGCTCCCTAAAATGATCAATGCCTTGGTGAAGTACACCAACAGCCATTTGACCATTTAGCCATTTGACCATTTAGCCACATGTCTCCTCGTTTTGCCTTCGGGCCGCGCAACTACCGCCTGATGTTTCTCGGGCTCGGCCTGCTGGCCGCCGGTTTTATCACCATGAGCCTCGACGGCGAGGACTACGGCGAAGGCTTTCTGGGCCTGACGCTGGGTCCGCTGCTGCTGGCGGCCGGCTTTATCGTGGAGTTTTTTGCCATCATGGCCAAGTCGGGTCCGGCGCCGAGCGCCACGCCGCCCGCGGCCCCCGCGCCCGGCACCCCGCCCCAGTCCACGGCCCCAGCTGCCCCCGTGCAGCCCACTTACCAGCGCCGCTAAGCTTACCGGATGAATTACTGGCACGCCCTGCTCCTGGCCATCGTCGAGGGGCTGACTGAGTTTTTGCCCGTATCGAGCACCGGGCACATGATCATTGCCTCGGCGCTGCTGGGCATCCCCCCCACGGCGTTTACCAAGCTCTACCTGGTCGTCATTCAGCTCGGCGCCATCCTCTCGGTGCTGGCCGTGTACTGGAAGCGCTTTTTTCAGAGCTTCGACTTCTACCTGAAGCTGCTGGTGGCCTTTTTGCCCATCGTGGTGGTGGGCCTGCTGCTCAAAAAGCACATCGACACCCTACTAGAGTCGGTGACGACGGTGGCCGTGTCGCTGCTGATCGGGGGCATCGTGCTCACGTTCATCGACCGGCTTTTCCCGCAGGAAGACCCGCAGGAGGGCGGCCACCCGGTGACCAACCCGGGCTGGCGGCAGGCCTTCGTCATCGGTCTGTTCCAGTGCATTGCGGTGGTGCCGGGCGTCAGCCGCTCGGCGGCCACCATCATCGGCGGCCTCTCGCAGAAGCTCACGCGCCGCGCCGCGGCGGAGTTTGCCTTCTTCCTGGCCATGCCCACCATGGCCGCCGCCGCCGCCAAGGACCTGCTGGACTATTTTCAGGAAGGCAATACCCTGTCGGGCGAGCAGATTAAGCTGCTGGCTTTCGGCAACGTGGTGGCGTTCGTGGTGGCACTGCTGGCCATTCGCCTGTTCGTGGGCTTTGTGGCGCGCTACGGGTTCCGCGTCTTTGGTATTTATCGCATCATCGTCGGGGTCATCCTGCTGCTGATGCTGGCCCTGCAGATTCCCCTTCAGCTGGTATAAGTATGAGCCCGTCGTTTCCGCCCCGCAAGCCCACGCGCCCCGAGCCCGAACCCGAGCCCGGCGAAGTACTGCTCATCGACAAGCCCCTGCGCTGGACCTCGTTCGACGTGGTGAAGAAGGTGAAGTACGCCCTCAAGCCGCGCAAGATCGGCCATGCCGGCACACTCGACCCGCTGGCCACCGGCCTGCTCATCCTGTGCACGGGCAAAAAAACCAAAACCATCGACCAGATCCAGGCGCAGGAAAAGGAGTACACGGGCGTCTTTCGCCTGGGCCAGACCACGCCTTCCTTCGACCTGGAAACGGCCGTCGACGCGGAAAAGCCCTGGCAGCACCTCACCCGCAAGGAGCTGCTGGCCGCCGCCGCCAGGCTCACCGGCCTGATCGAGCAGACGCCCCCGCTGTTTTCGGCCGTGAAGATCAACGGCGAGCGGGCCTACGAGGTAGCCCGCCGCGGCGACACGGCCGAAATCAAGAGCAAGACCGTCGACATCAAGGCTTTTGAGCTGCCCGACATCAACGGCGCCGACGTGCATTTCCGCATCGTGTGCTCCAAGGGTACTTACATCCGCAGCCTCGCCCGCGACTTCGGCGAGCTGCTGGGCTGCGGCGCCCACCTCACCCAGCTCGTACGCACCCGCATCGGGGAGTACCGGCTGGAGGATGCGCTGAGCATGGCCGACATCGAAGCCCGCCGCCCGCCGCGCCCGGAAGGCGAAGCCGAGCGCCCGCGCCGCGAACGGATACCCCGCCCGGAGCGCCGCCTCGGCCTGGAGCACTACGATGCCACCCAGCAGCAGGCCGCTGAACCCGACCCCGACCAGCCTTAATTTCCCGCTGCCATGCGCCGTGCTATTTTTCCGCTGTTGGTTTGGGGTCTGGGCCTGCTTAGCCCGGCCTTACGGGCGCAGTCGGCGGCTACCCAACCCCGGAAAGCGCAGTTCTTTACCGACGACGTGCGCTACTTCTGGCAAGCGTACGACGCTTGGCGGGGCGGACAGCCCGGTAATCCGTTTGCTGCCCTTTATACGGCCAAAGCCAGCATCGGCGCCCGCATCCTACTCGACAAGAGCGGCCTGGCCCACCCGGACTCCCTGCTGCGGGTGGTGCAGCGCCGCCGCGCCGATTACGAGCGCGCCCGGTCCGCTTCCTTGCGCATGTCCGAGGCCGTGCCGCAGTGCCGCGCGTCGTACCGGGCGCTGAAGCGGGTGTACCCGGCCGCGGTGTTTCCGCCCGTGTATTTCGCCGTTGGGAGCTTTTTGGTGGGCGGCAACTCCGTGCCCGAGGGGCAGCTCATCGGAGCGGAAATGAACGAGCCGGCCCACATTGCCCCCTTGGTGGCACACGAGCTGGCTCATGCCCAGCAGCGCATCTCTTACAAGTACCGGATTTTGCTGGAGCAGTGTCTGATCGAAGGCGGCGCCGACTTCCTGGCCGAGCTGATTTCGGGACGCCCGGCTGCCGGACCAAACTACGACTACGCCCGGGTCCGCGAGCAGCAACTCTGGCAGGAGTTTGAACGCGACCAGAACCTGGGCGAAAACGACAGCTTTGCCCTCTGGCTTTACGGCGGCGAGCGGCCCGCTGGGCGCCCTGCCGACCTGGGCTACTGCCTGGGCTACCAGATTATCAAAGCCTACTACCGCCGCGCCCCCAACAAGCGGCAGGCCGTATACGACCTGCTGCACATCCAAGATGCTCGGGAATTTCTGCGCCTCAGCGGCTACGCCACTTCGTTTCACTAAGCCACCTTCGTTCTTCTGCTTTCCCCTTATTGCCCATGCAAGTTGTCCGTGACCCCGCCGCGTTTCCGCGCCTGACCAATGCCGTGGTAACCAGCGGCACCTTCGACGGCGTACACCTGGGCCACCAGAAGATTCTGCACCGCCTGCAGGAGGTAGCCCGGCAAACCGGCGGGCCGAGCGTCGTCATCACCTACTGGCCGCACCCGCGGCTGGTGCTGGCCCCGCCGCTTTCCCACCCCGAGCCCAAACCCCTGCACCTGCTCAACACCCTGGAGGAGCGCATCGAGAAGCTGGAAGGCTACGGCGTCGACTACCTGCTGATTGTGCCGTTCACCCGCGAATTTGCCGAGTGGACGTCCGAGCAGTACATCCGCGAGCTGTTGCTCGGCACGGTGGGCACCAGCAAGCTGGTCATCGGCTATGACCACCGCTTCGGCAAAAACCGCGAGGGCAGCTTCGAGTACTTGCGCGAGCACGCCGCCGAATACGGCCTTGAAGTGGAGGAAATTCCGCGCGAGGACGTCGATGCGGTGGGCGTGAGCAGCACCCGCATCCGCCGCGCCCTGGAGGCCGGCGACGTGGCCACGGCCTCGCGCTACCTCGGCTACGACTACCCGTTCACGGGCACCGTGGTGCGCGGGCAGCAACTCGGGCGCACGATTGGGTACCCCACGGCCAATATTCGCTCGGCGGAAGCGTTGAAGCAGGTACCGGGCCGCGGCGTGTACGCGGTCATGGCCACCACGGCGGCCGGCACGCGCCACCCGGCCATGCTCAACATCGGCGTGCGGCCCACCGTGGGCGGCGACGTGCAGGAAACCGTGGAGGCCCATTTGCTCGACTTCGACGGCGACCTGTACGACCAGCTGCTGACGGTGCAGTTTGTGGCCCGCCTGCGCGACGAGCAGAAGTTTAGCGGCCTCGACGCGCTCAAGGCCCAGCTGGCCCTGGACGCCGACGCGGCCCGCCAACACCTGGTCGGCGGCTAAGCCGGCCCGGATTTTGTACCCTAGCTCCTTCTATGAAGAATTTTTTGCGGATGTTTCTGCTAGGCTGCGGGCTGCTGGCCGGCACCGCCGCCCAGGCCCAGGGCAAGCTCAGCGGCGTCGTCCTCGACTCGCTCACGCAGCAGCCCCTGGAATTTGCCAGCGTGTTTCTGGCCAACACCACGTTCGGCTCCTCCACCAATGAGCAGGGCAAATTTGAAATAGCGCGCGTGCCGGCCGGCACCTACGACCTCGTCTGCTCGTACGTGGGCTACCGCCTTTCCAAGCAATCGATTACCGTGAGCGGCGGGCCCCAGCAGCTCACGCTGCTGCTGGCTCCGGTGGGCAACAAGATCGGCGAGGTGGTTATTAAGCCTGAGCCCAACAAGCCCGAGGAGTACCAGCAGTTTTCGCAGCTGTTTTTGGGCGGCACCACGTTTTCGGAGCAGTGCCACATCAGCAACCCGGAGGCCGTGCGCGTGTTTTTCGACGAGGAAGACAAGGTGCTGCGGGCCCGGGCCAAGGAGTACGCGCAGGTGGACAACGACGCGCTCGGCTACCGCCTGAAGTACTACGGCATGGAGTTTTCGTACGACCCGGAGGACGGCTCCGTCTCCTACTACGGCGAGCCGGTGTTCGAGGAAATGAAGCCCAAGGACGAGCAGCAGCGCCAGCAGTGGGCGGCTAACCGCCAAGCGGCCTACCAAGGCTCGTTTATGCACTTCCTGCGCAGCGTGTACCGCAACAAGCTGCGCACCGAGGACTTCATGGCCCAGCAGATCAAGGTGACGGTGAACCAGCGCTTCGGCCAAACCGACAGCCTGCGGCAGATGCTGCTGGAGCGCCACCCCGACGGCAGCGACCTGACCAAGGCCGAGAAGGACTCCCTGAGCCTGTGGAGCCGCTCGGGTCCGGTGTACGCCACGCTGAACCCCGCCGCGCTGCCCATCGACAGCATCCGCCGGGTGTCGGCCGACGGCAAGCGCGTGTACCTGCGCTTCACCGGCGAGCTGCAGGTGGCCCACTTCGGCGAGGCGCCCGACCCGCGCTACAAGCGGCCCATGTCGCCGCTGGGCGCCTCGCGCACGCCCTATCCGGCCAAGCGGCAGGTGTCGCGGCTGCGGCTGCAGGGCCGCGAGGCCGAAATCAAGGCCGACGGCTCGCTCATGAACCCGCTGGACGTTTCCGTGGGCGAGTACTGGGGGTTTGAGAAGATTGGGGAGTTTTTGCCCTTCGACTACGTGGTGCCGGCGGCCTCGGCCGCGCCCGCCCGCCCGAAGACGGCCCGCCCCTGACCCGGGGCCGTCCGGTTCGGCGACGACCGGCCGTTCCGCCCCGGCATTGGGCGGACCAACAAGAACCTGTAGGTTTGCGGGGCGCCGGGCAACTTGCCGGGCGCCCCGCTTTCTTTGTCCGGCGCCCCGGGCGCCGGGCGCCCATCTGCTCTTTTCCCATTCCCACTCCCCCATGATCAACAAAGTAGTGGCCGATGCCCAGGCCGCGCTGCTGGGCCTCACCGACGGTATGACGCTCATGCTCGGCGGCTTTGGCCTGTGCGGCATTCCCGAAAACTCGATTCAGGAGCTGCTGCGCCTGGGCGTGAAAAACCTCACGTGCATCTCCAACAACGCCGGCGTCGACGACTTCGGCATCGGGCTGCTCTTGCAGCAGCGGCAGGTGAAGAAGATGATTTCCAGCTACGTGGGCGAAAACGCCGAGTTTGAGCGGCAGCTGCTCTCCGGCGAGCTGGAAGTGGAGCTGATTCCGCAGGGCACCCTGGCCGAGCGCTGCCGCGCCGGCGGCGCGGGCATTCCGGCCTTCTACACCCCGGCCGGCTACGGCACCGAAGTAGGCGAAGGCAAGGAAAGCCGCGAGTTCAACGGCAAGATGTACCTGCTGGAAACGGCCCTGCACGCCGACTACGCCCTGGTGAAAGCCTGGAAGGGCGACACGGCCGGCAACCTGATTTACAAGGGCACGGCCCGCAACTTCAACCCGATGATGGCCGCCGCCGGCAAAATCACGGTGGCGGAGGTGGAGGAGCTGGTGCCCGCCGGCGAGCTGGACCCGAACGAGATTCACACGCCCGGCATCTACGTGCAACGCATCTACCAGGGCCAGCACTACGAGAAGCGCATCGAGCAGCGCACGGTGCGAGCCGCTGTCAGCTAACCTGCCTCTTTCCTTCAGCCCCATCCATCATCCGCATCCTGTGAAATCCGCTGCCTACGTTCTGCTGCTCGGCCTGGCGTGCCACGGCGGTGCTTACGCCCAGACGGCGACGGCCCCGGCCAAACCCCGGAGCGCGCCCGCGCGCAGCCAGCCGGCAAAGCCCGGGCAGCTAACGGGCCTCGACGAGCTGCTGCAGGCGTACACGGCTGCCGGCCAGCTGCCCGGAGCCATTGCCCTCGTCGTGCGCGACGGGCGGGTGGTTTACCGCAAGGCCTTTGGCTACGACGACGTGGCGGCGCAGACGCCGCTGCGGCCCGAGGCCATCGTGCGCATTGCCTCTCAGACCAAAGCCGTGACGAGCGTGGGGCTGATGTTGCTCTACGAGGAAGGCAAGTTTCAGCTCGACGACCCGGTGTCGAAGTACCTACCGGCGTTTGGGCAGCCGCGGGTGCTGGCGACCTTCAACGCCCAGGACTCCAGCTACACCACCGTGCCGGCCCGGGGCGAAGTCACCATCCGGCAGCTGCTCACGCACACCTCGGGCATCGGCTACCCGGCCATCGGCAGCCCGGAAGCCCGCGCCATCTACGCCAAAGCGGGCATTCCAAGCGGCATTGGCACGCCCGGCGGCACCCTGGCCACCGCCATGGATGCGCTGGGCCGGCTGCCGCTGCTGCACCAGCCCGGGGAACGGTTTACCTACGGGCTGAGCGTGGACGTGGCGGGCCGGTTGGTCGAGGTGCTGAGCGGGCAGCCGCTCGACCAGTTTCTGCGCCGTCGCCTGTTCGAGCCGCTCGGCATGCGCGACACCTACTTCTACCTGCCCGCCGACAAGCAGACCCGGCTGGTGAGCCTGTACACCGAGGACGCCGCGAAGGCCCTGGTAAAAACGCCCGCTACCCCAGCCTTCACGCCCGACTACCCCAAGCGGCCGGGCACGTATTTTTCGGGCGGCGCGGGCCTTTCTTCCACCATCGACGACTACGCCGCGTTTCTGCAGATGCTGCTCAACGGCGGCCAGCACCAGGGCCGGCGCCTGCTGAAGCCGGCCACCGTGCACCTGATGACCACGAACCAGATCGGCCCGCTGGAGCAGGGCCGCAACAAATTCGGGCTGGGCTTCAGCATCACCACGGCCGCTACGGCCGCGGAGTCGGGCCTCTCGGAGGGCAGCTACGAGTGGGGCGGCATCTTCGGCACCACGTACTGGGTCGACCCGACGCTGAACATCGTGGCCCTGCTCTACACTCAGAAATACCCCAACACCACCGCCCGCGACCTGCCCGCCAAATTCAAGCAGCAGGTGCGACAGGCGGTGACGGCCGCCCCCGGCGCGCCGGCCAACTAACTTCCGCTACTCTCTCCCACCCTTCTCATGCTAGACAAACACGGCATTGCCCGGCGCATCGCGCAGGAAGTCAAAGACGGTTACTACGTCAACCTGGGCATCGGCATTCCCACGCTGGTGGCCAACTATATTCCCCCCGGCATCAACGTGGAGCTGCAGTCCGAAAACGGGCTGCTGGGCATGGGGCCCTTCCCCACCGAGGCCGAAGTGGACCCGGACCTGATCAACGCCGGCAAACAGACGGTGACCACGCTGCCCGGCTCCAGCCTCTTCTCCTCGGCCGAGTCGTTCGGCATGATTCGCGGGGAACACGTGGACCTGACCATCCTCGGCGCCATGGAAGTATCGGAGCGCGGCGACATTGCCAACTGGAAGATTCCGGGTAAGATGGTGAAGGGCATGGGCGGCGCCATGGATTTGGTGGCCTCGGCCAAAAACATCATCGTGGCCATGCAGCACGTGGCCAAGGACGGCTCCTCCAAGCTGCTCACCGACTGCACGCTCCCCA
The DNA here is from genome assembly GCF_054783195.1 of Hymenobacter coalescens. Lineage (NCBI taxonomy): Bacteria > Pseudomonadati > Bacteroidota > Cytophagia > Cytophagales > Hymenobacteraceae > Hymenobacter > Hymenobacter coalescens. The sequence continues at coordinate 141,786 of NZ_BAAGRA010000022.1, read as the reverse complement.
TCACCGGCCTGCGCTGCGTGAAGAAAATCGTGACCGAGCTGGCCGTTATCGACATCACCCCCGACGGCTTCGTGCTGCGCGAGCGGGCCCCGGGCGTCACCGTGGAGCAGATTCAGGCCGCCACGGCCGGCAAGCTGGTCATTCCGGCCGGCGGCGTACCCGAAATGACGGGCGTGTAGCCGCTGACGCTGATAAATAGAAAAAGGGCCCGTTGCGCAGCGCAACGGGCCCTTTTTCTCGTTCAGGCTCGGCCTTTATTGGATGAGCACGCGCTGGGCGGGCAGCGGTTGACCGTCGGGTAGCCAGACGCGCAGCAGGTACAGGCCCGTCGCCCGCCCGGCCGTGGGCAGGCGCAGCTCGCCCGCCCGGGCCGTGGTCAGCAGCGTACCCAGCGCGGGCAGGCGCTGCCCCAGGGGCGAGAGCCACTCCACGCGCGCCTTGGCGGCGGCCACCCCGGCGGGCAGCTGCACGGTGAGCAGCTCGCCGGCCGGCACCGGGTTGGGCCACAGCTCCAGGCTACGCCGCTCGGCCGCCGGGCGGGTGGGCAGCGTGGTAGCCGGCTGGGTGCAGAGCGTGAAGTCGCCGATGATGTTCTGGCCCGACGACCCGTTGGAAATAGCCAGGTAGTAGGGCTGGCCGGGCGTCAGGTCGTCGAACATCACGGTGCCCAGGGCCCGCGGCGCCAGGTTCTCGACGAGGGTATTCTGGCAGCTCACCAGCTGAAACGGCCCGCTGCAGGTGCCGCCGGGCGTGGTGGGCCGGTACAGCCGGGCCGCCGCCACCGTCACGTCGTCGCAGCGCAGGGTGAAGGCCGTGGTGGTGGGCACCACGCGGTACCACACATCCACGGCATCGGTGGTGTAGCCGCAGTTGGGCACGGGCAGGCGTACCCCGCCGGTAGTGGTGGTGCGGGTGGCGCCGCGGGTGGTGCCCACCACGGGGGCAGCGCACTGCCCGGCGGCATCCACGGCCAGCGGCAGGGCCCCGCAGGGCTCGTCGTTGGTGATGCGCGGCCGCAGGCACAGGGTGTAGCGCAGGCCGGGCTCCGGCTGGGGCAGCGTGCTATAGATGCGCACGTAGTAGGTACGCCCTGGCACCAGGCTGTTCGACCCGATGGCCGGACCGACCAGGCGGATGCCCGGCGTCCAGCCGGAGGAGGAGCTGGGCCCCTGGGCCACGCTTTCGAGCAGCTGCATGCCGCCCTGCAGCAGGGTTTCGCCCCCCAGAAACGCCGTCATACCCGAGGTGGTATTACCAGGCAAAGCCGGCGGGGCCACGAAGCTAAACCACACGTCGCGCTGGGGCAGGTCCGCACCCGTCGGCTGAAACGAGGGCGTGGCCCCTACGAGCGTGAATTCCGTGGGGTTGGTGCAGGTGCCGGCCACCGCCGAGGCGGTCAGCGGCAGGGCACCGGTTATTTCATCGTTGGCGGGCACGGGTTCGTCGCGCAGGGCTATTTCAAACGTGGCTTCGCCGTCGGGCCGGATGGCCGTGGGCACGGCCGTGGCCAGCACCCGCACCCAGTACGTTTGGCCCACCACCAACCCGGTCAGCCGCAGGTGCGCCGGCAGCGGCACCTGGCGGTCGGGGCCAAAGCTGGGGTCGGCGGCCCGGGCCAGGGCGCAGGCCAGCCGCTGCGGGGCCACGCTGGCCGCGCAGGGCGTAGCCCCGGGGCTGCTGAGCACTTCCACCACCGCGTCGCGGGTGCTGTTCAGGTACAGGCCGTGGGCGGCGGACGTCGCCACGAAAGAATACCACACGTCCGCGTCGCCGGCGGGCACGGGGTTCGGGCCCGAGCTGGGGGCTGCGGAGCAGGGCGAAGCCGGGTGCGCCAGCCCGGAAAAGGTAGCTCCTTCCAGCGTGCCCCGGGTGCGGGGCGCCAGCGGCGCGGCCACGGTCAGCGGCGTGGCCCCGGAGCATTCGTCGTTGGCCGGCGGCGCGGCCTGGCGGCTGACGGCAATGTTGAACGTGGCGTTGTCCAGCACCACGGTTTCCCACTGGTTGTACACCCGCAGCAGGTAGGTGGCGCCGGGGATAAGCTGCGTCAGCGGCAGGCGACCGAGCCGGTTGGCCGGCACCACGATGCACGACTGGTAGTTGGTTGGGGCCGTGGTGCAGTTGCTGAGCACCTCCACTCCCACCTGGAACCGGGCCGTCAGCTGCACCTCCGCCCGCGAGGCGGGCGCCACGAAGCTGTACCACACGTCCTTGGAAGGGCCGCCCCCCCCGAGCGCGCAGGCGCCCAGGCCACCCTGGCCGAGGCCGCTGGCCGTAGCCCCGCGCACGGTGCCGGCCGTAGCCGGGCCCACGCCCGGGGCCGCGGCCACCGTCAGGGGCTGGGCAGTGGAGCAGTTATCGTTGGCCGGCACGGTGATTTGCGTGCCCAGCACAGCCAGCGTAAACGAGCTGATGCCCGGCGTGAGCTGGTACAGGCGCAGGAAATACGCTTGGCCCACGTTCAGGCCGGAAAAGCGCAGCGGCGCCGGGCTCACGGCGCAGGCCAGCGGCCCGAGGCCGGGGTTGTAGTTGTCGCGCAGCTCCACCACGAAGCCGTTGGTGTGGCCGCTGCTGGCCCGCACCCGGATTTCGTGGGTGGTTTCGGTGGCCCGAAAGGCGTACCACACGTCGCGCACGCCGGGCTGCCCGCCGCAGGTGGCATTGGGCGGCAACGACGCGGTAGCGTCGGCGCAGTCGCCCCAGGTCAGGTTGTTGTCGCGCGTGGTGGGGGCCACCTGCACCCACACGGCGCTGCGGCCCTCGTCGTTGGCGGCGGGTGTAAACGTGCGGAAGCTGCCCCGGGGCGAGCGGACGGCGGCCACGCCCGGGCCGCAATCCACTTCGACGAGGTATTCATACTCGGTGTCGGGCACGAGCCCGGTGAGCGTGGCCGAGTCGCCCATCACGCCGCGCACCACCTGATCGGCGGCGCTGCCGAGCACGAAGCCCCGGGGCCCGTAGTGCACGCGTGGGCTGCCCCCCGCCCCTTGCGGATTCAGCCGCCAGGTGACTTTGGCCGTAGTGCGCCGCAGCTGATCCAGGCTGGTGTACAGCGGGGCTTCGCACGGCGGCAGCGTGTTGGGCGTGGGCGTGAAGCGGAACAGCTGGCCGGAGGCCGGCTTGGTGAGAATGACCGAGAAGGGCGCCGGCGGGTTCAGGGTCGGCGCGCTGCCCAGGTCGCTCAGGGCCAGGTACCGGCTGTAGCCCAGGCCGAAATCGTAGATGCTCAGGCCCGCGTAGGCGCCGCTGTTGGGCTGCGAACTGTCGAGGCTGCCGGCCTCGGCGCGGTAGCTGTACTCGATGCGGTTGCTGCCTTCGTAGAGGCGCACCTGAAACGACACGACGGGCTGCGGAGCGCCCTTGCCCCAGCGCCAGTTTAGCCACTCCATGGCAAACACGCGGTTCGGGGCCGTGCCGGTGGTGGCGTAGCGGGCCGTGCCGCCGGTGCCGCTCAGGTCGGCCCACAGCGGGGCGAGCATGGCTTCCCCTTCGCGGTAAAACGACAGCGAGTACGGCTGGGGGGCGGAGTTGCGGGGCAGGGTCTGATCGGAGAAGCTCAGCCAGCCGTTCGACGACGCGTTGACGTCGGCGTAGTAATGGCCGCCGAGCACCACCACGAAGCCCAGCGGCACCCGCGTGGCCACCGCATCGTCGGTTTCGAGGGCGGGCAGCGCGGTGGCCCCGGCGCCGAGGGGAGCGTAAGGGCTGTTCTGGGCCTGAAAGGTGTAGCCGTTGAGCGTTTGGGCGCGCAGGGCGCCGGCGCTCAGCAGCAGCCACAGCAAGACGGTAAACGAGTAAAATCGGGGCATAGAAGCGGGTTAGGACACGGAACACATTTGGGCGTTGAAGCTACTATATAGACGGCATTAGGCGCCATTTTGGCCGGCCTGAAGCGGCAATAAATTTACCGCCGGCCGTGGCCCGCCCCGCGCCGACTATATTGCTCATTGATAAGCCAACGCCCGCCTATGCGCCCAAACCTTTACCCGCTGTTGCTCCTGCTGAGCGTTTCCCCGGCCGCCTGGGCCCAGACCTCGCCCAGCATCGACCGCACCGACATGCCCGTCATCGGCGACACGCTGCGGCTGAGCCAGGCCGCGCCGGGGCTGCCGGCCGGCGCGCCGCCGCTTACGCGCCGCGGGCCCAACCAGACCTGGAACTACGCCGCGCTGACGCCCACGGCCCAGCGCGTGGAGCGCTACGTGCCGCTCAACACCACAGCCCCCACGCTGCAGTTCACCTTCGGCCCGCTGGGCGGCGTGAACCGCGCCACGCTCGTGTCGCCCCGCAGCCTGCCCGCCGGCCTGCCCGTGCCCATTGCCGATCCGGTGGAATTCTACAACCTTTCCACCAACGACTTCCGCTCGGTAGGCTTCGGCGGCACGGTCAGCGGCTTCGGCGTGCCCGTCACTTACCAGAGCCAGGCGCAGCAGGACGTGATTTACCGCTTCCCGCTGAGCTTTAGCAGCCCGGCCGACTCCAGCAACTCCTACTTCCAGATCAGCCTGCCGGGCACGGGCTACCTCTCGCAGCGCCGCAAGCGCGTAAACCGCCCCGACGCCTGGGGCACGCTCACCACGCCGTTTGGCACCTTCCAAACGGTGCGCCTGGTGACGCGCCTCGAAGACCACGACAGCGTGGTCGTGGGCGCGGGCCCCGGCCAGGGCCAGACGCTGCCGGTGCGCCGCGAGTACAAGTGGCTGGCCAAGACGGTGCACGTACCGGTGCTCACCATCACCACCAGCCAGGTGGGCGGCCAGGAAATCATTACGGCCGTGGAGTACCGCGACGTGTACCGGCGCCTGCGGCCGCTGAGCGCGGCTGGCGGCCGGCCTTCCCGCCCTCTGACCGCTTGGCCCACCGGCGCCCCGGCCGGCGAAGCCGTGCACCTGCAGCTGCCCGCCCCGGCCGACGTGCAGGTAACCGATGCCACCGGCCGCATGCTGGGCCGGTATCGGCTGGCGAGCGGCACGCAGCAGCTGCCGCTGGAGGCGGCCTGGCAGGGGCTGCTGCTGCTGCGGGTAAGCCAGGCCGACGGCACGGTGAGCCGGGGCAAGCTGGTGCGCTACTAGCGCGGGCATTTTTCAGGATGAGGACGGGCCGCGTTTGGCACTGCCTGGTGCGGAACGAGCTGGCCGCGGCTGACCACCTGGCCGCGGCTAACGGGCGGCGCTGGAACACCGCCGCCCCTCCCAACGTTGCTATGGACTGCGCCCGCGCGTCCATTCCCGGCCGCGTACTTTTGCCGGGCGCTTCATCCCTTCGCACTCATGGCTTCGACTTCTTCCGCCAAATCCAATGGCCAGGCCAAAAAGGCCGATAAAAAACCGGCGGCTACCACCGTTGCTACGGTGGCCGGCCCAACCAACACCTCCGAGGACGGCAGTCCTATCCCGGCGACCGTAGCGGCCCACAAGCTGGTGCTGCGCACCCTGCGCAAATCCGACTACAAGGCCGTGCGCGACATCATGGACCAGGTGTACTCCAACATGGAAGGCGCCTGGGCCCAGGACGAGTACAACAACCTGCTCAAGAAATTCCCCGAGGGCCAGATCTGCATCGAGGACAACGGCCGCGTGGTGGCCGCGGCCCTGGCCATCATCGTGCAGTATTCGGACTTCGGCGACCGGCACACCTACGTTAAGATTACCGGCAACGGCAAATTCGACACCCACAACTCGGACGGAGACACGCTCTACGGCGTGGACGTGTTCGTGGACCCGGAGTACCGCAACCTGCGCCTGGGCCGCCGCCTCTACGACGCGCGCAAGGAGCTCTGCGAAAACCTGAACCTGCGCGCCATGGTGGCCGGCGGCCGCATTCCCGGCTACGCCCAGTACGCCAGCGAAATGACCCCGCAGAAGTACGTGGAGATGGTGCGCAACAAGGAGTTGTCCGACCCCATCCTCACCTTTCAGCTGGCCAACGATTTTTACGTCCGCAAGCTCATCCGCGGCTACCTGCCCTACGACGGCGACTCCAAGGCCTACGCCACCCTGCTGGAGTGGATCAACGTGTACTACGACGAGGACTCGGAGAAGCTGATCGGCAACCAGAAGTCGAACGTGCGCATCGGCATCGTGCAGTGGCAGATGCGCGGCACCAAGAGCCTGGAGGACCTGTTTCAGCAGATCGAGTTCTTCGTGGATACCGTGTCGGGCTACAAGGCCGACTGCGTGATGTTCCCAGAGTTCTTCAACGCCCCGCTGATGGCCCTCACCAACGAGGACACCCCCTCGGTGGCCATCCGCGCCATGGCGGCCTTCACCGAGCCGCTGGTGGCCAAGTTCATGGAGCTGGCCGTGAGCTACAACATCAACATCGTGGCGGGCTCCATGCCGCTCTACACCGACGGCAAGCTGCACAACGTGGCCTACCTCTGCCGCCGCGACGGCACCGTGGACGAGCAGTACAAGCTGCACGTGACCCCCGACGAAGCCTCCTACTGGGGCATGCGCGGCGGCAACAAGCTCAAGTGCTTCGACACGGACTTCGGCAAAATCGGCATCCTGGTGTGCTACGACGTGGAGTTTCCCGAACTCTCGCGCATGCTCTCGGATGAGGGCATGAAGATTCTGTTCGTGCCGTTCTGGACCGACACCAAGAACGCCTACCAGCGCGTGCGCCTCTGCGCCCAGGCCCGGGCCATCGAAAACGAGTGCTACGTGGCCATTACCGGCTCGGTGGGCAACCTGCCGCGCGTGGAAAACATGGACATCCAGTACTCGCAGTCGGCCGTGTTCAGCCCCTCCGACTTCGCCTTCCCCCACGACGCCATCGTGGCCGAGGCCACGCCGAACACGGAGATGACGCTCATCGCCGACCTCGACCTGGACCTGCTCAAGGACCTGAACAGCTCCGGGGCCGTGCGCAACCTGCGCGACCGGCGCAAGGACCTGTACTCGGTGAGCTGGGTGAAGAAAACCGAGCGCGACGACGAGCTGCTGGCCCAGGGCGAAGACCGCAGCAGCCTGCGCGCCGGCCGCAAGAACAAGCTGCAGCACACCGCCGGCTAAGCGCTGCCGAACTGGGAAAGCCTAACGGGCCGCTATCTTGCGGCCCGTTATTTTTTTGCTTGTATGCTTCGTCGTCTGATACTGCTGCTCAGTGTGGGGCTGCTGCCGCTCGGCCTGCTGGCCCAAAGCGCCAAGCCCCGGCGCATCGATACCCAATACGAAAAGGGCACGCTGACCAACGGCCGCCCTTCCGGCCTGTGGCAGTACTTCGACAGCCGCGGCCAACTCGATTTATCCATTGACTACGATTCGAGCCGCGTCGTATTCGTACGGCCCGACACAGCCCGCTACCGCCTGCGGGTGGGCACGGAGTGGCGCGAGGCACGGCACGGCCGCGCGCCCCGGTTTCTGGGCAGCCTGCCCACGCTGATGCAGTACTTGGGCATGCACATGCGTTACCCCGGCGCCGCCCTGCGCGACCGGCAGCAGGGCACGGTGGTTATTGGATTCACCGTGAACACCCAAGGCCAGGCCACAGACTTCGCGGTGGAGCAGTCCGTGTCGGCGGCCTGCGACGAGCACGCGCTGCAGGTGCTGCAGGCCGCCCCCAACCGCTGGCTGCCCGCCGTGCACCTGGGCCGCCCCACCGAGGCGCGGTTTCGGCTGCTGGTGCATTTCACGCTGGCCGGCCGCGGCGAAAGCGGCCAGGACGTGGCGCGCCGCGTGGGCAGCCCGGCGCGCCGGCCGGATGAGTTGGAAGTGCTCGTCACCGCTTACGCACCCCGGTAAAATGCCACACGGCCCGCTGCAGCTGCAGCGGGCCGTGTGGCGTTGGCAAGTACGGCGGGCTACTTAATCCTCCGTGCCGCGGTGCGGGTTGTTGGGCTCGTTGGTTTCCCAGTTGCGGGTGCCGCTGTTGCGGAACCGGTCGTCGCCGTGGTGGGTATCGTCGAGTTCGGGCGGCGTTTCCTGGCCGTATCGGGGCTGAAAGCCCTCCGGCGTGGCGGCTGCGGCGGCGCCTTCGGGCTTGCCGAATTCGCCGTAGTTGGGGCTATGGTTACCGTGGCCCACGGTGAGCTGGCCGGTCTGGCCTTCCTGCGGACGCTTGTGGGCGGCGTTTTGGCCGCGCTGGATGTTTTCGTCTTTATCGGCACCGAGGCCGTGAAATTCGTCGGGGTTTTGGCGGAAGCTCGATTCGTTGTTCATGGGGACGGGCGCCGGGCGGAATGCGTATCTCCCGGCCCTTGGCAGTACGCAAGCGGCGGGCGCGGAGTTGGCCGCAGCACCGGGGCCGCCGGCTTTACTCGCTGGTTTGGGCGGCCAGGTGGGCGTTGTCGCGGAGCACCACCAGCAGAAACTCGTGGTCGGGCATGGTCGTCTGGATGCCAGTGAGCGTGCGCACGCGCTGGGCTACGTCGGCTAGGATGTGGTAGGCCCCGCGCTGCTCGCTCTGGGTGACCAGCTCCTGAATCAGGCGCACGTCGTGGTCGGACAGGCTGGCCACCTGCGGAAACGTGAGCCGGTAGTGCGGGTCCACGTGGGCGGGGCCGAAGAGGTGGTTGTCGGCCGTGGTCTGGCGGCGGCCCAGCCGCACCACGGAGGTACCGGCGGCCAGGTCGCCGAGGCGCTGCCCGCGCCCGCTGCCCAGGATGCAGGCCATGGCCACCACGCCGTAGATCAGGTCGATGTCGATCAGGCGTAGCACCCAGCGCACCAGGTACTGAGTAAAGCGCGGCGGCGTGCCGCTCAGGCTGATGACGCGGATCTTCATGATGCGCTTGCCGATGCTCTGGCCCTGGAAGAACGTCTCGCTCAGCAGGTGGTAAAGAAACACCGGCAGCAGCACAAACCCGAACAGCACGATGGTCAGCGTATTGCCGGAGTCGAGGCGCAGCCCCGCGCTGGGTCGCAGCCCGTACACGCTCAGCAGCACCCAGAGGATAATCCAGCCGATGATAACCAGGAGGTCGAGCAGGGTGGCGGCGATACGCTCGCCCACGGAAGCGGTTTCGTACTCGAGCGTGACGTTCTGGGTGGTGGGGATGCGTAGCAAGGCCATGCGGCGCGCGGAAAGAATTGCAGAATGCCGTCAAAAGTATCATCTTCCGGACACGTTTTGCGCCCACTCCGATTGGCTGGGCGTTTCTTTATGCGCGAAGTGGTATTCATCCGCCGCAACCATGAGCGGTGGCATTCTTACGAACACGAGCCCGCGGCCACGCCCGAGGAGGTAGCCGAACGCTTTGTGGCCCTCACCGACGACCTGGCCTACGCCCGCACCTTCTACCCGACGGCGCCCGTTACGCAGCACCTCAACCAGCTGGCCGGGCGCCTGCACGAGCAGCTATACCGCCGCCCCCTGGCCCGCAAGCAGCGCTTCGGCCACTTCTGGCTGACCGAGCTGCCCCTGCTGGTGGCCCGGCACTGGAAGCCCCTGCTCGCCTCCCTGGTAGCCTTCCTGCTGTTTGCCGGGCTGGGCGCGCTGTCGGCCGCCGAGGACGATACCTTCGTGCGCCTTATTCTCGGCGACGGGTACGTGAACATGACCCTGGAAAACATCCGCCGCGGCCGCCCCACCGACGTTTACGGCACGGCCCCGGAGGTGCAGATGTTTCTCTTCATTGCCTACAACAACGTGCGCGTGGCCCTGACCACCTTCGCTTTGGGCGCGCTGGCGGGGCTGGGCACGGTGTACGTGCTCTTCAAGAACGCGGTGATGGTGGGCAGCTTCCAGTACTTCTTTATCGAACAGGGTGTGGGGCTGCGGGCGGCGCTGGCCATCTGGCTGCACGGCACCATCGAAATCAGCTGCATCGTGCTGGCGGCCGGGGCCGGGCTGGTGCTCGGCGGGGGGCTGCTGTTTCCGGGCAGCTACCCCCGCGGCGAGGCGCTGCGCCGCAGCGCGCAGGACGGCATGAAGCTCATGGCCGGGCTGGTGCCTCTCATCGTGCTGGCCGCTTTCCTGGAAGGCTTCGTGACGCGCTTGGCCCCCCGCCACCCGCTGAGCGTGAGCGTGCCCGTCATTGCCCTGTCGTTAGTGCTGATTGTGGGCTACTTCGTGGTGTATCCGTGGTGGCTGCACCGCCGCGCGGCCCGCGGGGGCTACGTACTGCCCGACGCGGATGCCGAGGCTCCCTGATTTAAGTCGTTTTATTTTCTCCAGTTGCCTATATGAGCACTTCTACCTCCACGGTGGCCGCCGCGCCGCCCACCTTTAGCCAGCCGGCTGACTTCTACCAAACCCGCGACTTCGGCCAGAAGTGGGAAGCCGCCGCACAGCTGCTGCGGGAGCACGGCCGCGTCTTCTTCGCCACCCTGCTGCGCTACACGGCTCCCTGGCTGCTGCTGGGCACCGTCGTCGAAGTGGCCGTGGCTACCCTGCCCGATGGCACTCCGGGCGCGGGTTTCCTTGGCGGCATCTTCCAGCGCGTGGGCTTGGTGGTGGGCACGGGCATTACCTTCGGCTTTATCCGGGCCCGCATGAACCTCTACCAGACGCCCGGCCACCAGCTCACCGTGGCCGACATCTGGGCGGCCACCAGCGGCACGGGCGCCTACTTCGGCCAGTACATCATCAGCAACCTGCTGACCGTTTTTGCCATGTTCCTGCTGGTGCTGCCCGGCATCTACGTGGCCGTGGCCCTGACGCTGCTGCCCGCCGTGTTCTTCCTGGAAGACAACGGCATTTCGCGCTGCCTCTCGCTCATCAAGGGCCACTGGTGGTCCACGTTCGGGCTGGCGCTGGTGTACGGGCTGGTCTTCATCGGGCTGCTGTTCGTGCCGGCCATGGTGTTCGGCGCCCTGGTAGCCACCGGCGGCGCGGACAAATCAGCCGCGTTTACGCTGCCGTTCAGCGTGCTCACGGCCCTGGTGTTTTTCTTCCTGAACCCCACCATGAACCTGCTGCTGGCCTTCAACTACTTCAGCATCGTGGAAACCAAGGAAAGCCCGGGCCTGGAGTGGCGCGCCGCCCAGCTGGGCGCGGCCCCCGAGGCCCCGGCCCCCGGCGACGACGCGTACGCCCCGCCATTCGGCGGGACGTTGTAACTTCTGCCTTCACGCTTGCTTATCCCCTTGCCGCCCATGGAACCGCAACGCCCCGCGCCCGTCTACCAAGCCGAATCGGCCCATTCCTTTACCACGCCCCAGGATTTCTACCGCCTGCGCGACTTTGGCCAGAAGTTCGAGGCCACCCTGGCTTTCCTCGGCAAGCACGGCCCCAACCTCTACAAAGTGCTGCTCGTGCCGCTGGCCGTAGCCCTGGTTCCGCTGGCGTTGCTCATCCTGCTGGCGGCCAGCAACCAGGAGTTGTTTGAGCGCAACAGCATGGTGGGCCTGACCATGCTGCCGGCCTTTATCGGGCTGGGCCTGCTCATTCTGGCCGCCCTCATGGCCCAGTACGCCATGATTTACGGCTTCGTGAAGTGCCGCATGCACCAGCCCGACCCTGCCCAGCCGCTGACCGTGGGCGAGGTATGGGCCGAAGCGCGCCAGCACATCCTGCCGCTGCTCGGCTACTTCCTGGTGGCCGCCGTGCTCATCGGCATCGGGATGCTCTTCCTCATTCTGCCGGGCATCTACCTCTACGTGGTGCTGCTGCTGTTGCCCTGCGTGGTGGTGTTCGAGGGCAGCGAGTTGGGCACCAGCTTCAGCCGCTGCTTTTCCCTGATCAAGGGCAAGTGGTGGTCCACCTTCGGCCTGTTCCTGGTGGCGTCCATTGCCATCGGCATGATTTCGGGCGGGCTGGGCACGATCATGGCCGGCGCGCTCATTGCCACCGACGCCGACGTGCCCACCGATGGCGTGATGGGCGCGGGCTTCGTGCTCACGCAGGCCATTCAGATGGCGGTGAACTTCATCCTCTACCCTGTGCTCTACATCCTGTTGATGTTTCAGTACTTCAACCTGGTGGAGCGTCGCGACCATGTAAGCCTGCAGTGGCGCCTGGAGGAGTTGGGCCTGACGCCCACCATCCCGGCTGGTCCGGCCTCCGATGACGCACCCTTCCGCCCCAGCTACGGCGACCAGACGCTCTGATGCCCGTTTTTTCCGCACCGTTTCGGCGCGCCGGCGCGGTAGCCGCGCTGGGGCTGGCCCTGCTCACGGGTGCCCCCGGCCTGGCCCAGCCGCAGCCGCGGCCGTCGGCGGCCAGCGTCACCGGTCGGGCGCGCCCCGCGGCCGCGCCGGCGGCCGGCGTACGCGACTTCCCCGCCGCCACGCTGCGCCGGCTGCGCGCCGACGAAGACCTGCAGTACCGCGAAGCCCCGCCGGCCGACAACCCGCTGCGCCGCTGGTGGCAGGATCTGATGCGCCGCTTTTTCAGCACGGTTTTTTCGCCTGACTCCGTGGTCTACTGGCGCCTCGTGTTCTACGCGCTGGCCCTGGGTGCGCTGGTACTGGTGGTGATGCATCTGCTCGGGCTGAAGCCGGCCGAGTGGCTGCGCAGCCGCGGCCGGCGCGTGGCCGTGCCCTTCGCCGTGGAGGCCGACGACGTGCACGAGGCGACGCTGCCCAAGCGGCTGCGCGAGGCTGAAGAAACCGGGCAGTGGCGCCTGGCGACCCGGCTCGGGTACCTGCTGGTGCTCAAGGCCCTCACCGACCGCGGCCTGATTGAGTGGCTGCCGGAGAAAACCAACCACCACTACGACGCGGAGCTGCGCCTCAGCGCGCCGCGCCAAGCCTCCGCCTTCGGGGCCCTCACCTGGCAGTTTGAGTACGTGTGGTACGGGGAGTTTCCGCTCACGGCCGCCCAATACGAGCAGGTGCGCGCCGACCGGCAGGCCTTTTTATCCGACCTCCACGCCAACCGCGCCGCCTGATGCTCCGCTCGATTCGCTGGCCCCTTACGACCTTGGGCGTCCTGACCCTGCTGTGGGTACTGATCATGGCCGGCGCCCCCAAGCAGCTGGACTGGACGCCCTCCTACCGCAACAGCCGCAAAAACCCGCTCGATACTTACGCCCTGTTTCAGCTTCTACCCGCGGTGGCCCGCGGGCCGGTGCAAACTACGCGCCGCTCGCCCTACGAGGAGTTGCAGGACTCCGCCGCGGCGCCAGCCACCTACCTCTTCGTGCAGGAAGAGTTTGAGCCCGGCCGGGCCGATGCCCACGCCCTGCTGGGCTACCTGCGGCGCGGCGGCACGGTGTGGATTGCCGCCGAAAACGTGCAACGGCTCGGCGGCGTCGACAGCCTGTGGAGCGGAGTGCCCACGGGCATGACGACTCACCGCTACGACTACAAGCCCCACAAACCCGACGACACGCTTTCCGTGCGGCTGACCGCGCCGGGCCTCGGTGGGCGCACCGCCCGCCTGCCCGAGCGCGCGGCCACCGTAGCGTTTCACACCGATTCCCTGGGCCGGCTGGAAGATTTTGCGGGCCGCGACTCGGCGCGCCACCAGCAAGCGGCCACGGTGCTGGCCGTCAACAACCGCCGCGAGCCGGTGCTGCTGCACCTGCCCGTCGGGCGCGGCCACCTGTACCTGTGCACGGTGCCGGCGCTGCTGAGCAACTACGGCCTGCTGTACCGGCAGAACGCCCGCTTTGCCGCCGGGGCCCTGGCGTACCTGCCGGCGGGGCCGGTGCTCTGGGACGAGTTCTACAAGCAGGGCCGCGCGGGCAACGACTCGCTGCTGCGCGTGGTGGAGCGCAGCCCGGCGCTGCGCTGGGCCTGGTACGGCCTGCTGCTCGGCGGAGTGCTCTTCGCCCTGCTCGGGGCCCGGCGGCGGCAGCGGCCGGTGCCCACGCTGCGGCCCCTGCCCAACACCAGCCTGCAGTTTGCGCGCACCGTGGCGGGCCTTTACCGCCGCGGCCGCAACCACCAGCCGCTGGCCGCCCTGCGCATCCGCCTCTTCTTCGATTACCTGCGCACCCGCTTTCAGGAGCCCGTGCCCGCGGGCATCGACGCGGACTACCCGCGCCGGCTGAGCCTGCGCACCGGCGTGCCCCAATCCGACGTTACTGCCCTGCTGGCCCGCCTGCACGGTTTTCTCGATGCGGAGCACGTGTCGGAAGCCGAGCTGCACCAGCTCCACCAGCTGCTCACCGATTTTCGCCGCCGGGCCGAGGCCTGACCTCGCCTCCCGGCCGCCCGCCTGTTTTTTCTCTGACCTTTCATTTTTTGCTGCGCTGCTTCCGTCCTGCCCTGACCACTGGTGCCCCTTGGCCCCCGGCCCGGCAGTGAAGCCCTTTTCGCATGGAACCGACTGCCAACCCCACGCCTGATACCCCCGCGGCCACGACCGACAACCTTGCGTTTGCCCAGCGCACCGACCTAAGCCAGCTGGCTGGCACCACCGCGGCCGTCCGCCGCGAGGTGGGCCGCGTGCTCGTCGGCCAGCACGATTTGGTGGAGCTGCTGCTGGTGGCCCTGCTCGCCGATGGCCACGTGCTGCTCGAAGGCGTACCGGGCGTAGCCAAGACCCTGACCGCCAAGCTGCTCGCCCGCACCCTCGACGTGCCTTTCGGCCGCATTCAGTTCACGCCCGACCTGATGCCCTCCGACGTGCTCGGCACCTCGGTGTACGTGCCCGCCCGCGGCGCCTTCGAGTTTCGGCAAGGCCCGATCTTCTCCAACATCGTGCTCATCGACGAAATCAACCGCGCCCCGGCCAAGACGCAGTCGGCGCTGTTTGAGGTGATGGAAGAGCGCCACGTGACCTACGACGGCGTGACGTACCACCTGGACGCGCCTTTCCTGGTGCTGGCCACGCAGAACCCGGTGGAGCAGGAAGGCACCTACCGCCTGCCCGAGGCCCAGCTCGACCGCTTCCTTTTCAAAGCCCTGGTGCCCTACCCCACGGAGGCCGAGGAAGTCCTGATCCTGCAGGGCCACCACAGCGGCCCCGGCGGCCTGCCGCTCGACGACGTGCAGCCGGTGCTCAGCGCCGGGCAGCTCCAAACGCTGCGGGCCCAGGTGCAAAAGCAGCACGTGGAGCCGCGCCTGTTTGAATACGTGGCCCGGCTCGTGGGCCTCACCCGCACCCACAAGTCGCTGTACCTGGGCGCTTCGCCCCGCGCCTCGCTGGCGCTGCTGAACGGCGCCAAGGCCCTAGCCGCCCTGCGCGGCCGCGACTTCGTGACGCCCGAGGACGTGCAGCAGCTCGCCGCGCCGGTGCTCCGCCACCGCATCCAGCTGACGCCGGAGCGGGAGCTGGAAGGCCTCGGGCCCGACGACGTGGTGCGCCAGCTGATTCAGCAGGTGGAGGTGCCCCGCTAGCCCGGTACGCCTTCCGCAGCGGGCTGCCCCAAACGCCGCTAACGGCCGGGATTATTGCCCCGCCGGACCACTTCGTTGGCCTGGCACACCCGCTGCCAGCCGCCCTGCCCTGCTGCGTTTCCGTTCCTGATTCTTCACCGCGCAATGCCCCGCGCGCTGCTCGTTGCCTTCGCCGCCCGGCGATTCGCGCTACTTTATGCCTGCTTCTCCCTTACGCGAGTTTTTCCGCGCCGTGCTGCTGCCGCCGCGCCTGTTCGTGGCCCTGGCCGGAGCGGTGCTGCTGCTCATCGGGGCCCACTTCTGGCCGGTGCTGCTGGTGCCGGCCCAGGTGCTCATGCTGCTGCTGCTGGTGCTCACCCTGCTCGACGCGGTGCTGCTATTTGGGCTGGGGCGGGGCGGCGGGGTGTTTGCGCGCCGCGTGCTGGGGCGCCGCCTCTCCAACGGGGACGACAACGACATTCAGGTCGTGCTCGAAAACCGCTACCCCTTCCCGGCCCGCCTCGACGTGGTGGACGACGTGCCGGTGCAGTTCCAGCGCCGCGACCTGGTGTTCCCGGTGCAGCTCGGCGGCGGGCACACCACCACGCTGCGCTACCAGCTGCGCCCCACCCGCCGGGGCGAGTACGTGTTCGGGCAGACCAACGTGCTCGTTCGCTCCCCGCTGGGCCTGGTGCAGCGCCGCTACCGCTTCGGGGAGGCCGACGAGGTGGCCGCCGTGTACCCGTCGTTTCTGCAGATGCGGCGCTACGAGCTGCTGGCCGTGTCCAACCGCCTGACGGAGGTCGGCGTCAAGCGCATCCGCCGCGTGGGCCAGAGCATGGAGTTCGACCACATCCGGCCGTACGCCGTCGGCGACGACCCGCGCGCCATCAACTGGAAGGCCACCGCCCGCCGCCCCGGCGACAACAACCTGCTGGTGAACCACCACGAGGACGAGCGCGCCCAGCAGGTGTACTGCGTCATCGACAAGGGCCGGGTGATGCGCATGCCGTTCGAGCAGCTGGCCTTGCTCGACTACGCCATCAACGCCTCGCTGGTGCTCAGCAACATCGCCCTGCTCAAGCACGACCGCGCCGGCCTCATCACCTTCGCCCACGAGCCCGGCGACGTGGTGCCCGCCGACCGCCGCCGCGGGCAGCTGCCGCGCCTGCTGGAAGTGCTCTACCGCCAGCAAACGCGCTTTCTAGAGTCGGACTTCGAGCGCCTGGCTGCGCTGGTGCAGCGGCAGGTGAAGCAGCGCAGCCTGCTGGTGCTCTTCACCAACTTCGAGAGCCTGCACGGGCTGCAGCGCCAGCTGCCGTTTTTGCGCCGCCTGGCCGCCCGCCACTTGCTGCTGGTCGTGTTTTTTGAGAACACCGAGCTGCGCAGCGTGCTCGACAACCCGGCCGAAACCACCGACGAGCTGTACGTGCAGACCGTGGCCGACAAGTTTAGCCAGGACAAGCGCCGCATGGTGCTGGAGCTGCAGCGCTACGGCATTCAGGCCCTGCTTACCGCCCCGCAGCACCTGACGGCCAACACCATCAACCGCTACCTGGAGTTTAAGTCCCGCGGCCTGATCTAACCTCCAGTGATAAAAGACGATTTACCTCTGCCTCAGCTTGTAACCGTTCGCCGTGCCGTCGCGGCGGCCGCTGCTTTGGCGCTGGCCCTCGTGGCGTGCGAGCGAAAATCCGGGCAGCAGCTTCCGCGGCAATCGACCCCGCACGAAACAGGCGTCAAGCTCTACGCGCAACAGCGCTACGCAGATGCTGCTGTGGTATTTGCCAGCCTGTGCCTGCGCGAGCCGCGCAACGCCGACGCGCATTACCGGGCAGGCATATGCTACGGCCTGGCGGGCCGGTATGCCGAAGCCAACCAATACCTGTCAAGCGCCAAAGCGCTGGGCAAGCAGGCCCCCATCGACCGACAACTCGCCGCTAACTACTTCTACACCCACCAAATGGATTCGGCCCGCCGCTACATCGCCCGGGCCCTGGCCGCGGCTCCCGGTGATGAGAAAGCGCAGCTGCTGGCCAAGCTGATCGAAGCCCCTGGACGCCGGTAAAAGGCCAGGGGCGTGTTCTTGCCCGCCTTGCAAACGGCAAAGAAATTGCGCCGGCTGGGCCGATTCCCCGTAAACTCGCCCCATGTTCCGATTGCTCTTTTTGTTGCTGGCTTTGCCGCTGTTGGCTTCGGCCCAGGCGCCCAGCCCCCCGCCCGACACCCGCCAACTCATGCCCGTGCCGACTTCGGTGAAGTGGGGCAAAGGCGCTTACCTGGTCAAAACCACCTTCAAGGTGCAGCTGCCCCCGCAGGCTGATCCGGCATTGGAAGGCGTCGTTCGGAAGCTGGTAACTGAACGTTTGCTGGTGCCCGGCTCACCCGGCACGCGCACGACCTTCGCCACCACCGGCCCGGCCGACCTGGTTATTCGCTACGGCCGCGTGGGCCGCATGGAGAACTTCGACGAGGAACGCTATAGCCTGGTGGTCAGCCCGGCCGGCATCAGCATCGACGCGCCCACGAGTTTGGGGGTATTGCGTGGGTTGGCCACGCTTGGGCAGCTAATTCAACCCACTCGGGGCCGCAAAGGCAACCCGGGCGCCTTAACCATTTCCGAAGTCGAAATCCAGGACCAGCCGCGCTTTGTGTGGCGGGGGCTGCTCATCGACGCGGCCCGGCACTTCATGCCGGTGAACCTGATCAAGCGCAACCTCGACGCCATGGCGGCGGTGAAGCTGAACGTGCTGCACTGGCACCTCTCCGACGACCAGGCGTTTCGCGTCGAAAGCAAGGTGTTTCCGCGCCTGCACCGGGCCGGCAACACCACGCCCGGCTTCTACACCGCCGCCCAGATTCAGGACGTGCAGGCCTACGCCCGGGCCCGCGGCATCCGGGTGCTGCCCGAGTTCGACGTGCCCAGCCACACCACCGCCTGGCAGGTGGCCTACCCGCGCCTGGCCTCGCTCGATACCATTTACGGGCCGTACCAGAGCTTCCGCACCTCCAACATTGCCCTGGACCCCACCAAACCCGGCACCTATACGTTCATCGACTCTTTGTTCCGGGAAATGACCGCGCTGTTTCCCGACCCCCACTTCCACATCGGCGGCGACGAAAACGACGGGCGGCAGTGGCGGCGCAACCCGCGCATCGCGAAGTACATGCGCGACAGCAGCATGGTGAAGCGCGACGGGACGGTGGACAAGCACCTACTGCAGATTGCCTTCAGCCGCCGGGTGCTCGGCATCGTGACTAAGTATGGGAAGAAGATGGTGGGCTGGGACGAAATCCTGGGTCCCGGCCTGCCGGCCAGCGCGGTGGTTCAGAGCTGGCGCGGCAAAAAGGGCCTCTACGACGCGGTGAAGGCCGGCCACTCGGCCCTGCTTTCCCACGGCTACTACCTCGATCTGTACTTTCCGGCGGCCGCGCACTACACCCCCGACCCGCTGCCGGCCGACGCCCCGCTGACCGAGGCGGAAAAAAAACGCATCCTGGGCGGCGAGGCCACGATGTGGAGCGAGTTTGCCGATTCCGTGGTGGTTGATTCGCGCATCTGGCCCCGCGCCGCCGCCGTGGCCGAGCGGCTGTGGTCGGCCGGCACCGTCACGGACGTGCCCGACATGTACCGCCGCCTGCAGCTGGTATCGGGGCAGCTGGACCAGCTGGGTTTGCAGCACCGCCGCGCTCCGCAGCAGCTCCTCACCATGATGGCCGCCGGCCAGCCCGTGGAACCGCTGCAGACGCTGGCCGCCGTGCTGGAGCCGGTGAAGGAATACAAGCGCCACTTCCAGGGCCGCACCTACACCCCGCTGATGCCCCTGAACCGCCTCGTGGACGCGGCCCCGGCCGAATCGGAGGCGGCCCGGGTATTTCATGCCACGCTGGATTCGCTGCTGCGCGCTCCGCGGGCCAAGACCACCGAGCTGCCGCGCACGCCCACCACGCGCCGGCAGCTGGCGGCGCTGCGCACGCAGCTGAAAACCTGGCAGCAGAACGACGCCCGCGTGCAGCCCTTGCTGCAGCTGAACCCGGAGCTGCGCGAGTACGCCCCGCTCTCTACCCAGCTCACCGTGGTGGCCACCCTGCTGCTGCAGCGCCTGGAGCAGCTGGAGCAGGGCCGCCCCGTGTCCGCCGACTGGCTGGCCGGGGCGCAAAAGCAGCTGGAAACTGCCCGCAAACCCGTCGGGCAGGCGGAGCTGGCCCTGGCCACCAAGCTTGATAAGCTGGTGTGGGGGCAGCCGTAGTTCCCTACCTCACAGCCGGCCGAAACGCCTCCCCTGCCGTAGCTTGCGGCGGCAGACCTTCTTTGCTTTCCCCTTTGATGCGCCATTCCTTTTTCTTTTTTGCGGCCCTGGCGGGCCTGGCCGCGTGCCAAACCGGCCAGCCCGACTCCGAGCGGAACCCCACCACCGAAGCCGCCGCCGATGCCGACACTACGGCCACTGCTGTTGCACCTGCGCCCGCCGTGGCTCCGGCCCGGCTGGCCCGGCAAGTTAGTCCGCTCATCAGCGGCGTGTGGGTGAAAGCAGCTTACCTCGATGCGCTTACCCGCACCCGCTCGCCTCAGGCCGTAGCCGAAGCCCCGGCGGCCACGGGCATCACGGCCTTTGCCATCGACCTGAGCAAGCCCCGAGCCGACAGCGTAGCCTTCGACGCTATTCTGAACAACCACGAGGGCGGGCTGCTGCAGGTGTACCTGCGGCCGGGCCGCCAGCCCCAGTCGCTGCCCGTAAGCTACGTCGACTACGAAGACGAGGGTAGCAGCTTCGAGCTCAGCTACGGCCGGCAGGGCACCGACACGCTGCTCCAGCTGCGTAAGTACGACCGCCGCAACCGGCTTCGCGAATCGGTGAGCTACCGCCGCGTGCGGTTCCGCCCCACCAACCTGCAGGACGAGCCCGCCCTGAACCAGGGGCTGGCCTACGCCGTGCGGCAGGTAATGCTGGCCGGCCGCTACACCGGCACCGACTCCGTGGGACGGGCCGTGCAGGCGCAGTTTCTGCCGGACGGGCACGTAAGCGGCCTGGGTAGCTTCCGCACCTACACCGTCAACATTGATTTCATCGGCCCCGAAAACAACCTCAACATGCTGTTTTTCGACCAGTACACGGCCCGGCAACGCACCTTGGCTTATCGCATCACTCGCGACACGCTGCAGCTCTTCGCCGTGCGCCCGGACGCCGAACACATCAACCTCAGCCCGGGCCGCCGTCACTACACGCTGGTGCGCCGCCGGTAAGCCCGGTATTCGGCCGTGGCCCGCAGCCAGCCCTATTCGCTTCTGGCCCCTTGCTCAATCCAGCAGCGAATCAGCTGCCGCTCCTCCTCGGTCATGCCGGTTTTGTTGTTCTGGGGCATGGTTCGGGTCAGCACCACGCGCTGCATGATCTTGTCCTGAAGCCGGATGATGTCCTGGGGCGAATCGTAGACGACGCCGTTGGGCGCGGTTTTGAACACGTCGTCGGTGGGCGAGGCCGAGTGGCACTGCACGCAGCGCTGCTGCACGATGCCCCGCACCTGGGCCATGCTCACGTTGGGCGTGCAGGCCGCGCCGGCGGCGCCGGCGTCGTTTTTCGGGGCCGTTACGAAGGCCACGGCCAGCAGCAGACCCGCCGCCAGCGGAAACACGAGGCCGCTGGGCTGGTGCTTTTCGCGCAGGTTCAGCCAGTGCTTCACGCCGGCCGTGCCCAGGGCAATGGCGGCCAGCACCAGCCAGGGCTGGCTGTGCCCGAAGGTGCTCGGGAAGTGGTTGCTGACCATCACGAAGAGCACCGGCAGCGTGAAGTAGTTGTTGTGCAAGGAGCGCAGCCCGGCGTGCTTGCCCAGCTCCGGGTCGAGCGGCAGTCCCTCGGTGGCGGCCTTCACCATGGCTTTCTGGGCCGGGATGATGATGAAAAACACGTTGCCGACCATCAGCGTGCCGAGCATGGCTCCGAAGTGCAGGTAAGCCGCCCGGGCGCTGAACACCTGGCAGTAAAACCACGCGAAGACGGTACCGATCAGCAGGCCCAGCACAGCCATCAGCAAGCCGTTGCGCACCAGCGGCGTGCGGCAGAGCAGGTGGTAAAGCACCCAGGCCACCCCGAACGAGCCAATGCCGATGGCCACGCCGGTGAGCGGGCCGATGTCGAGCACCTGCGGGTCGATGAGCATGGCCGTGGGGTTGAAGTAGTACACCACGAACAGCAGGCTGAAGCCGGTCAGCCAGGTGAAGTAGGCTTCGTACTTAAACCAGTGCAGGGCCTTGGGAATGGTGGGCGGCGCCAGCTTGTACTTCTCCAGGTAGTAGAAGCCGCCGCCGTGCACGGCCCAGAGGTTGCCGGCCAGCTCCTCGCGCACGTTGTCGGTGCGGTTCAGCG
Source organism: Hymenobacter coalescens (assembly GCF_054783195.1). Taxonomy (NCBI): domain Bacteria; kingdom Pseudomonadati; phylum Bacteroidota; class Cytophagia; order Cytophagales; family Hymenobacteraceae; genus Hymenobacter; species Hymenobacter coalescens. Next base: position 120,272 of record NZ_BAAGRA010000022.1, on the reverse strand, counting down.
CGTTTTCCAGGAACACGAAGTAGAACGAGGCCCCGATCCAGGCAATGCCGAAGGTCACGTGCATCAGCCGCACCACGATGTTGAGCCATTCCATCAGATGGCCTTCCCAGGCCGAGCCCTGCACGAACACGTAGGCCACGGCCAGCAGAAACACCACCCCGAGCACCGTGAGGGCGTAGCCGAAGCCCTGCATGGTCAGCCCCCCGTCGCCGAGGGCACCGCCGCGGCGGTCGGCCCGGCCGAGGCGGTGCAGAAAGGCGCTGGCCCCGAGAATGAGCAGAAACACCAGCCCCACCACCGCCAAAATCAGAAAGCGAATCATAACTGCGTAAGCTCGGCGCCGCGGGCGGGCCTGGGTACTGGGAAAAAGAACGGGCAGCAGGGCGGTTGCCGGGTGATGCCAGCGGCCGACCGGCACACTTAGACGGACGACCGGCCACCGGCCCTGACTGCCCAGAGCCGGCTTTCAAACTTTTCTGCGACCGGCGACCGGGCAGCGGCGCTTCGTGTTTGAAATATTCTCATTTTGTGGCACAGTCCAGCCCCCTGCATGTCCGATTTCGCCTTAAAAAGTAAAAAAATCGTCACGCCGACCGGTACGCACGCCGGTCTGCTGGTCGTGCGGGCGGGCCGCATCGCGGCGCTGCTGCCCCCGGAGGCCGCCGTCGACGTACCCGTGCGCGACGTGCACGACCTGGCGGTGCTGCCGGGCCTCATCGACCCGCACGTGCACATCAACGAGCCGGGCCGCACGGACTGGGAAGGCTTCGATACGGCCACCCGCGCCGCGCTGGCCGGCGGCCTCACCACCCTCGTGGACATGCCCCTGAACTCGGCGCCGGTCACCACGTCGGTGGCCGCGCTGGAGCAGAAGCTGGCCGCCGCGGCCGGGCAGCTGCACACCGGCTGCGGCTTCTGGGGCGGCATCGTGCCCGGCAACGCGGGCGAGGTGGCGGGCCTGATTGCCCGCGGCGTGCTCGGCTTCAAGGCCTTCCTGACCCACTCCGGCATCGACGATTTCCCGAACGCCACGGAGGCCGACCTGCGCGCCGTGATGCCCCTGCTGGCCCGGCACGACCTGCCCCTGCTGGTGCACTGCGAGCTAAGCCAGGACGACGAGGCGTGGAAGCTGGGCGACAAACAATCTTACCCGAACTACCTCGCCTCGCGCCCCAAAAGCTGGGAAGACGCGGCCGTGGCGCTGATGATCCGGCTGTGCCGGGAAACCGGCTGCCGCACCCACATCGTGCACCTGTCCTCCGCCGATGCGCTGCCGCAGCTGGCGGCGGCCAAAGCCGAGGGCCTGCCGCTGACGGTGGAAACCGGGCAGCACTACCTCTTCTTCGCCGCCGAGGACATTCCCGACGGGCAGACCCGCTACAAGTGCGCGCCGCCCATCCGCGAGCGGGCCAACCAGGAGCAGCTCTGGCAGGCGCTGCGCTCGGGCCTGATTGATTTCGTGGCTACCGACCACTCCCCTGCTCCGCCCGAGCTCAAGCAGCTCGAAACCGGAGATTTTACCACGGCCTGGGGCGGCATTGCCTCGCTGCAGCTGGCCTTGCCGGCGCTCTGGACCGCCGCCCAGCCGCGTGGCGCCACCCTCTCGGACCTCGCCCGCTGGCTGAGCGAAAACCCGGCCCGGCTCATCGGGCAGGCCGGGCGCAAGGGCCGCCTCGCGCCGGGCTACGACGCCGACCTGGTGGTGCTCGACGCCGACCAGACGTTTACCGTGACCGAGCAGGGGCTGCACCACCGCCACAAGGTGTCGCCGTACGTGGGCCGGGAGCTGCGCGGCGTGGTGGAGCAGACCTACCTGGCCGGGGCGCTGGTGTACGAGCGGCCCGATTTCCTTCGCCTCGGCCAAGGCCGGATCCTAACCCGCTAACGCGCAATGTCGAACGACTACGAACGCCGCGCCGCCGGCATTATGGCGCGTATCGAGCAGCTGGCCGCCATCAGCGAAGAGCCGGGCGTGGTCACGCGCACGTTCGGCACACCAGCTTTCCTGGCGGGCCGCGCCCTGGTGCAGCAATGGATGACCGCCGCCGGGCTGGAAACGCGGGTCGATAACATTGGTAACCTGCGCGGGCGGCTGCGCAGCGCCCGGCCGGGGGCCCGCACCTTCGTCATCGGCTCGCACCTCGACACGGTGGTGAATGCGGGCAAGTTCGACGGGCCGCTGGGCGTGCTGCTGGGCTTGGACCTGCTCGCGCAGCTGGCCGCCCGGCCCCAGGAGCTGCCGTTTCACGTGGAGCTGATGGCTTTCAGCGACGAGGAAGGCGTGCGCTTTCATACCACCTACCTCGGCAGCCAGGTCGTGACCGGCGCCTTCGAGCCCGCGCTGCTGCAGCGCCCCGACGCGGCTGGCATTACGCTGGCCGAAGCCATCCGCGCGGCGGGCGGCGACCCGGCGCAGCTGGCCGCCGATGCCCTGCCCGCCGCCGAGTGGCTGGGCTACTTCGAGGTACACATCGAGCAGGGGCCGGTGCTCTGGGAGCGGCAGGTGCCCGTGGCCCTGGTGACGGCCATTGCCGGCCAGCGCCGCGTGGAGCTGACGTTCGGCGGCATGGCCGGGCACGCGGGCACGGTGCCCATGCGCATGCGGCAGGACGCGCTGGCCGGCGCGGCGGAGTTTGTGCTGGCCGCCGAGCGGTTTGCCACCGAGCACCAGCCCGGCCTGCTGGCCACGGTGGGCAAGCTGCAAGTGGCGCACGCGGCCAGCAACGTCATTCCCGGCCAGGTGAGCTGCAGCCTGGATGTGCGCAGTCCGCACGAAGTACAGCTCGATACGGCGTACCACAAGCTGCGCGAGCAGGCCGAGGCCCTGAGCGCGCGCCGTGGCCTCACGCTGGCCTGGCAGCTGGTGCAGCAAGCCGCGCCCGTGACCTGCGACGCGGAAATGAATAGCTTGCTGAGCGCGGCCATTGCCGGCGCGGGCCACGAAGTTATCGAGTTGGTCAGCGGGGCGGGCCACGACGCGGTGCCGATTGCGCGGGTGGCGCCGGCCGCCATGCTCTTCGTGCGCTGCTACCGCGGCATCAGCCACCACCCCCTCGAACATGTGGAGCCCGCCGACTTGGCGGCCGCCCTGCGCGTGGCCGAGCAGTTTCTTTCGCTTCAGCTTACCAAACACCAAGCCTGCTAAATGGAAATTTCCGCCCTTACCCGGTCCGTGGTCAAGCGCAACCACGCCGTCATTGCGCCCGACGGCTACATCAACAGCAACGTGCCGGGCTGGACCGACTGTACCGTCAACGTCATCATCAACGAGCAGATGGGCGCCCGCCTCTGCCAGACGCTGGTGACCCTGCGCGAAGGCGGGCAGCTCACGGGCCGCACCGAGGCCGCGCAGATCTTTTTTTACGTGGTGAGCGGGCAGGTGCAGGCCACCATCGACGGGCAGGAGCGCGACCTGGCGGAAGGGCAGTACGTGTACGTGCCCGTCGGCAAGCCTTACCTGTTCCGGCAACCCACGGAGGGCGCCCAGGTGCTGACTTTCCACAAAGTGTACGAGCCGCTGGCGGGCCACGCGGTGCCGGCCGTGTACTTCGGCGAGCGGGACCTGAGCAAGGCGCCCATCTACATGAACGACGAGGCCCTGCGCATTCAGGAGCTGCTGCCCAACGAGCCGGGCTTCGACATGGCCGTCAACATCTTCACCTACGGCGTCGGCGGCCACCTGCCCATGGTCGAGACGCACATCATGGAGCACGGCCTGCTGTACCTGCAGGGCCAGGCCATTTACATGCTCGACCAGCAATGGTACCCGGTGAAGAAGGGCGACTCCATCTGGATGGCGCCCTACTGCCAGCAGTGGGCCACGGCCATGGGCCAGGAGCCCTCGGTGTACATCTACTACAAAAACGTGAACCGCTTCCCGACGGTGGTGTAGCGCCGTCGTTTGCCGCTTTTGCCATGACCCTCGACGACCTCAACCAGCTGCCCGAACCCGCGCTGACCGACGCGCTGCGCACCTGCTGCGGCGCCTCGGCCTGGGTAGCCATCATGGCGGCCTCGTTTCCCATGGCCGACCGGGAAACGCTCTTCGATCAGGCTGACTTCATCTGGAACAACCTCTCGGAGGCGGACTGGCGCGAGGCGTTTACGCACCATCCCAAAATCGGCGACCTGGAGGCCCTGCGCGAGAAATTTGCCAGCACCAGCGCCTGGGCCGAAGGGGAGCAGGGCGCCGTGCGCCAGGCTTCCGAGGCAACGCTGCAAGCCCTGGCGGCCGGCAACGAGGCGTACGAGCGGAAGTTTGGCTACATTTTCATCGTGTGCGCCACCGGCAAATCGGCCGACGAAATGCTGGCCCTGCTGCAGGCCCGCCTGCCGAACCCGGCCGAGCGCGAAATACGCCTGGCCGCCGACGAACAGCGCAAAATCACCCGGCTGCGGCTGGAAAAACTCCTGACCCCATGAGTCAGCTTACCACGCACATTCTCGATACCACCAAGGGCCGCCCCGCCGCCGACGTGACGGTGGTGCTCTACAGCCCGCTGCCCGGCGACGGGTGGCTGGAGCTGACCCGCGGCGTGACCAACGCCGACGGCCGCATCCCGGACCTGCTCACGCCCACGCTGCGCCTGCCGGTGGGCCCCTACAAGCTCAAGTTCTTCACCCAGGAATACTTCGAGCGCACCAACGCCACCACGTTTTACCCCTTCGTCGAAATCGTGTTTACCGTGTCGGACGGCAGCCACTACCACGTGCCGCTGCTGCTGAATGCCTATGGCTACAGCACCTACCGCGGCAGCTGACGGAGCCGCGGCGGGCAGAAGCATGTCCGTTACCAGGCATTTTTTGCTGAGCTGATGACTTCTGCCGACTCCCACCCGACCACCGATAACTACCCCTCCCCCATGCACCTGAGCCTTCCCGAATCCGATAAAAACCAGCTACTGGAGCAGCTGGGCAGCGCCAACTTGAAGTTTCAGCGCACCTACCCCGGCGACCGGCCCGACCGGCAGCCCGTGCACACGGTGTACGGCGGGGCCAACCTCTTCAAGGCCGATACCTGCGTGCGCATGGGCGACATTGCCCTGCACAGCCTGCAAACCTACGCCCCGAACTTCGTGGAGCTGGCCCGCGTGCTGCAGCTGCAGGGCCACGAGCACTTGCCCACCTCGGCCGCCGACATTGCCGACCTCACGGCCCGGCTCGACGCGATGAGCGAGGAGCAGCGCAAAAAGGAGCACGCCTGGCTGGCCTATTCCGTCTACCACAAGATGCTGCGCAAGCTGCAGACCGAGGCGGTGGAGGATTTTCGCATCGACTTCGAGGACGGCTTCGGCAACCGGCCCGACGAGGAGGAGGACGCTACCGCCGTGCAGGCGGCCCGGGAGCTGGCCCGGGGCATGCAGCAGGGTACCATTTCGCCCTTCATCGGCATCCGCATCAAGCCCTTCACCGAGGACCTCAAGCAGCGCGGCGTGCGCACCCTCGACCTCTTCCTGACCGCCCTGCTGACCGAAACCGGCGGCCGGCTGCCCGACAACTTCGTGGTGATGCTGCCCAAGGTGACCATCCCCGAGCAGATGACTACCATGGTACGCCTCTTCGAGCTGCTGGAAAAAGCCCACGGCCTGCCCGCCGGCACGCTGCGGATGGAAACCATGGTGGAAGCCACCCAAATCATCATGGACGATGAGGGCCGCAACCCGCTGATGCGCATCATCCGCGCCGGGGAAGGCCGCTGCGTGGCCGCCCACTTCGGCACCTACGATTACACGGCCTCGGCCGGCATCACGGCGCGCTACCAGACCATGGCGCACCCGGTCTGCGACTTTGCTCACCACATGACCAAGGTGGCGCTGGGCGGCACCGGCATCTTTCTTTCCGACGGGGCCACCAACGTGATGCCCATCGCCCCGCACCGCGGCGACAACCTCAGCTACGAGCAGCTGCGCGAAAACCGCGAATCGGTGCACAACGCGTGGCGGCAGGGCTTTCACCACACCACCCACTCGCTCATCAACGGCCTCTACCAGGGCTGGGACCTGAACCCGGCCCAGCTGCCGATGCGCTACGCGGCCACCTACACCTTCTTCCTCAGCTCCCACGCCGACGCGCTGCACCGGCTCAAAACCTTCGTGGAACGGGCGGCCATCAGCACCCTCACCGGCGACATTTTCGACGATGCCGCCACCGGCCAGGGGCTGCTCAACTTCTTCCTGCGGGCCCTGAACTGCGGCGCCATCACTGAGGAAGAGGTCCTGGCCACGGGCCTGACCACGGAGGAAATCCAGTCCCGCTCCTTCTTCCGCATCCTGCAGGGCCGCCGCCAGCAGCCGGCCTAGTACTTTGAGGTGAGCCGGCCGGGTCCGCTTTCTGGTTTTTCTTTTCAGCCCCTTCGCCTATGATCCGCCGAATCAAAGTACTGAGCAGCCCGGAGTCGGTGCTGGCCATCGGGCGCACGAAAAAGTCGTTGCGGCGCGACATGCTGTGGCTGGGCGTGGCCCTGCTGCTGGCCGCCGGCTGCCTGGCCGTGGAGTTTGTGGTGCTGCTGCGCGAGCCGGCGCCGGATTACCTGAGCCTGGCCGCCGTGGGCTTGGGCGCGGCTGTGCTGGCCCTGCTGGCCGGGGTGCTGCGCCGCCTGCGGCAGCAAGTGCTGCTGCGCGACCGGATCGTCTTCGACCGCGCCCAGGCGGTGGTGCGCCGCAACGAGGAAGCCCCGTTCTGCTCCTTCGATGAGATTAACCGCGTGGTGCTGGAGGCCGTGCACGACGCCGAGGACCATTTTTGCGGGTACTTGTTGTATGTGGCTACCGCCGCCAAAGGGCGCCTCGTTATCGGCGAAGGGTTGGCCAAATCGAAGGATTTGGCCGTGGGGCAAGCCATTGCGGTCTTCACCGGCAAGCCGCTGGAGCGCGTGGGCGAGTTGGCCAGTGATGCGCTGAGCCGGCCCTAACCCTGCAAGGCCGCGGGAGTATATAGGCAAGGACTGTGGTAAGTACAAAAAACATCCGTTAGTAAATAACATATTACTAATGCGTTATAGCGCGTTAGCACCAACAAACCAGTCTGTATCGGAACCCTTCCCCTCGTCCGGATGATTATTTTACCACTTGGCTGCTACCCCTTGGCACTGATGGGGTTTACGTCCCAAGCAACGCTACGCGGGGTCAGAGGAGCAATGGAACCGCTGCGCGGCCTTCGCCCGTGAACTGAATCGGATAGTGTAGTTTTACGTACGAGAAGAGTCCTTACCCGCCGGCAGAATACAATTTGAATCGAATGAATCGCCTCCGTCGTCTTTTGCCCGGCAATTGGATAGGGCTTGTGCTCTGTTTCCTGTTGTTGGCTGGCGGCGCCCAGGCCCAGAAAGCCGATACCAGCCGGACGCCGAAACCCGTTCGCAACATCGACCTGGAAAATATCGACGTGGCCCCGGACGCGGTGGACACCAAGGGCTGGTTGCTGCTCAACCAAGACATTGCGCTGGAGCTGGAGGGCGCGGTGCAGAACCTCTACAACTTCAAGTACGACCGGGCCGAAAAGCAATTCCGCTCCCTGCGCCGCCGCTACCCCAACCACCCCATGCCCTACTTCCTGATGGGCCTGAGCACCTGGTGGAAGATTGTACCGACGAACGTTCAGACCCGGCTCTACGACAAGCCTTTTATCGCCTACATGGACACGGCCATTACCAAGGCCGAGGCCCTGTACGAAAAGGACGAGAAGAACTACGAAGCCTGCTTTTTCCTTTCCGCCGCCTACGGCTTTTCCGGCCGCCTGTACGCCGAGCGCAGCAACTGGGCCAAGGCCACCGTCAGCGCGAAGCGCGCCCTGAAATACCTGGAGCTCAGCCAGGAGGCCAACGGCCTGAGCCCGGAGTTCCTGTTCGGGCAGGCGCTGTTCAACTATTACGCCGTCTGGATTCCGGACAACTACCCGCTGCTGAAGCCCGTGCTGCTGCTGTTTCCGAAGGGCAACAAGCAGCTGGGCCTGCAGCAGATGCGCAACGTGGCCGACAACGGGGTGTACGTGGGCCCCGAGGCCAAGGTATTCCTGATGCGCATCCTCAACAACGAGGAAGGCAACCCGGCTTTGGCCATGCCCATTGCCCGCGGGCTGGCCGCCAGCTACCCCGACAACGGCTACTTCCAGCGCTTTTACGCGCTGCTGTGCTTCAACGAGGGCGAGTTCCGCGAGTGTGAGCGGGTGAGCCGCGAAATCCTGGACAAGCTCAACCGCGGCTTTGCCGGCTACGAGGGCATCAGCGGCCGCTACGCCACCTACTTTCTGGGCTGGCTGATGCAGAACAAGTACAAGGACCTGCCCAAGGCCAAGGACTACTACCAGCGCTGCATCGTGTTTGCCGAAAGCACGGCCGATACCAAGGGCGGCTTTTACCTCTACGCCAACCTGAACCTGGCCCGCATGGCCGATAAGGACAACAACGTGAAGGAGGCCCGCCGCTACTACGAGCAGGTGCTGGCCATTGCCGACCGCAAATCGGCCAATCACGCCGAGGCCAAAACTTACCTGCGCACCCACAAGCTGGCCAAAAAGTAAGCCCGGTGCCCGCGCCGATTGCGCGGTGACGCGAACCGTTCGGTTCGCGCCCCGCACGGTTGTCGCAGTACAATTACCATTGGCGGACGTGCCCCCAGGATGCGAGCTACGGCGCGGGCGGCGTACCTTGCGGGCCTTAAGCACCGCCCGCCATGCAGCACAAGATACTTCAGGACCTGCAGGAACTGAATTTCACGGCCATCGACTTCGAAACGGCCACCGAGCAGCGCCATAGCGCCTGCTCCATCGGGCTGGTGCGCGTGCAGGGCGGCGCGGTGGTCGATACGTACCAGTACCTGATCCGGCCGGTGGAGCTGCGCGTGGCGCCCATGAACTACAGCGTACACCGCATTTCGCTGGAGCAGCTGCGCCCGGCCCCGCCGCTGCCCGAGCTCTGGCCGCTGCTGCAGCCCTTCATCGAGGGCCAGCTGGTGGTGGCCCACAATGCCTCCTTCGACGTGAGCGTGCTGGAGCACAGCCTGCGCGCCCACGCGCTGCCGGTGCCCGCCTTCCACAGCCTGTGCTCCGTGAAGCTCATGCGCGCCTCGCACCCCGGCTTCGACTCCTACCGCCTCAACGAGCTGGCCGCCCGCTTCGGCCTCACGCTCAACCACCACGACAGCCTTTCCGACGCCGCCGCCTGCGCCGACCTAACGCTGCGGGCCCTGCGCAGCGGACACTCATTCGCGTGGTCGTTCAAGCAGCGCGAGCTGACCAAGGGCATCGGCAGCGCGGCCAAGCCCCGCATGGCGCGCACGTGGCGTTGGTAAGGCCACGGTCCTAGCCGACTGATTTCTACCCTCGCCTAAAACAGCACCGACGCCTGCATGCGGCCGGTGTGAATCACGTTGAGCCCATCGGGCTTGCGGCCGTCGTAGCTCACGGTGATGTTGAGGCCGTTGCTGAGGCGCTGCTCCAGGTTCAGGTTCCAGGTCACGTTGTTGCCAGGGCGCAGGGCCTGCAGGATTTCCAGGCCCACCACCGAGTTTTCGGTGCCCCGAAAGCCCACGCGCACGTAGCTGGCCGTGCCCGAGAGAGTACGCTTGCCCACCTGGCTGATGCGAGTTTCCACGCTCAACTCGTCGAAGGTGCCGCGGGCGCGGGGCGCGTCGGGGGCGGGCGGCAGGGTGTTTAGCTTGGAGGTGCGCCGGTAAGCGCCGGTGAAGCGCCAGATGCCCGTGGGCTGGTAGCTTAGCTCGGGGGCCAGCTCGTACTGCTCCAGGCGGAAGTTGCGGTCGAGGAAGGAGCTTTGGTTTTCGCGGATGCTGCGCACCATGTTCAGGCGGCTGGTGAGGGCCTGGGCCAGGGTGCGGCGCAGCAGCACACCCTGGCTGGCGAGGTTGCGCGTGTCAGAGCCCTGGGTGAGCAGGGTTTTCTGCTGGGTCTGCTGCACGGTCAGCTCGGCCCCGAAGATGGGATTGGAGCGGTTGAAGTACAGCGTGGAGCGCAGCAGCTTGGTCAAGGAGAGCAGCTGGTCGTCGGCCGTCTGGTAGGCGAAGGGGTTCAGGCGGGCGGAGAGGCCGCGCTCCGTGGTGCGCCGGTCCAGGTTGACGGTGGTGACGGCGCTGAAGCGGGCCGCGCCCGCCCGCCAGCCGCCCGCGTCGCGCCAGCTGCGCGGGGCGCCCAGGCTCAGCCGGTAACCGAAGCGGTTGGTGAAGGCCGTCACGTACTGATCGGTGAACAGAAACACCTTGATGTGGGTGCGGTACACCGCATCGGGCGTGGCCGCCTCCAGAAATTCGTCTTTGTCCTGCCGGCCGTTGTTGTTCAGGTCGCCCACGTAGTAGTGCGTGCCCTGCCCCTGCTGGCCGGTGGGCACCTGAATAAACACGTAGTCGCGCTTGGGCTCCCGGCCGGTGGCCACGTTGTAGGTCAGCTCCGAGCGCAGCTGGCCCTGCAGCAGCGAGAGGTTCCAGGCCAGCTGCCCGAGCACGGTGCGCTGCCGGGCGCTGTCGCGGGCGGCCAAGTCGCGGTAGGTGGCCAGCAGGCTCAGGTCCTGGTTGCGGCCGAGCTTGGTGCTGAGCTGCCCCTGCCAGGTCTGGGCCGTGCCGCGCAACTGCAGGGCGCGCAAGTCCGGGGCCGGCGTCCGGTCGCGGCGGTAGGTGTAATCGAGGCGGTACTTCACGCTGGCGCTGTCCTGGCTTTGCACGAACACGGCGTGCTCGTCGAAGTAGTTGGCCGAGGAAAGCGAGTCGCCGGAGGGCAGGCGCACACGGTTCTTGTCGAAGCGGTACGCGTAGCCGGGCACCACAGGGCCGCGTACGTAGCGCACGGCGGCCTCGCCGCGCGTCCAGGTGCTGCGGCGGCGGCCCGCATCGGCCCCGAGCACGAACAGCGAGCCGCGCATTTCCACGTTGCCGAGGCGCTGGGCGGCATCCAGCCAGTGCTGCACGCCGCTCACCTCGCCGGTGCGGAAGCGGCGGCTCACGCGGTAGTTCACGCTGTTGGCCGCGTCCTTCACCACACCCAGCGAGAAGTTGAAAATGTTGTCTTCGCGGGAGAGCCGGCCGCCGGTGGCGTTGCTCTGCTGGGTGGCGCCGGTGCTCCAGTTGCGGTCAAACTCGATGTCGCGGTACCGGTCGATGGGCGCGAAGCCGCGGCTGGTGTACTCGTAGTCGAGGGCACTGCGCAGGCGGTAGCCCTGCCACTGGCCCTGCGCCCCGCTGCGTCGGGCGTAGGCCGGGCGCCCGTCGGCCAGGCGGTAACTGCTCAGGCCGCCGCCCAGTGGCCGGCCCTCCATCACGTAGCCCACGCGCATGGCGTGGCCCTGGCCCGACTCGGGCGAGAAGCGGTTCAGGTCCAGCCGGGACGAAGCCAGGTCCACGAATACCGTGGTCGAGGAGTCGACTTGGTAGCTCACGCCGGTCGACAGCACCTGTTTCTCCAGCGGCGTGGGCAGCAGGCGCTCGGGCCGGAAGCGCCCCTGCGGCACCCCGCCGACGGGCGCGCGGTACTCGTACACCCGGCCGTTGGCGTTGAGGTTGCCCGGAGTGGTGCTCAGCACGTAGTCGGCCCCGTCCGCGCCCTGGCCCACGTCGGTGAAGCGCACGTCGTACACGTCACGGGTCGAGTCGGTCAGCAGCGCGTAGATGAAGCGCTGTTCGCCCGTGGCCGGGTCGGTAAAGAGCACGCGGTTGTACTGAATCTGCCGCCGGTCGTAGGTGGCCGGCACCGCCCCCGGCGCGGTGGCCAGGCTCACGTTGTCGCCGATGCCGCGCAGCAGCTCCTTGTCCTGGTCGGTCAGCGAGAGGTTGGGCGAGTTGTCGGGGTTGTCGGCTTCGCGGTAGTAGTTGGCGTGCACCTGCAGGCGGCCGGCCTGCTGGTAGTGGCTCAGGTGGTACAGCGAGCGGGCGTAGTTGAAGTCGGAGTACTCGTAGTCGACGCGCAGGCGGGAATTACGCGTGATGAGGTTGCGCGGGGAAAACGTCAGCTCGGCCGTGTTGTAGTCGATGACGTAGTCGTTGTCGAAGCCGCGCACCAGCAGGCGGCCGTCGAGGTACACCCGCTCCGAGTTGGCCAGGATGATGATAAACTGCTCGCCGTTGGGCCCGCGCAGCCGATACGGGCCCTGCACGTTCTCGATGGGCTCGACGGTGGTGCTGGCAAACTTGCCCTTGGCCACGCCCGCCGCCACGGTGGTGGAGCTGCGCAAGGGCCCCAGCCGGGAGCTGGCGTTGCTTTGCACCGTCACGGGCCGGGTCTGGTCGCGCTCGGTGGGGTAGCGCGGGTCCAGCGTCTGCGGCGCCGTAATGGGCAACTGCGGACCGGTGGTACCCGGGTTGGTAGGGTTCAGCGGGTTGGGCACAAAGGCGCCGGGCCCGGTCGTGGGGTTCAGCTGCTGGCCCAGAAACAGCTCTCCGGCGGCACCCTGCACGTTTTTGTAGAAACGCAGGAAGTAGTCGGGCTTGTTGCGCAGCACCACGTCGCCGGCCGTCAGGGCCCAGTTCGGGTGAGTAAGCGTGATGTAGATGCGGTCAAACTCCTGCAGCTGCTGGGTGTTGCCTTCGGGCTGAAAGGGCACGTTCTGGTCGCTGATGGCGGCCGTCAGGTTGATCTTCTCGGTGAGCTTGCCCTCCAGCTGCAGGTTCAGAGCCGAGTTGACGAATACGTTCTGGGCATTGCCGAAGGAGATGCCACGCGTCAGCGAGCCGGTTTTGTTGACGCCCGGCGTGGCCAGAATCTGCTCCTTGCGGCCCAGGTCGGCGTAGCCGGTGAAGGGCCGGCTCTCGAAGCTGAGCGAGTCCATCAGGCTGCGCGGCCGGCGGCTCAGCGGGGCCGCTAGCCGCACCGGCAGCACGCGGTAGCAGACCAGCACCGAATCGGGGCGGTTGGTGGGGAGGCGCAGATCGGGCTGGCCGGGTTCGGGCGAGGCCACCCGGCTGCTCGGCCAGATGATGCGGTAGCGGTCCTGGCGCGCATCGTAGGCCACGGCGCGCCCGTCGGTCGAGACGGAGGAGGGCACCACCGTCAGCGTATCCGCGAGGCGGAAATCAGTGGTATCCCGGCCCGGCGGCAGCCGCACCCACACGCAGCGCCGCGACGAGGGCACTGCTCCCGGCCGCAGCTGCGCCCGCGCGGCCACGGCGCCCCCCGCCAACAGGGCCAGCAGCAGCAGAAAGCGGACGGTGAGGCGTAAGGAATGCGGCATAGAGCGAGCCGGGCGGGCTTCGGCAGAACTGGAATAACGCTTGGCGGCCTAACGTCGTGCGCAGCGGGAAAAATCCCGCGGGCCGCCGCGATTAGGCTCGAGCCAGCGGCAGCTCAATAAAGAAGGTAGTGCCCTCCCCCGCCGTGGTTTCAAACCACACTTTGCCGCCTGCGCTTTCGATGCCGCGCTTGGCTACGGCCAAGCCGATGCCGGAGCCGGTTTCCTTGGTGGTAAAGTTGGGCCGGAATACCTTGTCGCGCACGTCCTCGGCAATGCCGCTGCCGTTGTCCTGAATGCTGATGCGCACCTGCCCGGCGCCCAGCAGCTCCACACGGGCCAGCACGGAAGGCGCGCGGTCGGCCGGAATGGCCTGCAGGGCATTCAGCAACAGGTTGTTGAAGGTGCGCACCAGCAGGTTTTCGTCGGCAAAGACCTCGGCCTGCTCGGCGCCGGGCGCCGGCTCGAATTGCACGTGCTGGTGCAGGGCCACGCAGCGGCGCAGCACCTGGGCAATGGCCAGCCGCTCGGGGCGCATGGCGGGCAGGTTCGTGAAGTTGGAAAACGACGTGGCAATATCAGTGAGCACGTCGATCTGGGTGATGAGCGTCTGCGAGATGCGGCCGATCATTTCCTCCAGATTGCCGCGCTTCTCGGTCAGGGCCCGCTGCAGAAACTGGAGGCTCAGCTTCATGGGCGTGAGCGGGTTCTTGATTTCGTGGGCCACCTGCCGGGCCATTTCGCGCCAGGCCGCCTCCTTTTCCTGCATGGCCAGCTCCTGCTTGCTGTCTTCCAGCTTGTGGAGCATGGTGTTGTACTCGCGCACCAGCAGCCCCAGCTCGTCGTTCGATTCGTAGGCCAGCGGCTCGTTCTGGCCCGTGAGGGTAATGTGGCGCAGTTTTTCCGTGATGAGCTTGAGCGGCCGCGTCAGCACGCGGGTGGCCACAAACGTCAGGAACAGGAACAGAATGAACATCACGGTGAAGATGTTCAGGATGGTGGTAGTCAGCTCCGTGAGCTTGGTGTTCAGCTCCTTCTGCGAGTCGAAGAAAGGAATGCCCACGTAGCCGACTACCGCGCCGCCGCCGGGCGAGGCCGACTGCGCCCGGATAGGCAGGTACAGCGTGTTGAAGGACAACGACCCGGCGCGTTCCGTCAGCAGAATGCGCGGCTGCCCGCGCTCGGCCAGCGCCACCACGGCTTCGGGGTTCATCAGGTTGCTGATCAGCCCGGCCTCAAAGATGAGCGGCTGGCTGCTGACCAGCAGCTGGCCGCGGGCGTCGTACACGTTGAGGTCGGTTTCCGTGAGCGTGGACACGGTTTCGGCCAGTTCGGTGAGGCTGTTGCGACCGGCGGAGTCGGCTAGCAGGCCCCGCCGGCGCAGTAGGGTCTGCTGCGCCAACTGGCCCCGCCGCTCGTAGCTGCGGCGCAGGTCCAGCTTGTAGGTATCGGTAAAGAGGCTGGCCGTGGCTAGGCTGACCACCAGCAGGGTCACCAGAATGCCCACCGTCATGAAGGCCTGAATTTTGGCCGAGAACGTGGTGCGGAACCAGCGCTGCCGTGGGCTGCGGCCGGCCAGCAACGCCAGGCCAATGAGCCCGCCGCCAATCAGGTGCAGCAAAAACCAGAACGAGAAGTTGGCCAGCCACTCGGCGGCGGCGTAGGTGGGCGTGGTCACCACCACGGTGCGCTGCTGCGGCCCCTGCACGCCCAGGTGGTGGGAGCCGTTCAGCACGAGGCCGGTGGTGTTGAGACGCGCGTCCTGCAGTAATGTGCCGGGCAGTTCGTTCACGTAGTCAAAATCGCCTTCGCTGTACACCAGCCGGCCGTTTTCGTAACCGGCGTAGCTCAGCTCGTTGCCGAGGCCGGGCTGAAAGTACTTCTGGTCTACCAGCAGTTCGGGCACTACACTGTTGGTGGTGAGCTTTTTCAGCGTCAGCTCCAGCAGCACCGTGGCCGTGCTGCCGGCCACCGTCGGTACAGGTATGAAGGCCACGTACCGCCGCGAGTCGAAAGAATTGCCCCCGTGCAGCAGGTACAGGTTGGGTAGGTCGGTGGGCACGGCCTGACGCAGCAACTGTGCGCGGACTGTCGATAGAGTCAGCGACCCGTCGTCTTCGTTCATGGGCTGGCCCTGCCCGTCAAAGAGCGTCACGCGCACCTCGTATTTGTCGAAGTACCCGCGCAGGTAATACTTGGCTATCTTCTGGCGCACCACGTCCTGGTCGGCAAAGCGGTTGGCCAGCCGGGTACGCATCACCGGGTCGGCCGCAATGTCGTGAGCCCGCTCGGCCAGCAGGAACTCGCCCTGCAGATCATTGTCGACGAGCAGGTTGCCCGCCAGGCGCTGCTTGTTCTGAATCAGCTGCTCCTTGAAGTGCTGGTACAGCGCCAGCGAGCCGACGCCGGCGCTCAGGCCCAGCATCAGAAACAGGAACACTACCACCCGAAACGGCAGCACACTAGCCAGTTGCCTTAGGGCGGCAATGCGCAGAATCAGGAAGAACAGCAGCGTGAGGCCCAGCAATACCACCAGCGTTTCGCCCAGTGCGAAGCCCACGGGCAGCACCAGCAGCGCCGACACTGCCAAGATCAACAGCTGCACCGGCCGCGGCTCGGCGGGCACGGCGGCCAGGTATAGCTGCGTCACCAGCCAGAAAACCACCAAGTAGCTTCCCGTG
This sequence comes from Hymenobacter coalescens, assembly GCF_054783195.1. Classification (NCBI taxonomy): domain Bacteria; kingdom Pseudomonadati; phylum Bacteroidota; class Cytophagia; order Cytophagales; family Hymenobacteraceae; genus Hymenobacter; species Hymenobacter coalescens. The sequence continues at coordinate 104,429 of NZ_BAAGRA010000022.1, read as the reverse complement.
TGCAGCACGATGGCCAGACAGAGCAGCACCTTGAAGCCCGAAAACTGAATGCTTTGCGTGACGTCGAGCACCAACTGCGAATTGCTGACGGAGCTTAGGTAGAAGAAGTACAGTCCCAGCAGCACCGTGAAAAACCCCAGAAAAGCCCCGGCCGCTGCTCCCCAGCGCGCGGGCCCCAGCGGCAGCCGGCGTACGTAGCGCGTCACGCCGTAGCGCCGGAACAGCAGCAGGGCGTACCAGGCCAGCAGCAGCAGCAAAAGCGCGTTGATCAGCAGGTCGCCTAGTGACGGCGAAGCCCAGGAAGCGGCGTACAGCTTAGGATCGAACAGCGGCAGCTCGATAAAGGAAAAAGGCAGGTTGAAGTGCAGCAGCATGGCCCGAAACAGTACCAGCGGCAGCACAACGGCTGCCGCGCCGGGCAGCAGCCGGCCGCGCGCAAACAACCGCCTCGCTTGCAGCAACCAGCTGCCTACGTACAGGCCCATACCGAGCAGCAGCAGGGCCAGGGGTAGATACTTGCCCGTGATGGGGTTAGGCTGCAGGCTTTGCAGGGAGAAGAGGTAACGGCCTTCGTGCGAGAAAAGCTGCGGTAGGGAGGAATTGTGCTGCGCATTGGCGACAAGACGTACCTCCGGCCCGCGAAACAAGGCCCGCTCGCTGCCTTCGCGCAGGTAGCGGTTGCTGATGCCGTACTCACGCAACAGCGGCACGTAAGTCAGGATGATGTAGGAGCCAGCGGGGCGCCGGATGGCCAGGTAGCGCCCAAATCGCATTTCCACCAGCTTGTCGCGGAACGGCTGCGCCACGTTTTCCACTTCCGGCCGCATGGTGTGGTCGGACCAGTACAGCAACTGCTCTCCCCGGAACACGAAGGTGGGGTAGGTAGCCGGCTGCAAAGTGGCAAAGCTGCCCTTGCCACGCAGCAGTTGCACAGCCAACGTTTCGGCTTCCTGCTCGGCCCGCCGCTCTGCCCCCGACAGCAACTGCTGCAGCCGCGCTACGTCGGCACGCACCAGCACGCCCGGCGCGGTAAAGTAGTTGCTCAGGTAAGCGCCCAGAAAGCAGAGCAGCGCCAGCAGCAATAGCCACAGCGGCAACAAACGCTTGCTCACGAAGCGACGCGGTCGGACGGGGAGAGATGGGTTCAACGGCCCGCTGGTTGGTAATGACTGGGCAATAAGCAAAAATGCCGCCAGCGGCGGCATTTGGAAGAAAAGCAAGGCCTACCGGCGAAGCGTCTGCGGGTCGTAGCGGATGCCGCCGAAACCGTAAAGCATAATGGCCCGAGCGTAGCGGAACAGCAGCGGGGTAAGCAAAATCATGGCCGCCGCTACCACGGTCACATACACTCACACCGGCGGGTCGTGGCTGAGCAGGTACGTCAGCATGCGCGCTACGGATACGACGCCTACGGCCAGCCCGTAACTGATGTACATGGCCCCCAGTAAAAGCCGGTTTCGGGTTCGTAGTGCTGTCCGCACGCCGGGCAAGACTTGGGCACAGCGTCGAACTTGGTAATGCTGAACGCCCTGGGCGTGAACAACGGCTCCGCATGGCAGCGCGGACAGCGCAACTGCAGCTGCGCCAACGTTCCCGATTCAGGCGCCCCTGCTGGCATTAGGAAGCAGACTGCTGCCGGTTGCGGCGCACGTTGCGGTACCAGAAAAAAGCGACCAAGCCGCCCATCACGTAGGGAGCCGCCATCATGTACAGAATGCCCTTGTTCAGTCCCGAAATGTCGTAGCCGTCCTTTTCAGTGCGCGAGGCCTCTACGTTGGTTTTGCACAACGTGCACTGGGCTTGGCCATGGCGCGGCGCCAGGTTCAGCACCAGCACAAACAACAGCGGCAGCAGGGTGGTCAGTAGCTTTTTCATATTCTTTCAACAGCTTCAGGTCAGCAGAGTTCCGGTCCGGGCCCGGTAAGCTTAATGCGTGTAATACGGCGAAATCATGAAGTACACGATGACGCCTGTTACGGAAACGTACAGCCAGATGGGAAAGGTCCAGCGGGCAATGCGCCGGTGCTTATGAAACTGATTGGTCAGGGCAAAGTACAGCGTAAACAGCACCAGCCCGACGGTCACCGCGGCCAGTACGATGTGCGTCAGCAGCAGGAAGTAGTAGATGCCACGAATCAGCCCCTCGCCCCCAAAGCGCGTCGTTTCCGTTTGGGAGTGGTACACCACGTACGACACCAGGAAAATGGAGCCCAGCAGAAACGCCGTTCCCATCATGGCGCGGTGCTTGGCCACGTCCTTGTTCCGAATGAAATAGTAGCCCAGTACGAGGCAAAGCGCCGTCAGTGAGTTCAGCCCGGCATTGACGCCGGGCAGAAAGCTTACATCCGCCCCTTCGACTCGGAACAGTTGCGGGAAGTAGTAGAGCACCGCCACAGCTAACGGAATGATGGCTCCCAGGGCCAGCATTGCCACTTTGTACCCGCGCGGCGTTGCGGGGCTGGTCGGCAAACCAGGGTTATTCGTGGTCATAAGTGTAAAGCAGAATGCGAATTTCGGTCATCAGCCGATCAATTTCCTTCGGGTTAAGCCCGTCGTACATGCCGCGGATGTGTTTGTCGCGGTCCACCAAAACCAGGCGCTGGCTGTGCACCAGCCCCGGCGTGCCGGCAATCATGGCCGGGCCGGGCGTAGCAACTTTGTATTCCTCCAGGGCCAGACGGTTGATGCTGTCTTTGGGACCGGTGAGGAAGTTCCATTTGCCAGCCATAGCCCCGTACTGCTCGGCATAACGCGCCAGCACCGCCACGGAATCGTGCTGCGGATCGACGGAGTAGGAAACGAGCTTTACCCGGGGCTCTTTGCGAAACTTTTCCTGCACCCGCTGCAGCTGCGTGTTCAGCCTTGGGCATACCTGCGGGCAGGTCGTAAAGAAGAAGCTTGCCACGTATACGCCTCTTGCCAACTCGCGCTGCGTCAGCCATTGTCCGTTCTGGTTTTGCAACCGGAAATTACCTACCCGGTGAAAAACCGTATCGCGCTGCCACTCCCCCCCTACCTGCGTGGAGTCCACACGGTCGGGATAGTAAGTAGGCAGCGCGAAATGGTTGGTCCCGAAACGAAACAGGAACAGGAAAGCCAGTACCGGTGCGAGCAAAAGGAGGCCCAGAATCAGAACTTGCTGGGGCCTCATTCCTTACTTGGCTGTGCCGAAGATGGCTTCGCCCACGAAGCTACCTTCGGCAATCAAAGCGACCAGCAGCCAGATAAGCAGGGCCATCGGCACCAGGATTGACCAGATCAGGCCTTTGGTCTCATGCCGCAGGTGCATGAATTCGGCCACGATGAAGAAGGCCTTGAAGATGGTCAGAATGATGAAGATGCTGTTGCGCAGCGTGCCGGCATCCATGGTGAAGGCCAGCAAAAATTCAAACGCCGTGATACCCACGATCCAGGCCAAAGCCTTCAGGATGGGCTTCACGTTTGCCTTGCCGTGTACGGCGTGGCCTTCGGCGTTGTAATCGTGTTCGGGAGCGTGGTGAGCCATTTCGTTGAATGGTTATATAACCCGATGGCTAAATGGTTGATGGTTCTGCTTGTCAGAACGATCGGCCACTTAGCCATCAGATCATTTAGCAATTAAATCAGGTAGAAGAAGGTGAAAACGAACACCCACACGAGGTCTACAAAGTGCCAGTACAGGCCAATTTTCTCAACCATTTCGTAGTGGCCCCGCTTGTGGAAGGTGCCGTTGGTGGTGGCGATGAACGCCCACGTGAGCAGGCAAAGACCCGAGAATACGTGGGTACCGTGGAAACCCGTGATAAAGAAGAACAGGTCTGCGAAAAGCACCGGCCCGTATTCATTTACCTGTAAGTTGGCGCCGAAAACCGTCGAACCATCCGCCATCTTCAGTCCGTTATCCGAACCGTTGATGAAGTGGGTCCATTCCCAAGCTTGGCAACCCAGGAACATGGCTCCGAACAGCAAGGTCCAGAGCAGCCATTTCTGCACGTCGTCCTTATCCATACGGTGGCCAGCTTCTACGGCCAGTACCATCGTTACCGACGACACAATCAGGATCATCGTCATCAGGGCCACGAAGGCCAGCGGGATGTCCAGCCCGTGCAGGCCGGGGAAGGCGTTGAACACTTTCTCCGGAATTGGCCAGTGCGCCTGGCTGAAGAAGAAGTCTTTCGCGTCGCCGGTGTAGGCAAGGTGGCGGTGACGCACCATGCCGTAGGTGGTCAGGAACGCTGCGAAGGTGAAAGCATCCGACAGCAGAAAGAACCACATCATCAGCTTACCATAGCTGACCTTGAAGGGTTCGTTACCGCCGTCCCAGGTGCCGCTGCGCGGTGCTTCGTAGGACGCCGAGTTCTGCAGCGTCGTGGTCGGGTTGGCCATAAGGAGCGGAAAAAAGGCGAAATCAGTTGTTCAAAAGTAGGAACAAATACAAGTACAACCAAAGCCCCCCGAGGAAGTGCCAGTAGATCGTACCGTTGGTCATAGCCATCATCTGGCGCGAGTGGATTTTGTAGCGAAAGGCCTTAAGCAGGAGTATCAGCAGGAAGATCAGGCCGGTAACCAAGTGAAAGCCGTGCACGCCGGTCAGCACGTATACGAACGAGCCGGCTGGATTGCTGTCGGCGCCGCCGAAGAAAATCTTGTTTTGCACCAGCTCACCCCACACCTGCCACTGCCCAGCCAAGAAGGCAATGCCTAACACGAAGGTGATGATCAGGGCCGTTTTCATGCGCGCCAGTTCGTCGCGCTTGGCTGCAAACCACGCCCATTGTACGGTGGCGCTGCTGGCCAAAATGATAAGAGAGTTGATAAGCAACCCGGTTGGCAGGTCAAACTCCAGCCAGTTGCCCTCGCCCCGGCGTACAATGTAAGCACTCGTGAAAGCGGCAAACATCATCGTGATGCTGATGATCATCAGCCAGAGCAGAAAACGCAGCGGGTGGATGCCCAGGGCGACCTGCTTGTTGTTCAAAGACTCGGAAGGATGCATGGCAGTTATGTTGATTGCGTAGATGTGGTTTGGTAACATGGCCGGCCGCTCTTGGGCAGAACACCCGCCACCTAGCCTTTTCAACAACTCAGCTGTTGGATTACAGTTTGTCGAGGACCAAGGCTATCTGCACGATCGGCAGGTACAGAAAAGAGCCAAACATGATGCTCATTGCTGCTTTCTTACTAACAGTGCGCATCAGGTAAAAGGTCTGCATCAGAAACAAAACGCCGCAGATTGCTGCCACCATCGGGTAGACGGTACTGGTCATGCCAAAGTAAAACGGCAGCAGACTCAGCGGAATCAGAATCAGCGTGTAGGTCATGATCTGAAAAGCCGTCCGCAGGTCGCGCCCGCCCGCCGTGGGCAGCATTTTAAAGCCAGCCTTGTGATAGTCCTCGTCCAGCACCCAAGCAATGGCCCAGAAGTGCGGAAACTGCCACATGAACTGAATGCCAAATAGTATCCAGGCTTCGACCGTAAGCATGCCCGTAGCGGCTACCCAACCAATCATGGGCGGCAGCCCGCCCGGAATGGCTCCCACCGCCACGCAGATCGGCGAAATGCGCTTAAGCGGCGTGTAGATAAACCCGTACAGAATCAGCGACAGCAACGAAATGGCCGCCGTCAGCAGGTTGAACCATAGGCCCAGCAGCAGCAGGCCTGCCAAGCCCGTCACGAACACGAACACCCACCCTTCGGTAACCGACAGCACCCCTTGCGGCAACGGCCGCTTGGCGGTGCGTTTCATCAGCTTATCGAGGTCTTTCTCGTAGATCTGGTTGATGGTGTTGGCCGAGCCCGTCACGAGCAAACCGCCCAGCATTACCAGTAGCGCTTCCGACCAGTGGTGGCGCCAGGCAAATTCGTGCTGGCCCAGCATATAGCCGATAGCCGCCGAAAACGCCACCGTCAGCGACAGCCGGAACTTGAGTAATTGGAAATAGGCCCTGGCCTTGGTCATCAGCAGCAAAAACAATCAAGCCGGCCATTCGGCTCCGAAACGGGCCGCAAAGTTACGCAACAACGGCCGGAAACCCGGCTGTGCGGCTGGCTTTTACCGCCTGCCGATAGCGAACCAGCGTCAAAAACTGCACACCAAACAGCAGCGTGCCCAAGGTGAGATGCACCGGCTGCATAGCGGCGGGCATGGCAAAGTAAGCCAATCCAATTCCGGCCAGGATTTCCAGTCCAATTACAACCATAATGCTGGTTGCAAGTGTAGCCAGCTTAGGAACGTTGGTTTGATACAGCTTTAGGCTCACGTAAAGGTTTACCAGCAGCAGCAAGGCCGAGAACGTACGGTGTACTTTGAATACTCCTCCCAACTGCTCCACCCAGTGTTCCCGGTGGAGGTAGTTTAAACCGAAAGCGACCATGTCAATTTCTTCGCGTACCTGCGTGCCCAGCACAGTTTGCACAAACGTCAGCCCCACGATGCTTACCAGCCCCAGCGTAAGTCCCGCCTCGAGGGGCTGCGGAGCTTGCCACGCCTGTCGGCGCTGATCAGCTCGGACCAAGGCCCAGATAAGTAACGCGACCAGCACCAAAGCCAGACTCATGTGGATGGTTACCATGACTGGCAGCAGGTTGGTCGACACCACGAGCGAGCCAAGCCACCCCTGCACCGCCACCGTGATAAAGCTCAGAACCGAAAGCCAGAATACCAGTGGGTCATGGCGCCGATACGGCCACGCGACAATCACCGTAGCGAAAATGAAAACCCCAATCAACGCTCCAACTAAACGGTTGACGTATTCGATCCACGTTTTAGTCGCGTTGAAGTCGGTTTCCAAATATTGAGTAGGATGTGCGAATATGTCAGCAGCTACCTCAGCAAAACCAAACTGACTTAGGGTTTTAGCCAACCGTTCGTTTTTGGCTACGCGCTGTGCCGTGTAAACCTCTTTGTAGTCCGGCGGCAACTCACTGATGTGCGTGGGCGGAACCCACTGACCAAAGCACTTGGGCCAGTCAGGGCAGCCCATTCCAGAGCCGGTACTACGTACTATTCCCCCAACCAGAATCAGCACGTAAACGGCCACTACCGTTAAGGTCGCAACGACCCGAAAACGTCGGACAAAAGCAGGTGTTTTCATCAGAAAAGTAACAGCAGTTCGCATTGCAAAGGTCAAACGGAAACCATTGAAAAAGAAGAAGGAGGCCCTTTTTTGGGTCTCCTTCTCGTTGAATAATCCTGTTAGGACTATTCCATTTCTTTCTCGTATGGCAGGTTAGACGATACAGTCTGTGAGTAGGGAATGTGCTGGGGAATGAAATCCTCCGGCGCACCCGGCTTGCTGTAATCGTACGGCCAGCGGTATACTGCCGGAATAGCACCGGGCCAGTTGCCGTGACCCGGCTCTACCGGAGTCGTCCACTCCAGCGTGTTCGAGTTCCAGGGGTTTTCCGTGGCACGACGACCGCGGAAAATGCTGTACACGAAATTGAAGAGGAAGATGAACTGGGCGAAGAACGCCATGATGGCGGCAATCGAGATGAACGTATTCAGGTCACCGAACTGGTTGAACGTCTCGTAAGCCGTGTAAGCGTAGTAACGACGGGGGAAACCGGCAATACCAACGTAGTGCATCGGCAGGAACACCAGGTATGCTGCCAGAATGGTCAGCCAGAAGTGCACGTAGCCCAGCTTTTCATCCATCATGCGGCCAAACATCTTCGGGAACCAGTGGTATACCCCCGCAAACATGCCGAAGAATGCCGACGAACCCATCACCAAGTGGAAGTGAGCTACCACGAAGTAGGTGTTGTGCATCTGGATGTCCAGCGCAGCATTGCCGAGGATAATACCAGTCAAGCCACCCGAAACGAACAGCGACACGAAGCCGATGGCGAACAGCATTGCCGAAGTGAAGCGAATGTTGCCGCGCCACAGCGTAGCCAGCCAGTTAAAGGTTTTTACAGCCGACGGTACCGCAATAATCAGTGTCAGGAACATAAACACCGACCCAAGGAAGGGGTTCATACCCGTTACGAACATGTGGTGAGCCCACACGACAAACGAGAGAAGCGAGATGCCGATCAGCGAACCGATCATGGCGCGGTAGCCGAAGATCGGCTTGCGGGCGTTCGTGGCCAGTACTTCAGACACGATACCCATGGCGGGCATGATTACGATGTACACCTCCGGGTGACCCAAGAACCAGAACAAGTGCTGGAACAGGATGGGCGAACCACCAACGTGGTTCAGGGCTTCCCCACCAATGTAAATATCCGACAGGAAGAACGAGGTGCCGAACGAGCGGTCAAAAATCAACAGCAGAGCGGCCGAGAACAGTACCGGGAACGAGAGCAGACCCAGGATAGCCGTCAGGAAGAACGACCAGATCGTCAGGGGCAGCTTGGCCATCGACATACCGGCCGTACGCAGGTTGATAACGGTGGTGATGTAGTTTACGCCACCTAGCAGCTGCGACACAATGAAGAGGGCCATCGATACCAGCCACAGCGTCTGACCAGCACCCGAACCCGGAATAGCCTGCGGCAGCGCCGACAGCGGAGGGTAGATAGTCCAGCCAGCAGATGCCGGTCCGGTTTCCAAGAACAGCGAAACAAACATTACAATCCCGGCTACGAAAAAGAACCAGAAGGAAAGCATGTTCATGAAACCCGATGCCATGTCGCGGGCACCGACCTGCAACGGAATCAGGAAGTTGGAGAACGTTCCCGACAAACCTGCCGTCAGCACGAAGAACACCATGATGGTGCCGTGCATGGTTACAAGGGCCAGGTAGAACTCCGGGTTGAGCTTACCGCCCTCAACCCAGCGGCCAAGCAAAGGCTCCAACCACGTGAGTTGAGCATCGGGCCAGCCAAGCTGAATACGGAACAGCGTCGAGAGCGTCGCACCGATGAAAGCCCACACAATACCCGAAATCAGGAATTGCTTGGCAATCCATTTGTGGTCTTGGCTGAATACGTACTTAAACAGCCAGTGCTGATCGTGGTGGTCGTGCTCGTCGTGGTGGTCGCCAGCGACATGGTGCTGGATGTGCGGCGCGCTGGTAGGCGACGAGCCCATCGGAATATTAGATGCAGCCATCAGAGAAGCGTGCTTTAAAGTTACTCGTTACAGGGCGGCCTTCGCCGTTTCCGTTGCCGGCACTACCGCAGCCGCGGCCGGTGCTTCTTCAACCGGAGCCTGCACCTTCTTGTTTTTGAAGGCAGCCAGTACGTCCGGGTTTTGCTCTGAGAACGACTTCTGCTGGGCATACCAAGCTACGTAGTCGTCCGGCTCGTCCACAATGATGGTGGCCTTCATAGCGAAGTGGCCACGGCCGCAGATCTGGTTACAGGCAATTTCGTAGTTGAAGTTCGGGTTGCCGGTTTGCGCGCGCATTTCGTCGGTCGTCTTGGTTGGAATAAACCAGAACTTCGTTGGCATGCCCGGCACGGCGTACATCTGCACTCGGAAGTGCGGAGCGTAAACAGCGTGCAACACATCGCGCGAACGAATGTGCATCAGCACTGGCACCCCTTTCGGTACGTGCACTTCGCCAGCTGTAAAGTCGTCGAGTCCCTTCTCGTCATTAAGATCGAACCCGAACTCGTTGGTAGCATCGATCAGGCGGAAGTTGATGCGGCCCAGTTTCTCATCGCGGCCAGGGTAGCGCACCAAGAAGTTGAACTGTTTGCCCATGATTTCGAGCTCAACCGCTTCCTTCGGAGCCGGACCCATAATGTTGGTCCATTCTTTCCAGCCGCCAAAGATCAAACCCGACATCACAATGGCCGGAATTACCGTCCAGATGACTTCAATTTTGTTGTTGTGCGAATAGAAGAATGCACGACGGCCTTCGCGGTACTGGTACTTGTAAGAGTACACGAAAAGGGCCACTTGCGTCAGCACGAACACGATGCCAATTACAATCATCGTAATCCAGAACAGTCTCTCCGTGTGAAGACCGTGTACCGACGCAATCGGCGGGTTCATCTTGTCGAAGTTGGCGACGAAAGAGTAGGCAAAAGCAGCGCCGCCTACCACTAGGAACACCAACATCAGAATGGCATTTACCCGATTGCTGAGCCCGACCTGACGGACGTAGCTACCCGAGAAAATGGAGGTGAGAATCTGGAGCCGGAACAGGAGGCCGAACACGACCAGCAGTAGCACCAGCGCCAGTAGGATACCGAGAGCAATCATTAGTTGTACGTTGTGAAAGTCAGTCGTCCGAACAGCGCGAGGCTTACGTGGTGTGATGCACGCTTTCCTCTACGAAGGGGTGATTTACCGGTACCAGAGAGGCTTGCGAAAGACGCTTAGTCATCAGCAGCAAGAAGCCGCCCAAGAACACAAGGCCAGTACCAATTTCAATGATAAACCCGCTGTCGCCCTGAAGCGTTCCGGGCATAATCATCATGTAGAAATCCAGCCAGTGGCCGATCAAAATTGCTGTTGCCACGATCTTGAGCATGATGATCTGACGCTTGGCGTCACGCGTCATCAGAACAAGGAAGGGGAAGGCAAAGTTGATGATCAGGTTGAAAAAGAATAACCAAGTGTACTTACCATCGAAACCGCCGAGGCGCTGGTTGAAGTACACTGCTTCTTCCGGCAAGTTGGCGTACCAGATCAGCATGAACTGCGAAAACCACACATAGGTCCAGAAGATGCTGAAGCCGAACATTAGCTTGCCCAGGTCGTGCAGATGGTTGGCGTTGAGAAAACGCAGGTAACCAGCTTGCTTCAGGTAGATGGCCGTCAGCAGGATGCCAGCAATGCCCGATACCCACCAAGAAGCAAAGACATACCATCCGAACATGGTCGAGAACCAGTGCGTGTCAATCGACATCACCCAATCCCAGGCCGACATCGAAGAAGTCACTGCGTAGAGCACGAGGAACATGGCCGATACGTTGATGCTCTTATCCCAGAAACCGGTGCCTCCAATTTGGTCTTCCTGCAGCGAAAGGTCGCGTAGACGCTTCGAGAAGAACCACCAGATGGCAATGAAAATCACCATGCGAGCCACGTAGAAGCCCAGATTCAGGAAGCCAGCCTTACCGGCAATAATGGCATCGTAGTTCGGGTGACCCGGCTCCATGATGCCTTCGGTACGCCAGTGGAAGAGTAGGTTATGCCCACCACCCAACAGGTCGCTGGCCAGGAAAACGGCCAGCAGAATGATACCACCGGGCAAAACCCAGGCGCTGAAGGCTTCGGCAATGCGGCGGACCATGATCCACCAGCCGGCGTAGGCAACTGTGAAAATCGCTACGAATACTGTACCTACGGCCGAGACGCCGAGGAAAAACACGTTGCTCTGCCACAGCGAGGCCAATAAGCGACGCAGCCAAATGGGCGCGTGCTCCGTACCATGAGCCGAAGCTCCGGCTCCTGCGCCGTGCTCAGCTGTGGCCCCGTGAGCGGCACCGGCTACTTCGTGATGACCGCCGATGTTCCAAGCGGCCATGATCAGACCGACGGCCATGAGCACGACCCCGGCGACGATGAACAGGATGAACCGACGGCGAGCCGAAGCGGACAGCTCCAAGAACTCAGCCGTAATGGGTTCATGATGATGATGCGTTGCTGCCATAATTACTGAGCCGTGCCGTTACGAGCTTCGTCGCCCTGACCCGGGGTTTCCGAGCCTTTGCCAGCTTGTGCCTGACCGTAGGGAGCCTGAGTTTCGGGATTGGTTTTCTGGGTGGGAGTCAGTTCATCCTGTACCAGTTCGCTCATGCCATCGGGGCCTTTGCCCTTCTGTAGCACGCGAACGTACATAGCAATTTTCCAACGTTCCTCGGGATTTACGATAGAGCCGTGCGGCATCATGCGGCCTTTGCCCCATTGGATGACGTGGTAGATGTGTCCATCGTTCATGGTGGCGTAAGCACCCGTGGCATAGTTGGGCACGCCCTTGAACTTCACCCCTACTGGGCCTTGACCATCGCCTTGTTCGCCGTGACAGTGCTGGCAGGCGCGGGTGTAAAGTACTTTGCCTTCTTCCAGATTGGCTTGGGTGTAACGTACGGGATTACGGAGTACTCGCTCCGCAATGCCAACGCTATCTTTACCAATGTGGTTGAAATAATTAATCTTACCACGTGGTACTGTGCCAATGGCAGGAGTGCGCTCATTAATGCCCATTGGGTTAACCGTATTGGCATCAACTTGGCGCAGCGGGTCGTACGGGAGCGACTCGTACATCTGCGGCGCGTATTCCAGACCGGGGTCGTTTGCGTCGTTACAGGCCGTAGTCAGCACCGAAGCAAACAGAATGGCCGAAGCCTGGACGCCGTATTTAAAAGAGTGCGTCATTATTCTTTGGTCATTTCTTTCTCGTTCACTTCGGAAGCACCGTTCGAGCGGAGCAGCTGCGTCAGGTTGCCCATGTCCGTGTCTTCCTTCAGCTCAATAGCCATGACGAACTTGTCGTCCGTGGAGCGCACGTCCATTACCGGAACCTTCATGCGGGGATAGAGCCCGCTGATGGTGTAGAAGGTAATGACCATGCCGTGGCAGCAGAACAGTACCGTCAATTCGAAGGAAACCGGGATGAACGCGGGTAGACCGATATGCGGTTTACCACCGATAATCATCGGCCAGTCGAAGCCCAGCATGTAGATCTGCATCCACAGCGCAAACGACAGGCCGCACAGCCCATAGAAGAAGGCGGCAATCGGCAGACGGGAGCGTTCGATACCCAGGGCGTCGTCGATGCCGTGCACCGGGTAGGGCGAGAAAACGTCGTAGATTTTTACGCCGGCAGCACGGACGTTTTCAATGGCGTGCAGGAGCACGTCTTCGTCCTCGAAGATGCCGAGCGCGTAACGCTTAGTCATGCTTGTTGAAGTTTACGGGGGCGGAGGCAGGAGCACCGGTGGAACGCAGGGCCGACTGTTGGGCACCCGTGTTGGGGCCGCCATAGGTCGGGCCGTTGTCGACACCGTATTTCAGGACCGACTTAACCTCGGCCATGTTGATGACGGGGAAGAACTTGGCGAAGAGCAGGAACAGGGTGAAAAAGAGGCCCAGCGTGCCCACGTAGATGCCGATGTCGATGATCGAAGGCGAGAACATGGCCCAGCTTGAGGGCAGGTAGTCGCGGTGCAGCGAAGTGACGATAATCACGAAGCGCTCGAACCACATACCGATGTTGACGATGATCGACAGGATGAACGTGGCGGGAATCGAGTAGCGGATGCGACGGATCCATACCAGCTGCGGCGAAATCACGTTGCAGGTCATCATCGACCAGTAAGCCCACCAGTAGGGGCCCGTGGCCCGGTTGATGAAGGCGTACTGCTCAAACTCTACCTGCGAGTACCAGGCGATAAAGAACTCCGTGATGTAAGCGACACCTACAATGGAGCCCGTAATCATCATGATCTTATTCATCAGCGCGATGTGCTCGAGCGTGATGTAGTCTTCCAGCTTGAATACTACGCGGGTGATGAGCATCAAGGTCAGCACCATCGCGAAGCCAGAGAAGATAGCTCCGGCTACGAAGTAGGGCGGGAAGATGGTGGTGTGCCAACCTGGTACCACCGAGGTAGCAAAGTCCATCGATACAATGGTGTGCACCGAGAGTACCAGTGGAGTCGAAACACCAGCCAGGATCAACGACACAGTCTCGTAGCGCGACCAGTGCTTGGCACCGCCTTTCCAGCCGAAGCTCAGCAGTGCGTAGGCGCGGCGGGCGATGGGACCTTTAGCCCGGTCGCGGATGGTAGCGAAGTCCGGTACCAGACCCGTGTACCAGAATACCAGCGACACGGAGAAGTAGGTCGAAATGGCAAACACGTCCCACAGCAAGGGCGAATTGAAGTTTGCCCACAGCGAACCGTACGTGTTTTGCAGCGGCAGTACCCAGAAAGCAAGCCACGGACGGCCCATGTGCAGTACCGGGAACATGGCCGCGCAGATCACGGCAAAGATGGTCATAGCCTCGGCGGCGCGGTTGATGGAGGTGCGCCACTTCTGGCGGAACAGCAGCAGCACGGCCGAGATGAGCGTACCAGCGTGGCCGATGCCTACCCACCACACGAAGTTAGTGATGTCCCAGGCCCAGTCCACCGTTTTGTTCAGACCCCACTCCCCGATGCCGTACCACAGCGTGCGGTACACGGAGTAAAGAAATACACCCAGGAAAAACAGGGCGACGCTCAAGGCGGCCATCCAGCGGATGTTCGGCTTGGCCTCCACCTGGCGGCACACGTCCTCGGTGACGTCGTGGTACGTTTTACCGTTCGTAACGAGCGGTATGCGTACAGGCGAAACGTGCTGCATATTGTTGGTTTATTGGTTCGGGGATGTCTTAGGCGTTGTGGGACTCAGCCTTTTTCTCAGCGTGCTCAACCTCCGGAGCGAAGAAGTTCGACACTTCGGTGTTACGGATCTTGGTCAGATACGTAATGTTCGGCTGCGTATTGATGGCGTCGAGGACCTTGAAGGCCCGCTCACCATCCTCGCGGCGCCAGATTTGGGCTACGCGCGAGTTCGGATCTTTCAGGTCGCCGAAGACGATGGCCTGAGTGGGGCAGGACTGAGCGCAGGCCGTTACCACTTCCCCATCCTGCGGACGACGCTTCTGCTTCTTGGCTTCGAGCTTGCCGAGCTGAATGCGCTGCACGCAGAACGAGCACTTCTCGATTACGCCGCGGGCACGCACCATCACGTCCGGGTTCAGCACCATGCGGCCCAAGTCGGTGAACATGTGGCCGTTTACGGTTTCGAACTTCTCGTTGGAGTAGTACGAGAACCAGTTGAAGCGACGCACTTTGTACGGGCAGTTGTTAGCGCAGTAGCGGGTGCCTACGCAGCGGTTGTAGGTCATCTGGTTCAGACCTTCCGTGCTGTGCGTGGTAGCCAGTACCGGGCATACCGTTTCGCAGGGAGCGTGGTTGCAGTGCTGGCAGAGCATCGGCTGGAAGATAACCTGCGGGTTGTCCGAAGGGTCTTCCATCATGGCGTAAGTCGCCAGTTTGCCTTCCGTCTCAAACGAATCCTTGTGCGTATCCGAGCTGTAGTAGCGGTCGATACGCAGCCAGTGCATTTCGCGGCGGTTGATTACTTCCTGCTTGCCTACCACCGGCACGTTGTTCTCCACCTGGCAACCCACTACGCACGAGCCGCAGCCAATGCACGAGTTGAGGTCGATGGCCATGGCCCAGTGGTGGTTCTTGTACTCGTAATCCTGCCACAACGAGACCTTGCTGGGCTTCTCCAGACCTTCCGGCGTAGAGATCTTGTCGTACTCGGTTACCTCTTTGGGGTTGGCGATGTACTGAGCCAGCGTTGCTTCCTGCACCACCGGCTTGCGGTCCATGATGGTGTGGTGGGTCTGGGTCTGCGCAATCGGCTGATTAGCACTCGTAGCCTCGATGGTGGCCGAAGCCGTGTAAGCAAGCGAGCCGTTGGCCAGCTGCACCATCGGGAAAGCACTGCCACCTACGTTATCGGCGACTTTGCCAGCGCTAGTGCGGCCGTAGCCCAGTGCAATACCGATAGTACCCTGAGCCTGGCCCGGCTGAATCAGCACCGGCAGCTCAACAGTTTTGCCGTTGGCCGTTACTTTCACTACGTCGCCCTGCTCCCAGCCCTTTTCTTTGGCCATGGCGCGCGGCACCGTAACGTAGTTGCCCCAGGTAGCCTTCGACACCGGATCGGGCAACTCCTGTAGCCAGGGGTTATTAGCTTCCATGCCGTTGCCGACACCTACTTTCTCGTAGATAGCCAATTCGATGGCACCAGCTTGAAGAGCCGGAGCCGCAGCCTGACCAGCGGGCGCGACCTGCGCAGCCGGAGCGGGCAGCAGCGAGCCAATAGCTACGCCGTCGTGCACAGCCTTATCCCAGCCAGCTTGGAAGTTGCCTCCCAGTACGCCGCGCCAGTTGTTACGCAGGTAATTGTAGTACGTGTTGGGGTTGCCGGCCCAGGTCAGCAGGCTTTCCTGCGCCTGGCGCGTCTTGAACAGCGGCGTGATTACCGGCTGCGACAGGCTCAGGAAGCCGCGCTTCGGCTCAAAGTCGTTCCATGACTCCATCCAGTGGTGGTCGGGGCACTGGTACTGGCAGAGGGCCGTCGTTTCGTCGGCACGCTCGTTGAACGAGATGCTGACAAGGCCTTTGCTCTTCAGCGCCGTGGCAATTTGCGCCCCCATGGGGTGGTCATATACCGGGTTGGCGTGGTAGAAGATGACAGCGCCGTAGCCGCTGATGCCGCTCACGAAGTTGGCCATGCGCTGATCGTCGCCCTGGCGCAGGTACGAAGGAGCAGCCGCGTTGATGGCAGCCGTGCCGAGCGAAGCGTTGATGGCGGCTACCAGAGCCTGCACATTGGCATCGTTCGAGCCCGACACGACCAGACCGCCGTTGCCGGCAGCTTTCAGCTCAGCCGCTGCTTTGTACAGCGCATTGCCGAGGATGTCTTTCTTATCAGCCGGCTTGGCGGGCAGCGTGCCACCCACCACGGCGTCGTGCAGCTGCTGCGCGATGCGACCGAGCTGCGAAGGCTTCACGGCGGCCCGCACGTCGGCGTTGGCGCCGGTCAGCGACATGTTCGTCTCGAACTGGAAGTGGCGCGACATGTTCTTCTTGTCGGCCGACACTTTCCGGTTCACGATGTACTGCGAAGCGTACTCAACGGGTGAAATCCAGGTGCCCAGGAAGTCAGCGGCGAGGCTCACGATGACCGTTGCCTTGCTGAAATCATAGCCCGGTACGACACCACCGTTAGCGCGCAGCAGGGCCGAAGCCGAGTTGGCATCGTACATCACGTGCTCCACGCTGCCGAAGCGGCCGGCGAAATCAGCAATGGCACGCTTGGTGCTCGGGCTGATGATCGTAGGCGACACGATAGCAATGCGTCCGGCCGAAGCTAGCTTGGTGCGGATTTCCTGGTCTACCTGGTCTTTGTCGGCCGCCTTGCCGTTAATGGCAAATGACTGCAGACGGGCCGTGTCGTAAAGGCTCAGCACCGAGGCCTGGCCGCGGGCCGACAACCCGCCACGCGTTAGCGGCGACTCGGGGTTGCCTTCTACCTTAATCGGACGACCCTCACGCGTCTTGACGAGCACGCTGTTATAGTCCTGACCGTTGAAGTAGGTCGAAGCGTAAAAGTTGGCAATGCCCGGATCAATTTCTTCGGGCTTGTTCAGGTACGGAATGGCTTTGCGCACCGGAGCTTCGCAGCTTGCCAGCGTAGCAGCAGCCAGACCAAAGCCCATCAGCTTGAGGAAGTCGCGGCGGGGCGCAACCGTCTCGTCCGACGAGGGGTGGCTGTCCTTCACCGGCAACGTCCCGAACTCGCTCAGGGCGCTGTGCAAAAACTCCGGTGAGTTTTCGAGCTCCTCGATTCCCTTCCAGTACTTAGGCGACTCTTGCATGTGTTTATGGGAACTTAGGGACTGTGCGGGGCCGGTAGCCGGGCCGTCAGTGCCCAAGTGTTTCTCTGTTTCGACGTGAAAGTGGAACGGGAGGCGCCGGCGGGCCAGCGTCTCCGACGTTCCTAACAACCGATTAGTAGTGGCACTTCGAGCATTCGGTGCCGCCGTTCGACGACACGGTGAACGGAGCACCAGCGTTAGCCTCGTCGTGCAGCTTCACGAGGTTGTCGTAGTAGCCGTTGCCCTTGGTGTTCAGCGGCGTCTCGCGGTGGCAGTTGATGCACCAGCCCATGGTCAGAGCCGAGTACTGGTACACCACATCCATGTTCTGAATCGGGCCGTGGCAGGTCTGGCATTCGATGCCACCCACCTGCGTGTGCTGTGCGTGGTTGAAATATGCCAGATCGGGCAGGTTGTGTACCCGCACCCACTGAATCGGCTGCTGACGCTGGATAGCGCGGTAGATCTTCTTAATCTCGGGCGAGGTCGTCTTGATCTGCGAGTGGCAGTTCATACAGATGTTAGCCGACGGAATGTTGGCCGACTTGCTCTTGTACACCGAGGTGTGGCAGTATGCGCAGTTGATCTGGTGTTCCCCGGCGTGCAGCTTGTGTGAGAAGGCAATCGGCTGCGAGGGCTGGTAGCCTTGGGCCAGGCCTACCGCCATAATACCTTGGATCGATTCGTAAAGCACCACCAGCACAAACAGGGTAGCTACAGTACCTTTAAACCAGCCCGACTTCAGGATACCCATCCAGTCGGTTTTTTGATCCAGGATTTCCACGTCGCGGCCGTCAAGGTCTTTGCGGCCCCGCAGCACGTCCTTCATGATATTGGCGATGATAACCAGCGTTACCACCAGCACAATCAGGACCACAATCAGAACGATCAGTACAACGTTGATGTACTTGCCGGCACCAGCTGCATCCTCAGCGCCAGCACCACCCTGGTTGGCTTGGGCGCCTTGATCGGCACCGCCGCCATTGGCCTGCTGGGTACCAGCGGCACCCGGAGCGCCTTCCTGCGACTTAACCCAAGCGAAAATCGAGGTAATTTCCTCGTCGCTCAGCGCAAAGCTGGGCATTTGCTGCTTCTGGTACTCGTTGAAGATTTTCACCGCGTACTCGTCGCCGCTGGCTACCATCTTGCTGGAGTTCTTTACCCACTTGATGAGCCAGGGCAAAGGGCGGCGCTGCTCCACCCCGGCCAGGGCCGGACCTACCACTACGTCGTTGACGGCGTGGCACTGGGCGCAGTTGCCTTTGAAAAGGGCGTCGCCGGCCGCAACGGCGGCGGCGTCACCGGCGGGCGCGGCACCACCGGCAGCGGCCGCAGGCGCGGCGGCGGCGGTCTGACCGGGCACCACACCTTCCTTGCTCACCGTGGCGGCATCCTGCGCGGCCACTTGGCCAACAGCAGTAAACGTCAGGAACAGAGCGAGAAGCCAGTGTGAAAAAGGACGTAGTCGGTAGCTACTCATTGCAAAACGTGCTGGAAAAACGTAAAAGCAGGGTGCTTTAGGGCCACAAATGTAGCCCACGAACGCCAGAGAACAAACCGGGGGTGCCTAAATTTCGGCCTATCCAGCCTACTTAGAACCATTCTAAAAACAGCTCTGACACACCTTATTATATATAGGTATGCGGCTTCTGCCTCCAAAACATCCAACTGCGCTCCTACAGGTTTGGCTGCCATCACCATGCTAACCTGCCTACGCGCACGAAGGTTTGCGGGTTGACATTCAGAAGCTTGCCGAACTGATTCCAGAAAATATTTGTCGTCAACCATCAGAGCCAGTAAGGAAAAGTCTTACCTTTGCCGGCTCATTCATCGTCTCACTTACTTTTTCTCTGTTCCGCAATGGCTAACAGAAACTATGAGACCGTCTTCGTCCTGACGCCCGTCCTCAACGACGCGCAGGTGCAAGAGACGATCGAGAAGTTCACGCAGGTGCTTAAGGAAAATGGCGCCGACCTCCTGAATACGGAAAACTGGGGCTTGCGCAAGCTTGCCTATCCGATTCAGAAAAAATCGACCGGGTACTACTACCTGGTGGAATTCACTGCTCCGGCTACCCTGGTAGACGTGCTGGAACTGGCATACCGTCGCGATGAGCGCGTTATCCGTTTCCTCACCACCGCACTCGATAAGCACGCCGTGGCTTACAACGAGCGCCGCCGCAAGGGTGAGCTGAACTCGCAGAAAGCAAAACAAACCGAAGCCGTAGCCCAGTAAAGATGAGCCTCGCTAACGAACGCATCCACAAGCAGGAGCAGCGCAAAAAGTACTGCCGCTTCAAGAAAGCCGGCATCCGCTACG
The DNA here is from genome assembly GCF_054783195.1 of Hymenobacter coalescens. NCBI lineage: Bacteria > Pseudomonadati > Bacteroidota > Cytophagia > Cytophagales > Hymenobacteraceae > Hymenobacter > Hymenobacter coalescens. The sequence goes on along the minus strand of NZ_BAAGRA010000022.1, from coordinate 84,782 downwards.
TCGACTACAAAAACCCGGACTTCCTGCTGAAGTTCGTGAACGAGCAGGGCCGCATTCTGCCCCGCCGTATCACGGGCACCAGCCTGAAATTCCAGCGCAAAGTGGCCCAGGCCGTGGCAAAAGCCCGTCATCTGGCCCTGATGCCCTACGTGGCTGACCAGCTGAAATAGTCCATTACCCTTAACGACGACTCCGCAAGATGGAAGTTATCCTGAAAGACGACGTAAAAGGCCTGGGCTACAAGAACGACGTCGTGAAGGTAAAGCCCGGCTACGGCCGCAATTACCTTCTGCCCCAGGGTCTGGCCGTAGTGGCCGACAAGACCAACAAGAAAATCGTAGCTGAAAACGTACGCCAGGCGTCGCACAAAGCTGATAAGATCAAAGGTGATGCCCAGGCTCTGGCCGACCGCATCGGTGACCTGACCATCGACATCCCCGCCAAGGTGGGTGATTCGGGCAAGATCTTCGGCCGTGTGACCACGCTGCAAATTGCCGATTCGCTGAAAGCCAAAGGCTTCGACGTTGACCGCAAGCGTATCAGCCTTGATTCGGACCCGTCGACCGTAGGCGAATTCACTGCCTCCATCGACCTGCACCGCGAGGTGAAGCACAAAATCCGCGTGAACGTAGTAGCTGAATAATCGGCTGCCGACGCATGCTTTTGAAAAGCCCTGCCCCCGTGGCAGGGCTTTTTTGTTGCGTAAGCTTTAGCTTGCGTAGGCGGAAGCGCATACGCCGCTTCACGGCAACCGTACAACCCGGTGACGCTGGCCCCTGTGGGCCGCGCTCGTCGCCTCGTTTGGCCGTCCGCTCGCCGTTGCGTAGGTTGGCTTCCCGGTTGCCGCCGTCAGGACTGTTTTTGCTAATGTTTCGTACTGAATTATCCCTCCGACCTGCCGCGCAGCCGCTCTCCCAAGGAGCGCGCATTCTCACTATCGGGTCGTGCTTTTCGGATGTCATCGGGGAGCGGCTGGCCGGCCACAAGATCCGGACGCTGGTAAACCCGTTTGGCACCGTGTTCAATCCGCTCGCAGCGGCTCGCCTGTTACGGGCTGTGGCCGGCGAAGACACCGACTGGCAGCAGCACTTGGTGGAAGCCCGCGGCCGCTGGCAAAGCTTCGATCTGCACGCTACCGTCGGGGCGGATTCCCCCCCTGCCCTGCTTGAGTGCATCGAGCAAATGGTGCGCGACACCGCTGAGTTTATCCGCACGGCCGACGTGTTGATATGGACGTTGGGCACGGCCTACGGCTACCGCCTGCGCGACACCGGCGAGGTAGTAAGCAATTGTCACAAGATCCCCGCTGAGCGCTTTGAGAAAGAGCTGCTCACCGCCGAGGAAATCGTGACAGCCGTGACCGAGGCTTACGCGCTGCTGCGCCAGCTGAATCCCAAGCTGCGGCTCGTGCTGACCGTTAGCCCAGTGCGCCACCTCAAGGACACGCTGCCGCTGAATGCGGTCAGCAAGTCGGTGCTGCGCGTGGCCTGCCATTACCTGAGCGAGCTGCTGCCTGGCGCGTCGTACTTCCCAGCCTACGAGCTGCAGCTGGACGATCTGCGCGACTACCGCTTCTACGCCGCCGACATGATTCATCCGTCGGACGTGGCCGAGCAGTACGTGTGGGAGAAGTTTACCGGCACTTACTTCGATGCCAGCTTCAGGCAGTTTGCCCAGGAATGGGACGGCATCCGGCGTGCCCTGCACCACCGCCCGCTGCACGAAGGCGCCCCCGAGCACCGCGAGTTTCTGGAGCAGACGCAAAAGCGGCTGGAGCGCCTGCTAAGCAGGGGCGTGGACGTTCGTTTGGAACTGCTCGAGGTACAGGACCGCCTCGACGCGCTACCGGCGCTGCCCGTACCGGCGGAGCCGGAGGAAGGCGACGATGAGGAGCGGATTGACATTGGCTACGAGGATGCCACCGTGCCCAAGCCCGCAAAGCCATTCATCGAGCCTGCGGCGGTACCCGCCAAGGCCGAGCCTACCTGGGCAGATATCCTCTCGGCTGAGGCCGAACAAGCTGACGCCGAAACGGACGAGTACGATTCTGAAGAGGCGGCTCCGGTCAACGAAGCAGAAGCCGCGTTGCCGGGTGAAGGCACCAGCGGCAAACGCCGCAAGCGGAAGCGCGGGGGCCGTAAGCATAAGAAGAAGGGCAACCGCCCCGCTGGTGAAGAGCCAGTGGCCGGCGAGGATGCCACTGAAACAGGGGAGGAAGAAACACCAGCGGTGGACCAACGTGCGGCAGAGCCGCTTACTCTACTGCCCGAAGGAGCACCGCAGTCAGTATTTGAGTCTGTGGAACCGGGTGCAACGGCGCTACCACCGGTGGAGCTGCCGGCGGTTGACGAACCGCTGCCCGTACCGGGTCCGAAGCGCCGTAACCGGCCCAACCGCAAAAAGCCCGCCCTATACGCAGCCCAAACCGCTTCGCCGGAGCTGCCGGCCACCGCTGAGGTACCGGTTCCCGAGTCCAGCGCCCCGGCCGAGCCTGCTTCGCCGTTGACTTCGGTTGAGCCGGCGGAAGCCGTTGCGGCAGTAGTAGTTGATGCCCCGGCCCTGCCTGCTTTGCCGCCCATTGAAGCACCCGCTTTGGAACCGGTGACAGCCGTCGAGCCAACGCCTAAAGCCCCGACCCGACGTCCGGCACGGGGTGGCCGGGCCGCGAATAAAGTAACGCAAACCCTGGAAGCCGCTGCGGAAGCAGGGCCAACGTCGTCGGCAGAGGCAGCTCCCGTGGCTGATTCGTCTCCGGAAGCTGCTCCGACAGTCACCGAGACTGCGGCGCCGCCAGCAGCGCCGCGTCGGCGTGCTCCCCGCCGCAAGCCCGCCGCACCAGCCCCGGCAGCTGAACCCGCGCCGGCGCCGCCAGTGCCCGACGCGGCAGCATCCGCAACGCCTAAACGCCGCAGCCGGCCGCCGCGCCGCAAGCCGGACGACACTTCTGCCGACAGCTAATTCCAACCCGGCCCCCAGGGGCCGGGTTTACTGTTTTTACCAGGGGGCACGTACAATCCTGCGTTGTGCGCGCATCACCCGTCAATCTGCCCTTCTCATGACCTCTTCTGCCCCGGGCGCCCAGTCTAACCGCCTGATTCACGAATCAAGCCCCTACCTGCTCCAGCACGCCCACAATCCGGTTGACTGGTACCCCTGGGGCGAAGAGGCGCTCAGCCGAGCCCACACTGAGCAGAAACCCATCCTCGTCAGCATCGGGTACGCCGCCTGCCACTGGTGCCACGTGATGGAGCGAGAGTCCTTCGAACACGAGCAAATTGCGCGCATCATGAACGAGCGGTTCGTGTGCATCAAGGTGGACCGGGAAGAGCGGCCCGACGTGGACCAAGTGTACATGGACGCTATTCAGGCCATGGGGCTGGGCGGCGGCTGGCCGCTGAACGTGTTTCTCACGCCGGAGGCCAAGCCGTTCTATGGGGGCACGTACTTCCCCCCGCGCAACTGGTTTGAACTGCTGCAACAGGTTTCCAATGCCTACGCATCGGCGGAGCACCGGCCCGCGCTGGACAAGTCGGCGGAAGACTTTGCGCGGGTGCTGCGAGCCAATGATCTGGAGAAATACGGCGTGCAGGCCGCCGCCCAGAGTCGGTCGCGAAGCCAGCTGCAGCAATTGCTGCTGAACTTGGAGAAGCGCTTCGACACCCGAGGGGGCGGCACGCGCAAAGCGCCGAAGTTTCCTATGCCGGCCATCTGGCGCTTTCTGCTGCGGGCCCACGTCTTGACTGACAACTACGCGGCGCGGCATCAAACCGAACTGACGCTGCGCGAAATGGCCTGGGGCGGCATCTACGACCAGATTGGCGGTGGCTTTGCCCGCTACTCTGTGGACGCGGAGTGGCTGGTGCCGCACTTTGAAAAGATGCTCTACGACAACGGGCAACTGCTCAGCCTCTACGCCGAAGCCTATCAACTCACCCAAAATGAGCTGTACCGCGACGTGGTGGCCCAGACGGTGGATTGGGCCCGACGCGAGCTGCTGAGCCCCGAAGGGGGCTTTTACTCCTCCCTCGACGCGGACAGCGAAGGGGAAGAAGGCAAGTTTTACGTATTCACCCTGGACGAACTACGCGAAGCCCTGGGCACCGAGGCGCCGCTGGCCGCCGACTATTACAATTGTACTGCCGTCGGCAACTGGGAACACGGCCGCAACATCCTGCATCGCCGCCAGAGCGACCAGGATTTCGCGCAGGCGCATCAGCTAAGCCCGGGTGTGGTGGCCGCGCTGGTGCAGGGCTGGCGCCAGAAACTTCTCGCCTACCGCAGCCAACGCACCCGCCCCGGCCTCGACGACAAAATTCTTACGGGCTGGAACGCTCTGATGCTGCGCGGCCTCATCGACGCGTACCGAGCTTTCCACCTGCCCGATTACCTGCAGCTGGCCCTGCAAAACGCCGAGTTTATCGAGGCCAACCTGCGCCGGGCCGGGGGGGGCCTGTGGCGCACCACCAAGCACGGCCGCGCAACCATTGCGGCTTTTCTGGAAGATTACGCCCTGCTCATTGACGCCTACACGGCACTTTACGAGGTGACCTTTGCGGAACGCTGGCTGCAGCGCGCCCAGGAACTGACGCAGTACGTGCTGACCAACTTCGCCGACCCAACCGAGGCGCACTTTTTCTATACCGACGCTACCGGCGAAACGCTGATTGCCCGCAAGAAGGAGCTGTTCGACAACGTGGTGCCCAGCTCCAACTCCGTCATGGCCCACAACCTGCTGCGCCTGGGTACGCTGCTGGACGTGCCCGAATGGCGCGAGCGGGCCGCCGCGATGCTGGCCCTCACGCAGGAGCTGGCGGTGCAAGAACCGCAACACCTAGCAGGCTGGGCCTCGCTCTACCTAAGCCTGCTGGCGCCCCTGGCCGAAGTGGCTATCGTGGGTCCGGAGGCTGAGGCGTTGCGGCAGCAGCTGAGCCGCCACCTGCTGCCCAATGCCGTGCTGACGGGCACTACCAGCCGAAGCGAGCTACCGCTGCTGCAGGAGCGCGGGGCCGGCAACGGCGAAACCACCGTGTACGTGTGCTACAATCGCGCCTGCCAGCGGCCGGTAACCAGTGCCGCCGAAGCTTTGGTCCAGATTCAGGCCGCGGGGCTGCCGGAATAATTCTGCGGTCGGCGCAACCCGCTGGCAGTCCGCAATATCGCCTCATAGCCATCTGGTTATCTTTGCCAGTTGGTCGAACCATAGGGCGTACCGGCAGGTGAGCGGCGAACCATCATAGCCCCTTGGCGGTCTATCTTTGTGGTTCGCCGTTGCCTGTCCCGTGTCCCAAACGCACCTCTTTGCCCTGCCCCAGTCTGAGCCCGCCCCGGCGGACCGCGTCACGTTGTTTGCCGATGTGGTGCTGCCGCTGCCGTTGCCCAAGCTCTACACCTACCGCGTGCCCTTCGAGCTGAACGACCAAGTGGTCATTGGGGGCCGGGTGCTGGTGCAGTTCGGGGCCAAGAAGACGCTGAGCTGCATCGTGGCGGCAGTGCACGAGACGCCGCCCAAGGACTATCAGGCCAAGTACATCCTGGAGTTTATCGACGATGCGCCGGTGGTCACGCAGCCGCAGCTGAAGCTGTTCCGCTGGATTGCCGATTACTACCTGTGCACCCTCGGCGAGGTCATCAACGCGGCCCTGCCCTCGGCCCTGAAGCTCAGCTCCGAGTCGCGGGTGCAGCTGCATCCGGGCTATAAGTCGGAAGGCACGCCCTACCCGCTCACGGCGCAAGAGGAAAAAATCGTGGCGGCCCTGAGCACGGAAGATGGCAAGGCCCTCACGTTTTCGGAAGTCGGAGAAATTCTGGAAATCAACTCCTTCCACAAGGTCATCAAGTCCTTGATTCAGAAAGACGTCATCTTTCTGTTCGAGCACATTGCCGATAAGTACGCGCCCAAGGTGGTGAAGAAGGTGCGCCTGGCCCACCATTTCGTGGCCGAGGCGGCGCTGGAAGGCTTGTTCGAAGGCCTGGCCAGCAAGCCCAAGCAGCTCGACGTACTGATGCGCTACATTCAGCGCGTGCCGGTGTACCAGAACGAGCACCTCAACCACAACGGCATCGAGAAAGCGGCCCTGACCAGCAGCCCGCACCTCTCGCCCTCGGCGGTGAATACGCTCATCAAAAACGGCGTGCTGGAGCAGTTCGACCAGATCGTGTCGCGCTTCCCGCTGGATGAGAATGACCGCAACCAGATGCCTTTTCAGCTGAGCGAGGCCCAAACCGCGGCCCGCGACCAGATCATGGAGCTGTTTGGGCAGAAGGACATCACGCTGCTGCACGGCGTAACGGGCGCCGGCAAGACGGAAATCTACATCGACCTGATCCGCTCGGCCTTGGAAGGCGGCGGGCAGGTGCTCTACCTGCTGCCCGAAATTGCCCTCACGGCCCAGATCGTGACCCGCTTGATGCGCGTGTTCGGCTCGCGCCTGGGCGTGTACCACTCGAAGTTCTCCGACAACGAGCGGGTGGAAGTGTGGAACGGCGTGCTGTCGGGCCGCTTTCAGGTGGTGGTGGGCGTGCGCTCCGCCGTGTTCTTACCCTTCGACAACCTCTCGCTTATCATCGTCGATGAGGAGCACGAATCGAGCTACAAGCAGTACGACCCGGCCCCGCGCTACAACGCCCGCGAGGTAGCGCTGATGATGGGCACGTTTCAGGGCGCCAAGGTGCTGCTGGGCTCGGCCACACCGTCGGTGGAAACCTACTACCAGTGCCGCGCCGGCCGCTGGGGCCTGGTGTCCTTGACGAAGCGCTTTGGCGAGGCCGGCCTGCCCGACATCGAGCTGGTGGATACCCGCCGCAACGCGCAGGCCGGTCAGAAAAAGCCCACGCACCACTTCACGCCCGAGCTGACGGCCGCCATTGAAGGCAAGCTCACGCAGGGCGAGCAGGTGATTCTGTTTCAGAACCGCCGCGGCTATTCGCCCTTCATCAGTTGCCTCGACTGCGGCTGGATACCCAAGTGCAAGAGCTGCGCCGTGAGCCTGAGCTACCATAAGCACGCCCACGAGCTGCGCTGCCACTATTGCGGCCACCACGACCAGATGCCGCGGGAGTGCCCGGCCTGCGGCTCGCGGGCCATCAAGGCCATCGGCTTCGGCACCGAGCGCATCGAGGATGACCTTAAAATCATGCTGCCCGAGGCGCAGGTGCAGCGCATGGACCTGGACACGACCCGCGCCAAAAACGCCTACCAGCAGATCATCAGCGACTTTGAGCAGCAGCGCACCAACGTACTGGTGGGCACGCAGATGGTCACGAAGGGCCTGGACTTCGGTAACGTGAGTTTGGTGGGCATCATTAACGCTGATAGCATCATTCATTACCCGGATTTCCGGGCGCACGAGCGGGCTTACCAGATGTTTGTGCAGGTGAGCGGGCGCGCCGGGCGCAAGGGCAAGAAGGGCAAGGTCATCATCCAGACCGGCGACCCGCAGCAGCAGATCTTCGACAAGGTGATGCGCAACGATTACGTGGAGTTCTACGAGTACGAAATTGCGCAGCGCCGCGAGCATATGTACCCGCCGTTTGCCCGCGTCATCAAGCTTACTGTGAAACACGTGGAGGAGCGCGTGGCCCTGGACGCGGCCGTGCGCCTCACGCAGGAGCTGGTGGAGCGTCTGGGTCGCGACGCCGTGCTGGGCCCCGAGGCGCCCTACATTTTCCGCATCCGCAACTTCTACCTGCAGGAAATTACCATCAAGCTCAGCCGCGAGCACACCGTGCTCAAGCACGCCAAGGCGCAGATCCTGGAAGCCCTGAATATGATGCGCGACGACAAGGATTTCCGGCAGGCCCGCTTCGTGGCGGACGTCGACCCGATGTAAATAGCCATAGTAGGATATAGGGGTGCCCGTTCGGTTGTCAGCCAAGCAGTCGGGCGGGCATTTTGATTGCTAAGGAATTAACAATTGAAGTAGACTTTTCCCGGTCTCTAATAGGCCGTATCCCCCGATTATGTGATATAAAGTTTACTCCTGTCATAGTTAGGCGCATAATAATTCATTCTATATTGCTGCCAAATCCTGGTAATACCCGCAGCTCAAACTGGCTTTAACCCTACCTCATTTCTTTTTTTTCTTTTACCAACCACATCCATGGGAAAGTTCTCCTCCCTGTTCGCCACTGCTCTGGCAGTCGTGACCCTCGCCTCGTGCAGCAAGGAAAGCTACACGTTCCGCAACTCGGCTCCTTACGGCAACACCTACACGGCGGCTACCAAAGCTGAGCCCGTAACCGAAGCCGTAGCTCCCGTCGCTGAAGCTGCTGCTCCCGAGCTGACGGCTTCGACGGCCGCTGCTCCGGTAGCTGCTAAAGCCCAGTCGGCCCGCACGTACGCTGCTCACACGCAGGCTGCCAAAGCGGCTTCGGTTAACAAAGCCGAAACCAAAGCAGCTCCGACCCGCGCTGAGGTAAAAGAAGCCAAAGCGGCCATCAAAGCCATGCACAAAGCCGCCAAAAAGGCTAACGCTGCTTCGCCCCTGGCCGAAGGCAAAAGCCAACTGGTAGCGCTGCTGCTCGCCATCTTCCTGGGTGGCCTCGGTGTGCACCGCTTCTACCTGGGCTACACCGGCCGCGGCATCCTCTACATCGCCCTGGCTCTGACCAGCTTCCTGATCGTGCCGGCCATCGTGCTGTTCGCGCTGGTTATCATCGACATCATCAAGATCATCACGGGTAGCCTGCAGCCGAAGAACGGCAGCTACGCCAAGACGCTGTAAAGCAAACCGCGCCTATCACGAAAAAGCCCCGGCTGCCAGTGCAGTCGGGGCTTTTTCGTGGGGTAAAATCGGCGAAAGCGCTAAGCCTGCTCCAGCAGCCAGAGTACCAGCAGCACGATACCGATGATGACGGCAATGGTGCCCAGCACACCAAAGATGCCGTTGACGCCGGCAAAGAGGGCCAGAATCAGACCGATGGCCAGGAAGATAATGCCGAGCCGCAAGTTGCCGCCCACGGCCTGCGTTTGCTCCGTGCCAGCGGTGTTCTGGTGCTTTTTCAGCTGAGCCTTGGCGGCCAGCTTGTCCACTTTGTGCGCCATCTTCTTGACGAGCACCTGCTGCATGGGGTTGAGCTTGCGAGCGGGCTTGGCTTCCGGCGCGACGACGGCCTTAGACGGTTGAGCTACCGGTGCGCTAGCTACCGCGGGCGCGGCTGCCGGAGTCACTTCCGGGGCCTCCGCAGTGGCAGCGGGGGCAGGCGTGGCCTCTGGGGCCACGGGCTGCACGGCCGGCTTGGCCGCCGTGTACGTCGCGTGGTAGGGGCTGGTCTTGGGCAGCATGGCGTACTCGCCGCGGCTGCAGCCGCTGAGGGCGGCCACGACCAGCGCGGCACCGGCAAGCTGGTGGAACAGTTTGGCAACGTGCTTCATGGGGAAGAGAGAAAAGGTGAAAGAAAAGCCGATGTTTGGAATGCTACGGCCGCAAATTAAAAACGGACAACCAAATGGGCCCGCCGGCGGCGCCTGCTGCCATACGGCCGAGCTGGTTGCAGGGTTGAAACGCCAAACGAACGTACTCCGGGCCAGCACTGTTAGGCCAATGCCGCTTTCTTTGCATCTACCTATGCTCACTCCGTCCCGATTCCGCCTGCCGGCTGCGTTGCTGGTACCCGTCCTGATTGCCGCGTGTACCCAAACGCCGATTGTGGAAAGCAATGCCGGCTTGGTAGCGCAACGCCGCTTGGGCGCCGCGCCCGACAGCGCCGGCTACCAGCGCAAAGCCCCGCAGGACCCCAACGGCATTGGCAAATACTACATGGGCCGCCAGATTGCGCACGTGATGGGCCACGATGCCGCCGGCTGGCTGGAGCGCCCGGACCGGCAGCAGGAGGAAGGCACCGATGTGCTGCTGCGCGCCCTTAACCTGAGGCCAACGGACGTAGTAGCCGACCTTGGGGCTGGCACCGGCTATTTCACGTTTCGCATGAGCCCCCTGGTGCCGCAGGGCCGGGTGCTGGCCGTCGACATCCAGCCCGAAATGCTGGCTCGCCTGCGCAATGCCAGCACTGAGCGCAAAGTCACGAACGTGGAGCCGGTGCTGGGCACCGTGCGCAGCCCCAACCTGCCCGCCAACAGCCTCGACTTGGTGCTGATCGTGGACGCCTACCACGAGTTTGACCACCCGCGCGAGATGATGCGCGCCGTGCGCAATTCCCTGAAGCCCGGCGGACGCGTGGCTTTGGTGGAATACCGCGCTGAGGACGCCAAGGTGCCCATCAAGCGCATTCACCGCATGAGCGAGGAGCAGGCCCGCCGGGAGTTGGAGGCTGTGGGTTTGAAGTTTGTCGAAAACAACAAGTCGCTGCCGCAGCAGCACCTGCTGATTTTTCAGCGGTAGTCGCGGCGGCTAGCGCTTCGTCTCTGCAACGAGAACTGAGCTGGCTCCGCTGCCGTTCTGACGGATTCTCAAACGGCCGCGTCCGGAACCCAAGATACAAGGTTCCGGACGCGGCCGTTTGGGTTTGCCATTCATCGCGGCGGCAGAGTCGCGGGGAAGAGCCTTGCCTGGGTTAGGCCTTCCTGTGGTTCGATTTACTTGCTACGAGCACCAGCCGCTTGCCCGAATCTGTTGCTTGCGGTCAGGCCATCTGCCCCGTCCGCAGTTTACCTTTGCGGTCCGATGAACACGCCCAACCCGCGCCTGCTGTCCATTCAGGACTACACTTACGAACTGCCCGCTGAACGCATTGCCCCGGCCCCCCTCCCCGACCGCGACGCTTCGCGTCTGCTGGTGTACCGGCAGGGACAGATCAGCGACCAAGGCTTCCGCGGGCTGCCCGCGCAGCTACCTTCCGACGCCCTGCTGATTTTCAACAATACCAAGGTGGTACGGGCCCGCCTGTACCTGCACAAGCCCACAGGTGGGCAGATCGAGCTGTTTTGCCTGGAACCTGTGGCACCGCATCGCGCTATCGAGCCGGCCATGCAGCAAACCGGCGAATGCACCTGGCGCTGCTTGGTCGGGAACGGCAAACGCTGGAAGAACGGAGCGGTACAGGCGACCTTCACCACGCCTGGCGGACAGCCGGCAGTGCTGGAGGCTGAGCGCGTCACGGCTGAGGAAGGCAGCTCCCTGATCCGCTTCCGCTGGCAGCCGGCGCAGTTGCCCTTTGCCCAAGTGCTCAGCGGTGCCGGACAGCTTCCGCTACCCCCCTACCTCGGCCGCCAAGCCACCGGCGACGACGACGAACGGTACCAGACCGTGTACGCTGCTCACGACGGCGCCGTGGCTGCTCCGACGGCCGGCCTGCATTTTACCGACGCCGTGCTAGCGGAGCTGGCGGCGCGCGGCATTCAGTCGGCCCAGCTGACGCTGCACGTTGGGGCGGGCACCTTTCAGCCGGTAAAAGCGGACCGCATGGCTGATCATGCCATGCACGCCGAGCCCATCAGTGCCACGCGGCAGCTGCTGCTGCAGCTGCTCAGCCACGCGCCACGCCCTGTTATTGCCGTGGGCACCACCAGCCTGCGCACCCTCGAAAGCCTGTACTGGCTGGGCTGCCAAGTAGTACGCGGCGGCAGCCTGAGCGGGCAGGTGCAGCAGTGGGAACCGTACGAGGAAGGAGAAGAAGTACCTGCTAGAGCAGCCCTGCAAGCGCTGCTGACGGAGCTGGAACGGCGTGGCGACGACGCTTTACAAGCTAGCACGCAGCTGCTCATCGCGCCGGGCTACCGTTTTCGGGTGGCGCAGGGGCTCATTACCAATTTCCACCAGCCGGAAAGCACCCTACTGCTGCTGGTGGCGGCGCTGATAGGCCCGGATTGGCGCCGCGTTTACGACCACGCACTCAGCCACAACTACCGCTTTCTGAGCTACGGCGACAGTTCTTTGCTGCTGCCGTAAGCATCCTTCGCCACGAAGCTGCGTAGAAGGGACGATTCTAAAATCGACCTTTCCCATGAAAAAGATACTCATGCTCCTGTCGGCCGTAGCGCTGACCAGCGTTTCGGCCCTGGCCCAAACCGGCACGACCACTTCCTCTTCCACGACCACCGGTACCACGTCGGGCACGTCCGTAACTACCTCCGGCACGACTACGGGTACCTACAACAGCGGTACCACATCGGGCACTTCCACTACCTCCGGCACTACGAGCGGTAGCACCACCGGCACCACCACTGCCGGCTCTACCTCCACGGAAATCGACGTGCGCAGCAACGGTACGATGAAAACGGAAACCGAGACCCGCACCGGCCGCACCAAAGCCGGCGAAGCCATCAGCAACACCGCCAGCGACACCAAGCGCGTGGGCAAGAAAGCTGGCAGCACCGTTGGCAAGGGCGCCAAAAAAGCGGGCCGCGGCATCAAGAAAGGCGCCAAGAAAGTGGGCAACAAGGCGGAAGATATCGTCGACTAACCTTGCCATTGCCTTAACAAAAAGCCCCGCCGGACGCAGGTCCGGCGGGGCTTTTTTAATCCGCTGGCTTACTGTCCGACGAAGAATACCGCGTTGCTGAACAGCAGCTTGCCGGCGTGCCAGAAGCCGCGGAACAGGGGATTGTCGCCGAGGTACACGACCTGCCCCCGGCCCATTTCCTGCACGCCGAGCACCACCGTATCGGTGAGTTTGCGGCGCGCTTGGCTGCCGGTGAAGCCGGCCGCTGCCTGCCCCTTGCGCAATACGCCCACGTTCCAGCCGCCGTCGCCGAGGTACTGGAAGTTGAGCGGGCTGCGCACCAGCGCGTAGTAGGTGGAGCCGTAGCCAAAGGCCAGCGGGTGGGTGTTGTCCAGCTGCACGGGGTACACGCTGCCCTGCACCAGCTCCTGCAGCGACTCCCGCTCGGCCGTGCCATAGCGGCGCAGCAGGCGGCTCGGGTCGGCCTTGCGGGTGCGGGTAGTGTCGGCCGGCTTGGCCTTCAGAGCGAAATCTTTTTTGCCCGCCAGGTAACTCATGGCGCCTTCCATAGCAATCAGGCGTCCGCCGCCGCGCACCCAGGCCTTCAGGTTCTCCAGCTGACGCTCGGGCAGCACGTCGGCGTAGTTGCCATCGGGCAGGATGAGCACGTCGAACTTGGTCAGCGGTACCGATGCAAAGTAATCGGCCCCCAGCACGGTAACGGGGTAGCCGAGCTGTTGCTCGAAGAAGTGCCACACCTCGCCGAACGCGGAGGGGTCGGTGCCGTTACCGGCCAGCACGGCCACGTTGGGCCGGCCCACGCCGTGCACATTGCTGGAGCCCAGGTCGCTGCCAGTGGTAGCAAAACCGGTTTGCACCGCCGTCAGCTCCGTGCCGATGGAATCGGCCAGCGCGCGCACCACTCCATCGAAACGGGCGCCAAGCCCCTCGTTATTGCCGCGGTTGATGATGAGTGTACCGGGTTGAAATTTGCGGCCGCCGGCTTCAAACGGCTGGTAAGCCACCCGCACACGGATCTGCCGCTGCAGCAGGGCTGACAGCAGCCGCGCGTCGCGCAGGGAATTCCAGCCGGCAATGTAGGCGTAGGGCTTAGCCGATGCTGCTGGTGAGTTGTCGGTTGGCGGGCCAGCAGGCCTGGTTGTCAGTTGCAGATTGCCAGTTGTCAGGCCTTTGGCATTGGACTTTTGCCCACTGACAACTGCCAGTTCCCTTCCAGATAACTTACCTGTCAGTGCGTAGCCCTGCAGGCCGTACGCGTACGGCAACGACCACGCCGTAATGTCGTACGTCAGCGAATCCTCCAGCGCCGACTGCGGTTCGAACAACACCTTCACCAGCGTTGATTTCGGCTGGTACATGCTCACCACCAGGTCGGTAGGCTGCAGGGTCACGGCCTCGCGGCGGCCGGTGGCGTAGTTGTACGCGTTGGTTTTACGCCGCTCCCCCACGTAGCCGAACTCGATTTGCTGGCGCTGCAGGTATTCCGCCAGCGGCGCTACGCGCTCGGCGGCGCCACTGACCACAAAGCTCTTATACTCGCCGCGCGGCCGCTGCCGGGCATCGGCATAGTAGCGGCCAAACTCGGTGAGCAGTTCGGCCTGGTGGTCGGCCGCAGCCCGGATGGTAGCCCAGCTGGCGGCGTGGTGGTGCGCAATGCGCTGGGTGAGCGTGAGCGTGTCGCCGTCGCTCTTGATGACGCGCACGCCGGCCCGGCCGCTGCCCCCCTGCTCGTAGGTCATGCCGATGGCTCCGTTGAAGGAGGGCCAGGTGTCGCCGTAGCTGGGCGCGAAGAGGTCGTAGGTTTCGCGGGTGAAGTACAGCCAGCTGTTCTGGTCGAACGTGCGGCGGTTGTAGTCGCCGATGCGGTTCTGAAACTGGCGCTGATACGCCGTAATGTCCTCGTGAAAGGGCTTGGCGGCCGGCGAGAAATAATAGGGCGCATCGGGGCCCATCTCGTGAAAATCGGCGTGCACCTGCGGCAGCCACTGGTTGTAGAGCGCAATGCGCTGCTGGCTTTCGCGCTGCGTCTGCCAGGCCCAGTCGCGGTTCAGGTCGAAAAGGTAATGGTTGAAGCGCCCCCCAGGCCACGGCTCGCGGTGCTCCCAGCTCAGCGGCGCGGCGCTGGTGGGGGCCGCGGCCACGCGGCCGTACCACTGCACGTACCGTTCGCGGCCGTCGGGGTTCACGCAGGGGTCGATGAGCAGCACCACTTTATCCAGCAAGGCCTGGGCCTCGGCATTCTGCGGGTTGGCAAAGTCGTAGAGCACCTGCAGCACCGCCTCCGACGACACCGCCTCGTTGCCGTGCACGTTGTAGCTCAGCCACACCACGGCGGGCTGGTCGGGGGCCGGGGAGCCGCTTTCCAAGCCGGTGCGGCGCAGGTTGCTGCGGCGAATATCCTCGAGGCGGGCCAAGTTGCGGGCAGAGGCTACCTGCACGACCTCCAGCGGCCGGCCTTCGTAGGTTTTGCCGTAGGGCACCACGCGCAGCCGGTCGGGGTGCTGCTGGGCCAGGTACTCGGCGTAGCGCAGCACATCGGCGTGGTAGGTAAAGCGGCTGCCGAGCGGATAGCCGAGGAATTGGGCAGGCGCCAGCAGCGGGGTCGCGGTTTGGGCCTGGCCGGGGGCAGCTAGCAGCAAGCTCGCCCCCACCCCTAAGGCGGGCAGCAGGCGCAGGAGAGGTCGAATCATAAATGCCGAGCGAAAAGCGGGTAAACGAGGCCGCCGGGCTCCGGCGACGAAGCGAAAGTACACTGCGGTCGGGTGATGCCCGAGGCTCCCTTATTCGGCATTCGGTCCGGGGTCCTCGCCGGGCTTTTCCCGAATCTGGTACAGCACGCTTTCGGCCACGCCGCGCCCAAACAGGCTGACGCCCGCGTTGAACACGCCCAGCGCCACCGTGCCGGCGCCCACCCACTGCGCGGTTGGGGCCCCGTCGCGCTTCATTTCCGAGGCCCACTGCACCAGGCAGGCACCGAAGCCGATTACCACTAGCCCGCTGGGGGCAAACAACAGCCATTTGGATTTATGCGTCATCTCGCTAGCAGAGGTATGTGAAAAGCCTGGCCCGGCCTCTGCGGCCGCACCTGGCACAGGAGTACGGCAAATTCCGCGGGGCCGATGCACGGGCCCGGGTGGTAGCTGCGGGCATTTGCGTTCCTTTGTACTTTCTTCTGCCCTCCCCCGCCGATGTCCGCTACCCTGTTTCAGCAGCTGCTGCACGCCGCTTTCCGCCAAGATGCCGCCACCTACCTGCCGTCGGACGACCTGCACGCCTACGGCGAGCTGCAGCGCGCGCCCCGGCGCGAGCAGGGCTTCCGCTTCGAGCGCGTGCGCCTGCTGGTGGCCATGAGCCTGATGAAGGCCTTGGCCGACCTGGGCGACCACGACGAAAGCCGGCAGGTGCAGCACGTTCTGCACCAGGCCTTGCAGGCGGGCTCCATCGAGCAGATCGACGCGACCATTACCAAGGAAGCCAAGCGCTTCGAGCGGCTGTACACCGATTTGTACGTCAACGACGAGGGCGAGCAACTGCTGCACCTTTTCGAACGAACCTTGGACGCGGACTCCATTCCGGCCATGGATGCCGTGATTCAGGAAGCAGCCGACCTGGTCGACACGCTGGACTTCGACGCCCCGCACGACGACGACGAGGAATAATTCAAATACCCAAATAAAAAGCCGCTCCGGAAGCTTCCGGAGCGGCTTTTTTGGTAAAGCTTGTACCTAAGGCCTACATGTAGCCCGGCGTCTGGGGAGTTGCGTTACCCAGGTTGATTTCGTACTGTGGAATGGGCAGCACGCGGGCATCAGCCGTGGAAGGGTTGGCGCCCAGCTGGCGGCCGGTGCGCCGGTAGTCGTGGATGCGGAAGCCCTCGTAAGCTAGCTCCAACTCCCGCTCCAGCAGGATGTCTTCCACGGTAACGGCCGTGAGCGGGGTGGCACCGGCGCGCTGGCGAATAGCGTTGACATCAGCCAGCGGCGTGGCGCCGGTGGTGGTGCCCAAGCGTCGGTTGGCCTCGGCGCGGGTCAGGAGCATCTCCGCCAGCCGAATCACCGGTATGTTTTGGGCGAAGTCGTTCCACTTGTACGAGCGCAGCTGCCCGGGACGGGCGGCATCCCCCAGGTAGAGCAGGCCGTCGCCGATGTTGCCCTGGTCGCCGCGCACGTCGCTGGCTTCGTAGCGCCCGGCGAAAGCAGCCGATACGGCGACATCGGCGCGGCCCTGGAAGCCTACCGACTTGCCCGAGTAGAAGGTGGCCAGGCCGTCGTTGGCTTGGCCGGCGTTGTTTTGCTCGTTCTGCAGAACCTCAAACAGCACTTCCGGCGAGCCGTCGGAGGTGAAGGCATCGAGTACGGAAGCATTCAGCGTAGCGCCGCTGTTCTGAATCACGTCGTTGGCCAGGTCGCGGGCCTGGGCATAGTTGCCCATTTGCAGGTACACCCGGGCCAGCAGCGCTTTGGCGTCGTAACGGTCGAAGCGCCCGGCGTCGTTCTCCTCCGGCAAGGCTTGCTCTGCGGCGCGCATGTCGCTGATGACCTGGTCGTACACCTGCTGCACGGTATTGCGCGGCAGGCGCTGGGAGGCTTCGTCCACGGTGCGGTTGGCGCGCGTGACCACCGGCACGCCGAAGGTGCTCGACATGGCAGGCTGCCCGTACAGCCGCACCAACTCGAAGTGCATCAGGCCGCGCATCAGCTGCATCTCGCCTTGCAGCTCCTGGCGCTGGGCCGCGTCGCGGATGGTGGGCAGCGCTTCGAGCACAAGGTTGTTGATGTTGATAACACGGTAGGCATCGCGCCAGGTGCGCTGCACATCCGCGTTGACGGTCGTAATCTGCACCGAGGAAATTTCGCGGTACGACTGGAAGGAGCCCTGCCACGAGAGGTAGCCGGGCGAGGCCAGCAGGTCGGGAATGATGATCAGGTTGGTGCCGTACAGGGCCGGCTGGTACAGCCGCGAGTAAGCCCCCACCACAGCCGTCTGGATGCCTTGCTCGTCGCTCAGCGCCGTTTCCGCGTCGATGGATTGCTCCGGGTTGATTTCCTTTTCGCAGGACGAAGTCAGCAGACCGCCCCCGAGTAACAGCGCCGCAAAGAGGGCGCGAGTAGATAGTTTCTTCATGTCAGTACGCGTCGGCTAAGGTTAAAAACCGAGGTTGAAACCGACCAGCCAGGTTTTGGCCAGCGGCGGCGTGTAGAAATCGTGGCCCAGCAGGTAGTTGGCGGCGGCCGTGTTCAGGCCCGAGGTGTTCACCTCCGGGTCGTAGCCCTCGTAATCGGTCAGGGTTATCAGGTTCTGGCCGGTCACGTAGATGCGGGCGCTCTGCAGCAGGGCTTTCGAAGCCCAGGCCTTGGGCAGGTTGTAGCCCAAGGTCAGGTTTTTGAAGCGGAAGAAAGAGCCGTCCTGAATCCAGCGCGACGACGCGGCTGTGCCGTTGCCCTCGTAGAATTTGGCGCGCGGCACGTCGGTGATGTCGCCGGGCTGCCGCCAGCGGTTCAGCTGGTCACGGGTCTGGTTATCGAAGTAGTCCCCGTTCACCGATTGGTAAAGGCCGGCAATGTTGTAGATGTCGTTGCCGTAGGTGAATTGCGTGAGCAGGCTCAGATCAAACCCTTTGTAGGAGAACGTGTTGGTGAAACCTCCCGTGAACTTTGGGTTCGGGTCGCCCAGCTTCACGAACGTAGCCTGGTTGGGGTTGTTCGTGGTGCTGCGGTCCACCGAGCCGTCGGCGTTCGGGGAGTTCCGGTAGTAGAGGGCGTCGCCGTTGGCCGGGTCTACCCCGGCGTACTCGCGGCCCCAGAACACACCGATGGGCTGGTCTTCGCGCACGCGGCCCAGGTTGCGGGCGCCAGAAATCAACTCTTGCCCCGCCAGATCGGTCACTTTGTTGCGGTTGAGGGAGATGTTGAAGTTGGTACCCCACTTAAATTCCCCGTCGAGGTTGCGCGTGTTCAAGGACACTTCGATGCCCTTGTTGACCAAGGAGCCGAGGTTGCGCTGCACTACCTGATAGCCGCCGGTGTAGGGCAGCTGCTGATCGAGCAGCAGGTCGGTGGTTTTCTTGTGGTACACGTCCACTTCACCGGCAATGCGGTCATTGAAAAAGCCGAATTCCACGCCTACGTTGGCCTGATCCGTGTTTTCCCAGGTGAGCAGGTTGTTGCCGATGCGCGCGGCGGGCACAATGCCCGGGCGGGTTTCGTACTGCGCGCCGCTGTAGAGCGTCAGCGCGTCGAAGTCGCCAATTTCGGCGTTGCCGGTACGGCCGTAGCTGCCGCGCAGCTTCAGCAGGCTCACCACGTTGTTGTCCTGCAGGAAGCTTTCCTCCGACACCACCCAGCCCAGCGAACCGGCTGGGAAGTAACCCCAGCGATTGTCGACGCCAAAGCGTGAGGAGTAGTCGGCGCGGATGCTTCCCGAGACTAGGAACTTGTTGCGGAAGGTGTAGTTCACGCGGCTGAACACCGACTGGAAGTCGTAGCCGGTGCCGGCGCTGGTGGTGCCCGGCGAAAACACGGCCGCCGAAGCCACTTTGCGGAACTGGTCGCTGGCAAAGCCGCGGCCCACCGCCGCCGTCTGCTCGCTGTCGTAGCGCTGGTAGGAGTAGCCCAGCAGCGCTTCCACGGTGTGGTCGGCGCCGAGGGTGCGCAGGTAGGTGGCCGTCTGGTTGGTCGTGTAGTTGACGGCCTGCACCTGGTTGCTCAGCGCCTGGCCTTCGCCGGCGGCATCGGCCGTGAATCGGCTCCAGTACACCTCCTCGCGCAGGGCCAGCAGGTCACCCCCGATTTCCGAGCGCAGCGTCAGGCCCTGGATGGGCTGGTACTGCAACGACAGGTTGCTAAACGAGCGGTAGTTGCTGGCGCGGTTGGTGTTGCGGTCTACGCTCACCAGGGCGTTTTCGTAGAGCAGCTGGCGGTTGAAGCCCGTCGGGTCGGCCGCGTTGTAGGGCGACTGCACCGGCGGAATGGCATTCAACTGCACCGGGTTGGTGAAGGCGTTGTCGTCGGGCACGCGGTCGTTCACCGAGCGCGTCACCGAGAGGTTCAGCCCGATCTTCAGCTTGTCGGTAATGGAGTGGTCAAAGTTGGTGCGCAACGACCCGCGGCGGTAGCGGTTGCCCACGATGATGCCGGTCTGGTCGCTGAAGTTGCCGCTGATGTAGAAGCGGGTTTTGGCGTCGCCGCCCGACACGTTGGCGTCGTACTGCGACACCTTGCCGTCGCGAAAAGCCAGCTCGTTCCAGGGCGTGTTGTTGGTTGAGTTGTAATCTGTCGAACCCGAAAACAGCTCGAACACGTCGGCCGCCGGGGTATTGGCCGGCAGCCCCACTTCCGCCCGCAAGAAGCTGTTCGGGTCGTCAAGGGCGTTTTTCACCGACTCGTTGAACAGCTCGCGGTATTCGTCTGCGTTCAGGAACTCGCGGATGCGGGTGGGGCGGCTCGTCCCGAAGTACGCCCCCACGTTCACGCGCGTCTGCCCCTGGCGGCCCTTCTTCGTCGTCACGATGATGACCCCGTTCGACGCGCGCGACCCGTAGATGGCCGAGGCGGCGGCATCCTTCAGGATCGAGATGCTTTCGATGTCATTCGGGTTCAGGTCGGCCATCGGGTTGATGGGCTCGTCGGCGTTGATGCTGCCCACGTCGGTGGACGTCACGGGAATGCCGTCGATAACGTACAACGGTTGGTTGCTGGCTCGCACCGACGAAGCCCCGCGCACGCGGATCTGCACGCCCGCGCCCAGCTTACCGGTCCCTTGGTTGATCTGTACGCCCGGCGTGCGGCCCTGGATGGCCTGCTCGAAGCTGACCGTGGGCACGTTTTCCACTTCCTTGCTGCCGAGCTGCGTGATGGCGCCCGTCAGCTCCCGCTTGGCCTGCGTGCCGTAGCCGACCACCACGGTTTCGCCCAATAGCGTCTCGCTGGCGGCCAGACGCACGTTGAGGCTGCTTTGGGTGCCCACGGGTACAGATTGGGACGCGAAACCGACCGAGCTGATAATCAAGGTAGCGCCGGGCTGCACGGTCAACTGAAAGTTGCCATCGGCATCCGTGCTCGTGCCGTTCGTGGTGCCGCGCTCCAGCACCGTTGCGCCCGGCAGGCCGGTGCCGTCGGCGACAGAAGTGACCCGCCCGCTCACGCTTCGCGTTTGCGCTTGGGCCACCACTGCCACCGGCACCGCTAGGGCCAGGGAGAGTAGTAGCTTGTGTTTCATGTGTGGGTTGGCTCAGGAGCCATTTTTGGTGAGTGATAGACCCAATTTAGGTATAGAATGGCTGCTTGCATCCTACCTTGGTAAGTTTCCTGCAGCGATGGGAAGGTGCGCGTCAAGAAAATCAGCTTCTAACGGCCTCCAGCTGCACTGCGCTAGGGCATGAATAATCTTGAAATTGACCTAATTACCGGTCGCCAGTGCGGTTCCGGCCTGGGTTTTGGTCACACGTCCCCCTTTTAAGCCGTCTAAACGCAGTTGCGCCGGCGCTGAAGCCAGGGCACCTGCGCGCGCGTCGGCGCCCCGTTTGTCCCGGCCATTGGATTTGGCACCTGCTACTGCCTACCTTTACCCAAACCAGGCACTGCTGCCGGCGGTGCGCCGGGTCTGTCCCGGGTAGCCAACCTTAGCTTTTAATGGCTGAAATACAATACCTCACCACCCCAGCCGCCATCCAAGAGGCCGCGGCGGGGCTGCATACCCAACCTCGCCTGGCCGTCGATCTGGAGTTCGACGATATGCGCCACCATTACGGGCGTAACCTGGCGCTGATCCAGATTTACGACGGCCACACGGTTTTTCTGCTCGACCCGGTTCCTCTGACCAATCCCGGGGAGGAGCTGGCCCCGCTGTGGGCCGTGCTCGGCGACCCGGCCGTGGAAAAAGTATTCCATAGCTGCAAGTCCGATATCCTGCTGCTCGACGAGCTGTACGACGTGCGGGTACGCCGCATTACCGACACGAGCGTGCTGCATACGCTGCTGGCCGAATCGGACAACAACATTTCGCTGGGCCGGCTGATTCAGAGCGAGCTGGGCATCGAGGTAGACAAGGGCGAGCAGAAGTCGAACTGGCTGAAGCGGCCGCTGACGGAAGCACAGAAAATCTACGCGGCCAACGACGTGCTGTACCTGCTGGAGCTAGCCGACCGGCTCGTGGCCAAGCTGGAAGCCCTGGGCCGCCTGCATTGGGCTGCGGAGGAAAACATGGCACTGGAAGATGTGCGCTACACCCGCGACGAGCGGCCCTACCTGCGCATGGCCAGCAAGTACCGCATCATGCCCCAGGAAATGCCGCTGTTTCGTGACCTGTACCTGCTGCGCGACCAAGTAGCCAAAGAACTGGACCGCCCGCCCTACATGGTGTTCAGCAACGACCGACTGTCGGAACTGGTGCGCGATACCCCGCGCAACGCCAATGACTGGAAAGCGGCCCGCGGCTTGCACCCGGAATTGAAGCGCCCGCCTTATTTCGAGCAGCTACTGAACTTCTCGCCCGACAACTTCGTGGCCGTACCCGAGCCACCTATGGCCGCCGAGTCACGCCGCTTCCCCTTCCGCCGCCGCCTCAGCGGCGAGAAGGCCGCCCAGGCCGATGCCCGCGAGCAGTTTCTGATGACCCTGAAAACGCACGTATCCAACGATCTGAACAGCTACGTAGCTAACTTGGTACTGTCGAATCGTCTCATTTCCGATATCATCGAGTTAGGTGCCGATGCGGCCCTGCGGCCTTGGCAGCAGCAAATCCTGCGCGACGTTACCGCCCGCAACGGCCTCGACTACGGCTTTATCGCCCAGCCCTTCGCCTGGCTCAACGGCCGCTAGCCCGCCCCATCCAGGCCACGCGCAAGAATTGCGGACGGCGTAAACCAATCGGCGCTGCTCACCGGGGTGCCCGCGCTTAAAAACGATACCGCCCGAAACCACGTCTGCACGACGGGCTTCGGGCGGTATCGTTTTTAAGCGGGGGTGCAGCGCCATTGCCGATTCTACAGAAAGAAACTGCCGGTACGCCGCCGTTCTTTCCAGCTATGATGACCGCGGACTGGGTCCTTAGCGCTGAAACTGTTCTTCTTCCGTCGAGCCGACAAGGGCCGCCGTGCTGGCCTGCCCAGCCGACACCACGTGCTGCACCGCATCGAAGTAGCCGGTGCCGACGAAGCTCTGGTGCTTGACGGCCTTGAAGCCCTGCTGCTGCAGGGCAAACTCGCGCTGCTGCAGCTCGGAGTACCCGGCCATGCCCCGGTCGCGGTAGGCCTGGGCCAGCTCAAACATGCTGGTGTTGAGCGCGTGAAAGCCGGCCAAGGTGATAAACTGGAACTTGTAGCCCAACGCGGCCAGCTCCTCGCGGAAGGTCTCCATCTGCTCCACGCTCAGCTTGGCGGCCCAGTTGAACGACGGCGAGCAATTATAGGCTAGCAGCTTGCCGGGGAACCGGGCGTGAATGTCCTGGGCAAACTGCCGGGCCTGCTCCAGATCGGGGTGCGACGTTTCCATCCAGAGCAGATCGGCGTAGGGCGCGTAAGCCAGCCCCCGGGCGATGCAGGCCTCCACCCCGCAGCGCACGCGGTAGAAGCCCTCAGAAGTACGCTCGGCTTCCTGCAGCACGAAGGGCTTGTCGCGCGGGTCCACATCGGCGGTGAGCAGGTCGGCCGCGTCGGCGTCGGTGCGGGCCACGATGAGGGTGGGCACGCCCAGCACGTCGGCGGCCAGGCGGGCGGCTACGAGCTTCTGCACGGCCTCCTGGGTCGGCACCAACACCTTTCCGCCCAGGTGCCCGCACTTCTTAGCCGAGGAGAGTTGGTCTTCGAAGTGCACGCCGGCAGCCCCGGCCTCAATCATCATCTTCATCAGCTCGAAGGCGTTCAGGTTGCCGCCGAAGCCGGCCTCCGCGTCGGCCACGATGGGTGCCAGCCAGTGCACGTGGCCGGCGTCGCCGTCCCGGCTTTCGAGGTGCTGAATCTGGTCGGCGCGCAGCAGGGCGTTGTTGATGCGGCGCACCACCGCCGGCACCGAGTCGGCGGGGTAGAGGCTCTGGTCGGGGTACATCTGCCCGGCGCCGTTGGCATCGGCAGCCACCTGCCAGCCCGAGAGGTAAATGGCCTTGAGGCCGGCCTGCACCTCCTGCACGGCCTGGTTGCCGGTGAGGGCGCCGAGGCCCGCCACGTATTCTTCGGTGTGCAGCAGCTGCCAGAGCCGCTCGGCGCCCTGCCGGGCCAGGGAGTACTCGATCTGCACGGAGCCCTGCAGCTTCACCACGTCGTCGGGCGAATACGGGCGTTCGATGCCCTGCCAGCGGGGGTTGGTGGACCAATCGTGCGCGAGGGCGGCGGTGCGTTGGGTGCGGTTCATGGGTCTTGGGGTTTGGTTGTGGAAAAGGGGGTCAGCAAAGACAAAGGCGTAGCTGTCGATGCTTTGGGGAACATCGAAGCAGGCATGCAGAAAAGCGAGATGTCGCAGGTGGCGTATCGCGAAGGGAGTAGTTCGCGCTACCACGCAGGCGTCACGGCAGCAGCTCGTAGGCCGGCAGGGTCAGGAAATCGGCACAGTCCTGGGCCAGTACGAGGCGGTCGAGCAGATGCAGGGCGGGGCGGTAATAGGCGGTGTAAGCCTCCTCCCCTGCTTCGTGGCGCAGCTTGTCGACCAGCTCGGCTAACTGAGCTCGGTACAGTTCAGGCGTTACCGGGCGGCCGTCGGCCAGCGTGGTACCGGGCGTGTGCAGCCACTGCCAGAGCTGCACGCGGGAAATTTCGGCCGTGGCCGCGTCCTCCATCAGGTGGTAGAGTGGCACACAGCCGTTGCCGCCCAGCCAGGCCCCGAGGTAGCGCCAGGCCACGTCGATGTTCTGCCGCAGGCCCGCCTCGGTGATGCTGCCCTGCGGCGCCTGCAGCAGCTCGGCGGCGGTGGGCAGCGGCTCGGCGCTGCGGGGCTTGCCGATCTGGTTGGGCTCGGGCATCAGCTCATCGAACACGCCGAGGGCGATGGGCACCAGCGCCGGGTGCGCCACCCAGGTGCCGTCGTGGCCCAGCCGGGCTTCACGCACCTTGTCCAGGTGCACTTTGTCGAGGGCAATGGCATTTTCGGCCGGGTTGTCCTTGATGGGAATTTGGGCGGCCATACCGCCCATGGCGTGCACCCCGCGCCGGTGGCAGGTATCGATGACCAGGCGCACGTAGGCCGCCATGTTGGGCACGGTCATGGTCACCTGGCTGCGGTCGGGCAGGCGGTACTCGGGGCGGGCACCCAGGGTTTTGATGTAGGAGAAAATGTAGTCCCAGCGGCCGCAGTTCAGCCCGGCCGAGTGCTGCCGCAGCTCCCAAAGGATTTCGTGGGTTTCAAAAACGGCAGGGAGCGTCTCGATAAGCACGGTAGCCTTGATGGTACCCTTGGGAATCTTCAGTTCCCACTGCGCCAGCTCAAACACCTCGTTCCACAGCCGGGCCTCCAGGTGGCTTTCCAGCTTAGGCAGATAGAAGTACGGACCGGTACCGCGGGCCAGCAGCTCGTGGGCGTTGTGGAAGAAGTACAGGCCGAAGTCAAACAGGGCGCCGCTGACTTCCTCGCCGTCGACGAGCACGTGCTTTTCGTTCAGGTGCCAGCCACGCGGGCGCACTAGCAGCGTAGCGGGGCGCTCGGTGAGGCGGTAGGTTTTCTGGGGCGTTTCCAGCGAGATGGTGCCACGCACGGCGTCGCGTAGGTTGAGCTGGCCCTGCACGACGTTGGCCCAGGTCGGCGCCAGAGAATCCTCGCAATCGGCCATGAACGTTTTCGCTCCGGAGTTGAGGGCATTGATGACCATCTTCCGCTCGGTGGGCCCGGTAATTTCCACACGCCGGTCCTGCAGATCGGCCGGCACAGGCGCTACCTGCCAGTCGCTTTCGCGCAACTGGGTCGTCTCGGGCAGAAAATCCGGCAAGCGTCCGGCGCCGAATTCGGCCTGCCGCTGCCGCCGCAGCCGGAGCAATTCCTGCCGCCGCTTGTCGAAGTGTCGGTGCAATTCGGCTATGAAGGCCAGGGCGGAGGGCGTAAGCACCTGGGCGAATTCGTGGGTGTACTCTCCCAGTACTTTTACCCGGTCGGGACAACGGTATTCGACTTTGCTGGTAGCAAGCGGCTTAACAAGGGTTTCCATGTGATTATGGTGTTTGGTCGTGGAAGTGCGAGAGCGTGGCCAAACATACGCAAGCGAATATTTAAAATCAAGCGAATATTCGCTAAAAGTAAATAATTAGCAGAAAGTGATTTATTCACAAATGCTGAGATAATGCCTTTCTTTGCCTGCAAAGCTGATTTTGTGCTGCTCCTTCAGCCTTTTGCCCCGGCCTATTTTCTGCTCATATGCTTACCCAAGCCCAGGTTGTCCGTCTCATTTTTGGTTTAAAGCTGCGGCAGCTCCGGCAAGAGCGGGGCTTTACCCCAGCCGCTTTGGCACAGGCGGTCGACGTATCGGTGTCGTACCTGAATGAAATTGAGAAGGGCAAGAAGTACCCCAAGGCCGATAAGGTTCTGGCCTTCGCGCGGGTGCTGGGCGTGAGCTACGACGAGCTGATTTCGCTGACGCTGGGCAAACGCCTAGCCCCGATTTCGGAGCTGCTGCAGTCGGATGTGCTGCGCGAGTTTCCGCTGGACATGTTTGGGCTCGACGCGGGCCGGCTGGTGGAACTGATATCGGACGCGCCGACGCGGGTTATGGCTTTTATCAGCACGCTGTGGGAGCTGGGCCGCAACTACGAGATGCGCCAGGAGCACTTTTACCTGGCCGCGCTGCGCTCCTACCAGGAGATGCACGACAACTACTTCGACGACCTGGAAGACGCCGTGCGCAGCTGCGTGGCCCGCTTCCGCCTGCGCACCGACGCCCCCTTCGACCTGCACCAGCTCGAAAACCTGCTGGGCACCGAATACCATTACCTGATCGACCGCGAAGAGCTGGGCAGCCTCCCGGAGCTGCAAAGCTTGCGGTCGGTGTACCAGCCCGCGGCCCGGCGCCTGCTGCTGCGCCCCGGCCTCACGCGGGCGCAGGAGGCCTTCGTGCTCGGGCGCGAAGTGGCCTTCAACTACCTGGGGCTGAAAGATCGACCGTACACGAACGTGCCGGCCGTCACGCCGGGCACCTTTGAGCAGGTCCTCAACCACTTTCGCGCCTCGTACTTCGCCGTGGCCCTGCTGATGGAGGAAGGCCAGCTGGTGGCCGATCTACAGGCGTTTTTCTCCTACCCGCGCTGGAACGCGGCCCTGCTGCTGGGCCTGCTCACGCGCTACGAGGTGTCGCCGGAAATGCTGCTGCAGCGCGTGACCAACCTGCTGGCCCGGCACTTCGGCATTGGCAGTCTGTTCTTCCTGCGCTTCGATCAGGACGCCGCCACCGGGCAGTTTCACCTGAGCAAGGAGCTGCACCTCTCGCGCCTGCACAACCCCCACGCCAACGAACTGCAGGAACATTACTGCCGCCGCTGGGTGAGCCTGTGGCTGCTGGAGCAGGGCCGGCAGGCCGGCGGACCCGGCCTGCGCGTGGCCGCCCAACGCTCCCGCTACTGGCAGACGCCCGACGAGTACCTCTGCCTCACCGTGGCCCGCTACGACGCCAACGGCCACGGCAGCAGCGTGACGGTGGGCTTGCCCGTCGATGAGAACCTGCGGCAGAAAGTGAAGTTTCTGGACGACGAGACCATTCCGGTGCGCTGGGTTAACGAAACCTGCGAGCGGTGCTCCATTCCCGACTGTGAGGTGCGCGCCGCTCCGCCGGTGGAAGTGGAGCGGCAGGCGCGGCGGCAGCAGTTGGCGGCGGCGGTGCAGGCGCTAGTGCAGGGGCAGTAGCAGCAGGCGAAGGCCCCTCCACGCCGTATCTTCGTCTATCCACCACCTGCTGCGTTGCCTTGCCAGTTCCTGCTTCCTCCCCTGCTTCCCGGCGCCTATGGCCGCGTGTACTTCTGGCCGTGTCTTTGGCGCTGCTCCTGCTAGGCGGCGCGGGCCTGTATGTGGCGTGGCGGGTGTTGTGGAAGCCCAATGTGACGGAGTCGCCCTACGGCCCGGCGTACCTGTACATCCGCACCGGCGGCACGTACCAGAACGTGCTCGATTCACTGCAGCGCTACGAATTGCTGCAGGAGCCTGAGACGTTTCAGTGGCTGGCCGAGCGGCGCGGCTACCCGCAGCAGGTGCGCCCCGGCCGCTACCGCCTCGATTTCGACCTGGGCAACCAGGCCCTGCTCGACCGGCTTTTACGCGGCGAGCAAGACACGGTGGATTTCGTGCTCGACGCCTTCAAATACAAGCCGCAGCTGGCCCGGCAGGTGCAGAAGCAGCTGGAGGCCGACTCTACCTCCCTGCGGCTGCTGCTCAACCGCCAGCCCTGGCTGCAGGAGCGCTACGGCGTGGACACCACCGCCGTGCTGACGCTGTTTATTCCTGGCCGCTACCGGCTGCTCTGGAACACCTCGGCCCGACAGTTTACCGACACGATGGCCGCCGCGCACCGCCGTTTCTGGAGCCCGGAGCGCCGCCGCCGCGCCGATTCGCTGCGCCTCTCCCCCACCGAAGTGCACGTGCTGGCCAGCATCGTGCAGCGCGAAACGGCCAAGAAAGAGGACAAGCCGCTGATTGCGGGGGTGTACCTGAACCGGCTGCACCGCGGCATGCGGCTGCAAGCCGACCCGACGCTGCTGTGGGCCATCGGCAACTTCGGGGTGCGGCGGGTACTCAACAAAGACAAGCTCGTTGACTCGCCCTACAACACCTACAAGCACAAAGGCCTGCCGCCCGGACCCATCACCTCCGCCAACCGCCAGAGCCTGGACGCGGTGCTCAAGCCCGCCCGCCACGACTACCTGTTTTTCTGCGCCCGCGCCGGCGGCAGCGGCTATTCCGATTTCGCCGCGACGTTTGCTGAACACAGAAAAAACGCCCGGCGCTACCAGCGCTGGCTCGACAGCCTGAACATCCGCCGCTGAGCCTCAGGGCAGCCGCAGCAGCCGCAGCTGCGCCGAGTCTTGCGCGGCCTGCTGCTGACGCTGCAGCGTGGCCTGGTAGCCCAGCCCCGTAAATTCGGAGTGCTCCAGGTACAGCAGCGGCGACGTGAGCGGCGGCGAAGCCCAGGCCGCCACGGCCGGCAGCCGGCGCAACGAATCAAAAGCCAGCACGCTCGCCACGCGGTAGTAGTCATCGAGCAGCACGTAGCGGTAGCCCTCCCGACGCAGGGCCGCCAGTTCGGCCAGGGTCTTGGCTCCGGCCACTTTTATGCCCTGCGGCTGCGCGAAGGACACCAGCCCCGTGCCCACGGTGGTGGCCACGCGCGACACGCCGTGCTGCCGCAGCCACTGGACCGCCTGCGGGTGCGCGCTGGGCAGATACGCATAAATCTGCTGCTGCACCTGCCAACCGTTGTAGCCCGTCGCCGCTAGCAGCACCATCAGCGCCACCGGCCGGGCCCACTGGCGCAGCAGCAGGACCACGAGGGCGTACAGTGGCCCGTAGGCAAACAGCAGCCCGCGCGGCGCTTTCACCAGCAACGACATGCCCAGCAGCGTGCACCCGGCCCACACCAACAGGTAAGCAGCCAGGGGCAAAGGCCGCTGCCGCAAGCCGCCGCCAAACCAAATCAAGGCGCCCGCCAGCGCCGGCAGTAGCAGCGGCGACTCAAACGCCGTTAGGTAGCGCAGGTAATAGGCGAAATCAACCTGCAACGTGCCGTGGCGCCCTGCCGCATTGGCTGCGGCTGGAAACAGGACCGCGGCGTATACGGCCGGCCAACGGTACAGCGGCACTCCCGACACCAGCCACGCCAGTCCGCCCAGCAGCACAAAAGGAGCGGCGAGCAGCAGCAGCACCCGCCACCAGTTACTACCCCGCCACGCCACGCCATCGGCTTGCTGCAGTTCCAACACGGCCAGAATGGGCACCACTAGCAGAAACTTGTAATTTACGCTCAGCCCCAGGGCCAGCACGGCCGCCGTGCGCAGCAGCGTACCTCGCCCCGGTTGCTGCAGCCGTTGCCAATGCGCCCGCAGCAGCAACGCCAGCAGCAGTAGGCTCCAGGAGCTCATGGTGAAGTCGCGGCCTGAAAAGGTGAGAAACACCGAGGAGCCGGTCAGCAACGCGAGCAGGGCGGTTTCGGGGCCGGGAAGCCGGGCCACCCGCGCCACCCAGTCCACGAACAGACCCAGCGCCACCACGGCCACCAGGGCGTTCAGAATCAGGTACACACGGAAATCGGTGCTCAGCCACGCCGCAGGAGCATACAGCAGGTAAAAAACCGGGCTGCCGTGGTGGAACAGATGCGTGAAGTCGAAGCGGGCTACTTCCTGCACGATCTGCCAATTGCGCACCGAGTCGTAATCGGGCAGGCCCGCCGCGGGCAGACGCCAGAGCCGCAGGCCGGCCACGGCCAGCAGCGCTGGCAGTAGCCAAAGCCGCGTAGTGCCCGGCGCGGCGGGGGCAGACGGCACAGCGGCGGGAGAAACGGGGCGCAACGACACGGCGGCGAAGATGGGCATTTGTGGCTTTTCTTTGCGCTACTCTACCTCTTACCCCCTACCCCATGCGCGTAGTTGTGCAGCGCGTCGCGGAAGCTTCCGTAACCGTCGACGGCGAAATCACGGGCCAGATCGGGCCGGGCCTGCTGGTGCTGGCCGGCTTCACTCATACCGACACGGCTACGGAGCTGGCCTGGATGGCCAACAAGCTGGTGCAGCTGCGCATCTTCTCCGATGCCGACGACAAAATGAACCTCTCGGTGCAGGACACGGGCGGCGACCTATTGGTGGTGAGCCAATTCACCTTGCTGGCCGACGCCCGCAAAGGCACGCGCCCGAGCTACGTGCAGGCCGCGCCGCCGCCCGTCGCCATTCCGCTCTACGAGGAGTTCGTGCGTCAGCTCGAAGCCCTGCTGGGCCGCCCCGTGGCCACCGGCCGTTTCGGCGCCGACATGAAAGTGCGCCTGCTCAACGACGGGCCGGTTACCATTGTGCTCGACCGCGAAGCGGGGTTAGGATAAGAGGGTATGGGGGGGTGTGAGGATGGAAGTTACGGTTGTGACAACTCCTGCCCTCCGACCCTCATACTTTCTTATCTCACAACCCCCTCCTAAACTCCTACCCTCACACCCTCCTACCTACCCCATGACCATCGAAGAAGCCCAGCAGACCGTCGACCAGTGGATTCAAACCACCGGCGTGCGGTATTTCAACGAGCTGACCAACATGGCCATGCTCACCGAGGAAGTCGGCGAGGTGGCGCGCATCATCGCGCGGCAGTATGGCGAGCAGTCATTTAAAGCCTCGGACCGCGACAAAGTGCTGGCCGACGAGCTGGCCGACGTGCTGTTCGTGGTCATCTGCTTGGCCAACCAGACCGGGGTAGACCTGACCGAAGCGCTGCGGCGCAACCTGGACAAGAAAACCCAGCGCGACGCCGACCGCCACCGCCAGAACGAAAAGCTGCAGTAGCACGGTGTAGCGCAGACTTCCATCCGCGCTATAGGTTCACCAGCCGGTCCTCCCGCCACACCGGCAACGTGGCGGGATACTCGTCGAGGCGCAGGCAGAACTCGAAATCCTTGTTGGCTTCGAGCGAATTCAGCCGGCGCACGTGCGAGGACTGCAGCAGGTAGCCCTGCAGGTCGGTTTTGGCCTGCTGCCAGAGGTGCAGCGCTGCCAGCGTCGCGTCGGCGTGCGTGGTGTCGAACGCATCGGCTAGGCGCTCGGCGAGGGCGCCGCCGAACAGGGTGTCCTCCAAGCAGAACTGGCCTTTCCAGCCGGCGCACACCACCAGCACGTCTTTCTGCTGCTGCCGGGCAAAGTCGGCCACGGCCTGCAGGTTCAGGAAGGCCCCAATGACCACGGCATCGGCCCCAAGGGAGCGGCGCAGCGCCTGCGTGCCGTTGGTGGTGCTGATGGCCACCGCGCGGCCCCGCACGGGCAGCTGGCCGTCGAGGTAGCCGAAGGGCGAGTTGCCCAGGTCGAAGCCCTTGGCCTGCCGGCCGTCGCGCTCGGCGGCGGTCAGGCAGCCGTGCTCCTGGCCCACGGCACGGCACTCCGCCAGCTCAGCCACCGCAAACACGTGGGTGACGCCGCTGGCCAGGGCCGTCACGATGCTGGAAGTGGCGCGCAGCACGTCGACCACCACGGCCACGCGGCCGCGCAGGTCGTAGAGCGGCAGCAGTTCCGGCGAGAAACAGATGTCGATGGAGGGCATGATTGAAATTGTCGGTGGAAAGTTGCCCGCTGTTAGCGGCGGGTTGTGCGTGTAGTAAAAAGCAGTTGCCAGCTGCCAGCCGCGGGGCCTGACAACTGGCAACTGCCAACTGACAACTTAAGATTATTCCTCCGTGCCTTTCACGAAGGGCAGCTTGGTGACGGTGGCGGGCAGGTTTTTGCCGCGCACCTGCACGAAAATCTTGCTGCCGGGCGCGCTCAGCTCCGTGGTGACGTAGCCCAGCCCGATGCCTTTGCTCAGGCTCGGCGACTGGGTGCCGGAGGTTACTTCGCCAATGGGCTCCCCGGCTTCGTTCACCAGCGGGTAGTGCGCGCGCGGAATGCCGGGGCCGTCCATCAGGAAGCCCACAAGCTTGCGCTGCACGCCCTGCTCCTTCTGCTGCTTGAGGGCCGCCGAGTTCACGAAGTCCTTGGTGAACTTGGTAATCCAGCCCAGGCCGCCTTCCAGCGGCGACGTTTCGTCGTTGATGTCGTTGCCGTAAAGGCAGTAGCCCATTTCCAGGCGCAGCGTGTCGCGGGCGCCCAGGCCGATGGGCTTCAGGCCGTAGGGTTTGCCGGCTTCCAGAATCTGGTTCCACACTTCCTGCGCCGACTCGTTCGGAATGTACAGCTCGAAGCCGCCGGCGCCGGTGTAGCCGGTGGCCGAAATAATCACGTTCGGCTGCCCGGCAAAGGTGCCCTGCACGAAGGAGTAGTACGGAATGCGTTGAAGGTCCACATCCGGGGCGAGGCTCTGCAGCGCGTCGGCGGCCTTGGGGCCCTGCACGGCAAACAGGCTCAGCTGGTCCGACACGTTTTCCATCTCGGCCCCGAACTCCGCGTTGTGCTGCTGAATCCAGTTCCAGTCCTTCTCGATGTTGGAGGCGTTGACCACCAGCAGATAGTCCTCGTCGGCCAGCTTATACACCAGCAGGTCATCCACGATGCCGCCCTGCTCGTTGGGCAGGCAGGAATACTGGGCCTTACCGTCCTGCAGCTTGCTGGCGTCGTTGCTGGTCACGCGCTGGATCAGGTCCAGGGCGCGGGGGCCGCGTACCCGAAACTCGCCCATGTGCGACACGTCGAAGATGCCCACGGCGCGGCGCACGGTGTGGTGCTCGTCGAGGTCGGAGGAGTAGCGCACGGGCATGTTGTAGCCGGCGAAGGGCACCATCTTGGCGCCGAGCTGCTGGTGGACGTCGTTCAGCACGACGGTTTTCAGGTCACTCATGGGGAGGGGCTTGCGGTTCGGGGAAAGGGGGAATACGGCGGCGGGCGGAGGCGGCCGCCGAGCCGGCGCAAAAGTAGCCCAAAACCCGGCGGCACCCAATCCGGTATTAGGCTACGCCCAAACCGGCGGCCGCACGCTGGCCCGGGCGCCCACCGCATGGATGAAGACCTCAAACGGGAGTTCGACGCTGCCCGGCTCAAGCATATTCTTTTCAAGGCCCGGCTCCGCTCCTTTCTCTACGGGGTGGGCAGCGACGAAGCGCCCGTGCGCGACGCCGACATCTGCCCGCTGGGCCAGTGGATCCGGGAGGTGGCCGTGGCGCGCTTCGGCTACCTGCCCGAAACCGCCCAGCTCGACGCCGCGCACCGGCAGGTTCACGCGCTGGCCAACGAGCTGATGGACCTGCGCCTGGCCGGCCGGGCCGAGGAAGCCATGCGCGGCCTGCGCCGCACCAACGCCCTCACCGATGAAGTGCTGCACCTGCTGAACACCATCGAGCGAAAGTTGCGTAAAGAGGCGGGCTAGCGCCCGGGCGCGGCTCCCCTGCATGAAGCTCAAGCTTTCTACCCGCCTGTTCATCGGCTTCCTGGCCATTGCGATGCTCTTCGTGATGGTCGGCATCGTCAACTACCAACTCTCGCGGCAGGTGCTGCGCAACTCCGAGCGCATCGCCTACTCGCAAAACCGCACGGCCCAGGCCACGCGCATGTTGCGCAACGTGGTGGACATGGAGGCCGGCTTCCGTGGCTACCTGCTGGTGGGCAATGAAAGCCTGCTCGAATCGTACTACGACGGCGAACGGCAGCTGCTGGGCTCCTTTGCTAACCTGCGCAACCAGTTCGAGCTCGACGACCCGCAGTACGCCCGCATGGTGCGGGCCCAGGCCCTGTACGAGCGGTGGTCGGCCTATTCGCACCTGCTCATCGCGGAGAAACGGGCCGCCCGCCAGCGCAACGCCCGCCAGGACGGCCTCGACGGGATGCCCCACCGCAACCTGGTAGAGGACGGCACCGGCAAGCAGCTGATGGACCAGATCCGGGTGATTTTCCGGGGCTTCGACCGCGACGAGCTGGCCTCCCGCGACAAGCAGCGCGAGAAGCTGGCCGCCAGCATCCACGAAACGCGCATCCTCTCGGTGGTGCTCACGCTGCTGGCCCTGGTGCTCGGGCTGATCGGGGCCTTCCTGATGGCGCGGCTGCTGTCGCGGCGCATTCGGCACATGGTGCAACTGGCCACCCGCATTGCCAAGGGCGAGTACCACGTGCGCCTGACCGACGAGGCGCAGGACGAGCTCAGCGAGCTGGCTACCTCGCTGAACTCCATGGCCGGCACCATCGAATCGACCATCAGCCAGCTGGAGCGCCGCAACCAGGAGCTGGACCAGTTTGCCTACGTGGTGTCGCACGACCTGAAGGCCCCGCTGCGCGGCATCGAAAGCGCCTCGCGCTGGATTGAGGAAGACATGGACGCCGCCCTGCCCGAGCACATCCGGGAGTTTCTGCTGCTGATGCGCACGCGCACCCACCGCATGGAAAACCTGATCAGCGGCATTCTGGAGCTGGCCCGCATCGGGCGGGTGCAGCAGCAGCAGGAGCGCGTGAACGTGCGCGAGCTGCTCACCGAAATCGTTGATTCGCTGGCGCCGCCCGAGGGCTTCCGCGTGACGCTGCCGCCCTACCTGCCGGTGCTCACGGCTTCGCGCGTGGAGCTGCAGCAGGTCTTCAGCAACCTGATCAGCAACGCCCTGAAGTATCACCACGACCCGGCCCACGGGCTGGTGCGCATCGGGCTGCGCGAAAGCACCGAGGAGTACACCTTCACCGTGCAGGACAACGGTCCGGGCATCGCGCCGGAGTACCACGCGCGGGTTTTCGTGTTATTCCAGACGCTAACCGAGCGCGACACGCTGGAAAGCACCGGCGTGGGACTGGCCATTGTCAAAAAAATCGTGGAGCGCCACGGCGGCACTATTCGCCTGGAATCCAGTGAGGGAGCGGGCGCCACCTTCACGTTTACCTGGCCCAAAGCCCCGGTGTCGCCGACTGTATCGGCCGCCGCACGACCGGCCGGCGTCACCCAATAACCCGTGACGTGCGTATACGACGGCGGGCAGCTCCGCCACCCACTCTGCCCCTCGTCCGTTACTGCTTTTCCATGCCTACCGATTTCACGACCCCAGCTAGCATTCTGCTCGTCGAAGACGACCAGATGGACATCATGAATGTGCAGCGCGAGCTGCGCAAGCATAATATCACCGTCCCGCTGTTTGTGGCCCGTAACGGCCGCGAGGCCCTGGCGCTGCTGCGCGGCGAGGGCGACCGGGAGCGGATTCCGAAGCCTAGTGTCGTCATGCTCGACATCAACATGCCCCGCATGAATGGCCTGGAGCTACTGGAGGTCCTACGCTCCGACCCGGATTTTGTCGGCCTGAATGTGTTCATCATGACCACTTCCGACCTGGACTCCGACCGCCTCAAGGCCCGTGACCTGGCCGTCAGCGGCTACATCATCAAGCCGCTGAACTTCGACAACTTCGGTGAAGGCGGCTCCACCGTCGACGGCTTCAGCCTGTTCCTGGACCTGCTGCAGCTCAAGGAGCAGGCCCCACGATAACCCTTGGCGAACCAGCTAAAGCGGGCGCGCAATGCGGTCCTGCCGCCGCGCCATCCTATCAAAAAGCCCCGGCAACCTAGGCTGCCGGGGCTTTTGTGCTTTTCTGCGGTACCACCACGTCGGCTCCCCCCCTTCTACAGGAGCCGAAAGCCCATGCGGTGGTGCTCAGTGGGGCCGTGCTGGCGAATGGCCGCGCGGTGCAGTTCGGTGGGGTAGCCGGCGTTCTGCTGCCAGCCGTACTCGGGGTGCTGGGCCGCCAGCTCGCGCATCCGCTCGTCGCGGAAAGTCTTGGCCAGTACCGAGGCGGCGGCAATGTTGAGGTATTTTCCGTCGCCCTTCACGATGCACGTGTGCTCGATGCCTGGGTAGGCCCGGAACCGGTTGCCATCGACGGCCAAGTGGGTGGGCACGAGGCCCAGTTGGGCTACGGCCCGGTGCATGGCCAAGTAGCTAGCTTGGGCAATGTTGATGCTGGCAATGTCGGCCGGCGAAGCCTCGCCCACGGCCCAGGCCACGGCCTTCTGGCAGATGATGTCGCGCAGCTGCTCGCGGCGCTTGGCGCTGAGCAGCTTGGAATCGGTGAGGCCGGAAGTCTCAAAGTCGGGGGGCAACACCACCGCGGCGGCAAACACGGGGCCGGCCAGGCAGCCGCGGCCCGCTTCGTCGAGGCCGGCTTCGAGGGGCTGATCGGTAAAGGAAACAGGGAGCATATCGGCCGCAAAGCTAGGCAGGGCTTCGCTCCGCCTGCCGCTTCGGCACAAAAAAGAGCCGCCCGCCGTGGTGTCTGACTTCCACGGCGAGCGGCTCCTCGAAATAGGCAAGAAAGGAGGCTGCCTAGTGCTTACCGGCCGTACTGCCGATGATGTTATCCGTTGATTCGCCGCGGCGCAGGCCCTGGCTGTCGCGCGGGCCCTCGTCAAGCTCGGCGTCTTCGTCGGTGCTGATGTATTCGTTGGTCAGGGGGCCGAGGCCGCCGGTTTGCTGTTGCAGCTCGGCTTCGGCTTGGGCGTGTTTGAGGTTGAAGAGCGGGTCTCCCGGGGTGTTGGCGTTTTGGTTGGCGGAGTTTTTTTGCGAGTTGGCCATAGTAGTGCGGAAGGCCGGCCGGAATGTCAGCGACCAGCTTACTGGAAGTTACGGCTTTACTTAATATGAAGTTAACTCTATGTTAAAGGCTTAAGCGAAAAAAGGCCGCTGCCCCTTGCGGAGCAGCGGCCTTTGCCGTTCGTGGGTTCCATCCACCCTAGTTTTTCACGAAGCGGCGGGTCAGGGGCAGGCCGCCAGCGGCTTGCACCTTCACTAGGTACGTTCCAGCGGGCAGTGCGCGCACGTCGAGCTGGGTGCTCAGCGAGCTGCCGAGTTGCACCTGCTGCACCAGGCTGCCCGTGGCCGAGTACACCGTCACGGTGGCGCTCAGGGCCTTTTCACCGGCCAGGCGCACGTTCAGCACCTCGGTAGCCGGGTTCGGGAAGAGCGTCAACTCCACCTGCGTCGGCTTGTCGAAGCTCACCGCGCGGGCGTCGGTCACGGTGGCCGTGCCATCCAGGTCCACCTGCTTGAGGCGGTAGTACACCTGCGTGCCGAGGCGGGCGGCGTTGGCATCGGTGTAGCCGTACTGCTGGGCTACGTTCGTCGTGCCGTGGCCTTTCACCTCGCCTACCTTCACAAAGGTCAGGCCGTCGGTGGAGCGCTCCACGTCGAAGTGGTCGTTATCCTTCTCCATGGCCGTCTTCCAGTTCAGCACGGCGTCGCTGTTGCGGGCTTTGACGCCGAACTCCACCAACGTAACCGGCAGCGGGCCGAAGCCGATGGTGAAGTTCACCAGTTGCGTGTTGGTACCGCCGTTGGCGTCGATCGTCGTCACGTTCAGCGAGTAGTTGCCGGCGCGCAGCAGGGTACGGTTCTGCACGGTGATGGCACCCGTGGTCGGGTCCAGCGTCAGGCCCAGACCGGTGAGGGTGTTGGTGCCGGCGACGTCGGTGGTGGCCGAGCGCACCCCGTTGTCTGCTACCGTCGTGGCGGTGCCGTTATTGGTGTAGCGGCCGCTGTTTACGTCGTACACGCTGGTAATCAGGTCACCGTTTTGGTAGGCATTGGCCAAGGTACCACCCCGGGTCGGGGCAGCCGTGTACTGCGAGTTCACGTCCTGGCCGACGGCGATGGTGTAGATAGCCGTGTTCGACGTCAGGGGCGTCGTGGCGTTGTCGGTAGCCGTGTAGCTAAAGAACACGTTGCCGACGTAGCCCGTCACCGGGTCGAAGCGCAGGGTGCTGATCTGGCCAGCCGACAGCGCCTGCACCTGGCTCAGGGCCGTGATGGCCGTGGTGCCCAGGTATAACGTGCCCTGCTGGGTAGCATTGGGCAGCGAGGTAATGGCGTAGGTCAGCGTGTTGTTGTCGGCATCGGTGGCCACCAGGGGCGAGATGAGCAGGCGTCCGGCGGTGTTGGCTTCCGGCGTTTGCAGGCTGTTCACCACATTGAAAGCCACCGGAGCGCGGTTGATGACGGTATTCGTCGAGGCCGCGTTGTTGCCCGTCACGTCGCCGTACACGTTGGCCGGCGTCACGTTGGCCGTCACGGTGTAGCCCGTGCTCGGCGCCGCGAAGGTCACGTAGTTGGTCACTTCCCCGGCAGCCCCCACCGCTTGGTTGCTGATGGCCGGGAACGTAATGAGGGTCGTGCCGTTGGTCACGCTCACCGGACCGGTGGGGCCCGAGTAGCTGATGTTCGTCGCGCCGGCCGGGATGGTGACCGTCTGCGTCGAGGAAGTCGGCGAAGGACCGTTATTCAGAGTCGTCACGGCGTAGGTCACCGAGGCGCCCGGCTGGGTGCTGGCCGGACCGCTGATACCGGTTGCCACGTCGGCCTTGGTCGCCACGTTCACCGTCGTGGAAGCCACGTTGTTAGACATCGTGCCGTCGAGGTTAGCCGAAGCCACGTACGAGGTAGCCAGAATGCTGCCGCTGGTCGGCGAGGTGAACGTTACCGAGTACGAGGTTGTGGGGAGCGTGGCGCCTACGGCCAGGTTAGCCACCACGGGCCACGTCACCACGCCGGTGGCGGGGTTGTAGCTACCGCTGTTGCTTACCGTCACAGTACCGAAAGCCGTCAGGCCGGCGGGCAGTGCGATGCTGGGCACTACGTTGGTAGCGGCGCTGGGTCCGTTGTTGGTGTAGCTAGCCGCCACGATGGTGCTGGCGTTCGGATCAACCGTCGATGCCGACGAGATGATGGTGGTGCTCAGCTCAGCCGTCGTGGTGGGCGCGTTGCTCGGCGTAATAGCCGTGCTGGCTACGTTGTTGTCGTAGTTGGTTTCTACGCCGGCAGCCGTTACGCGGGCCACTCCGTTGAGCGAGGCCACGTCGGGCATCACCACGGTCACGGTGTTGGTCACGGCGTTGCCGCTGGGCAGCGTGGCCGTACCGAAGGTCACCAGGCCGGTGACGGCATCGTAGTTACCGCCGCTGGTAATGGCCACCGACGTCAGGCCGGCGGGCAGTTGCAGCGTGGGCACTACCGAAGTAGCCGTGGCCGGGCCGTTGTTCCGCGTGGAGACGGCGAAGGTCACCGGTGTACCAACCGGCGCCGTAGCGGGGCTGGTCACGGCCACCGTCACGTCGGTGGAGGCCAGCACCGTGGTAGCCACGGCAGCCGTATTGTTGGTCAGCACCGTCTCGGGAACGTTGCTGCTCACGCTGGCGGCGGCCGTGAAGCTCGTCGCGCCGGTGGGCACCGTGTAGGTAATCGAGTTGGTCTGGACAGCGCCTTTCACCAGCGTACCGCCGATGGTGAAGGTCACGATGCCCGTGTTCGAGTCGTAGGTGCCGCCGTTGGACACCTGCACACCCGTCAGGCCGGCCGGCAGGCTCACGCGCTGCACCACCCCAGTGGCCGGGGCGTCGCCAGTGTTGCTCGTCGTCACGGTGTACACCACTGCCTGGCCGGTAGCGGCCGTAGCCGGGCCAGCCAGCGTGGTAACCAGGTCCGTCAGTGGGTTTACTTCCACTTTGGTCTGCACCAGGTTATCGGCGGGCAGTTGGTCAGCCGACGCCGTGTACACGGTGGCCGTGGCCAGCACGAAGCCTTGTTGCGGCGCGTTGAAGGTCACGCTCAACGGGGTACCGATGCTGGTGCTGGTAGCCCCTGCCTGGAGCGTGCCCAGAGCATTGAAGGTCACCAGGCCGGTAGCGTCGTTGTAGCTGCCGTTGGTCACGCTTACCGTCTGCGTGCCGCCGCGGGTCAGGCCAGCGGGCAGCTGCAGCGTTTCCACCACCGAGGTAGCGGGGTTGAAGCCGGCGTTGGCGGCTACCACGTTCAGCGTCACGGCAGCACCGGGAGCCACGTTGGTGGCCGAGGCAGTGATGGTCGTGTACACGTTCACGGCAGCCGTGCCCGCCACCGTTGTCACCGCCGAGCCAAAGGTCAGGCCGTTCAGCGTAGCGGAGTTGTTCGGACCATTCAAGTCGCCGGCGTTATCGTTGCTGGCGCCGGCCGTTACCGTGGCCGTCGGGATGATGTAATCCACGCCCGGAGCCGCGAAGCTAATGGTGTTGACTACCGTCTGGCCCAGGGGCAGCGCCCCGATGGCCGGGAAGGTCACCACGCCCGTGCTCGAATCGTAGGTGCCGCCGTTGGAAGCAAACACCCCGCTCAGCCCTGCGGGCAGCGACACTTTCTGCACCACATTCGGGGCCGGCGACACCGAACCGGTCGTCGTGCTCAGGTTAGTGGTGGTAACCGTGTAGGTCACCTCGTTGCCGCGCGTCACAGCCGTGGCCGGGCCCGTGATGGTCGTCGCCACGTCGTAGCGAGCGGCGATGTTCAGGGTAAGCGTCGCTACGTTGTTGGCCGGGTTGGTTTCGATGCCCGTGCCCGTGATGTTGGCCGTAGCCGTCACCGGGCCGCTGCCGGGCATGTTCGACACGATTACGTCGTAGGGCGTGGAGGCACCGGCCCCCAGCGTGCCCACCGGAATGGTTACCAGACCGGTTTCGTTGTCGTAGAAGGTCGTGTTGTTGCTGTACGCACCGCCCGTTACGGCTACCGTACCGCCACCCGTGGTCAGGCCAACGGGCAGCTGCAGCGTCTGCACTATCCCGCTCACGGCCGTGCCGCTGTTGTTCGAGGAACGCAGCGAGTAGGTTTGCGAAGCCCCGGCCGTCGAGTTGTTGGCCGGAGCCAGGAAGGTCGTGGCCAGGTCCATGGTCGGTGCCTTCACTTCCACCGAGATGAAAGCCGTGTTCGACGTCACGCCCGAGGGGTTGTTGACCGTGTACGGAATCGTGACGATACCCGTAAAGCCTGCTACCGGCGTGAAAACGATCTGCCCGTTGCTGGCCCAGGTAAAGGTGCCTTGGCCTGCTACCGTGTAGCTGTTGCCAATTCCTTGGGTTGCCAGGTTTACCGTGGCCGCGTCGATGTTGTTCAGGTCGTTGGCCGTCACCGGCAGCGTCACCGGCGTGCCCGGCGTCGTCAGCGCGAAGTCGTTGGTGGCGACCGGCGCCAGCAGCACCGGCGCTTTGCCCGAGAATTCCGAGGTACCCTCGCCGCTGATGGTAGCCGTGGCGGTCAGCACGAGCGTGCCGTTGCTGATGGCCGTTTGTTGCGCGGCCGTCAGCGACGCCACCGGAATGGAGAAGGAAAAGCGGTTTTGCCCGTTTTCCGCGCCTTGGTTGAAGCCGTTGATGTTGCCGCTGTAGCTGCCGGTCGTGGCCAGCAGGTCGTTGGCCGCGCCTTCGGTGCGGCTAAACAGGTAGGTCTCACCCTGCCCGAAATTGGCAGCCGTGGCGTTGGCCGAAGTCGGATTGGACTTAGCCGTGAAGAATTCCAGCACCGCGCCGGGCTTGGCAAAGCCGGCTATCAGCAGATTGCCGTTGCGCACCGTGGCCTGCGTGATGACCGGCATGTTGAGCAAGCCGTTCGCGCCGTTGTCCGCGTCGCCGATGTCGTTCAGCGTCACGTAAGGAGCCACGCCGTTGTTTTGGTTGGTAGCCGAGGTTTCCCCGCTCGAAAGCAGGTCGATGCCGATTTGGCCGCTGGCGCCAGCGTTGGCGTTGTTGGTCACGTTGCCATTGTCGTAAATCGAGTTCTGGCTGAACGTGTTGTTGTCGGCCCCGTTCAGGCCGCGGATGCCGGCGCCGTAGTTGGCCGTAATCACGTTGCTGCTAATGGTGGCGTTGTCGGCCGCCAGGCGAATGCCCGAAGTAGCACCCGTGCCTAGGCCGTTGCCGCTGATGGTGTTGCCGCTGACAATGACCCCGTCGCCGCCTACCGCGGTTTCAATACCGTTACCGTCGTGCCCGCTGATGCGGTTGTTGCTCACCGTAACGCCCGAGGCGAGGATAGAAACCCCGTCCAGGTTGGTGCCGCGGCCGTTGGTGTTGATTTCGTTGCCCGTGATGGTGGCCGTCGCGCCGCTGTTCACGCGCACGCCGTAGCCGTTGGCAAACCCGATGAGGTTATTGCTCACCTGCACCCCGGTGCCCGCCGTGATGCGGATGTTGTCGGAGTTGGTCGTCAGCGCGGTCGAAAAGACCGTGGCGCTGCCGCCAATCACGTTGCCGGTGATGGTCGTATTGTTGGCCGCCACGCGGATGTTGGCGTTGGTGTTGGCGTTGGTTACGTTGCCGAAGCCGTAGATGGCAATGCCCTCAATCAGCGTTTGCGTAGCCGTGCTGGTCACGTCAATACCGATGGCGCGCGTCGAGGTGCCGACGATCTGGATTTCCGGCTGGTTCACCACGCCCAGGGCCGTACCGGCCGTGCCCGTGGTGCCGCCCGCGCCCAGCGTGCCCGTGTTCGTGTTGCCCATGTTGGTGGTTTGCGTGGTACCGTCGATAGCGGTATTAGCATCGGTCAGTGCCGGCAGAATGCTGGCCGGCGTAAATACCGCCACGCCGTCGGCGTTGATCAGGTCCGTCAGACCCAGGCGCGGTGCCGTGTAGCCCGCTACGTCGACTCCGTCGTAGAGCATGAAAATGCTCGTTTCCTGGCCGGCGGGCTGGCCTACTTGGGCCAGACCGGTGTTGCTCAGGCCGTTGGCGTTGGTGATGAACTGGCGCAGCGAGCCGCGCCCCGTGTCGTTGGTGTTGATGATGGTGCTGTAGTTGAAGCCAAAATCAACGCCCAGGCGCGGGCCGCTGCTCGGCAGCGTCACCGTGGTAATGGATAGCGGAGTGGCCGCCAAAGTCGTCAGCGAGGTCAGCAAGGTACCGGTCGTGCTGCCGTTGCCCGTGGTGCCCGCGTTGGCTGCTTCAGCTAAAGTGTTGTTTTCACCACCCACGCGCTCCGTATCGTCCGTTTGGCCGTTGCTGACGAAAGTCTGCACCGGCACCACGGTCGAGGCCGTCACCCCTGCGTTCAGGCGTTGGCTGGCTACCGTGGAGTTGACCACGCGCACAATGTATTGGCCTCCACCCGACAGGGTAGGTACCCCATTCTGGCCGCTCACGAAACGGTAGCTGCCGTCGGCGTCGGTCGTCGCGACGGCAATCAGGCGGGCCAAGGCCGGGGTGGCGCCGTTGCTGTACAACTCCACGCGGGCACCGGCTTCCACGGCCAAGCCCTGGCTGGCCAGACGGGCGCGGCCGGCGCCGCCGCCGTAGTTGTAGTCTTCAAAGATGTTACCCAGAATAGCCGCCGTCAGGAACACCGGCGTGGGCGAGGCCACGTCGCCGTTGGCCGTCGTGGGCAGGGTACCGCTGTTGGTCGAAGCATCCACAGCCAGCAGGTCGCCGGGAGGTACTACCAGCGTACCACTGCCTTGCAGCGAGTAGCCGGGATTGGCAGTAGTGCCGGCTACGCTTGAGGCGTAAGCGGTGTTGTTCTGAGCCGTAGTCGGAACGCTGCCGGTCGGAAATACCACCTGCACCGTAAAGTTGATTACGGCGCTCTGGCCCGCCGTCAGCGGCTGATTACCGGAGAGCAGGTCGGCGTTGGCGCCCTGCCCGGTAAAGGCGCTGTTCAGTACCAGCGCACCGCCGTTGTTGGTGATGGTGGGCGTACCCACAATGGTTACCGAAGAGGAAGTCGGGAAGGTACTGTTGGTCGCGGAGCCCCGCAGGAAGTCGCTTACCTGCACGTTGGTGGTAGTCACCGTGCCCGTGTTCTTCACCCGAATGGCAAAGCTTACGTTGTAGGTGGTGGCGTTGATGGGTGTGACGGCCGTCACTTCCTTCACCACGTCCAAGCGCTGCTCCGGGTTGATGCAGCTTGCTCCGTCGGTTACCGCCGCAGTCGGCACATCCCCGATGTCGGTAGAAGCGCCGGTGGCAATGTTGATGGAGTAGAAGTTGCCTTCGTTGGAGT
Organism: Hymenobacter coalescens; assembly: GCF_054783195.1. NCBI lineage: Bacteria > Pseudomonadati > Bacteroidota > Cytophagia > Cytophagales > Hymenobacteraceae > Hymenobacter > Hymenobacter coalescens. Next base: position 41,091 of record NZ_BAAGRA010000022.1, on the reverse strand, counting down.
ACGCGTAAAAATTGCCCGATACGTCGAAACTGGCCGAACCCAAGTTGACCGTGCCATCGGGCACGGGACCTGTGCGCGTCACGCGGGCCGTTCCAGGCGTGGTAGCGAAGTCAAATTTGTAAATCGTGCCAAGTCCGTATACCCCGTACAGCGCGTTGTCGGCCGGGTTGATACCCAGGTCGATAAAGCTAAAGTCCGTAGTGTTGGCGGGCGTAACAGCCGTGGTCGGCGCCGTCGATACATAAAACTGCATCGGAATGACCGTGGCATTGCGCTTGGCGGCGTTGGTTGCCTGGTTCAGGTCGAACCGAAACAGCGAGGAGCGGTAGGAGGCATCGGCCAGGTTGCGCGGCGCCACGTAGTAGAAGCCGTCCTTGTCGATAACGCCGGCCGCAAACTGCGGGTAGTTGCCCGCCGGGGCAGCTCCCCCAAGGGTGATGGTACCAAGGTTTTCAACACCGCCTTGACCAATTTTGTACAGATTGACCGTCGGAAAACCCGTGTTGCCAACCGGGTAAGTCAGCGCGTACAAATACCCATCGCGGGGGTTATATGCCAAAGCGTTTACCACGAAGTCGGTGGTGGCCCCGACGTTAGCGCCAGTACCTAGATCGTACACCAGCGTATTGGTATACTGCGTAGTAGTCGGGTCGGCAGCGGGAACTACGTTGCGGTTTACCCGAAACAGCTGCGAGCGGTCCAGGCCTGTCGTGCCGTTGGCATTCGAAACCTGACGAATAATGTAGAAGGTGCCGTCGCAGGAAAATGCGCTGCCGGCTGAACCCGGCGTTGACTGGGCAGCCGCCGTCCTACTCAGCGGCAGGAGCAAGGCCATTAACGCCAGTAAGCGTAAGGCTGTTTTCATTTGGGATTTATTAGTGTGGATGGAATTCCAGGAGGAGCGCTTGCGCGTCAGATTTGGCGCCACGAAACTATTTCAAGGCCAAGCCCTGTCGAGGCCGCTTTGGCTTAATAGCTGGTTTTACTTGCCGAACGACGCCTTCCAGTTGGTGAGCAACTACGCTATGAGTACTGGCAGCTTTACTGGACGCCCGTACTTGCCAAGTGCAATTCGATCAACTCGCCGACGTTTAAAATACCTATGCCTCAAGGCATAGATGCCTGACTACCTCAGGCTAACACAATGCAAATTTACGATACAAACCAGCCACAAGCCAAAGAATAATCATATAATAATTGAAATAATCATAATTTATACATGCAAAATAAGTCACATACGCGTGTGCTATGCACGTGGATTTAAGCCTGATCGTTTATTCAAAAATTCATATAAATATTTGTATAAGTAAAGAATCCTCTTCCGCAGCAGAATGTAGATTTGCTGCTGTATCCTCCTGCAAAAACATGCGCCCCCTACCCGATGAAACCCGCAACCCTTGGCAGATTCTAAGCTCCGAGGTAAAATACCAGAACCCGTGGATCAGCGTGCGGGAAGACCAAGTCCTGAACCCGGCCGGCGGCCGCGGCATTTACGGCGTGGTCACGATGAAAAACAAGGCCTTGGGCATTGTGCCCGTCGATGCGGAGGGCAACACGTGGCTGGTTGGCCAGTACCGCTACCCGCTCGACGAGTATTCTTGGGAAATTCCGATGGGCGGCGGCCCGGTGGAACTGGATATCCTGGCTTCGGCCCAGCGGGAGTTAAAAGAAGAAACGGGCCTGACGGCCCGCCGCTGGACCAACATTGCCCGGTTGCACACGTCCAATTCCGTCACCGACGAGGAGGGTTTCGTGTTCTTGGCCGAAGACTTGGAGCACGGCGCCGTGGAGCCGGAAGAGACCGAAGAGCTACACCTTTGGAAGCTGCCCTTGGCCGAAGCCGTGCAGATGGTCATGGACAACCGCATCACCGATGCCATCAGCGTGGCCGGCCTGCTCAAGGCCGAGCGCGTCCTGCTGACCCGCCGCTAGCTGTCGGCAGCGGCCCGCAGCATGTAGGAGTCGCCTGTTACCTTTGTAAGCATGCGCCGGCTGCTTCACTTTCTCGGTCACCGCTTGTACACTACCTGGGCCACGTTCTGGTTTGTGTTCCCGTTTCTTGTGACGTACCCGCTGCAATGGGCACTGTCGCGGCAGCCGCGGTGGCACCGCTACCTACACGGGCTAAACCGCTGGTGGTCCATCCTCTTCATCCGCATGTGGGGCATGCCCGTGTCCGTGGAGCGGCGGGGCACTTGGCCGGCGGGGCAGCCCGTCGTGTACGTACCCAATCACAGTTCCTACATCGACATTCCGCTGCTGTTCAAAGCCATTCCGGGGCACCTGAACATTATGGGCAAAAGCTCCCTGACCAAGGTACCGCTCTGGGGTCCGATCTTCGGGCGCGGCTATATCAGCGTCGACCGCACCAGCGCCGTTTCGCGGGGCCGCTCGCTGGTCTTGGCGCGGCAGTCGCTGGAAGCCGGGCGCTCGGTGGTCATCTTCCCCGAAGGGGCCATTGCTCCTAAGCCCGGCGAGGAATTGTTGCCGTTCAAAGACGGCCCGTTTCAGCTCGCCATTGCCGCGGGCGTGCCGCTGGTACCCGTCACGATGCCCTACAACCACCGCTTCATGCCCGACGTGAAAGGCCTGCGCGTGCGCTACAGCAAGCTGCGCATCGTGCTGCACGAGCCCATTCCGACGGCGGGCCTTACCGTAGCCGATATCCCGGCCCTCAAGGAGCGCGTGGCCCGCGCCATCACCAGCGAGTTTGACCCGGCCGCGGCCGGCATTCCGCCCGCCAGCTTGATGCGACCCGCGCCTGCCCTGAACTCTCCCAAAACCCCGGCTGTTCGCTAGCTTGCATCCCTTCTGACCTCCTTTTCCGCTTCCCGTGAGCACCGACCTGAATACCCTGCGCCAGTTGGCCCACCTCTCCCGCCTCGAGTTCAACGAAGGCAACGAGCAGAAAATGCTCGCCGACCTCAACGAGATTCTCAACTGGGTAGAGCAACTCAATAACCTCGACACGAGCAACGTCGAGCCGTTGATTCACCTTTCGCACGAGCTAAACGTGCTGCGCTCGGATGAGCCGCGCAACACCGTCAGTCACGCCGAGGGCCTGAAAAATGCTCCTCGCAAGGATTCGGATTACTTCCGCGTACCCAAAGTTCTGGAATAGCGCGTGGCCGTAGACTCCTCGGCGCGCCCTTTGGCCCGCCGCTTTCTGCTCGGTGGCCTCAGCGTCTTGGTGCTGCTGCTGCTGGGCCTGACGCTGTACAGCTACGTAGTCGGCGACGAGCATACCCTTCCCGTGGGCACGGTGGCCCAACTGGCGCCGGTTCCCGTTACCGTAGCCCGGCTGCCAGCCGGCCCCGACAGCCTGCCTTTGCAGGCCAATGGCTACACCATTACGCAAACCTACGACGTGGGCGGTCCGCAGCTGTGGCCGGCCGCGGCGGCGGGCTGGTGCGCCGTGCTGGCCCTGAGCTTGGTGGCGTGGCTGGCCGTGGTCAGCCAGCAGGCCCGGCCGGCCTTCGTAGCGGGCACCGTGCCGGTTATCTTCTTGCTGATGTCGCTGAACCTGGATGCGCTGGGCGTGTTTGGGGAGCAGCAGCAATACTTCCTGATCCTGACGCTGGCCGCCCTGTTGCTGCCCGCCTTTTTCCTGCATGCCTTCTTTGAGCGCGTCGGGCTGGGCTGGCGCCTGCTGCTGTTCGCCGCGCTGACAGCCGTGCTGGCCGCAACGTTGTTTGCCCGCTCGCCGCAGTCGGCCTCGTATGTGGTGCTGCACCTGGCGGCTTCGGGTACGGTGGCGGGCGCGTCAGCCGTAGCCCTGCTGGCGTTGTGGCTGGGCAGTGAGTTGGTTTACGGCTTGCTATGGTTCAACACGCAGGGTGCTAGCCCGCGCGGCCGGTTTGGGCTGCTTCCTTTTGTGCTGTCGAGCGGGCTGCTGCTGGGCATTATGGGTCTGTACTACTGGAACGGCGGAGAACTGGCCGTACTGCCCGGCGTACACCTGGACCCTTTCTTGCTGCTGTTGCTGGCCGCAGTGGTGGGCTGGTGGAGCCTGCCGCGGCGCCTGCCCACTTACCAGGCTTGGCTGTCGTTGGGTGCGGCTGCCCCGCTGTACCTGGTGCTGGTGCTGCTGGCCATGGCCACCGTGGCCTACACCGCGGCTACGGCCAACACGCCGCTGCTGCAAGCCGGCCGCGAAGCCGTCAACCTGATTCTGGTGGCGCTGAGCACGGCTTTCTTCCTTTACGTGCTGCTGAACTTTGCCCCGCTCATCCAGCAAAAACTGCAGGTGCACCGTGTGGCATACGATCCGCGCCGCATGCCGTTTTTTACCGTGTACTTGCTTGGCGCTGGCATCATTGCGGCGGTGCTCGTGCGCAACAGTTTCGACGTGGTGTACCGCGCCCGCGCCGGCGAGTACGTTCAGCTCGGCGACCTGACCCGCTACCAGAGCGAGCAGCAGCCTGACAATTTTTACCTCGCGGCGCTGGCCGAGCGCTATTACGCCGAAGCCGACCAACTGGACCCGCGCAACGCCCGGGCCGCCTTCGGCCGGGCCGCGCTGTACCAGGCCCGTTCCCAGCGCCAGAATGAAATCAACATTCTGCGCACGACGCTGCTGCGCGCGCCGAACGAAAAAGCCTTCTTGCGCCTCGCCGCACGCTTCGATCAGCCCTCCGACTTTTTCGACCGGCAGCAGGTGCTTCGCCAAGCGCTGCGCGCCTTTCCGATCAGCCCCCGGCTGAATGCGGAAATGGCGCAGCTTTACACCCGCTCGGCACTCTCCGATTCGGTACAATACTACACGCGGCGGGCCCTCGTGGCCGACGAAGACAACCCGGTGGCCCGCACCAACTGGCTGGCGTTCCTGCTCAAGAACCAGCAGCTGGATGCTGCACGTCAATCGGTAACGGAAGCCGCGCGCCCAGCCTGGCCCGCCTGGCAAAACAACGCTTGGCTCCTGGATCTGCAGCAAGGCCGCTTTCAGCCGGTTGCCGCGGCCAAACCGGCCATCGACTCCGTACTGACGGTAGCCCAGTTTGCCCAGCTGTACCACGTGGGCTTGGCGCAAGCCGCTCGCCGTGACACCACGTTGCTGCCCCTCGTGGAGGAGCTGCGCCGCGTGCGTGGCAACGACGCCTTTGCCGATCAGCTGGCGTTTCTGCGGGGCCTGCAGTTGCTACGCAGCACCCGCCCCGCCCTGGGCTTCGATCAGCTTGAAGCATTGGCAGCGGGTGCATCGGCTGGCTACTACCAACAAGTGCTGGGGCTTTACCTGCTGGAGCGGGGCCTCTACCCGAGCGCAGCAGCGCGGCTGCACGATGCCGAGCTGACTGGCCACGCTGAAGCAGCCTTGCCGGAAGCCTACGCATACTACTGGGCCGGGCAGCCCGATTCGGCCCGCTTGGCGGCGCAACGAGCCGCGCGGGCCATGCCGGCCGCAGCACCGGTGCTGCAGCGGCTGCTCACCGGTGCCGCCCCGCGTCCGCCCGCCCCGGCCCGCCCCTCGGCTACCGCTTACGCCCGGGCTACCGCGCAAGCCCGGCAAAACCCCAAGGCGGCTGCCGTACAGTACCGTCGCTTGGCTCAGCTTGATCCGTTCGACGAAGCGGGAACGTTGCAGACTGCCGATTTCTTTGTGCGCCACCAAGAACCCCTCACCGCCTACGAGCTGACCCGCCGGGCCGTGTCCTACAATCCGGAGTCGGTACCACTGCTGAAAAGCTTTGTCATGCTGGCCGCCGACGCTGGATTAGCCGAATATGCGGCCGATGCACTAACCAAACTTGGCACGTTGCTTCCATCCACAGAATATACTATCTTTCGTAGCCAATACGACAAGCGGCGCGCCATCCACCAGGCCGCCGTAGCACCCTGGAACTAACCCCAAACCCATGCTGCCGCCTGTCATTCAAACCTCTAACATCTCCAAGGTGTACCGGATGGGCACCGAGGAAATCCATGCCCTGCGCTCGGTGACCATCAGCATCCCACGCGGCGAGTACGTGGCCTTCATGGGCCCGTCCGGTTCCGGCAAGTCGACGCTGATGAACATTGTCGGCTGCCTCGACACGCCCACGACCGGCAGCTACATCCTCAACGGCAAAGACGTAAGCCGGATGACCGACAACCAGCTGGCCGACGTGCGCAACCGCGAAATCGGTTTCGTCTTCCAGACTTTCAACCTGCTGCCGCGCGCCACGGCCCTCGACAACGTAGCCCTGCCGCTGATCTACGCGGGCTACTCCAAGTCGGAGCGTGAGGAGCGGGCCATGGAGTCGCTGCGCTCCGTGGGCTTGCACGACCGCGCCAAGCACAAGCCCAACGAGCTGTCGGGCGGACAGCGGCAGCGCGTGGCCATTGCCCGGGCCCTCGTCAACAACCCCAGCGTGCTGCTGGCCGACGAACCCACCGGTGCCCTCGACTCCAAAACCAGCTACGAAATTATGGAGCTGTTCGAGGCGTTGTACGCCAAGGGCAATACCATTATTATGGTGACGCACGAAGAGGACATTGCCCGTTACGCGCACCGCATCGTGCGCCTGCGCGACGGGGAAATCGAAACCGACCTGCCCAATCAGGACGTGTTGTCCCACCGCGTAATTGCGCACTCGTAGGACGAAAACCCTTTTTTGTAGTCTATTGGCTTTCAACGACGTGCCCCGGCCCCTGGTCGGGGCATTTCTTTTCCCGTAACTTTCGGTGTATTCAGCCCCGGCTCGGTGGCTGCTTTTCTTCCCTACTGCGTCTGTACCGTTTCCGTGAAAATCTACACCCGCACCGGCGACCAAGGCCTTACCTCGCTTATCGGCGGCACCCGCGTACCCAAGTCTAGTTTACGCATTGAGGCGTACGGCACCGTGGACGAGCTGAACTCCTGGGTCGGCATGGTGCGCGACCAGGAAGCCAACCTTCCACACCGAAGCTTGCTCAAGCACGTGCAGGACCGCCTCTTCACCATCGGCGCCACCTTGGCTTCTGATCCGGAACGCTCGCGCATGCAACTGCCCGACCTGCTGGAGGCTGACGTGCTGGAGCTGGAGCTGGAAATGGACCGCCTGAACGAGGTGCTGCCGGAGCTGCGCAACTTTATCCTGCCCGGCGGGCACCCGGCCGTTTCACAGGCCCACGTCGCGCGCTGCGTATGCCGCCGGGCCGAGCGCTTGGCTATTGCGCTGCGCGAAGACTCGTTCGTGCCCGAGCTGGTGGTAAAATACCTGAACCGACTTTCCGATTACCTGTTTGTGTTAGCACGCTGGATGGCCCAGGCCCTCGGCGCCGAAGAAGTAACCTGGCAACCCCGCCAGCAGGCGTAGCGTTTCAGCAGCCCCTCCCCTTTCGCCTTTTCCCCTGCATTCCCCCCACCGCTTTTCCCCCACAGTCATGCTAGATACGCTGACGATTCGCACGCAGCGCACCCCGGCCTCGCGCCTGGGCGAGCTGGATCCGGCCAACATCGAATTTGGCAAAACCTTCGCCGACCACATGTTCGTGGTAGACTACGCCAACGGCGAATGGCAGGAGCCGCAGATAGTGCCCTACGGCGACATTGCCGTGAGCCCGGCCAACTCGGCCTTACACTACGGGCAGTCCATTTTTGAAGGCATGAAAGCCTACCGCAGTGTCTCCGGCGAGGTGCAGTTGTTCCGCCCGCAGGACAACTGCCGCCGCCTGAATCTCTCGGCCGTGCGGATGTGCATGCCGGAAATTCCCGAGGAACTGTTCATGCAGGGCCTCACGCAGCTCGTGCGCCTCGATGCAGATTGGGTGCCCTCGCAGGAAGGCTACTCGCTTTATATCCGTCCCTTCATGTTCGCCACCGACGGCCTGCTCGGCGTGCGCCCCTCCGATACGTATCGGTTCATGATCATCACTTGCCCGGCCGGCGCGTTCTACAACAAGCCGCTGCGGGTACGCTTCGAGGAGAAATATGTACGCTCGGCTGAAGGCGGCGCTGGTTTTGCCAAGAATGCCGGCAACTACGGTGCGGCCATGTACCCCACCAAGCTGGCGCAGCAGGAAGGCTACAACCAGCTGATCTGGACCGACGCCTCCGAGCACCGCTACGTGGAAGAGTCGGGCACGATGAACGCCATCTTCGTCATCGATGGCCGCGTGGTAACCCCGGCGACCAGCTCGTCCATCCTCGATGGCATTACCCGCAAGAGCGTGCTGCAGTTGGCCCTCGACTGGGGCCTGCCCGTGGAGGAGCGCAAAGTATCGGTGCACGAAATCGTCGAGGGCCTGCAGAACGGCACCCTCACCGAAGCTTTCGGCGTCGGCACTGCCGCTACCATCGCCTCCATTGCCGTCATGGGCTACGAAGGCACCGACTATACCCTGCCGGCGCTGACCGATGAGTCGTTTTCGCGGCGCGTAGGCACGGCACTGGATGCTATCCGGTACGGCCAGGCTCCCGATCCGCACAGCTGGATGGTGCGCGTATAACGGGCTACTTTCCAAGCGTTGCCCGCTGCCGGCCCGACCGGTGGCGGGCAACGCCGTTTATCGGCCTACCTTTGCCCTTACCTGCTGCCGCGCCGGCAGCCCAGGCGTGGCCCAAAGCGCCTGCATTTTCTCACCCGCTACCCTTTCCGCGCAGACATGACTGCAGACCAAGTGAAAGACCTGAGAGGCCGTGTGGAGGCCTTGAGGAGGTACCTTTGACTACGATAACCGCAAAGCCCAGGTAACCACCCTGGAACAGCAAAGCCAGTCGCCGGGCTTCTGGGACGACTCCAAGAAGGCCGAGGCTACTTTAAAAGAGCTCAAGGGCATCAAGGTGTGGACGGATGATTTCGACACCGCCGCAAAAACGGTGGACGACCTCGACGTGCTCTTTGATTTCTACAAGGAAGGCGAAGCCACCGAGGCCGAAGTCAAAACGGAATACGACCACGCCCTTCAGGTGGTGGAGCAGTTGGAATTTAAGCGCATGCTATCCAACGAGGAGGACCAGCTCTCCGCCATCATCGACATTAATCCCGGCGCGGGCGGCACCGAAAGCCAGGATTGGGCCGAGATGCTCATGCGCATGTACATCATGTGGGGCGAGAAACACGGCTATACGGTGCGCGAGGTGAACTACCAGCCGGGCGAAGGCGCCGGCATCAAGTCGGCCACATTGGAAATTGAGGGCCAGTTTGCCTACGGGTACCTGAAAAGCGAAATCGGCGTGCACCGCCTGGTGCGTATCTCTCCCTTCGACAGCAGCGGACGGCGTCATACCTCTTTTGCATCGGTATTTGCCTATCCCGTGGTGGACGATACCATCAACATCACCATCAACCCTTCCGACATCACCTGGGACACGTTCCGGGCCGGTGGCGCGGGTGGGCAGAACGTGAACAAGGTAGAAACCGCCGTGCGCCTTACGCACGCGCCCTCCGGTATCATCATCGCCGTACAAATTGAGCGCAGCCAGCTCATGAACAAGGAACACGCGCTGCGCATGCTCAAGTCGCGCCTGTACCAGATCGAGATGGACAAGCGCAACGCCGCCCGGGCCGAGGTGGAAGCGGGCAAGAAGCGCATTGACTTCGGTTCCCAGATTCGCAACTACGTGCTCCACCCCTACAAGCTCATCAAGGACATCCGCACCGGCGTAGAACGCACGGATGTGCAAAATGTACTGGACGGCGACTTGGATGATTACATCAAGGCTTGGCTGATGCAGAACTAAGCGAAAATACCCGATCTGTTTTGCCCGGTGAGTTCTCCGCCGCACAAAAAAAGGCTGTCATTGCTGACAGCCTTTTTTTGTGGGTTACTACCGGGATGCTACTAGCGCACGTCCCAGAAGATCTTGGTGGTTACCGCGTCGCCGCCGATGCTCGAGGCAGCTGCGTTGTAGCTGGTCGTGTTCAGGTTTTGCTCCTGCACCGGGTACGGGAGGCGTACCGGCAGCTCCGACAGAGCGTTGGCGGCACGCGTCAGCGAGGGCGCGTCCAGGCGGCGGTATTCGCGCCAGGCGTCCACCGGCTGGTTGTAGAGCGCCAGCCAGGCTTGCGTACCGATTTTCTGGCGGTCGGTGCCGGTGGCGGTGGCGTAGGCTACATCCGGGCGGGCCAGGTAAGTGGCAATTTCCGCGTCTGAGTTGCCCCACTCTTCCAACGAGGCCCGTACGCCAGCGCGGTAGTGCGACTCCTCGGTACCGGTGATGCCCGTGAAGCCCCGGTCCAGCGCGTCGGCCAGCAGGAACTCCACTTGCGCGTACGAGAGCAGTACGCCCGGCAGCGTCGGATCCATCAGCTTCATGCCCGGCAGCGAGCGGCTGCGGCCGCTGTTGCTGCCGCCCGGCGTGCCACCCGTGTACACCAGCACCTGCGGATTGGAAGCCTGGCTGTTGAGCGTCGGCTGGAAGTAATCGTCCAGGCGCGGGTCGTTCGTCGATTGCAGGCGGTTGAGCAGCGTATTGGCGGCCACGAAATCGCGGCGGCCGCTGTTCACCAGGTCCTCGTACAGCGGGTTGGTATTGGGCAGGGCCGTCGAGAATGCCACATCGGCATTATCCTCGTTTGAGCTAAACACGCCGCCGTTGGTTGGGTTCACCGCCTCTTGTACCAGGGTGCGGGCCCGGCCGGCATCCACGTCGGCGGTGGTCATGGCCATACGCAGCTTAAGCGAGTTGGCCATTTTCAACCAGCCTTGCAGGTCGCCGCCGTACACCAAGTCCGAGGAGCCGAAGCCTTCGCCGGAAGCCGTCTTGAGCTTGGTGATAGCCGAGTTCAACCGCGCAAACAGGTCGGTGTAGATGGTAGCCGCTTTGTCGTAAGACGGCTGGCTCTGGTTGATGTTTAGCGCTTGGCTGTAGGGCACGTCGCCGTAAGTATCCACCAGCGTAGCCCAGGTGTACACCTCCAGCACCTCAATGACGGCCAGCTGGCTGTTCTTATCCGCCGCCGACATCAGCGGATCCGCCGTCACGATGTTGCGAGCTTCCTGCAGGTCGCGCAGTACGTCGCGGTACAGCGCGTTCCAGAAAGCCGTGTTGATCTGACGAGTTTCAATGTCGTAGCGGCTCTCGTCGAAGTACGTGGTCTGGGCCCAGTATTGAACGTAAAGGCGGAACGGATTCAGGTTAACACTGGTGCTGACCACCGTGCGCACCAAGTTGCGCTCCGCGTTGGCCACCAGCGTGGCTCCGGTTACTTTCGTAGCGGCCTTGGGGTCAATGTTGTAATCATCCAGCGAGTCTACGCACGAGGTCGTGAGCAGCAGCGCGGGCAGGATGGCAAGAAGTATCTTTTTCATGTTGGTCTTCTGAATAACGCCGGTTTCGACTAGAAGCTAAACCGAATGTTGCCCCCGATGGTGCGCACTGCGGGGTACGCGCCCGACGAGTAACCCTGGCCCAAGTTGCCCGAGCTCAGAGCATCTTCCGGATCAGCGTCGGGCAGGTTTTTGTGGATGATCCAAAGGTTGCGGCCCACAAGCGAGAGGTCGATGCCTTTCAGCGCCGACACCTTGTTAACCAAGGACGACGGCAGCGAGTAGGTCAGCGCCACCTCGCGCAGCTTCACGAAGCTGGCATCGTACACGAAGCCAGCCGTGGGGTTGTGCACGTAGCCGTAGAGGCCGTACTCGCTGTTGTCCACGCGGATATCGTTGCGCGAACCATCCTCCTTCACACCCGGCAGAATTACCCCGCCGCCCTGATCCAGGTCGTTACGCGAAGGGTTACCCAGGTCGTTCAGGCCAGCCGTTTCCGGCGTGAGGCCCGTAGCCAGGCCGTAGTAGCGGTCCAGCGAGAACACGCTGCCGCCCTTGCGTACATCCACCAGGAAGTACAGCTGCAGGCCTTTGTAGTTCAACGTGTTGGCCAGGCCGCCATTCCATTTCGGGTTGGGGTTGCCGATGACGTTGTTGGAAGTAGCCGTCTGCAGGTAGTAACCGTCGTCGCCCACCACGCGCTGCCCATCCTTATAGATGTAATCCGAGCCGCGCAGGGTACCGAAGGGCTGGCCTACGGTGGCGTTGGTCGAAATACCGCCCTGGTAGCTGGCAATCAGAATGTTGTCCACGCCGCCTTCCAGCGAGATTACCTCATTCTGGTTGCGGGTCCAGTTGGCGTTGACAGTCCACGAGAAGTTATTGGTCTTCACCGGAGTCACAAAAGCGGTCAGCTCCACACCGCGGTTACGCACCTCGCCGGTGTTGATGTAGCGCTGGTTGTAGCCCGTAGCCACCGATACGTTGGCCGGGATGATCTGATCCACCGTGTTCTGCTCGTACACCGTCAGGTCGAAACCTACGCGGCTTTGCAGAAACGCCATTTCCACGCCGGCCTCGATGCCACGGGTTCTTTCGGGCTTCAGGTCGGGGTTGTTCTTGATGCTGTTTACCGAAAACAGCGGCACGTACGTGTTGTTGGCCGGGAACGGCGTCGGCTTCACGTACTGGTCAAACACCACGTACGTCTGCGGACCGGCACCTACGTTGGCGTAGTTGATGCGTGCCTTACCATACGACAGCCAGGGCGTGTCCTTCATCAGCTCCGAGAAGACGAAGCCCAACGCGGCCGAGGGGTAGTAATAGGTGTTGTTCTTGGAAGGCAGGGCCGTGTTTTTGTCGCGGCGGGCCGTCAGGTCCAGGTACAACAGGTCGCGGTAGCCCAAGGTGGCGCTGGCAAAAATACCATCTACCCCGATGCGCACCTGGCTTTCGGTGGGCGGAATCAGCGGCAGCAAGCTGTTGTCGAGCGAAAACAGGTTCGGCACGGCCAGACCGCCGCTGGTGCTGGAACGGATCGAGTTAAACTCCTGGCGCCGGATATTGCTGCCGATCAACCCTTTGAAGCTGATCTGATCGGTAATCTGCTTGTTGAAATTGCCGATGAGGTCGTAGTTGGCTTCGAGCGAAGTGCGGTTGTAGCGCTTGTAAAAAGGCGACTCCGAGGCGCTGGTGCTGGTAATGGCCTGGCGCTCCTCCTGAATTTCGTCGTAGGTATCCAGGGTAATGCGGCCCAGGATGTCGAACCAGTCGGTCACCTTGTAGGTGGCGGCCACGTTACCGAAATAACGGTTACGCGAGTCGGATGAGAAGTTTACCTCGCGGGTCCAGTAAGGGTTGTCCCAGTAAATAGCGGTGCGCTCGTCCGGGTCGGTGTAGTTCCAGGTCAGGTTACGGCCCGTACGTTCAAAGGCAGCTTTCTGGTCCTTGATGTCTACGTTGGTCTGCCACCACTGACGGAAGTTGGTCATGAGGTTGCTGCTCCCGTAACCCGTGCCGTAGCGGCCGCGGCCGTCTACGCGCGTGTAGTTGATCGAGCCGCTGGTCGTCAGCTTCGGCGTGATGTTAAACGAAGCCGAGAGGTTAACGATGTTCTTGTTGACTTGGCTGTTGGGCAGAATACCACCGTCGCGGATGCTGCTGTAGCCTAGTTTGAAGAACCCTCGGTCACTTCCCCCGTCGATCAGGATGCTGTTATTAAGCGACAGTGCATTCTGAAAGATGCTCTCCGGACCATTTTTGGCGGCTACCCACGGCTTGGCTTTGCCGAAGTTGGGCGACTCCGGGTCGAAGGCGTCCCATTGATAGACCATGAGGTTCGGATCGAAGCGCCCCCCGTAAGAAGCGTCTTCCGAAGTCGGCACCACCAAGTCATCGATTCCGTCGCCGTTTACGTCACGCGAAAGGAAACGGCCGCTAGCATCTTCGTAGTAAGCGCCGTAGCCGCCGCCGTACTCTTTCTGGTACTTAATAAACGTGCTCTTGTCGATGCGACCTACCGTAGCACCTGTGTTGATAGTCACGCCCAGACCTTTGCGGCCCTTCTTGGTCGTAATCAGGATTACCCCGTTCGAAGCCCGCTCGCCGTACAGCGCAGTGGCAGCGGCACCTTTCAACACGGTGGTCGAAGCGATATCGTCCGGGTTGATGTCGGCCGCAGCGTTGCCGTAGTCGTAGCCCCCGCGGCCGGTCTGCTGGTCGCTGGTGTTGGTATTGGCGTTGCTGATGGGTACCCCGTCCACCACGAACAGTGGCTGGTTGTTGCCAAACAGCGACTTCGTGCCACGGATTGTTACGTTGGTCGAGCCGCCGAGCGTATTGCTCTGCCGAATCTGCACACCGGCTACCTTACCCGATAGCCCGTTGATGAAGTTTGTGTTGCGAGCTTTGGTGATGGTCTCCGCTTCCACTTGGGTTGCTGAGTACGGCAAGGAATTGCGGGTTCTTTCAACACCCAGAGCCGTTACCACTACCTCGCTTAATTGCTTGGTATCGGTATTTAAGCTAACATCCAGGGTTGAACTGCTACCGATGGCCCGCTCTATTGGTAAGTAACCAATTGATGAAAAGACGAGTGTAGTAGCCCCATCAGCTACGTTCAGCGTGTAGGTACCATCGGCGCCCGTCGTAGCCCCATTCGTGGTACCCTTTACCAGAACCGTCACACCAGGCAGGCCCTGCCCACTAGACGCATCAAGAACACGACCCGTAATGGATCGGCCCTGCGCTGCCGCTTCGTGCACCACCAAAGGTGCCACCAGCAGCGACGCCACTAGAAGTTTTTTCATTTGAAGAATGTGAGTGATGGTGAATGAGTGTGGCCAAACATAATCAATTTTATGTTCGACCGATAAATGCCCATCAACAAAACCCGTTTTTCATCCCTCTGGAAGAGAATTTTCAGTTCTTACGATGTTACAAACGCCTTATTATTAAGTATTAAGCCATGGTGCAGAGTACCAAACAATTTTTTTTACAACCCACTATATATCAATCACTTAACATTATATATTTTTTTTATCAATGAATTATCGCCGGCAACAACCAATTTGGGTTATAATTTTAATACAATAATACAGCATATAAAAATCATATACAGAGCTGATTCATCATTGAAATACACCAACGGAAGAGACCCATCTGCTTTGAGCACAGCTTATGAGTCCATTTACTACTCTTAGTGCTCCTACACGCATTTCATGTAGAAATACTCGTAATAAAGGCGTTCATATTGCTAATTCCGCAAATCCCTTAGCTATTTCGATGTCTCATCGCGCCAGAAGGGCTGAACAGGATCATAAATTGAATTATTCCCACAAATCGCCCGTGCTAAATTCCAAGAACAATACTTTACTTATTCCAAGAAACGCAGCCGCGTCAAGCAAAAATGGCCAATTATACGCACTAGAATTACGATAGTTGTACAGCTCTTAGCCAATACTTATAGATGTCAAATTATTTGAAGCCACTACGTACCCAATAATCAGTTGATAAAGAAGTTCCTATCCAAAAGCATAGAACGAATTAGTTCAATATGAAATATAATTAGTTATATAATATTTCTGTTACCGATAACACCCTCTTTCGTCATACCTGCTGTGATTAAGTCTGCACCAAACCATACGACTCACATGTTGGTGACATTGCACTCGAACTGCCTATATTAGCAGACTTATTACTAGTCCTATCCAAGTACCTTGCTAGCTGACTATGCTCCTGCATGCTCCGCTCAGTTTCCTAAGTACCGACACCACCCACACACAACTCCCTCCCTAACAACACACCCGTCAACCATTTTTTTACCGCATGAACAAACTTTTACTGGGCCTATTACCCTTGGCGGCTCTGGTGCACCAAGCACATGCCCAAACCCGGAACATTTCCGGACGCGTCACTGACCGTAGCACCGGTGAAGGAATTCCCGGCGTTACGATTGTGGTGCCAGGCACGACCATCGGCGTATCCACCAACGCTGATGGCACGTTCGTTCTTGACCTTCCAGGCGGAAGCAAGACCATTCGAGTCAGCTCCGTGGGCTACGAAACACTGGAGAAGAACGTCGGCAACGACTCCAAAATCAACATCGCGCTGGCCACCGACACCAAGATGACCAGCGAGGTGGTGGTGACCGGGTACGGCGGGTCGCAAGATGTAAAGGACATTACGGGTTCTTTCGCCAAGCTGGACCAAAGTAAGCTGACGTCGCAGCCGGTATCGAGCGCCGACCAAGCCCTGGCCGGCCGCATTGCGGGCGTGCAAATCACCAACACCAGTGGCACCTTGGGCGACGCCGTAACGGTGCGCATCCGGGGCATCAACTCCATCAACGGCAGTTCACAGCCGCTGTTCGTAGTCGATGGCATTCCGATGACGGAGTTCGGCAACATGAACATCATGACCGACGGGGTGCGTTACAACCCGCTCGCCGACATCAACCCGAACGACATCGAATCGATGACGGTGCTGAAGGATGCTTCGGCGGCGGCCATCTACGGCTCGCGCGCGACCAACGGCGTCATCCTGATTACGACCAAAAAGGGCAAGAGCGGCCAAGCCAAGCTGACGGTTAATGCGTCGACGGGCTTCATGGAAGCCGTCCGGCTGCCCAAGCTGCTGAACGCAACCGAGTTTCGGGACATCACCAACGAGAAGTTCCGCAACGCCGGCAAGCCAGAGCCGATCGTCAACGGGGATTCCGACGGCGACGGCGTGGAGGACGACACCGACTGGCTGAGCCAGGTTTACCGCCGCGGCCGCATGCAGGACTACCAGATAGCCCTATCCAGCGGCAGCGACAAAGGCAGCTATTACGGCTCGCTGGGCTATTCCGACCTGAACGGCTCGCTGATCCGCAACCGCCTGCGCCGCGCCAACGGCCGCCTGAACATGGAAGTAACGCCCAAGTCGTGGGTTAAAGCGGGTATCAATATTGGATACAACCACGCTTTGAACCAGGGCGTGCTCACCGACAAATACCTGGCCGGCGCCACCGTGGCCGCCTACAACGCGCCCCCGAACGTGCCAGCGTTCGACGCCGACGGCAACTACTACCTGAACCCTTCGCTGTACGTGGGCGACGGCAGGAACGTCACGGCGGTGATGGACCCCTTTGTGCTCAACCGCTTCTTCCACCCCATTGCCAACCTGAGCCTGCAGCGTAATGACAACACGCAGCGCCGCCTGCTGGGCAACGGCTACTTTACACTCACCCCGCTAAAGGGTCTTAGCGTAACGACCAAGTTCGGCCTCGATTACCTCAACAACTACGAGTATCAATACAGTGACCCCAGCATCGCCGGTTTGGGCTTCGAGTTTGGGGGTAAAGAAGGCAAAGGGGGCTTAGTCCAAAAGAACCGCGCTGATAATACCCTGACCACTTGGCAGAACTACGCAGCGTACTCTCGCCTTTTTGGCGATAATCACAACATCGACGCGACGTTGGGCTACGAGCAGAACTTGGAAACGTACGAATCGTCGTTTAACCAGGCCGCGTACATCTCGGACCCGAAGTTCAAGGACGTTTACTCAGGCTTGTTTGACGCCGAGCGCTCCAACCAGGGCGGCTCGCGCGACGTGACGGCGTGGCAGTCGGTGTTTGGTCGCTTGAACTACGCCTTCTCGGATAAGTACTACGCCACATTCACGGCCCGCCGCGACGGTAGCTCACGCTTCGGCACCGACGAGCGGTGGGGCTTTTTCCCGGGGGCATCGGCAGGCTGGCGCATTTCGCGCGAAGAGTTCATGAGCCGCTTCAGCTTCATCAACGACCTGAAGCTGAAAGCCAGCTACGGCTTGGTGGGCAACAGTGCCGGCATCGGCTCTTACGCCGGTGCCATCCTGATCGGCGGGCAGCCGTACACCAACCAACCGGGCTTCGGCATTGATCAGCTCAACAACCCGACGCTGCGCTGGGAAACAGGTAAGAAACTGGACATTGGCTTCGATGCCTCGGTGATGAAAGACCGGGTAAGCATCAACTTCGATTACTTCAGCAACAACATCGACAACTTGCTACTGGGCGTGCCCGCCGCTGCCCAAACCGGTATTCCGATCAACTTCAATATCGGGGCTCCGGGCTTGTTCCGCAACGTGGGCAAGATGTACAATCGTGGTATCGAGCTGACGTTGAACACGGTGAACCTGGAAACGCCCCGGGGCCTGAAGTGGACGTCTTCCTTTAACTACAGCTACATCGTCAACCGCATCACCGAGCTTTCTACGGCCGGCGATGTGATATACAACCCGTTTTCGCGGGCCAGCGTGGGCCACTCCATTACGGAGTACCGCATTCTGCCGACCGGCGGGGTGAATCCCAACACGGGCAACCCGCTGTTCTACGACGAAAACGGCGTGGTACGGGAGTACGACCCCAGCATCGCCGAAGCCGCAAGGCGCTGGTCCATCAACGGCCAGAACACCATTGACGGCAAGCCCGTGGGCGCCATCAACTCGCAGACCAACGGCACTTGGATTGGCAAGCAACGCTTCCCGAAGTGGTTTGGCGGCCTCGACAACACCGTTTCCTACAAGGGCCTGCAGCTGGAAGTGTTTCTACAATACTCGGGCGGCAATTACCTCTACAACCAGACACGTCAAAGCATGCTGACCAGTTTTGTCAGCAACAACTTCGTGGAAATCAAAGACCGGTGGACGACACCCGGCCAGCAGACCACGGTGCCGCGTCTCTACGTAGGTGACAACACCGTGAACCAGTCTTCCACACGCTTTGTGGAGAAGGCCGACTTCCTGCGGGTACGCCAAGTGCGCCTGTCGTACGTGTTGCCGGCTACCGTCAGCCAGAAGTTTGGCTCGTCGCGCGCCAACGTGTTTGCCATGGTACAGAACGCCTGGGTATTTACGAAGTACTCGGGCGCCGATCCGGAGGTAAATTCCTCGGGTAATGAAGGGTTGGCCAGCAACGTCGGCTACGGCATCGACAACCGCGCCAACCCGCAGGTACGCACGTTTACCACGGGTGTTAACCTGGATTTTTAATATTGACCTTCGCTTTTTCTTCCATGCGTTCCATACCGCGTTCCTTTTTTCACTTGTCCCTGCTGGGCCTGCTGCTGACGGGTACCAGCAGTTGCGACCTGCTGCAGCAAGATTCTCCCTCGGCTTTCTCGCCGGACGAGGCGTTCAGTTCGCCGGGTCGCATTGCCCAATCGGCTACGGGCATGTATGACGCCCTGCAAAACCGGGATTTTCTGGGTAGCCGGGCCCTCGTGTACAACGATGTTCGCTCCGACGACGTCGATCCACCCGGCCGCTTTTCCAGCCTGGCTACCGGCAACATCACCACCAGCGACGCTTTCGCAGCCGACGCGTGGACCGGCGGCTACCAGAGCATGTACATGGCCAACTACTTCATGCGCGAAGTAGATAAGCGCGGCGGCGGCGGCCTCACCCCCGAAGCATACAGCCAGTACATGGGCGAGGCCAAGTTTATCCGGGCGCTCTGCCACTTCACGTTGGTGAACATGTACGCCCAGCCGTATAAGTTTAAGCCGAACGGTGCACACCCGGGCATTCCGCTGCAGCTAACCGCTCTCGACGGCACGGAAGCCTACGACCCTAATCTGCTGACACCCCGCGCCACCGTGGCCGAAGTGTACAACCAAGTGGAACAGGATCTGCTAGCGGCGCTACAGCAACTGCCCGAATCCAATCCGCAAGGCGACATCATGCGTGCCAACAAGGATGCGGCCCGCGGGCTGCTCTCGCGCGTGTACCTCTACAAAGGCGAATACGATAAGGCACGTCAGTACGCGGAGCAGGTTATCAACGGTGGACGTCACCAACTCAATACCACTGCCTACGCCGAGTTTCGCACCATGGTGCCGCTGACCGACGGCAAGTATTTCACCAGCGAAGCCATTTTCGCCATTGCCATGTCGCAGAGCGACAACCCGAATACCAACCACGCCATTGGCAACCACTACGCGCCGGGCACGGGGGATATTTCGGTTTCGTGGTTCCGCAACCAGTTGCCTGGGCCCGCTCCGACGCCCACGAACCCGAACCCGACCAACACGGCGGCCAACACCGACCTGCGGCGCCTGCAGCTGCTGGAGCGGCGCGGACAATTCTTTTGGACGCGCAAGTATGCCTCTTTGCTGGAAGGCAGCACGGCCGTCAGCACGTCCAACGTAGCCGCTTGGATTCCCATCGTACGCTACCCCGAAATGCTGTTGACCTATGCCGAAGCTAAAGCCGAGCAAGCCAACGGCATCGATGCTGATGCACTGGCTGCCCTGAACCAAGTACGTAACCGGTCAAAGCCCACTTCAGCGCCGGTTTACACGGTCGCCAGCTTCAGCAGCAAGCAGGATTTCATTGAAGCCATCCTGCGGGAGCGGCGTTACGAGCTGGCTTTTGAAGGGCACCGTTTATTTGACCTCTTCCGGCGCGGGCGGAACGTTCCCGCGCACGGCGGCAACGATCTGAACAACCCCCAGGTACCTGAACTGCCTTATGGCAGTACGCGTGCCGTACTGCCCATTCCGCCCAATGAAATTGCCCGTAACCCCAAACTTGAACAAAACGACGGTTACTAGGACTTCAATAACTTGATTATAAATAAAAAGCCGATCCATTTTCTGGATCGGCTTTTTGCTTTTCAAAGCTCCAGCACCCCTTTAGAAGGCGGCCAATTTGATTAAAAATTTATACCCGCCCTACATATTCAGCGCATCCTTTGTACATTTAAATGAGATTTACTCACCTCACTCACTTACACAGTCGCATGAACAAACTTCTACTGGGGCTTATCCCCTTGGCGGCCATTGTGCACCAAGCGGAAGCCCAGACTCGCCAGATTTCCGGGCGGGTTACGGATAGAGCTACCGGCGAAGGCTTGCCGGGGGCTACTGTCCTTGTAAAAGGAACGACCAACGGGGTTTCCACGAATTCCGATGGTACCTTCTCCCTGAACGCGCCGGCCGAAGGAGGCACGCTGCAGGTCAGCTCGGTAGGTTACCTGACCGTTGAGCGCGCTATCGGCACGGACAGCCAGATCAACATCGGTCTTTCCGGCGACACCAAGCAGCTGTCGGAAGTAGTGGTAACCGCCCTTGGCATCCAGCGCGAGGCGCGCGCCGTGGGTTACGCCGTTACGGAAATCCAAAGCGCTGCCGTCGTTCAAAAGTCGGAACCGGATGTGCTCCGGACACTGCAGGGCAAAGTCCCCGGTGTGAACATCATCGGATCTAACGGTGCTCCCGGTTCTTCGACCCGCCTGACCATCCGCGGCAACACGTCGCTGCAGGGCAACAACCAGCCCCTGTACATTGTCGACGGGGTACCGTTCAACAACTCGCAGAGCAACTCCGAAAGCCAGTTGGTGCGTGGCTCCGCTTACTCCAACCGTGCGGTTGACATTGACCCGAACAACATCGAGTCGATCAACGTGCTGAAGGGCATGGCCGCTGCGGCCCTCTACGGTTCGCGTGCAGCCAACGGGGTTATCGTGATTACCACGAAAACCGGCAGCCGCAACCGTGGCGACAAAGGCATCCGCGTAGGCTATAACTCGTCCTACTCGTTCGAGAAGATTGCCAACCTGCCCGACTACCAGAACAAGTACGGCTCGGGCAGCCAATTTGCCTTCCAAGAGGCTAACGGCTCGTGGGGACCGGCATTCGGTAGCTCGCTGGCTCCGGCCGATGTGCCTCACCCCAACCGCACCATTGCCGCTTTCCCGGAATTTGCAACGGCTCGCTACCCCTACCAGGCGTTCAAGAACAACGTAAAGGACTTCTTCGAAACCGGTAAGCTGGTCGAAAACTCGGTAAACCTGTCGGCGACCAACGAAAACACTTCGTTCACGGCGGTGCTTTCGCGCTCGGATCAGAGCGGCATGATTCCGTTCTCAAAGTTTGACCGCACCAGCCTCAGCGCCGGTGGCTCGGGTCAGTTCAACAAATTGCGCGTTGGCGGTAACGTTACCTACATCAACAGCAACCAGCAGGGTCCGCAACTCGGTGCCAACAACGCCATTGGTAACGCCTCGGCCTTCTCGCGGATCATGTTCATTCCGCGCAACCTGGACCTGACGGGCCTGCCGAACACGAACCCCGTTACCCGGGCCCCTGTTTTCGGCTGGCTCACCGGCCAAGCCGACAACCCTTACTGGTCAGTAGCTAACAACGCTTATCGGTCTAATGTCGACCGTGTGGCAGCAACCACCAATATCGGCTATGACATCTTGAAGTGGCTGAATTTTAGCTTCAACGGGGGTATCAACACGTTTAGTGACCGTCGCACTACGTCGGTACGTCCGGGTTCTGTGGCCTTCCAAGGTGCTGGTAACGTAATCCAGGATTATCTCCGCAACACGGAACTGGAATCGACTGCCCTGTTGACGGCTGACCAAAATCTGACAGAAGACATTAGCCTGAAAGCTATTATTGGTGCCAACATCAACCAGCGCCAGTTTGAGTCTTCCTCGGTTTCGGGCAATACTTACCTGCAGTTCGATATCGATGATATTCAGAACACCCGCCAGGTAATCAACAACGGCACGAGCTTCAGCAAGCGTCGCCTGTTTGGTTTGCTGGGTGACGTTACGCTGGGCTACAAGGACTTTGTGTACCTGAACGCCACGGCTCGTAACGACTGGTCGTCGACCCTTCCGAAGGCCAACCGTAGCTTCTTCTACCCGAGCGTCAGCGCCTCGTTGATTTTCACCGAAGCATTCGGTATTCAGTCGAGCATCCTGAACATGGGTAAAATTCGTGCCGGCTACGCCAAAGCTGGTAACGATGCGGCTCCGTATTCGCTCATTACCACGTATGGCCTGCAGCCGTTCTACGGCAACAACGTAGGCGGCACCCAGTTCCCGATTACGCCGAGCACGGGCAACCAGAGCACGGTATCAGGTGCGGCCATCGGTGGCTTCGTGGGCGACCCGAACCTGACGCCGGAATTCTCGAAGGAATTCGAAGTAGGTACCGACCTGAATTTCTTCAATGACCGGATTACGCTGGCCGCGACGTACTACGACAAGCGTACGACCGATCAGATTGCTAACGTTCCGCTGCCGTCGGCTACGGGCTTCACTACGTTCGTCACGAACTTCGGGGCCATCTCCAACAAAGGGGTGGAAGTAGGCCTGACCTTGGTGCCGGTGGACGCCGGTGGATTCCGCTGGTCGAGCACCACCAACTTCACCCGCAACCGCAACATCGTAGAGGAGTTGCGTCCAGGTGTAGAGCAGGTGGTAATTGCTGCTAACTTCGGTGACATTCAGGCGGTTCACCGCGCTGGTCAGCCCTACGGTATGTTGATCGGTTCGGTAGCCGCGCGCGACGCCGCCGGCAACCTGCTCATCAACCCGACCACCGGTGGCATGCTGCGTGCCATTGATCCGCAACTCGTTGGTAATCCGAACCCGGACTACACCATCGGCTTCATCAACACCTTTACGTGGAAGGGCCTGACGTTGGAGGGAGTACTGGACTTCCGCAAGGGTGGCGACCTGTACTCGACGACGCTGCAGTCCTACCTGGGCCGCGGTGTGACGAAAGACACGGAAGACCGCGAAAAGAACGTCATCATCAACGGCTTCCTGGGCAACCCGGCAACGAACGCTCCGCTGGTAAACCCCGACGGTTCGCAGATTCCGAACAATGTCGCCATCTCGTTGAACGATTACTATTTCGGTACGGGTTCTGCTGGTATCAACGGCGCTTCGGAATTCTCGGTATTCGACGGTACGACGCTGCGCCTGCGCGAAGTAACGCTGGGCTACGATCTGCCTGCTAAGTTTTTGGCTAAAACCCCGATCCGGGGCTTGAACCTGAGCTTGTCGGGCCGTAACCTCTGGTGGTATTCTCCGAACATTCCGGAGCACAGCAACTTCGATCCGGAAACCAGCACGTACGGCTCTGCTAACGCTCAAGGCTTTGAATTCACCAACGCACCGACGTCCCGTCGCTACGGCGTGAACCTGCGCGTGAATTTCTAATCCTCCTTTCTTTGTCTTAATTACCATGAGAATAAATAAAGTCCCCGTTACCTTGTCCATGCTGGCGCTGCTGGCAGGTGGTACGGGCTGCGACAAGTTCCTTGACGTCAACAAGGACCCGATCAACCCGGCTGATGCCGACATTAACCTGGTGCTGCCGGCCTCTCAGGCGGCAATGGCTACCAACCTGGGGCATAGCACCCTGGGCCTGAGCCAGCCTACGTCGGCCATTGTGCAGCAGCTGAACAACTTCCGTGTCGGCACCTTCGACCTGAACGGCAGCAGCTTCAACAACCAGTGGCTGGGTCTGTACTCCGGTGCGCTGGTCAACAACGAGCAGGTTCTGAACAAGGCGACGGCGTTGCGCGCTTGGCGCTACGTGGGCATCGCCCAAATCCAGAAGGCCTACATGTTCAGCGAAATGGTTGATGTGTGGGGTGATATTCCGTACTCTGAAGCTTTCAAAGGCCAGGGTATCGAGAACATTGCGCCCAAGTTTGACGACGACGCGGCCATTTATGCCGACCTGTTTCGCCTGATCGATGAGGGCATTGCCAACCTGAACCGGACCGATGACACGCAGCGTCCGGGCGTTGACGACCTGATTTACAACGGCAGCACAGCCAAGTGGATCCGGTTGGGCAACACCCTTAAGCTGAAGCTTTACAACCAGGTTCGTTTGGTGCAAAACGTGCAGACGAGCGTAGCTCCGTTGCTGGCAGCTAACGCTAACCTGATTACGGCGGCCGACGACTTTGAATTCCGCTACGGCCGCAGCACTAACCCGCAGAACCAGCATCCGGGCTACTCGGCTGACTACGCCAACTCGGGCCGCGAAAACAACATTGGGGTGTACTTCTTCAACCTGATGAAGGGCAGCACCACCGCAAACCGTCCGACTGATCCGCGCATTCCGTACTACTTCTACAACCAGAAGGCTACGACGGCTGCGGAACTCAACGCGGATTACCAAGATGGCCGTTTCGTTACGGTTCGCTTCGGTAGCGTAGGCCCGCAGGCCAGCGCCAACAATACCTCCATCCGCACGCTGCAAGGTCTCTACCCCATCGGTGGACGCTTCGACAACGGCGCGGGCGGCGTGGCCAACGTGAACTCGGGAACGGGTGATGTGCCGCAGCGCTTCCTGACGTTCTTTGCCCGCAAGTTCATTGAGGCCGAGCTGCACCTGACGGTGTTGAACAATCCGGCGGATGCTAAGACGGCCTTCCAAGCCGCTCTGAATGCTTCGTTCGACAAAGTAGCTGCCATTGCCAACTCGGCGGGCGTGGTACTGACGACGGCGCAGCAAACCCAGCTGACGGCTGACCGCACAGCCTACATCACGGCGGCGCTGGCTCGCTACGACGCGGCTACGTCGACTGAGGGCAAGCTGGAAGTTATCATGACCGAGAAGTACATCTCGAGCTTTGGCTACGGCATCGACATTTACACCGACTACCGCCGCACGGGCTACCCGCGCATCACGCTGGCCGACACGGATGGAGACGCTCAAACCACGCAGACCGGTCCTTTCCCGGTTCGCCTGCCCTACCGCTTGAATGATTTGTTGACCAACCCCAATGCTCCGGCTCAGCCCAACATCAACACCGAGCGTGTTTTCTGGGACCCGAGCTAAGCAACTGTTCGGTTTGTTAACAGCCTAATTTTCGACTTCATGAAAAAAATACTGTTTGCCTTGTGGCTCGGCGTCGCTGCCGTGTCGATGACGTCTTGCAAAGACGAAGACAAGGATCCGCTTCCGAAATTTGAGGAAGTTCCGCTCGTGCTGTCGGCTCTGACGACGGCTACGTACACGCAGGCCGATGCGCGCAGCACCACTGCAAATCCGGTTATCTCGCTCACCACGAACGTAACCGGCCCCAATCTCGACAAAGTAGAATCGGTTGAGATTTATAAGTCGCTGCGCAACATCGTACGCAATGCGCAGGGCCAGCTGGCCCTGCAGACGCTGCCCCGCGTTTTGGTGCGCACGATTCCGCCGGCGCCGACGACTACCGAGATTAGCTTCAACGATCTGGTAGCCAACATGCAGCGCCGGGGCCCCAGCTCCGGATCGGCATTTGACGCGCCCCTGGCGCCGCTGACGCGTGCTTCGCTGACGGCCCAAGAGTCTTTCGTATTCACGTATGAATTGGTGATGAAAGACGGCCGTCGTGTGGTGCTGACGCCGACTTCGGGTGGCATCGTAAGCGGTACGCAAGCAGCAGCTCCCTACGCAGGCATTGTGACCATCGTTCAGTAAGCATTGCTGCTTACCAGCTAACAAAAGCCCCGGCCATTTAGGCCGGGGCTTTTTTGCTTTAAGGCAGGTCGTTGATGCGAAGCACAACGGGGGTATCGGCAGGTGTTGGCTGCTTCAGCCACGCCGCTATTCTGCGGGCCACGGTTTCGGGGGCGGCTAATTGCCCATCGGCGTAAAATGCTTCGAACTTCTGCCCCTCGCTAAACTGGTGTTGATCAGCCTCGCGAATGTGAGCCTGCATATCGGTATCGACTACGCCGGGCGCCAAGCTATGGATGCGGATGCCGCTGTTGCGCAGGTCCTGCTCTTTCTGCGCCACCTGACTCAGCATATCCAGGGCTGCTTTGGAGGCGCAGTACGCCCCCCACCCATCGACAGGGCGCTGCGCCGCGCCGCTGCTGATGTTGAGCACCCGGCGTGGGCAGGGCAGGTGGCCGTAGGCGCTCAGAAACGTGTTCATGAGCATCGCCGGCACGATGACGTTGACATCGAACACGAACTCGTAATGCTCATTGGTATGCTCGCCGCAGTAGCCGATTTCGCCCACCACACCGGCGTTGTTGATGAGCGTGAGGCTGCGGGCATCGGGGCGGGCCGGGAACAGCTTGTGCAGGTTGTTTTGCACCGCTACGGTATCGGAGAAGTCCAGCGGCTGGTGCTGGTAGCGCGGATGGTCGAGGGTGGCGTGCCGCGAAACGCCCAAAACAACGGTGTCCGGCTGCGACAGCGCCTGTTCGGCCAGCGCCCTGCCCAGCCCGCGGCTCGCGCCGGTAATGATGTAATAGTGCATGCGTGCGAAGAACGAGTTGATGCGAGAGGTACGTAAAAAGCAAAAGAGCAATCGAAACGACTGCTCTTTTGCTTTGCGGTTGGGCTGAACGGGCTTAAAGAATGTACTGACTCAGGTCGCGGTTGCGAATCATGCCCTGCAGACGCTCTTCCACCAGCTCGCGTGTTATCTGAATGTGGGCATTGGCGCCGATGCGGTCGGGCACGTCGAACAGAATGTCGTTGAGCAGCCGGCTCATCACCGTGTGCAGGCGGCGGGCACCGATATTCTCCACCTCGCTGTTGACTTCGAACGCAATGGAAGCCAGCTGCTCCAATGCAGCGTCGTCAAACGACAGCTCTACGTCTTCTGCCTTGAGCAAAGCTTCGTACTGCTTGGTCAGGGCGTTTTTGGGGTCTTTGAGGATACGGTAAAAGTCCTCCTTGGTCAGGCTCTGCAGCTCCACCCGGATGGGGAAGCGGCCCTGCAACTCCGGAATCAGGTCGGAGGGTTTGCTCACGTGAAATGCCCCGGCGGCGATGAACAGGATGTGGTCGGTGTGGATGACGCCGTACTTGGTGCTCACTGCTGATCCTTCCACAATGGGCAGCAGGTCGCGCTGCACGCCCTCACGGCTCACATCGGGGCCGCTTTTGCTGGCGTTGGATGAGGCAACCTTATCAATTTCATCGATAAAGATGATACCGGCGTTTTCGGCCAGCCGAATGGCTTCGTCCTTTACCTCGTCCATGTCGATTAGCTTGGATGCTTCCTCGTCGTGCAGAATTTTGCGGGCCTCGGCGATGGTGACCTTGCGCTTGCGCGTCTTCTTGGGCATCATCGAGCCGAGCATGTCCTGCAGCCCTTGTAGCGAGGCTTCGTCCAAGCCGGCCTGCCCGCCCATCAGCCCGATGCCGGGGCTGCCGCCCTGCTGCACCTTGATGTCGATGTGGCGCTCCTCCAGCTCACCGCGGCGCAGCTTTTCGCGGAACCGCTCGCGCGTCCGCTCGTTCAGTTCCGCGTCGGATTGCGGCATGTCGTCGGGGCCAGTGGCGCCGCCGAAGCCCACGCCGGGCTTGACGACGGAGCTGCCGACACCGGCAATGGGTGGAATCAGGGCATCCAGGATGGTGTCCTCGACGGCCTGCTCGGCCTGGACGCGCACGGCCTCCTTACGGCGCTGCTTGACCAGGTTCACGGCCTGTTCGGCCAGGTCGCGCACCATGCTTTCCACATCGCGGCCCACGTAGCCTACTTCGGTGAATTTGGAGGCCTCCACCTTGGTGAAGGGCGCATCGGCAATGGCGGCGAGGCGGCGGGCAATTTCGGTTTTGCCGACGCCCGTCGAGCCGATCATCAGGATGTTGTTCGGCACAATTTCGCGCTGCATGTCCTTGGGCGCGTGCAGACGGCGCCAGCGGTTGCGCAGGGCAATGGCCACGTTGCGCTTGGCATCGTGCTGGCCGATGATGTATTTGTCGAGCTCGGCCACAATCTGGGCCGGCGTGAGGAAGGTGGCGGAATCGAGCATAGGGCTGGAAGCGACGAGGAAGCGCCGCTGCCGACTAGATACTGCGCGGCTGCGGCAGGGTTGCCCGGCTGCAAAAATGATGGCGGAAACCCGCGCCGTGCCGTTCTGGCAGACGCGGCGGGCAGCCTCCGTGTGAGGAGTTAGCCGACGCTTCCTTTTTCTCCAGCTGCAGAAACAGTACAAGACATGCCGCCCAAAACCAGCGACTTTGGTTTCAGGCGGCGCTGGCCGGGGGGTGGCCACCTTGGTCAGGTCGACGGCGTGGCTTGCTCTTCGCCCTCCGCAGTAAGTGTCAGTGCTAGCGCCGGCTAGTCTTTTTTGCCGAACAGCTCGTCCACGTTGCGGCTCAGGGTAATGTAGTTGGCGCCGCCGGATACGTGGTACATGGCGCGGGTATACTCAAACTGGTAGGCCCCGAGCTTGAGCATGGCCCCAAAAGCCAGGCCCGCCCCGCCCGAGGTGTTGTCGAGGCGCAGCTCCCGACGGCGCAGGTGGTTGTAAGAGACGCGCAGGTTCAGGCCCTTGCCCAGAATCAGCTCCCCGCCCACCGTGAAATGCCGCGCAATCTTGTCGCCGATGGTTTTCTTGGGCACTTTCGTCGTGCCATCAAGGCTCTGGGTCCGGCTGCGAATCGTGTCGAGGTACACGATGTCGAACTGCTGCAGGTGATGCGCCGTGATGGTAAAGCGGACCGGCATGTGTTCGGGCTTGATGGACGTGCCCAGCTGCACATCCAGCGGCAGCGGCTCGCGGCTGCTGCCGTCGAAAGGCTTGACTTGGTAACCGAGGTTCTTCACTGCCAGGCCCACGGTCCAGTCTTTCTCGGGATGCTTGAACACGCTGCCCACGTCCACCAGCGTCGCCAGGGAATGGTTGCCGGCAATGCCCGCCACGGCCAGCCGGGCAGTAGCGCCCAGCGTGAACGGCCCGACGGTGTGCGCGTTGCTCACGCTCAGGTGGTAATCATTCACCGAAAACTGCCCGAGCGGGTTGCCGGCCGGGTCGTACATGTCGAAGTCGCCGTAGCTGAGGTACGAGAGGCCGAAACCCCAGCGGCCGAGCTTCTGGGAGTTGCGCACGTACGCGGCGGTGCTCTGCTTGATATCGCCGAGGTAGCCGCCGTAGCTAAGGGCGAGGCGGCCGTCCATGTCGGCGTTGAGCAGGGCCGGGTTGCCGTAGAGCATGCCCGGGTCGGCGTTGCGGCCCGACACGCTCATGCCCCCTACCCCGGCCAGGTAAGCGGTGGGCGGCAGGTTCAGCGACGAAAAAACGTGCTGACCGCCAATCTGGGCGTGCGCAGCCGTGACGCCGCCCCCGCCGAGAATCGGCAATACCAACAAAGCACGGAACAGGCAGCGTACGGGTCGAATCATTGTAGCTAAGATACAACAGAGAAGTGCGAGCCTAACGCACCGGGGCCGGGTTTTATGATGCGGCCGCGACGAGTTTCGGCCGGAACTGAAAAGCAGCGGCCCGGCCCGGGAAATCCCGGGCCGGGCCGGCCAGTGCGAGTGTCCTTGCGGTTACTGCACTTCCACCTCATGCGAAGGTACCGGGGTCGGTTCTTCGCGCACGGTGAGCTTCAGCGGATTTTTCACCAGCTCGTCGAGCAGCGCTACCTGCAGCACATCGTCCACGCGGTCGGCGAAGTGCACCGTCAGGTCCTTGAGGTAATCCGCCGGAATGTCCTGCAGGTCCTTGCGGTTCTTCTGGCACAGAATCACGTCGCGGATGCCGGCGCGCTTGGCGGCCAATAGCTTTTCCTTGATGCCCCCTACCGGCAACACCTTGCCGCGCAGGGTGATTTCACCCGTCATGGCCAGGTGGGAGCGAATTTTACGCTGCGTAAAGACCGAGGCAATGCTGGTGAAGATGGCAATGCCCGCCGACGGCCCATCCTTGGGCACCGCGCCTTCCGGGAAGTGAATGTGCAGGTCGTATTGATCGAACACGCGGTAGTCAATGCCCAGCTCCTCGGCCCGGCTACGCAGGTACGACAGCGCCGTCACGGCCGATTCCTTCATCACGTCGCCGAGTTGCCCCGAAAGCGTGAGCTTGCCGCGGCCGCGGCTCAGCAGGCTTTCGATGAAGAGAATGTCGCCGCCCACGCTCGTCCAGGCCAGGCCCGTCACCACGCCGGCGGTTTCGTTGTCTTGGTACAGGTCGCGGTCGAAGATGGCGGCGCCCAGGATTTTGCTCACGTCGTCGGGCTCCAGCTTGGCCGGGAAGGGCTCCTTCATGGCCTTGTGCTTGGCCACGTTGCGCGCCAGGGCCCCCAGTTTGCGCTCCAGGCTGCGCACCCCCGACTCGCGGGTGTAGTCGTCGATGACGCGCTGCACGGCCGCGGTGCTGATGCTCACGTCCTTGCTGGTGAGCCCGTGCTCCGTGACCTGCTTGGGCCAAAGGTGCTTCTTGGCAATCTGGGTTTTCTCTTCCAGCGTGTAGCCCGTCAGGTCGATGATTTCCATCCGGTCGCGTAGGGCCGGGTGGATGCTGTCGAGCGAGTTGGCGGTGGCGATGAAGAGCACGCGCGAGAGGTCGTACTCCACCTCCAGGTAATTGTCGGTGAAGGTCGAGTTCTGCTCCGGGTCAAGGACCTCCAGCAGGGCGGCCTGCGGGTCGCCGCGGAAGTCGGAGCTGAGCTTGTCCACCTCGTCCAGAATCATCACCGGGTTAGAGGCGCCAGCTTTCTTGATCTGCGAGATGATGCGGCCGGGCATGGCGCCCACGTAGGTTTTGCGGTGCCCGCGGATTTCGGCTTCGTCGCGCACGCCGCCCAGCGAAAGGCGCACGTACTTGCGGCCCAGCGAAGTGGCGATGGAGCGCCCCAACGAGGTTTTGCCCACGCCGGGCGGGCCGTAGAGGCACAGAATGGGCGCGCGCAGATCCTGCTTGAGCTTGAGCACGGCCAAGTACTCCAGAATGCGCTCCTTCACCTTTTCCAGCCCGTAGTGGTCCTGGTCGAGGATTTTGCGGGTGCGCTTCAGGTTGAAGTTGTCCTTGGTGTATTCGCCCCAAGGCAAGTCCAGCAGAAACTCGGCGTAGTTCAGGCTCACCGGGTACTCGGCGGCCATGGGGCTCATGCGGCCCAGCTTGTCAAGTTCTTTCTGGAAGTGCTTGGCCACCGACTCCGGCCACTGCTTGTCCTTGGCGCGCACGCGCAGCTTATCCAGCTCCTGGTCGGGGCCATCCTGGCCCAGCTCGTCCTGCAGCACCTTCAGTTGCTGGCGAAGGAAATAGTCGCGCTGCTGCTGATCGAGGTCGGTGTGGACCTTGCTCTGGATTTCGTGCTTGATTTCGAGCAGCTGGATTTCCTTCAGCAGCATTTCCAGCAGCTGGGTGCCACGCTGCACCCCCTCGTTGGTTTCCAGCAGCCGCTGCTTCTGGCCCACTTCCACGTTGAGGTTAGAGGCCAGGAAGTGAATCAGGAAAGCCGGCGACTCGATGTTGTCCAGCGCCACCTGGGCTTCCTGCGGAATTTCCGGGTTGAGCTTGAGCATCTTAGTGGCCGCGTCTTTCAGCGAGGACACCAGGCCTTTCAGCTCCTTGTTGGCCCGCACCGGCATCAGCTCGGGCAGGTAATCCACGCGGGCGGTGAAGTAGGGCGTGCTCTGCACCACTTCGGCCAGCCGGAAGCGCTGCTGCCCTTGGATGATGATGGTCGTGTTGCCGTCGGGCAGCTCCAACAGCTTCAGGATGCGTGCCATGGTGCCCACCTCGTAGAGGTCGGTCAGCGCGGGGTCCTCGGCGTTACCGGTTTTCTGCGCCAACACGCCCACCAGCTTGTCGCCCTTGTAGGCCTTGCGCACGAGGCGGATGCTTTTCTTGCGCGTGACGGTGACGGGCAGCACCACGCCGGGAAAGAGCACGGTGTTGCGCACGGGCAGGATGGGCAGCAGTTCCGGCGTATCGCCCGGCTCAGGCCCAGCCTGCTCAGGGTCGGCCGACACGACTTGCACCAGTTCGTCGGGTCCATCCGTCATGAGGACCAGGCCGGCGGGCAAACGCGGATCAGATTTTTTTGGCATAGAGTAAGGAGGGGTCAGCAGCGCCAGAATGGCAGGCCAAGGCGGCCCAGGTGCCGTCCGCTGGACGAAGATACCCTTTTGTCAAGTGCCGTGCCACGCCAAAATGCGCGCGCGGCTCCGGCCAGCCCGGCACACGGCCGGCGGCGCCTGTCAGGCGGCGCTAAGCGCGTTGGCGGCAAGTATTTGCCGGTGCGTCACCGAAAAGCTATATTTTTGGAGTCCTTGGCTTTCCCACGCCGGGCTCCTGCGCTGTTCGCACTATGTTTCGTTTGATACGACTACTCTTTTTCCTGCTTCTCGGGCTTCTGTGGCTGACTGGCCCCGTACTGGCCCAGAAAAATACGCCTAACCGCCAGCGGGCCCTGTCCGGCAAAATCACGCGGCAGCTGCGCGTGCGCCCCGACGCCACCCCCGACTTCGTCAACGTCAACCGCCTTGCCTTTTTCGAGGACAAAAAACAGCTCCGGGAAATTGCCAAGGCCGAAAAGCGCAAGAACTGGACGGCCGCCCGCAACCTGCTGGAGCGCTACGTGGCCCAGTTCGGCATTGAGAACTTCTACAAAAACAACATGATGCTCTGGCGCCTGGGGCAGCTCTACGAGCGCACCGGCGCGGAGGAAAAAGCCAGGGCTTACTACCGCCTCGCCCTGAAGCACCACCGCCAGGACGTCACCAAAATTCAGCTCTACTACGACTCGCTGGAGCAGAAGGACCAGGACCTGTACGTGCCGCTCAAGACGTACTACGACATCGTGGAGTACCGGAAGAACATCGCCACCTTCCGGCCACCCAAGGGCGTGTACACCAACATGGGTGCGGGCGTCAACTCCCAGGTGGAGGACTACGGCCCGAGCTACAACGACGACACGGAGCAGCTGATTTTCTCCTCCAAGCGCAAGGTGCGCGGCATTCACAACGTGGTCGACGAGGACCTGTACGTGGCCAAGCGCCAGGGCGAATCGTGGCTGGACGCCGAGCCGCTGCCCAAGCCCATCAACTCGCCCTACAACGAGGGCTCGGCCTGCCTGAGCAAGGACGGCACCACCATGTACTTCTCGCGCTGCGAGTGCCCCACCTGCCACGGCAACTGCGACCTGTTCGTGTCGCGGCTGAAAAACGGGCAGTGGACGGTGCCGCAAAGCCTGGGCATGAACGTGAATTCCACGGGTTGGGACTCGCAGCCGACCCTCTCGCGCACCGAGGACACGCTGTACTTCGCCTCCGACCGCATCGGTGGCTTCGGGCTGTCCGACATCTGGTTTACCCACAAGCTCAAGAACGGACAGTGGGCCAAGGCCCAGAACATGGGCCCCATCATCAACACCCGCGAGAGTGAGGTGAGCCCCTTCTACCACCCGCTCTACAACGTGCTGTACTTCTCCTCGCGCGGGCAGCTGCTGAATTTCGGCGACTTCGACATCTACAAAGCCTACCGCATGCAGGGCCGCTGGCAGGAGCCCATCAACATCGGGCCGCTGGTAAACGGCAAGGGCTCGGAGTACTACTTCACCATCGACGCGGACTCCAAGAACCTGTACTATGCCCGCTCGGAGGAAAAGCAGATGAAGAATCTGGACCTCTACTCCTTTCCGCTGCCGATGGAGGCCCAGCCGCTGGCCACCACCCACGTGGAAGGCACGCTCATCGACTCGGTCACGCAGAAGCCCCTGAACGGCATCATCAGCATCATCGACGTGGACAACGGCATCGAGGTAGCCTCCAAGTACGTGCGCCCGGACGGCTCCTTCGACTTCGACCTCATCGACGGTTCGAAATACGTGATGCTGATTCAGAGCCCGGATTACTTTACGGTGGAAAAGCAGTTCGACCTGAAAGCAGACACGGTGATGAAGATCATGACGACCAGCATCGACTACAACATCCCGCTCATTTTCCGCAACATCGAGTTCGACGCGGGCAAGTCCAACATCCGGCAGGAGATGCACGCTACGCTGGACCGCATCGTGGTGTTCATGGTGGACCACCCCGACACCAAGCTGCGCATTGCCGGCCACACCGACGCCGCCGGCGACCCGGACGTGAACGAGAAGCTCTCCCAGGACCGCGCCGACGCCATCCGCAAGTACATCGAAGTCAAGGGCAAGCTTAAGCCCAACCGCATCGAAAGCCGGGGCTACGGCAGCACTGTGCCGCTAAAGGAAGAAGTGACGGAGGAAGACATGCGCACCAACCGCCGGGTGGAGTTCCGCTTGGTAAAGCCCGAAACGGAGCAGAAACAGGCCAAGGACGCGGGCAGCGGTTGGAACTAGCCGTTCGGCCCCGCCATACAACCTTTCGCGCCCCCGGCCCCACTTGTTACCGGGCCGAGCTTACCGTGCCCCGCGTCATCCTCTTCCCCGCATGATTAGTTTTTACCCTACGAGCCGGCCGGCCGGCGGCTTCCTGGTTGCCGCCGCCCTGCTGCTTAGCCTGACGTCCCAGGCCCAGACCACCGCCCCGGAAACGACCGCCGCTCCGCTGAATACCCGCTACCGCGCCACCGCGCTGTCCTTATCCACGGGCTGGGGCGCGCCCTATGGCGTTGGCCTGGAGCTTAGCCACTTCGTCACCCGCCAGCTAGACCTCAACGCCGGAGTGGGCATCGGCCTAAGCGGGAGCAAGCTGGGCCTGGGGGCCCGCTACTTTCTGGCGCCCAACAAGCGGGTCTCGTCTTACTTTGGCTTGAACCTCGTGCGCTCGGGCGGCTGGAACGAGGTAGAAATGCGCGAGGGTGGCGGCGACGACTGGTACGAGGATGGGTACCGCATCGGCACCCTTACCGTGAAGGCTTCCACGGTGGCCCACCTGCGCTACGGGGTCCGCTGGCAGCCGGGCAAACGCCCCGGCCGCGTGGGGGTACTGGGTACCGTCGGCTACGGCATCCGCCTCGGCGGTGACCCGATGGTGTACCACATGGACCCCAGCTTCGACAAGCCGGACAAGCTGGAACAGGCCGTTTACCGCAGTGTGTACGCTCCCGGCGGCCTCGAATTCTCGCTGGGCCTGAGCCTCGGCCTGGGCGAGCGGATGCGCGAGTAGCCCTGCTGGTACCCCTGAACGGCCGGAAGCCCGGCAGCCACCCCATGCTAGGGCGGCTGCTGGGCTTCCGGCCGTTCAGGGGCAGGGGCTTACCAGCTTAGCTGCTGCTCTTCGTTGCCAGCGCGAAACAAGGCGCTCTGCTTTTTACCGCCGGCCTCCAGGTTCACGATGTTCATCTGATCGGCAAACTGCTCCATCAGCAGGCGGTGGCGCAGGGTGAGGCTGCGGGTGGCGGCGGGCAGCTTCACGCTGAAATGCAGCCAATACGCGTCCTTGTCCTGCTGCAGGCCCAGGTAGTTGAGCGGCAGCGCTTCGCCGGGCCGGGTGCCCACGGCCACCGTGCGGCGCAGGTAGCCGCTGAGCAAAGGCGTCAGCTGGGCGGCCGGCGTTTCGGCAATGCTCACCGGCCGCGGCTGCCCGTGGCTGAGGGCCGTTTCCAGGTCGTCAGTAAAGACTTTCAGCGACACTTCCAGCTGCTGGGTCTTGGCATTCAGGCGTGCCTCCATGATGCTGGCGTGGTAGGCGTGGGCCCAGGCCGCGGTAACGAGCAGCAGCAGAAAGCCCAGCAGGGCAGCAAAACGACGCATAGAGAAAGAGGGTTTCGGACAGGCAACAACGCCTGAGAAAAAGTAATGCCATCTTCGGTCAGGAAGACGGCATTACCAGCAGGTGGCATCAAAAGGCCAGCGGCTTAGAACTTACTAATAAGCCACTTGATGGGCGTTTTGAAGAGCACGAAGGCCATCAGGCTCAGCACCAGCAGCATGCCCACTTTCTGGGCGTTTTCCATGAAGCGGTCCGAAGGCTTGCGGCCCGAAATGATTTCGTAGGTCAGGAACACCACGTGGCCGCCGTCGAGGGCCGGGATGGGCAGCAGGTTCATGAAGGCCAAGGCCAGCGACAAGGCGCCGGTCATCTGCCAGAAATGCTCCCAGCTGAAATCGTCGGCGCCGCCAAACTGCTGGGCAATTTCGATGGGGCCGCCGAGCGAATCCACGGCCGACACTTCGCGGCGGAACATCTTGCCGAAGGCCTGCACCTGCAGGCTAATGAACTCGTAGGCCTTTTCGGCGCCGCGCGGCAGCGACTCCAGCAACGAGTACTGCCGGTGGCCGATGCGCACCAGCGGCTTCTGCTCGATGCCCATTTTGCCCTGCTCGGTCACTTTCATGGGCAGCGTGAGGCGCTCGGCGCCGCGCTGCACCACCACAGTGGTTTGCTGGCCGGAATAACGCTTCAGTGCGCCCTGCAGCTCGTAGAAAAACTGCACGGGCACCTCCCCGATCTGCACGACTTTGTCGCCGCCCTGCACGCCGGCTTCGGCGGCCGGGCCGCCGGGGGCCACGCGCCGCACCTCGAAGGGCAGGCGCGGCACCACGAAGTCGCGCTGGGCGGGGTCGTTGAGCTTGTCGAGCATGTTGGTGGGCACGTTGATGTCCACCAGCTGGGCGCCGCGCTCCACGGTGTAGTAGCTGCCGTTGCCGAGCAGCACCTGCGGGGCGTACACTTCATCGAAGTTCTCGAACGGCTTGCCGTTGATCTTCACGATCCGGTCGCCGAGGCGGAAGCCCATCTGCTCGCCCAGCTTGTTGGGCATGATGCCGTAGCGGGCCTCGGAAGCGGGAATGTACTCCTCGCCGTACTTGAAGGTGAGCAGGGCGAAGATGATGATGCCCGTGATGACGTTCACGATGATGCCGCCCAGCATCACGATCAGGCGCTGCCAGGCCGGCTTGGCCCGGAACTCGTAGGGCTGCGGAGGCCCGCTCAGCGCGTCGGTGTCGAGCGACTCGTCCACCATGCCGGTAATCTTGACGAAGCCGCCCAGCGGGATGGCCCCGACCATGTACTCGGTTTCGCCGATCTGCTTGCCAAACACCTTGGGCGGGAAACCGATGGAGAACTTCTCCACCCGCATCCCAAACCATTTGGCCGACAGCATGTGCCCTGCTTCGTGCAGGCCCACCAGGATGGTGAGTGCCAGCAGCAGCTGGCCGGCCATTACCAGAATATCCATTCGTTACTTAGTTGTCAGTTGATTCTGTTTGTGTTCCTGAGCTTGCAAAGGACCTTGGCACACCGGATAGTTACCATCCGGTACTGATCGTTCACACGGGCTAAGGTCCTTCGCTGCGCTCAGGATGACAGCAGGACCTTGTGGAATGTTACTTCACCAACTCCGAAGCTACCCGCCGAGTTTCGGCATCGGTCAGCACGTAGTCCTCCAACGATGGCTCGGCAAGGTACGAAACCCGGCTCAGGCAGCTTTCCACCACCTCGGGCAGTTGCAGAAAGCCGATCTGCTCGCGCAGGAAGGCGGCCACGGCTATTTCATTGGCCGCGTTGAGCACGCAGGGCGCGTTGCCGCCGCGGCGCATGGCTTCGAAAGCCAGCGGCAGGTTGCGGAACGTGTCGCCGTCGGGCTGCTCGAACGTGAGCGTGGGGTAGTCCAGAAAGCTGAAGCGCGGGAAGTCGTTGGGCAGGCGCTCGGGGAAGCCCAGCGCGTACTGAATGGGCAGCTTCATGTCGGGCAGGCCGAGCTGGGCCTTGAGCGAGCCGTCCCGGAACTGCACCAGCGAGTGAATGATGCTCTGCGGGTGCACCACCACCTCGATCTGCTCGTCGCGGAGCCCAAACAGCCACTTGGCCTCAATCACCTCCAGGCCCTTGTTCATCAGGGAGGCCGAGTCGATGGTGATTTTGGCGCCCATCTCCCAGTTCGGATGCTTCAGGGCCTGCGCCCGGGTCACCTGGGCCAGCTCCTGCGCCGAGCGCCCGCGGAAGGGCCCACCCGAAGCCGTCAGGATGATCTTTTCCACCGATTCGGGGGCCTCGCCCACCAGGCATTGGAAGATGGCCGAGTGCTCGGAATCGACCGGGTAAATGGCCGACCCGTGCTGCCGGGCCAGGGCCGTGACCAGCTGCCCGGCCACCACCAGCGTTTCTTTGTTGGCCAGGGCAATGGTTTTACCAGCCCGCAGCGCGGCCACCGTGGGCTGCAGCCCGGCGTAGCCTACCAGGGCCGTGAGCACCACGTTCACGTCGGGGCGGGCGGCTACTTCGGCCAGGGCCGCGGCCCCGGCCATGACGGTGGTTTCGGGCTGCGAAGCCAGGGCGGCTTTCACCCCGGCGTACTGCGCCTCGTCGCCAATGACGACCACGGCGGGGCGGAATTCGCGGGCTTGCATCACCAACAGATCGGCGCTGCGCTGGGCCGTGAGTGCCGCCACGCGGAAGCGCCCGGGATGGGCGCGCACCACGTCGAGCGTCTGGGTGCCGATGGAACCGGTGGAGCCCAGCAGGGCCAGGGAGCGGGGATGGGAAGCAGTCATGCGGGAGAGTTCGGCGGCCCGCCCGGGGAAGGGCGTTGGGCAAAGGTAAGGCGCTTCGGCCGAGGCATCACGCGCCAGCCGCCGGGGTCGCGCCGGCACCCGGCTCCTAGCCGCCGCTTGAGCCAGATAGGTTGGGGCAAGCTAAGGCCGCGACACGACGCCCGGCAACCGCTGCTTAGGCCACGCTTTCCACCCGAACGGCTTTCCCGTTGAACACGACCTGCTCCCCCGCCCGCTTGCCGCTGAGCGCCTGCGCCACCGGCGCGGCCGCCGACACGGCAAAGTAGTCCTGCCCATCGACCAGCAGCTTGCCGGCGCTGATGCTCACGTAGAAGCGGCCCATGCTGGTGACGACCAGGGCACCGGGCCGCACCGCGTCGCAGCTCTTCGTGGGGTCGATGCGCTGCAGCTCGCCGAGCAGTTGCTTGGCTTCGTGCAGCTGCACGGCGTTTCGGTCCCGCTCGTTCTGGGCCATGGCGCGGCCGGTTTCGTACTTGTCGCCGGCACTGCTCTTGGTTTCGGAGTTGGCCGATTCCTGCGCCGCGTTGATGGCGGCCTGGCAAGTAGCCATGCGCTGCTCGACAAAGGCGAGGCAGGCGGCGTGGAGTTGTTCTTTAATCATGCTCGGGTTCATCAGGTAGCAGCCAGCCGGCTTTGATCAGCTGCAGTAGTTCGACCAACTGGTCGTGGTGGGTGCCGGTGACGTCAACGCAAACTACCCGCTCTACGGCCTCCGCGCACAGATTGGGCGAGTTCAACGTGGTAAACCAGAAGCCTGCCGCAATATCAGCGTCAGAAACGGTTACAGGTGCCTGGCCATAATCGAATGGTTGTTGGTGTTGCTCTTCCCAGCGCACCGCTCGCATGACGATTTCCTCGTCAAACCAATCTTCCAGCAGAGCGGCACTAGGTCCGGCGCAGCCGATGCCGAGCGGATGGTGCTGCAGGCACTCTTTCGTCAGTTCGTCAAACCCCACCCGGTCCGGCCCGCCAACCGTGACGAACAGCACCCAGTTGCGGCTTGGTAGCGCCTCGGCCCATTGTGTACCAGGTACAAATGGGAGGTAGTGTACTTCGTAGCTGTTGAGCCAGCCTAATGTTTCCATACGCCGTCTGCTGGCCCCGGCGCCAGCAGCGCCGACAGGCTTTCCACCCACTCCTCATTCTCCGGCCGCACCAGCAGCACCCGAAACCCGTGCCGCTCCCCTTCCAGCCGCACGCCCTCCGAGTCGTCCACCAGCACGTCGATGCCGAAGCTAGGCGGGTGCTTGGAGCAACGGGCCGTTACCGTCCGCTCGTGCCGCGTTTGGTTGACGACACCGGCCAGCCGGATGCCGTGCAGCCCGAACAGGCGGCGGATGTAGCCCGCCGAGCGGTACGAGGTGGTATATACCCACACCTCCCAACCCTGCTGCTGGCAGTGCCGCATGAGCGCCGCCGTGCCGCGCCGCAGCTGTTCATGGCCGAGCAACCGCGCCAGCCAGCCCAGCCGCGGGGTTTCTAGCGCAAAGGGGTGAGCCCCGCGGATAAGCGTATTGTCGAGGTCAAAGGCAACGCGCATTGTTTTAGGCAAGTAATCAGGCCGGCAGTGGGTCGTTTAACTCCTCGTCCAGCTCTACCGGCGGCTCCAGCTCGTCGTACAGCGCCTGCAGCTGGGCCTGGCTGAAGCCGTCGGCGGTGCTCAGGGTGAGGGCCTTCTCCGCGTAGGCCAGCCGCAGTTCATACACCTGCCGCGACGAGAGCAGGCTGCCGGGCTTGCTTAGCTCCCCCACCACCGTTTCGGCGCGGGGCCAGACGAACTGCCGGGGCCGGAATTGCTGGTAGTACTCGATGGTGATGGTGTCGGCCGTGAGGGTAATGCACCGCGGGTACCGCTCCTGCACCAGGTACAGCAGCCCCAGCGCGGCAATCAGCAGCACCGGCCCGAGGTAGCCGATCAGGCCGGCCCAGATCAGCAGCCCGAGGGCCAGCAGCAACAGGGGCAGTTCGCGGCGCCACTGCCGGCCGTAGCTGCGCGGATTGACCAGTTGCCAGGAATTGTTCCCAGCATCGGAGCCGATAAAAGAGGTTTTTTCTGGCATATTATGACCCTATCCAAACAATAAGAATGTATTTATTGAGAGGATCTATCAATCTTATAATTTGCTTTTAATAACCTAACATCTGACTCAAGCTGCTGTATCTTGGTTGAATTGCTATCAGTCTTGACAATATTCATTGCAAATGTAATTAATCCGATTATTGAAGCTATTAAGATTCCTGCTATTTGAGTCCATCTTAAGAAATTAGCCCATCCTTTCTCTTTGCCCTCAGATAGTAGTTTCTTCTGCAGATAAGCAGTAGCACCTTCAGGTGAGCATCTGATAACAAATGGCCTTTGGTTCCTGTCAACTGATACCATACCCCGTTCTATAGCGGATTCGAGAACGGTGTAGCTGCTAGTGGAGACACTGCGTAAGCATGTAGATGCAAG
>NZ_BAAGRA010000021.1:0-188629 GCF_054783195.1 Hymenobacter coalescens | reverse complement strand
AAGCGGTACTCCTGCTGCGCGCTAAGAAAAACGGTACCCTATCTATGATACTGTAGCAATGCCCGTTTCCTCCACCGAAATTCGCCACAGCCGGTGCATTTCCGAACGATTGCCGGCTCGGCCCGAAGCGCGCCCCGGCCGGCAATTTTTAAAATACGCGCCGTTGAATTTGGCCGGGTCGGGCAAGGTTGCTACGCACACCAGGCCGGCGGCGGCCCGTTCGCAGGAGCGGGCGAAAGGCATGCCGAGCAGCACGAGCAGCCGCATCAGCCGGGAACTGTGGGCCCAGAGGTTGGAGCGCACCACGCCCGGGTGCAAGCAGTGCGCGGTGATGCCGGTCAGCTCCAGGCGCTCGGCCAGGGCTTTAGTAAACAGGATGTTGGCCAGCTTGGAGTCGCAGTACGCCGTAAAGGCGCTGCTGCGGTTGGCGTCGACGCGCGCCGGGGCGTGGCTTTCGATTTCGCCCAGCCAGTGCGCCTCGGAAGCCACCGTGATGACGCGGGCGCCCGGCCCGGCGGCTTCCAGCAAGGGCAGCAGGCGGTTGGTCAGAATAAACGGCGCCAGGTGGTTGGTGGCCCAGCACAGTTCGTGTCCCTCGGCGGTGGTGATCAAACGGTCGGGGAGCACGCCGGCATTGTTGATGAGCCCGTCCAGCGAGGAGTAGCGGGCCAGCACCTCGTCGCAGAGGCGGTGCACGTCGGCTTGACTAGCCAAGTCGCAGAGCAGCAGGTCCGGCTCGGGGGCCTGGGGCGCCGCCAGCCGCACGGCGGCCCGGGCCTGCTCGCCGCGGCCGGCGTCGCGACACACCAGTACCAGGCGCGCCCCGAGATGGGCCAGCTGGCGGGCGGCGGCCAGCCCAATGCCCGCGGAGGCGCCGGTAAGCAATAGCGTTTTGCCCTGCAGGGAGCAGGACGTGGAATCGGCAGAATGCATGGGGTGGAGGAAGCTGCCCGGCGTATACGCAAAAATGCCGCTCCCGGCAGCCGGGAGCGGCATTTATTTCAGGCGGGCCCGTGGTTGGCTTAGAACGGCAGGTCGTTGTCGTCGTCCGAAGCGATGGGGGCGGGGCGCTGCGGCTGGGCGTCGCGGCGCAGGCCGGGGTTCTGGTTGGCTGCCGGAGCAGCGTAGCCGCCGCCCTGGTTGCCGCCGGCGGGAGCACCACCGCTGGCCGCCTCGATGCGCCAGGCCTCCAGGTTGGTGAAGTACAGCATCTGGCCATTCTTGTTGAAGCCGCGGCCGCGCAGGTTGAACTGCACGCGTACTTCGTCACCAACTTTGTATTGGTCGATCAGCGCGGTCTTGTCCTGTACCAGCTGAAACTTGATATGCTCGGGATACTGGCCGTCTACGACTTCCAGCACGAACTCGCGCTTGCGGAATTTCTCGCTCACCTGTTGCTCGTCCATGATGTCGTGCAGGCGGCCGGTAGCTTCGTAAGCCATAGTCAAAAGAAGGGGAGTGTTGAAAATTAGTAAGCCAAATCTACGAAAAATAATTCCCCAGCGTAGGCTAAATGCAAGCTTTTCGGGCGGCTGCGGCCAAGCGCTTCA
The DNA here is from genome assembly GCF_054783195.1 of Hymenobacter coalescens. Taxonomy (NCBI): domain Bacteria; kingdom Pseudomonadati; phylum Bacteroidota; class Cytophagia; order Cytophagales; family Hymenobacteraceae; genus Hymenobacter; species Hymenobacter coalescens. Next base: position 187,079 of record NZ_BAAGRA010000021.1, on the reverse strand, counting down.
GGCTGAACGCGTGAGCTTCGCCCGCCGGGCTGCGCCGGCTGGAGCAGACAAATGGACGAGCTATATATAATAAGGAGTGCCGGCCTGAAAGGCGGGGCGGATGGAACTACCGGCCCGGCCGGCCGTACTTGGGCAAGCACATTCCATCTTTGCTGCATGTCTCCCATTTCCCTTGCCCTGCACGGCGGGGCCGGCACCATCGCCCGGCACCTGCTGACCCCCGACGCCGAACGTGACTACCGCCAGGCCCTGCACGACGCGCTGCTCCGCGGCTACGAGCTGCTCCGCCAAGGAGCTTCGGCCCTCGATGCGGTGGAGGAAACCGTGGTGCAGCTCGAAAACTGCCCGCTTTTCAATGCCGGCCGCGGCGCCGTGTTTACCCACGAGGGGCACCACGAAATGGATGCCTCCCTGATGGTGGGTCACACGCGGCAGGCCGGCGCCGTGACCGGCGTGCGCGCCATTCAAAATCCCATCCGCGCCGCTCGGCTTGTGATGGAAAGATCCGAGCACGTGCTGCTGGCCTGGCCCGGGGCCGAGGAGTTTGCCCGGCAGCAGGGCCTGCCGATGCAGCCGCCCGAGTACTTTTTTACCGAGCACCGTTACCAGCAGCTGCAGGAAGCCCTGAGCAGCGGCCGCGTCCGCCTCGACCATAGCCAGGCGGCGCCGCTGGAAGAGCCGCTGCCCTTCGACGAAGACCCGAAGAAAAAGATGGGCACCGTCGGCGCCGTGGCCCTCGATCAGCACGGGCACCTGGCGGCGGCCACCAGTACCGGCGGCATGACCAACAAGCGCTACTCCCGTGTCGGCGACTCGCCCCTGATCGGCGCGGGCACCTGGGCCGACGACCGGACCTGCGCCATCAGCTGCACCGGGCACGGCGAATACTTTATTCGCGCCGTGGTGGCCCACGACGTGGCCTGCCTGATGGAGTACCGCGGGCTAAGCCTGGCCGAGGCCTGCCGCGTGGTGGTGCACGACAAGCTGGCGCCCGTGGGGGGCGAAGGCGGCTTGGTGGCCGTGGATGCGGCCGGCAACATTGCCCTGCCGTTCAACTCCGACGGCATGTACCGGGCCAGCATTGGCAGCGCGTCGCCGTTGTTCGTGGGCATCTACAAAGACGAATAGCCGAGTCGTTCGGACCCTCCCGCCTCCTCGCTAAGGGCCGGACTGCTACCAGTCCGGCCCGTGCTATACATAATAAGGAGTAGCTGCTACCGGCCGGCCGGCGTTTCCTCCGGCTGGGGGTGGGGAGCCAGCGCCTCGTCGTGGGTGCGCTTGTCCACGAAGAACCGCCGCTCCCGGATGTCGTACACGTTGCCCTTCGCCAGTACGTGCATGGTCATGTTCTCGATGGAAAGGGCAGTGCCCTTCGCTGCCGCTGCCGTGTTGTTGTGCCGGATGTTGTGGCCGTCGATGATGATGACCAGGTTCGAACCGATGGTTTCGATCAGGTTGCCCTCGCGGATGAGCACGCCCGTGTCTTCGCCCAGGCCGATGCCGATGAGCTTGGGGTGCAGGCCCACAGCTTCGATGAGCCGGCCGAAGCGGCCGCGCTTCACGAAGTGCGAGTCGATGACTACGTTCTGAATCAGGCCCAGGCCGGTGCCCATTTTGACGGCGCCCTTCATCAAGGCTTCCGGCACCGAACCGCCGCGGATCATGATCTGCGACATGGCCATGGCGCCGGCGGAGGTGCCCGCAATGACGAAATGCGACTCGCGCACGTAGCGCTCCGTTAGGAGCTCCAGGAACCGGGTGCCGCAAAACATTTCCTTGAGCCGCGACTGGTCGCCGCCCGAAAACATGACGATGTCGGCCTGGGCCAGGCGCTCCAGGTACTCGGGCTGGTCGGTGTCGGCCGGCACGCGGATGTCGAAGATGCCCACGTTCATGCAGTTGAGCATGCCAAACGACGACACGTAGATGCGCCCGACTTCCTCCGGAATCATCGAGGCCGTGGTCACGACTTCGATGCGCGGATCGGTTTTTCCGCATTCCAGCACCACGCGCTTCAGAATGCCCAGCTCAAAAAAATTGAGGTAGTATTTCTTCTGCTTGCGCGGGTTGGGGTGGGTGCCTTTGTCTTCGTTGCCACCCACGGCAATGAGTTTACCCAGAGGTTTTAGTGTGTCCAACGAGTTGGGGGAGGTGTAATTAAGAAGAAAAGCAAAACCGGTTGGCGCCTGCAATCCTGGGGCCAGCTTCCGCCGGGTAGCAATTATTGCGCCGGGGCCGCTGCCAACCATCCGGTCAGCGGCCGCCCGGCTCCGGGCCGGCCACCCTTACGCGGCGCCCGGCTTCCCTACTAACGTATCCAGCGTGCTGGTGGATACGGAATGATAGTTGGCCCGCGCCGCCGTGTAAAGCTGCCGGGCGCGTTGTTGACCGGCCGGCGTGGCGAGCAGGGCCTTGTACAGCGGCACCAGAAACTTACGGCGGCCCACCCGCGTGAGGAAGCTGCCGAGGGCCTCCTCGGCCGGCGCGTAGCCCGTCCGAATGGTCAGCGGAAACCAAGCGGAAAGAATTTCGGCATTACCGGATTGGGTAAACCCGTAGGCCTGATCCAAATCCTGCAGCTGCGGCGCGCTGATGTGCTCCGGCAGGCCGTGCAGGAAATGCACCCACTCGTGCGTGCTCCACGCACCAGTTTCCAGCGAAGCGGGTGCAGCCCCGTGCCGCCAGCTCTGCAACGCGGCTTCCACGCTCCCGAACCGTTCCGACTGCACCGGCGGAGCCACGGTCGGAATACCGGGGGCGTTTATCCATTTGTCGAGCTGAAGCTGCTCCTCCGCTCCGGGCACTTGGTCCAGCAGCTCGCGGCGCAGGTACTGCACGAAGTGCGCCGTATCCATGGCCTGAAAAGCGTGCTCGGTAAAGTACCGTGTGATAAAGGCGTCCAGTTTCTCGCGGCCTACGAGGTGCTCCAGCGTCAGCAGCAGGTAGTTGCCCTTCTCGTAGGCAATTTCGTTCAGGCCTTCGTCCGGGTCGCGGCCGGCCAGGTTCAGGTGCAGGTGCGTGTCGATGCTCTCTTTGCCCAGCTCGTCGATGGTGTGGTGCAGGCCCGTCTGGCCGAGCACCTGCAGCATGTCGGCGTAGGAGCGGCCGTATAGCCGCTCCATGATGCGCCGCTCAAAGTACACGGTAAAGCCTTCGTTCAGCCAGAAGTCGTTCCAGGTGGCATTCGTGACCAGGTTGCCCGACCAGGAGTGCGCCAGCTCGTGGGCCACCAAGCTGGTCAGGCTTCGGTCACCGGCCAGGATGGTCGGCGTGACGAAAGTCAGACGCGGGTTTTCCATGCCGCCGAACGGGAAGGAGGGCGGCAGCACCAGTAGGTCGTACCGCTCCCAGCGGTAGGGTCCGTACAGTTCTTCAGCGGCAGCCACCATATGCTCGAGGTCGGCAAACTCGTGCGTGGCTACCGGCAGCGTGGCCGGCTCGGCGTAGATGCCGGTCCGCGGGCTCAGCGGCTCGAACTGCAGGTCGCCGACGGCCAGCGCCATGAGGTAGGCCGGAATCGGCTGCGGCATGCGGAAGCGGTACTCGCCGGTGGCCGAGCGTTGCTGGGGGTTTTCGGCGCTCATCAGCGCGAGCAGTTCCTGCGGGCCGCGCACCGTGGCTTCGTACGTGAAGCGGATGCCGGGCGAATCCTGGCACGGAATCCAGGTGCGGGCCAGGATGGCCTGCGACTGGGTAAAAAGAAAGGGGTGCTGCTTCCCCGCCGTTTGCTCCGGGCTTAGCCATTGCAGCGCGGCCGCCTCGGGAACCGTGCGGTACACCACCGTAATGGCGCGCGTGTCGGGCCGCACGTGAATGCGCAGGGGCCGGCCCAGCACCGGGTCGTCGTCGCCCAGCTCAAAGTGCGTGAGCGTCACGCCGTCCTCCAGCGTGACGGCCTCCACGGCCAGGTTGCGCGTGTCGAGCCACAGATCCGTCACGCCGGGCTGCACCTCCAGTTGCCAGGTAGCCTTGCCCCGCAGCACGCGGCTGGGGAAGTCAACGGTCAAATCAAGGGCAAGGTGGCGTACAACGGCCTCGGCAGGGCGGGCGCAGCTGTGCGGATCGGCGGCAAGCAGAGAAACGGCCATATAATCAAGGAATGGAAGGTGAGGCGAAGGCAAAGATAACCACCTGCCCGCCGGGCAGGTTTGGGAATCAGGCGTAGGGTGTACGGCGGTAGGCTCACCGAGGCCTGCTGCGCGCGGCAGCTTTCTTGGTCGCTCGGGGGCGGAGCCGGTGCCTATCAAGCCTATATATCTGTTTAGAAATGTTTTCTGAGGCGGCCGTTTTGGGTTATCTTGGCGGCTGGAAACCGTTGGCCCTGGGCAACCCGTCGCTGGCCAATGGAGTACAACGAGGCAACCGCGCCCGCAGCCCAGCCGCCACTATTGGGAATGCCACTGCGGATGCGCGCATTCGCCGCGTTGTTTTCCACCCTCTGCTCCAATGAAACCATCGGTTCAATCCGTTTTCTTTTCCACCATCATGCTGTGGCTGGCTATGTGCCTGCTGCTGGTTACCAGTGCGTGTAGCCAGGAGCAGCAGGACAAAGTTCAGGACGCAGCCGCCGACCTCCTGCCTAAAGGCAAGTTGGGTGGGCCGCAGCCGCTCGTCGATACCGTGTACGTAGAGAAGTACATGGCCTCGAAGCCGGCCTTCAAAGACGAAATCGAATGGGGCAAGAAGTTCTACAAGGAGCGCAACGGCCGCTTGGGCTGGTTTCGCAACCACGAGCTGGTGCCCCAGACCGAGCGCATGCTGGCCGAGCTGAGCAAGGCCGGTGCCGACGGCCTCGATCCAAAGAAGTACCGGGTCATCGACTTCGATAAGCTGTTCGCTCAGATCAAAGAAGCCCCTGATACCACGGCGCGCAACGCGCTGGAACAGGAAATTGATGTGGCCCTGTCGGCTACCTATTTCAATTGGGCCGACGATTTCTACCGCGGTATCGTGAATCCGCGCGAAGTAAAAAACATCGATTGGCAGGTCAAACGCAACAAAATCAAGTTGCACAAGGCCCTCATGACCATACTCAAGGAGCGCGAAAGTACTTATCCGTACTACGAATTCGAGCCCCTGCACCCAGAGTATGACCGGCTGCGCACGGCCCTGGCCCACTACCGCACCATGCAGCGCAACGGTGGCTGGCAGCCTGTGCCCGCCGTTAAGCGCCTGCGCCCCGGCGACACCTCGGCCGTGGTGCCGGCCCTGCGCCGCCGCTTGCTCGGCTTCAAGGCCGATGGAACGCCTAACCCGGACGTGGCAGCGCCCATGCAGGCTGTGCCCGTGAACAACCGGTCGGGACAGCCGGCGGCCCCTCAGGAGTCGCGCACGTACGACGCGGATTTGGTGGCTGCGGTCAAAGCTTTCCAGACGCAACACGGCTTGAAAGCCGATGGCAACCTCGGCCCCGAAACCATCAAGTTTTTGAACGTGCCGCTGCAGCAGCGCATCGATCAGATCATCGTGAACATGGAGCGGTGGCGGTGGATACCCAAGCGCTTCGAGCCGAACTACCTACTCGTAAACATCCCCGACTACCACATGTGGGTGTACGAGAACGGCAAGCCGGCCATCGACATGCGCGTTATCGTGGGTAAGACGCTGAACGCAACGCCGGTTTTCAGCGACAAGATGGAGTACGTAGTACTCGCGCCGTATTGGAACGTGCCTTACAGCATCATCGACAAAGAGCTGCGCCCAAAGCTGGCCGCCGATCCGGTGGGCTACCTCAACCGTCTTGACATGGAAGTGGTGAAGGGGGCGGGGGCGAAAGCCACGCCGGTCGACCCCACCAGCATCGATTGGGCCAACCTGACGGAAGGCACTTGGCGCTACACGCTACGCAAGCGGCCGGGACCGAAAAACGACCTGGGAGATGCTAAGTTTATCTTCCCCAATTCACTCGACATCTACCTGCACGACACTCCGCACGACGAGTTGTTTAGCCAAGGCAAACGCGGATTTAGCCACGGGTGCGTGCGCGTAGAAAAACCGTTGGAGCTGGCCGAGTACCTGCTGCGCAACAAGCCCGGCTGGGACATGACCAAAATTCAGGAGACCATTGCCGGCGGGAAGGAGCAATACGTCCCGCTCCCCGAAAAGCTGCCCGTATACTTGGTATACTTTACGGCCTGGGTGGATGATGCCGGCAACCTGCATTTCCGCGACGACATTTACGGTCACGACAAAGCACTAGCCCAAGAGTATTTCAGCACCTGAGCCACTCGCGCATGACGGGCCACCGCCTATCCGCTTAACTCATAAAGCCCGACGGCCGCTATCCTACTCAGAGGATAGCGGCCGTCGGGCTTTATGCATGGCCTCAAGGAAGGAGGGGTAGAGGTGGTCCGAATCAGTCTCTGGTACCTAGCAACTCATCTAACTCTGCACTAGCATAGGGATAATGCATCGCAGGTGGCACAAAGTGTCTTGCTCAACAGGCAGCAAAGTGGGTTGTTTACATCTGTTACTTATGTAAACAGTTTGCTAACGTATGTAATACAAATGTTAACGCTTGTTTACTTGTGTATTGTTTGCTTTAAAAGCTCGTTTTGGGTTTGCTGTGTACTTCCATCGGAAGATGATAGTTTTGTAAACCGAAGCCACAACTATGGTCGAACGCATCCGTCTCTTGCTTCAAGCCCGGCAGCTCAGCCCAACCCAGTTCGCTGATGCAATTGGCGTAGCCCGGCCCATTATGAGCCACATACTGGGAGGGCGCAATAAGCCGAGCCTAGAGGTCGTGCAGAAGATCATTGCGGCCTTTCCCGACCTGTCCATGCCCTGGCTGCTGACCGGGCAGGGGGCAATGCTGGCTGATGCCTCCGCTACAATGCCTCCGGCCCCGTCTGAGGAGCCGCCCCTCGTTCCGGCCGATAAGGTGGCCCGCCGCGGGCTGCGTGCCGCCAAGCAGCCTACAGAGGCTCCTCAATCCAAGCACGTCGCCAGCCGCATCAGGGGGACGGCAGTTGAGGCCCCACGAGAGGCAGTCTTGCAGTCCAATCAGTTGCCTATTCCAGGCTTACCAGCGGCTGAGTTGCCCAACACCAGCCATGCCGCGCCATCTCAGCCGGCTATTCAGGCTACTCCCTCCAAGACTATCCGGCGTGTGCTCGTGTTCTACAGCGACGGCACATTCACGGACTTTAGTCCCGCGCCGGAGGGGTTCTGATATCCTCGGGAAATGGTGTTTGTGACCATAAGCTGCCTTGCCCAGCTTATGATTCCCCGTATCCCTATAGAATTTTGGCTTGATTGTGGTGGTGTTTTAGCCATGGAAACGGGCGGTAAATTGCAACTTACGGATGAGTGAGTTAAGTACGAGGATATGTTTGTTAATTTAAATATGTCATGTTCGTGTTTTTTGTCTGACAGGTGTAATTGTTTATGTTTTATAAACTACTGTTAATCAGTTATATGTTCATTGTTGTTGTGACTTGTGGTTTATGTAATAGAATTCTTGATTCGTAACGTGAAAACAATGTGTTAGTACAAATTCAGGTGTGTCGTTTATTTGAGTCGTTGTACCGGGATATTTAAACCAGCTTTGCTAAAATTATTGACTGTATTACTTGTTGGTAAAGTTACATCCAATTGTTTGGATTAGATCCTAACTGCATTAGTCGAGTATTCGTTGGTTTACTTTTGTGATGTTTTGTTCAGCTGTATCGAATGAATTAGGATAGGCGTTGGTAGAAGTTATTTCTAAACGGGGCGGGGAAGCCAATTGCTGCGTATACGTTAGCGGCGGTTATAATTGTTAACCTGCTACGAGTAAGCAGACGCTTACACGCTGTTGTACTTACTTCGAACTTCGCTTGACGGAATCCGCGGCGGCTCATTACCTTTGGGGCATGAAGAAGACCTGCCTGCTCGCTTTATTTGCCTGGGTGGCCGTGCTGGCCACGTCGTGCACGCCCCCGCCGAATGCCGAACAAGACCCCAACGCCGATGCTGCCTACAAGCGCAGCCACCGTGCCGAAGGCTACCGCGAGGCGCAGAGCAGCAACCCGAACGCTATTAAGTAATCCGCTTAGTCCGGGTTTGCTCACAAGGCCCCGCGCAAAACGGCCCCGCCCGACAGCACTGTCGGGCGGGGCCGTTTTGCGCGGGGCCTTGGCGGAAATTAGTGGACCAAGATCGGAGTCGCTACTTCAGCCGGGTGCAACTCTGGCAGCCTGATGCTAGCCAGCAATTCGTCTTCCAACAACTGGGCCCAGGTGCGCAGGTAAAGCACTACGTCGTCGCGGTGGTTGTGGCGCAGGGCCTGCCGCCGCTCAAACGGAATGGCCGCCCGTACGACCGGATCAGAAAGGCGTTCCAAGTGCGCTAAGTCGCTGCGGGTAAAACCCAGGGCCAGCATTTCGTCGATCGTTTCGTCGATGGGCAAGCCGCTGGTGGGGCAGTAGTCGCGCAGCTGCTGGTCCCAGTCGCCGTAGCGCTGCAACGCGCGGGCATGAATTTCTGCCTTGTTCAGGCGGGTAATCGTCTGGGCCAGATGGCCGCAATTGCAGCTGCCCATATGACCCCACTGATAGGGAGCCTGTGCGCTGAGACGCTGGGCGGTGGTGCGCAGCGCGTCGATAACCGAGTGCGAACTGTTAGCCATGAAACGGCGGGGTGGAATGGCACATAAAGAGCCCGGCTTCAGGTGCCGGTATCACCTGTATAAGCGCGCGGCGCTAAAATTTGTTCGTGGAGTCTAGCCGAAGACGGCGTTACGCTTCATGGCCGGGCGCTCCGACGAGCCAGCATTGCTGAATACGGACGGCCAGGGCACCGGCACCGCAGACCGCTCTGCTGGGGCAGCATAAAAAAAGCCGCCCGTCTACAGAGACGAGCGGCGTAGTCGCTGAGGAGCGGCGATTACCGGTTCGGGCGCGAGTCGCGGCGGCGCCGGGCTGGGCGGCCGTCGGAGCCCGATTTGGCTCCGGCCGGGCTGGCCCCTGCGCGCTTCGGCTGGCCCTGGCGGTCGGGCTTGGGCCGGGGAGCGGCGGATGCCGAGCGGGCGTGCTCGGAGCGCGCCGCTTTGGGCGCGCCGCCGGTGGCACCACGTCCTTGGCGCGGGGGCCGACCGGCCGGCCCCTTGGGCTTGGTGATGTTCGGACCCTTGAGCGGTACCGGAGCTACGTCGTTGTTGGCGTAGGAATGCGAATCTTCCACCGGAATTTCGCGGTTGATCAGCCGCTGAATGTCCTGCAGGTAGGCGCGCTCCTCCAAGTCGCAAAAGGACAGGGCAGTGCCCACGGCGCCGGCCCGGCCCGTGCGGCCAATGCGGTGCACGTAAGTTTCCGGCTCGTTGGGCAGCTCGTAGTTGACCACGTGGCTCAGCTCGTCCACGTCGAGGCCGCGGGCGGCCAGGTCGGTAGCCACCAACACGCGGGTTTCGCCGCTCTTGAAGTTCTGCAGGGCGCGCTGCCGGGCGTTTTGCGACTTGTTGCCGTGAATGGCCTCGGCCCCGATGCCTTTCGCGGTAAGGCCCTTGGCAATGCGGTCGGCCCCGTGCTTGGTGCGGCTGAACACCAGCACGCGGCGCAGGGCGGGGTCTTTGAGCACTTCCAGCAGCAGGAAGGGCTTATCGGTTTTTTCCACCATGTACACGGTCTGCGCCACCGTCTCGGCAGTGCTCGATACGGGCGTCACCGCCACCTGCACCGGATTGCGCAGAATGGTATCGGCCAGTTGCTGGATGGTGGGCGGCATGGTGGCCGAAAAGAACAGGGACTGCCGCTGCTTGGGCAGCAGGGGCAAAATGCGCCGGATGTCGTTGATGAAACCCATGTCGAGCATGCGGTCGGCTTCATCGAGCACGAAGATTTCCAGGCGTTTCAGGTCGACGAAACCCTGCCCGATCAAATCGAGCAGGCGGCCGGGCGTGGCCACCAGCACGTCGATGCCGCGCTTGAGGGCCTGCACCTGCGGATGCTGGCTCACGCCGCCAAAGATGACCGCGTGGCGCAGCGGCAGGTGGCTGCCGTAGCTCTCGAAGCTTTCCCCGATCTGAATGGCCAGCTCGCGGGTGGGCGTCAGAATCAGGGCGCGCACGGCGCGGGCGCCGGTGGGCTGGTTCGTGGGCTTGGCCAGGTGCAGGCGCTGGAGCAGCGGCAGGGTGAAAGCGGCGGTTTTGCCAGTACCGGTCTGCGCTACGCCCAGCAGGTCGCGGGCGTCGAGCACGTGCGGAATGGCCTGCTGCTGAATGGGGGTGGGGCGTTCGTAGCCCGCGGCGTGCAGGGATTTCAGAATCGCCGGCAGCAGTTGGAGGTCGTCAAATGTCAAGGTCGAATGGAAAAAGAATGCGGCGGAGTGCGGCGTGGGGCAAACATTGGCCCGCATATTTGGCGTAAGGAAACCAGGCTGGCCCTTATCCCAAACACTCCATGAAGATTACAAAGGTAGAAACGGTTTACGACGGCTTCTATAAACTGCGCAAACTCACCGTGCAGGACGGCGACCAGCAACTGACGCGCGAGCGGTTTGAGCCCGGCCGCGCCGTTGCCGCGCTGGTATTTGACACCAACAAACGCGAATATGTTTTCGTGCGGCAGTTTCGCGTCGGGGCCGAAGAAGAAATTGAGGAAATCCCAGCCGGCATGCTCGACAAGAAGGGAGAGGCCCCCGAGGAGGCCTTACGCCGCGAAATAGAGGAGGAGCTGGGCTACGCCGAGGTACACCGGCTGGAGCACATCGTGGACCTGTACCCTTCGCCGGGCGGCAACGCCGAGCAGATTGGGGTGTACTACGCTGAGGTCAGCCACCCGAGCGGAGCCGGCGGCGGGGCCGAGGGCGAAAACGAGAACATCACCGTCGTGCGCCTGAGCTGGGACGAAATGGTGGCCCGCCCGTGGCGCGACGCCAAGACCCTGGTGGCCGTGCAGTGGGCGCAGCTGCAGCAAAAATAGCCGTACCCAATTGGGTAAATCAATCGGCCGAGGCTAAACCAGCTTCGGCCGATTGACTTTTAAGGCTAAGTCCGCGCGTAACGTCAGATTATTGGGTATTTACCACGTAATCAAAGTGCTGCTTGAGCTTGTCGTCCGTAATGACAACCTGCACCGGACCGGGTTGGTCGGTTTTTACAAATGGTATAGTGCGGGTGCTCAGGTACAGGTCGCGGTTCCAGAAGCGGCCGGTGCCCGGCGTGAGCTGCTGGCTCATGAGTTGCTTGCCGTCCTTGCTGCTGGCGGCCACGGTGAGCAGGCTGGGGTCGGCGTTCTTGGCTCCTTTGCGGTGCATGGTTACCACCAGTACGCCGCCGGCGGGCAGTTGCTCGAAGCGGCGCTGGTACGTCGTGTCGGCCCAGCTGTTCATCTTGCGCAGCTCGTTGATTTCGTTCAGCAGCTCGGCGTAGGGGCGGTAAGCCAGGCGCGTAAACGTGCCCTCCACTTCCTGTTCCTCCTCCGTGTTTTTGGTCACGTTCTGCACGTACGGGCATTCGCTGTCCTTTTTGGGCAGCATGTACTTCTTGCGCTCGGCACCGGGCAGCGACTGGGCGTGGGCCGCTACCGTGCCCAGGGCCAGCAGCGTAAGCAGGGTAAAAAACTTCTTCATAGTAGGTTCGGAGGGGTGCGGTGGCGCACCCTTCAGCCGACAAAAATAGGCAACTGCCCGCGGCTCACCGCGCAACGCAACCGGGAGGGACGAGAGTTTCTCCACATTTTGGGTGTTTGCCCGTACCGGCACCCCGTCGGGAGCGAAAACCAATTCGCGTAACTTGCCCGGCCTGCCCGTCCCGGCAGTGCCGTGCACCTTCCCGCGTCTTGCCGATGCTGCTGACCATTACCACCACCCACCAGCCCGCTACCGATCTGGGCTACCTGCTCCACAAGAACCCGGCTCGGCTGCAAACGCTGGAAATTGCGGCCGGGCAGGCCCATATTTTTTACCCGGAAGCCACGCCCGAGCGGTGCACGGCCGCGCTGCTGCTGGAACTGGACCCCGTGGGGCTGGTGCGCAGCCACCGCGGCCCGGCGGGCGAGGGCTTCGCGCTGGAGCAGTACGTCAACGACCGCCCCTACGCGGCTTCTTCGTTTTTGAGCGTGGCCCTGGGCAAAGCCTTCAATACGGCAATGAACGGCACCTGCAAGGACCGCCCCGAACTGCCCGACGTGCTGCTGCCGCTGGAAGCCACCGTGGCCGTAATGCCCGCGGCCGATGCCGGGCAGCTCCACCGGCTGTTCGGGCCGCTGGGCTACGAGGTCGAAACCACGGCGCACCCGCTGGACCCGACGGTGCCGGCCTGGGGCGACAGCCGCTACTTTACGCTGCGCCTGCGTCACCCGGCCCTGCGTCTGCGCGACCTGCTCAGCCACCTCTACGTGCTCATTCCGGTGCTCGACCGCGGCGACAAGCATTACTGGATCAACCAGGCCGAAGCCGAAAAGCTGCTACACCGCGGCACGGCCTGGCTGCCCCAGCACCCGGCGCGCGAGTTTATCACCCGCCGTTACCTGCGCAACCTGGTCCAGTACGTCAACCCCACGCTGGAGCGGCTGCTGGCCGGCGAAGCCGAGGCCTCGGACGACGTGCTCGGCCCCGCCGCCGATCTGCCCACTGCCGCCGAAACCGCGTCGCCCCGGCAAAGCCTGCACGAGCAGCGCCTCGACCGCGTGGGGGAGGAAATCCGCCGGCTGGACGCCCGCCGCGTGCTCGACCTGGGCTGCGGGGAGGGCAAGCTGGTGCGCCGCCTGCTCAAACTGCCGTCCATCGAGCACATTCTGGCGCTGGACGTGTCGTGGCAGGAGTTGCAGCGGGCGCAGGAGCGGCTGCGCGTGGCCGAGATGCCCCCGCGGCAGCGCGAGCGGCTCACGCTGGCGCAGGGCTCCGTGCTCTACCACGACCCGCGCCTGGCCGGCTACGATGCGGCGGCCGTGGTGGAAGTCATCGAGCACTTGGACGAGGGCCGGCTGGCCGCGTTTGAGCAGGTTGTGTTTGCCCGCGCCCGGCCTGGCGCCGTGCTCGTGACCACGCCCAACGCCGACTACAACCAACGCTACGAGCAGCTGAGCGCCGGGGAGTTTCGCCACCACGACCACCGTTTCGAGTGGACGCGGGCGCAGTTTGCCGAGTGGGCGGCGGGTGTGGCCGAGCGCCAAGGCTACCGCGTGCGGATGGCACCGCTGGGGCCCGAGGCCGAAGAAGTAGGGGCGCCCTCGCAGCTGGCCGTGTTTGAGCATGCCGGAATGCCCGCCGCAGGCTGACGGCTCCGGCCCGGCGTTACCCGCGCGCTGTTTCCAGGGTCTGCGCCGGGCCACGTGCTTGCCAGCCCAAAGGCTGCGTGGGTAAACGTGGCCATACCGGATCTGGCCGTTTTTGCGTTCGGGTGAAGGGTTGCGCGGTTCTGCTATGTGCGCCGGGACACCTCCGCTGGCCGCTGCGCCCTTGATGGCCGGCACTGCCTGTGCCTACCGCAGGGCGCGGATGGGGGCTTCCGGGGTGAAAGCCTCACGCAGCGGCCCGGGCTGCTATGGGGGAAGCCATTTGTGGCTGCCGTATCAAGTAGAGTATCAGCTCAAAGACCCCACAAGCCGCCGGCGTGCGAAAACGGCTCCGCGGCAAGTGCCGTAACCTTGTTACCTTTTGGGTTGCTGGCCCTATTTTTTTGCTCCTCCGCTGCTTATGAAGGTTTTGCTGACGTTGGTGCTGGCGCTGTACGGAGTAACCTTGCACGCACAGGAGACCTCAGAGCCCAAGCGCTACGCCGACGCCGAGGGCGGTTACCGCCTGGCTTACCCGCGCGCCTGGCAGCTGCACCGCCGCGACGACCGCCGCGAGGTGACCTTTTTCACCGGCTCCTCCCGGCGCACGGCGCCGGCAAAGGCCACGCTGACCGTGCGCCCGCTGCCCGACCACCAAAAGGACTTGAACCTGCTCGCGTACGGTCAGCTTGATTCGCTGTGGCGCGATATCCGGCGCCTGCCGCAGGCCCGGGTGCTGAAGCTGGAGCAGCACGACGCGGGCCGCTACCAGGAAGCGCGCTACGACTACACCTACGCCGCGCCCGCCGGCCGTACCCACGTGGTGGGGCGCCGGGTATGGCGCGGCGGCTACGCGTTCGAGGTGGAATACCGGGCCATCGGCGCGGATAGCCGCTACTTGGCGCAGGGGCGGCAAGTGGTCGAGTCGTTTGCCTTTACCGGCAACGGCCCCGCCAGCCGCCGCTACGCCGAGCAGCGCTGCGACGACAAAATGTACGGCATTGCGGCCCTGCGTTACCACAACGACCGGTGGGAGGACGACTGCCGCTCCATCCACGAGTTTTCGGTGGCCGACCCCGAAGCCCCGCCGCGGGTCCACCACCTGGTGTTGCCGTTTCAGTCGTACGCGTTGGCCAAGGGCTTCGACAACTGCCTCTACTCGGTAACCAAAGCGCCCACCGACACGCCCGAATTCGTGTACCGCTACAATCCCGCCACCCGGCAGGGCGGCTACACCACCTGGCAGCTGCCCGCGCAGGGCGGGGAAAGCGTCTGGATTTCGGCCGCCACGGACGAGCGCGGCGACCTGTATTTCATTACCTCCGACGCCGGGCAACTGGTCAAGGTAAGCCCGCACGACGGGGCCGTGACGGTGGTGTGGACCGCCGACCCGGTGCGGCAGGCGCCGTACTACCCGGCCATTGGCTTTGCCGGGGCGGGCTCGCACGGCAATTTCTGCCTCGACGACGCGAATACCCTGTACCAGGTGTACAGCACCGACGGCTCTTTGCTGCGCATCGACCTGAATACCCTGCGGCCCGCGCCGGAGCTGACGCCGCTCACCGGCCTACCCGAGCGCGGCGGCTACAGCGACCTGCTGTTTCAGAACGACGCCAGCGGCCGGCGCCGGCTGTACCTGGCCGGCCCCAAAGCCCTCTACCGCGTGGACATGGCCAAGCGGCAGGCCTACCGGGTGCGCCGCGGCATTTACACCGACCTGGCTGGCTGCAACCTCTTTCGCGGGGCTTCCCGAGCGACGCCGGCGCCCCCGGCCCCGACTACCGCCACCTGGCGCGGCCGCGTGCTCGACGCCCTTACGCTGCAGCCCCTGCCGCAGGCCCAGCTGCGTCTGCGCAGTCCCGGCGGCGGCCTGGACACCACGCCGCTGACAGCCGAAGGGGGCTTTTCGCTGACCCTGGCGCCCGGCCAGGCTTATGCCCTGCAGGCACAGCTCGCCGGGTACCTCGCCGTCGACAGCACCTACCGGACCGGCGCCGGGCCCTACGTGCAGGACATCCTGCTGCGGCCGCTAGCGGTGGGCGCTACCCTGCCGCTCGACAACGTGCAGTTTGCGCAGGGGCAGGCCGTGCTGCTCGCCTCGTCGGGTCCGGCCCTGGATCAGCTGGTGACCCTGCTCACGCAAAACCCGGGCATCACCATCGAGTTGCGCGGCCACACCGACAACGTGGGCGACCCGCGCAAAAACGTGGTCCTGAGCGAGCAGCGCGTGGCGGCCGTCAAGGCGTACCTCGTCGAGCGCGGCATTGCGCCGGCGCGCATCACGGGCGTGGGCTTGGGCGGCGCCGAGCCCCGGGCCAGCAACGCCCGCGAAGCCACGCGGCAGCTCAACCGCCGGGTGGAGTTTCGGGTGACGGGCCGGTAGGAAAGGGTGGGCGCTGAAGTGGTGCAGCCAAGCGCCTCCCGTGACTGCTTCCCGGTAAATTCAGTGCTGCTACTGATGTCTGTTCAACGCATGTTG
Source organism: Hymenobacter coalescens (assembly GCF_054783195.1). Taxonomy (NCBI): domain Bacteria; kingdom Pseudomonadati; phylum Bacteroidota; class Cytophagia; order Cytophagales; family Hymenobacteraceae; genus Hymenobacter; species Hymenobacter coalescens. Next base: position 171,404 of record NZ_BAAGRA010000021.1, on the reverse strand, counting down.
CAGAATTTCAGGATGCTGACGCCGCCGCCCGCGGCGAAACGAGGCGTCACCCTTTAGCTTCCTGCGCCATGGTCAAGAAAGGCAAATTTGTGCTCTTCGAGTCGGCATTTGAGTTTGCCGACTGGCTGGAGCAGCAGCGCGTCGTGCGCACCATCCATCACGTGCAGAACCATCATACCTGGCGGCCGGCGTACGCGGATTTCAACGGGCGCAACCACTTTGCCTTGCTGCAAGGTATGGAGCGCAGCCACGTGCAGGACCGCGGCTTCAGCCAGATAGCGCAAAACCTGACCACTTTCCCGGACGGGCAGCTCGCCCTGGGCCGCCCGCTGGACGTGAAGCCGGCCGGCATCTACGCCCACAACACGGGCGGCATCTGCCTGGAGCACGTCGGGGACTTTGATGCCGGCCGCGACCCGATGACGGACGCCCACCGCGACGTCATCGTGCAGCTCAACGCCGTGCTCTGCCACCACTTCGGGCTGCGGCCCAGCGTGCACACGGTGGTGTACCACCACTGGTTCGACCCCGATACGGGGCAGCGCCTGCCGCGGGCCGAGCAGCAAGCCGTGGTCAGGGGCGTTAAGACCTGCCCCGGAACGGCTTTTTTTGGCGGCAACACGGTTGCCGCCGCTCAAGCCCACTTCTTGCCGCTGGTGCTCCGCGCCATGCCCGCCCTGGTGTAAGTACCGCGGCCTCTTCCTCTCACCTTCGCCGTGCTGCTCATGGAACCGTCACTCTTGGCCGGCGCCGGCCGGCATCTCCCTGCGCCCGAGGTCCTACTGGCCCCGCCGCCCGCTGATCCGTACACTTTCGAACTGGGCTTGGTGATGGCCGGCGCTGTGTCGGCCGGTGCGTACACGGCTGGCGTCATCGATTTCCTCTTTCAAGCGCTGGACCATTGGTATAGCCCCGAACTGCAGCGGGCCCTAGTGCACCCGTACCAGGCGGCCGACGGCAATGGCCCCCTGCCGCTGCACGAGGTCCGGCTGAAAGTCATGGCGGGGGCTTCGGCCGGCGGCATGTGCGCCGCGCTCAGCGCGGTGTCGGCTGTGGAGGGCACCACGCACAAATTCCACAAAGCCTGGGTGGAAGACATCGACATCCGCCACCTGCTCGATCCGGCCGATCTGAAGCGCCGGGCCCGCGCCGACCCGAAGTTCGGCTTCCAGAGCCTGCAAAACTTGCTGAACTGCGACGTGCTGGACGTCATTGCCCGCGACGCGCTGACCCGACCAACGCGGTTTCGCTGGCCGCCGTGGCTGCCCGGGCAGCACCTGGACTTCTACCTGACGCTGACCAACCTGAACGGCCTGACGTACGCCGTCACCCAGCAGGGCGGCAACGACCAGCTGTTTACCGACCACGCCGACCGCCTGCAGTTTCGCCTGCTGGCCCCCCACCACCCGCCTCTGGCCCCGGCGGCCGTCGCGCCCGACCTGGTGCTGCTGCCCAGCACCAACGGGGCGGCCAGCACCGCCGCCTGGGACCGGCTCGGGCAGGCGGCGCTGTCCACGGGCGCCTTCCCCATTGCGCTAGTCAGCCGGGCCATGAAGTTTCCCAACGCCCACTTTGCCAGCCGCTGGTACCTGGGCCGCGCCCGGCCCGACTTCGTGCGGCGCGTGGCGGCCCCGCCCGACGACCCGCAGCAGCCCGACGGTGCCCGGTACCTGTTCGTGGACGGCGGCGTGACCAACAACGAGCCGTTTGAAATTGCCCGCAGGGTGCTTGCCGGTGACCTCAGCGGCCGGTTGCGCAACGACCCCAACGGGCAGCGCGCCCGGCGTGCCCTGGTGCTGATCGATCCTTTCCCCGGTGCTGCCGAGCCCTCCTTTGCCGTGCTGCAGCAGGAACTGGGGCCTTTGGTGGGGCGGCTGCTGGCCACGCTGCTCAACCAAGCCCGCTTCCGGGCCGAAGACCTCGTCGGCGCCCTCGACCTGGACGTGAACAGCCGCTTTGTGGTGGCGCCCGTGCGCGAAGGGACCCGGCCGCCGGCCCCGGCGCTGGCCTGCGGCCCCTTGGGCGCGTTCGGCGGCTTCCTGAGCCGCAAGTTCCGGCAGCACGACTTCGAGCTGGGCCGTCGCAACTGCCAGCGTTTTCTGCGGCGCTGGTTTACGCTACCCGCCGACAACGGCCTGTTTGAACGCTGGACCGACGCGCTGAAGCAGCACCCCGACTACGTGGTGCGCGGCACCCAGGGGGAGGCCCGGCTGCCCATCATCCCGTTGCTGGGCGCTTCGGCCGCGGAAGTGCCGGCCCCGCGCTGGGCCGATGCGCGCCTGCGCCCGGCCGAGCTGCAGGAGGTGGAAAACCAGTTGGAGGAACGCCTGAAAGTGATAACGGAGCTGCTGGGCCGCAGCATGCCGCCCGGCTGGTGGGCGGCCCGGGCCGTGTACCCCCTGTTCGTGCGGGGCAAGCTGCGGCGCATGGCGCAGGAGTCGGTGATGAAGATCATTCGGGATGCGTTGCGGGGGGCCGAGTTGCTGTAGCTGCCGGCCAGCCGGTCGCGCTACCCGTAGGTGAAATGAGACGCGACCCGTCGCGTCTCAGCGTTACGGAGGTTGTGTTGTCAGCGCGGTACAGGTCGTTCGACGAGGAGACGCGATGGGACGCGTCTCGCCATATAGCCACTCGCTGCAATTCGCGGGTAGCACACAACCGGCCAACGTGGAGTTAACTCTGCTTCCAACTCCCCAGAGCACGACGCTGCGCATCTTTTGCCACCTTTGCGGCATGCCCCTGACTACCCTGCGCGTCCCCGAGCTTTCCCTGATCCTGCTGATCGGCACGTCCGGGGCGGGCAAAAGCACCTTTGCCCGCCGGCTGTTCCGGCCCACCGAAATCGTCTCGTCGGACCACTGCCGGGCGCTGGTGGCCGACGACGAAAACGACCAGCAGGCCACGCCCGATGCGTTTGCGCTGCTGCACTACCTGGTGGGGCTGCGCCTGAAGCGCGGGCTGCTGACGGTGGTGGACGCCACCAACGTGCAGCCCGAGGCCCGCAAAAGCCTGGTGCAACTCGCCCGCGACTACCACGTGCTGCCCGTGGCCGTGGTGCTCGACGTGCCCGACCGCCTGGCCGAGGACCGCAACCAGCAGCGCGCCGAGCGGCAACACCTGGGCCGCCACGTGGTGCCCCAGCAGCGCCAGCAGCTGCGCCGCTCGCTCAAAACGCTCAAGCAGGAGGGCTTCCGCCACCTCTACCACCTGCACGGCCCCGAGGAAATCGACGCGGTGCAGCACATTCAGCGCGACCCGCTGCACAACAACCGCCGGACCGAAACCGGCCCCTTCGATATCATCGGCGACGTGCACGGCTGCTACCGGGAGCTGGTCGAGCTGCTCGACCGACTGGGCTACACCGTGGAAGCGGAGGAGCGCCTCGACCCGCGCGACTTGGGCGTGCGCGTCACGCGCCGGGCCGCCGCCCAGGCCAGCGGGATGGAGCCGTCGGAGCTGCCGACGCCGGGAAACCCTTTTGAAACAGCAGGCGAGGCCGCGCGCAAAGTCGTGTTCCTCGGCGACCTGGTCGACCGCGGCCCCGATTCGCCGGCGGTGCTGCGCCTGGTCATGCGCATGGTGCAGGACGGGCTGGCGCTGTGCGTACCCGGCAACCACGACATCAAGCTGCTGCGCTACCTGAACGGGAAAAGCGTGGCCGAAAAGCACGGTTTCGCCGAAACGCTGGCCCAGCTGGCCGGCGAGTCGGAAACCTTCAAAAAACAGGTGCGCCAGTTTCTCGACGGGCTGGTGAGCCACTACGTGCTCGATGAGGGCCGCTTAGTGGTGGCCCACGCCGGCCTGCGCGAAGACATACAGGGGCGCGGCTCCGGGGCGGTGCGCGCCTTCGCGCTGTTCGGCGAGACGACCGGCGAAATCGACGAATTCGGGCTGCCTGTGCGCTACAACTGGGCCTCGGAGTACCGCGGGCGGGCCATGGTGGTGTACGGCCACACGCCCGTGCCCGAACCCGAATGGCTCAACCACACCATCGACATCGACACGGGCTGCGTGTTCGGCGGCCGCCTCACGGCCCTGCGCTACCCCGAGCGGGAGCTGGTCACGGTGTCCGCCGCCCGGGTGTACTGCGAGCCGGTACGCCCGCTGCGGCCGGCCGAAGTAGCCGCCGATGCCGCCCTGCTCTCGGCCCAGCAGCATCACGACGACGTGCTTGACATCCGCGACGTGACCGGCAAGCAGATCATTAAGACGCGCCTGTTGCCCTCGGTGACCATCCGGGAAGAAAACGCCGTGGCGGCCCTGGAGGTCATGTCGCGCTTCGCGCTGAACCCCAAATGGCTGCTGTACTTGCCGCCCACCATGTCGCCCTCCGAAACCTCGGCGCTGCCCGAGCTGCTGGAGCATCCGGCCGAAGCCTTCGACTACTTCCGCCGGCAGGGGCAGGAGCGGGTCGTGTGCGAGGAAAAGCACATGGGCTCCCGCGTGGTGCTGGTGCTGGCCCGCGACGAGGAAGCCGCGCGCCGCCGCTTCGGGGTGGTGGGCGAGGGGCCGGGCAAGTGCTACACCCGCACCGGCCGCAACTTCTTCGCCGATGCGGCCCTGGAGGCGGCCTTCCTGGGGCGCCTGCAGCAGGCGCTGACCGCCAGCGGCTTTTGGGAGCAGTTCGGCACCGACTGGCTGTGCCTCGACGCGGAGCTGCTGCCGTGGTCGGCCAAGGCGCAGGAGCTGATCAAAAACCAGTACGCGGCGGTGGCCGCCGCTGCTACGGCCGCCCTGCCCGAGGCCGCCGCCGTGCTCAGCCAGGCCGCCACCCGTGGCCTCGATGGCGTGGAGGCGCTGCTGGCCCGCACCACGGCCCGTCAGGCAGCCGCCGAGCACTACGCCGCGGCCTACCGCCGCTACTGCTGGCCGGTGGACAGCCTGGCCGACCTGCGCCTGGCGCCCTTTCACCTGCTGGCCACCGAGGGCCGTACGTACTTCGACAAGGACCACGCCTGGCACATGGAAACCCTGCGCACCCTCTGCCGCGCCGACGAGGGCCTGCTGCGCGCCACGCCCTACCGCGTGGTGCACCTCAATGACATAGCCGACGTGGAGGCTGCTACCCAGTGGTGGACGGACCTGACGGCGGCCGGCGGCGAAGGCATGGTGGTGAAGCCCTACGACTTCATCCCGGCCGGGCGCAAAAACCTGGTGCAGCCCGCCCTCAAGTGCCGCGGCCGCGAGTACCTGCGCATCATCTACGGCCCCGACTACCTGCTACCCGGCAACCTGGAGCGCCTGCGCGAGCGAAACGTGAAGGGCAAGCGCAACCTGGCCCTGCGCGAATTCGCCCTCGGCGTGGAGGGGTTGGAGCGCTTCGTGGCCGGGCAGCCGTTGCGGGCCGTGCACCAGTGCGTATTCGGGGTGCTGGCCCTGGAAAGCGAGGCCGTGGACCCGCGCCTGTAAGCGCGGGTTCACAGCCGGTGGCGCAGCGCAAGGCTGCTACCGGCCTTGCTTCTGCTTTTTCAGCCATTTCAGCGCTGCTGCTACCTTGGCGTCTTTGCTGAGGTCGGTGAAGTTGTCGCCGCCAGAAATGGGTACGTCCGGGGCAACGCTGGTTTTGTAGGTGGCTTGGTTGCGGTCGGTTTCCAGCAGGCCGGCAATGGTGAGGTAGGAGCTGCCGCTGATGCGGTAGCTTTCGTTGGCGGTGGTGGCGCCGTAGGTGGGCTCGCCGAAAAAGCGGGTGGCCGGGCGGCCTTTCAGGCTGATAGCCACGATTTCGCCGGAGCTGGCCGTCAGTCCGCTGGTCAGCACGGCAATGGGCTTGTCGGTGCGCCGCACGGGGCAGCGGTTGTCCAGCGTGGTGACCTTCAGGGTATCGAGGTAGAAGTTGCCCTGCCGCAGGTACCACTGCTGATCAGGCCGCCCGTCTTTGTCTACAAAGCCGCCCAGGTGCCCGTCGCCGATGAGGGGGGCGAGGCCGGCCAGCATGGGAGCCATGGCGCCGCCGTCGTTGAGGCGCAAATCGATAATCCAGGCCCGGGCTTGGTCGGGGTAGTGGCGGCAGAGCGAGTCCTGCACTACCTGGGCCGCGTCGCGCATGGCCTGCAGGCTGCCCCCGGCGTTGATGCCCGGCAGCTGAATGTAGCCGACACGGCCGGGCAGGAGCCGGATGATCAGACCGGGTTTTTGGGCCAGTGCTTGCTTCACGGCGGCATTGGCGTACGGCGGACGGGCGGTGTTACGCCACTTGTACGTTTTGCCCTTGTAAGTCAGCCAGCCGTGGTCGTCCTGGAGTTGCTCGAACACATAGGGGTAAATCGGGAGCAGTTCCCGCACCGACTGCGCGCCCCGGGCCCGTTGGTAGACCACCTGCCGCAGCTGGGGCCAGTCCACGGCTTTACGCTCCAGGGAGTAGGTCTCCAGCAGGGTTAAGCTTTTGTCTAGGAACGCTTTAACGGAATCGGGAAGCGGAGCAGGAGTTGTTTGGGCGTGAGCCTGGGAAGCAACGGCCACGCCAAAGGCCACGAGCAATAGTTTCTTCATGCCGGGAAGATGCGGTTTCTAGCAGTAGGGTTGTTTAGGGCGGGTAAGTCAGGGCTAATGCGCGTCCGCAATGGCGTGCTATTGGGGTGCCACTGGCAGCGAAACGTCGCCTCCCTGCCGCGCAGGGAGGTACCACAGCGGATTGGGAAGGTGCCGCGGGGCGTCAAGCCTCCAATGATGCCGTAGCCAAGGGCGGCAAGTCCAGTCAGCCATGGACTCAGTTGCTTGGAGCGTCGAGCCGAAAACGTCCGGCAGCTACTTTTCCATGCTCCTTTCCCGCGCTGCCCGAAACTCCGAGCCTTCGCGCCACTTTGGAAAGGTCGTTTCGCCGGCCAGGCGCTGGCCCACGCGTAGGTACAGCTCCGCGTCCTGGGCAATGCCCGCCAAATCCCAGGTGGGGTCGAACTGGTCAGCGGGCTTGTGGTACATGTGGGTGGTGTAGTGCTGGCGCTGCCGGGCAATGACATCCTTGCCGCCAGTGCGGCTCTCGAATCCGCCCGAGGCGTAGAGCGAGGGCACCCCGACGTGGGCGAAGTTGAAGTGGTCGGAGCGGTAGAACATGCCGGTTTCGGGCGTCTGATCGGGCAGCAGGTAGCGGCCCTGCTCCTGGGCCGCCGCCCGGGCGTAGTCCTCCAACTCCGACTGCCCGTAGCCGATGACCGTCAGGTCCTTCATCTCGCCGTAGGGCCAGAGCATGTCCATGTTCAGGTCGGCCACGGTCTTGTTCAGCGGAAACGGCGGGTGCTGGGCGTAGTAGGCCGAGCCAAGCAGGCCCTGCTCTTCGGCCGTCACGGCCAGGAACACGATGCTGCGCTGGGGCTTCTCCCTGGCCTGTTGGAAGGCTTCGGCAATGCTCAGCAACGCCGCCAGGCCGGTGCCGTCGTCCACGGCGCCGTTGTAGATGGAGTCGCCCTCGATGGCGCGGCCCACCCCGAAATGGTCCCAGTGCGCCGAGTAGACGATGTACTCGTCGGGGCGCGTGGTGCCGGGCAGCACGGCCAGCACGTTCTTGCTCGTCTGCCGGCGCAGGCCGTTGCGGATGCTGCCGGTGAGCGTGAGCCCTCCCAGCGGCCGCGGGCGGAAGCCTTTGGTGTTGGCGGCGGCGTACAGCGCGTCGTAGCTCTGGCCAGCCGCCTGAAACAGCTTCTTGGCCGCGTCCAGCGTCAGCCAGCCTTCCAGGGCGCACTTGTCGGCGCCTTTGTTCGCGGTCTGGGCGCGCAGCTTAGGGCTGATGGCGCCACTCAGCACCACCGACCACGGGTAGGCTGCCGGCTGCGTGTCGTGCACGATGAGTACGCCGGCGGCCCCGTGGCGGGCGGCTTCTTCGTATTTGTAGGTCCAGCGGCCGTAGTAGGTCATGGCCTTGCCGCGGAATAGCGTGGTGTCGTTGCCTGCGTTGCCGGGGTCGTTGACGAGGACGACCACCGTTTTGCCCTTTACGTCGAGGTCCGCGTAGTCGTCCCAGCCGTACTCGGGGGCCACCACGCCGTAGCCGGCAAACACCAGCGGCGAGTTGGTGACGGCCACCTGCGGCTGCTCGCGCTGGGTAAAGGCCACGAAGTCGGTTTTGTACGGCAGACTCAGGTTCTGGCCCTTGCCCTTGATTTGCAGGGTCGGGGAGGGCGTGCCGGTGATTTCCACCAGCGGCACGGGCTGGAAGTAGCTGCCGCCGGGACCGGGCTGCAGGCCGAGGCGCTTGAATTCGCGGGCCATATACGCAGTGATGCGCTCCTCACCCGCCGTGAACGGCTTGCGCCCCAGCATCTCGTCGGAGGCCACGTCCCGCAGGTAACGGCCGATGGTGGCCGCGCTGATGGCCGGGACCGGCCGGGCGGAGGCCGTGGCGGCGGCCGGGGCCGGGGTTGAGGCCGCCGTGGGGCTGGTCGTGGTGGGCTTGGTTTGGCAGCCGGGCAGGCCGCTGAGCGCGAGGCCGAGCAGGCCCAGGGCGGCCAGGCCGGGAGTAGAGTGGGGAAAGCGCGCGGAAAAAGACATCGGCAGGGAAGAAGCAAAAACGGTTTGGAGCCGGGCCCCGCTCCCAAAGGCAGCAGGCAGCGGTACCTGCGGCTCAAGGTACTAGTTGCGGGCCTAACGTGGACGCCGGATTGCCGGCGGGCAGCGCCGCAGCCGCACGCTTGGATGGTCAAGCCGGCGGCCATCACCGCCGAATGGCCCGGGGCTTTACCAAGTATTATCGTTAAGAGAAACATATTTATTGTTATTCGATAAATAATGCGTTGGTTTGGGTGTAGTCAATCCCACTTACCTATGCCCACCGCTACGCCCGTTCCGCCGTTGTTTCGTGTGTTACGCACCCTTGCGCTGCTACAATTTATCCTCTCCGCCGTGGGCGTCTTTTTGAGCCTCTCCTGGAGCACCCGTTCCCTGACGGGGAGCCACGACCTGGTGTTTGTGACGCTGGAGCGTACCGCGCCGCAGCGCGGGCAGTTGGCCCCGGGGCAGCTGGATTTGCTGCAGGCCCAAGCGGCGGGCCGCCAGCACTTCCTGATCGACAAAAGCCAGCAGCAGCGGTTGGTGTACCGGGAGGCCCACGTGGGCAAGCGCCTGGCTCTGGCGCTGCTGGGCTACACCAATTCCTCGTTGGGCCGCTCGTCCACGGCCCTGCTGCTGTTCTCCATGTTCACCGGGCTGCTGCTCTACCGCATTCTGCGCGACCTGAGCCTGGATTCGCCCTTTACCAGCGTCAATGCCGCGCGCATCCGCTGGCTGGGGCTGCTCATGATTGGCCTCGACGTGTACAACTTTCTGGCGACGGTGTGCCTGCGTGCCCTGGTGCCGGCGTTTCCCCTCGGCGACGGCAGCCGCGACGCCGTTCGTCGCTTCGCGGTGCTGGACCCGGCCGGCGACCTAGGCAGCTGGAAGTTCGGGCTGGTGCTGCTGGTGGTGGCGGCCGTGTACCAGCGCGGCGTGGTGCTGGCCGAAGAAGCCGAGCTGACCGTCTGAGCATGCCCATCATCGTCAACCTCGACGTGATGCTGGCCCGGCGCAAAATGTCGCTGAGTACGCTCTCGGCCGCCGTCGACATCACGCTGGCCAACCTGTCCATCCTGAAAAGCGACAAGGCGAAGGCCGTGCGCTTCAGCACCCTGGAGGCCATCTGCCGGGTGCTGCAGTGCCAGCCCGGCGACCTGCTCGAGTACGTGCCCGATGCCGTGCCCGGCCGCGGTGGCCCGTCCGCCGAAGCCGAAGTGTAGCCGCGCAGGGCGGCTTAGTGCGTCAGTTCTTGCTTGCGGACCAAGGTCCGCTCGATGCGGCGGTCGGGAATCAGCCACATCAGCGCCACGAAGACGTACACAGCCCCGGCCAGCCAGGGCAGCCAGAGCGAGGAGGTAATGCCCAGCAGGTAGAGCGGGGGCGACGCTTTGCCCTTCAGGTCTCTGCCGATGGCATGGGCCAGCACCGAGTTAGGGCCGTCCTGCCGGATGATCAGTTGCTGCAGCAGCCAATAGGCCACGCCCGACATCAGCAGCACCACCCCGTACAGCAGGAGCGTGGCGGGCGCAAAATGGTTTTCCCCCATCCAACCGGTAGCAAAGGGCACCAACGACAGCCAGAACAGCAGGTGCAGGTTGGCCCAGAGCACGGCGCCGCTGATGTGTGAGGCGCTGCTGAGCATGTGGTGGTGGTTGTTCCAGTAGATGCCAATGTAGATGAAGCTGAGCACGTAGCTCAGAAACACCGGCACCAAGGGGCGCAGGTCGGTCAGGTCGCCGACCCCGTGCGGCACCTTGAGTTCCAGTACCATGATGGTGATAATGATGGCCAGAACACCATCGCTGAATGCTTCCAGGCGGCCCTTGTGCATAGCAAAGTCAATGATCAGGGCGCAATTAACAAGGAACCATCGGCTAAACCACGCCCCTAGGCGGGCGTAGCCACCCGGCTCAGGCCGGGTTGTTCCCGGGCTGCTCGCCCGTCAGGTCGGGCTGCTCGTACTCGCCCACGCGCCCGAACTGCCGCTCGTGCCGGATGCCCGCGTCCTCGCCGTAGGGGTGGCCGCCGAAGCCGTGGCGCATCATGGCAATGGCCTTGGCCCAGGTCGGGTCCTTGTCGCGGGAGGTGAACAGCTGCACCACCGACTGCGTGATGACCGGAATGGGCACTTCCATGTGCAGCGCGTCGGCCACCAGCCAGTTCACCTCGCCCGTGTCCTCGATGTAGCTGGGCACGGTGAAGCCGCCTTCCTGGTCGTAGGTTTTCTTCATCAGCTCCACCAGCCAGCTGCGCACCACCGAGCCGTTGTTCCACAGCTCCAGAATGGCGCTGATATCCAGCTGCTCGCGGTATTGAGCGAGCATGCCCATGCCCTCGCCGATGGCCTGCAGCATGCCGAACTCGATGCCGTTGTGCACCAGCTTCACGTAGTGGCCGGTGCCGGCCGGGCCGGTGTGCAGAAAGCCGCCCGGCACGGCCGTGGCCACGAAAAACTCGCGCAGCAGGGCCACCGCCTCCGCCGGGCCGCCCACCATGTAGCAGGCGCCGTTGCGCGCGCCGGCCGGGCCGCCGCTGGTGCCGCAGTCGAGGTAGTGCAGGCCGTGCTGCTGCACCCGCCGGGCCCGGCGGATGGAGTCGCCCCAGTAGGAGTTGCCGCCGTCCACAATGACGTCGCCGGGATCCAGCACGCCCAGCAGGCCGCTGATCAGCCCGTCGACGGCCGCGCCGGCCGGGATGTAGAGGAACACCTTGCGCGGCCGCTCCAGCCGCCGGGCCAGCTCCGGCAGGCTGCTGACCACCTGAATGCGCTCCGATTCCAGGTCGGGGCGCGGGTGCAGGTCCAGCCCGACGACGGGGTAGTTTTTCTCGGCGGCCTGTTGCGCCAGTGCCGCGCCCATCTTGCCCAGGCCGATAATGCCAATTTGCGTGTTGCTCATCAAGAATGACGTGAAATGGTGGGCGGGGAATGGCTGAATGGGATAGAGGGCAATGCACTAAGGCGAGCCGGCGGATAACAGGCCGCAAGGCTGGCCACGCGGGCCAGTATGGCCGCCACCTGCCTGCGCGTTACCGGCCTACTGGCCGGGCGCTTCCGGAGCCGGTGCTTCCTGCAGTTGCCTGCGTTCCTCGGCTTGGTCTACCACGCTGGGGAACAGATAGCTTTCGGGGCGGCGGGGGTGCAGGAGTTTGGCAATCAGTCCCGTCCAGCCGGTCTGGTGGCTGGCGCCGAGGCCTTGGCCGGTTTCGGCGTGGAAGTATTCGTGGAAGAGCAGGTAGTCGCGGAAGTGCGGGTCGTCGCGCAGGTGCGGGTCGGGGCCGAGGGCGGGGCGGTGGCCCGCCGCGTCGCGCAGAAACAGGCGGGTGAGGCGGGCCGTGAGGGCATCGGCAATTTCCAGCAGGGAGCGGTGCTGCCCGGAGCCGGTGGGGTATTCCACCCGAAAATCGTCGCCGTAGTAGTGGTGAAAGCGCTGCAGCGCCTCGATGATGAGGAAATTCATCGGCAGCCACACTGGGCCGCGCCAGTTGCTGTTGCCGCCGAACAGGTCCGTTTCCGACTCGGCGGGCTCGTAGCGCACCGTGAAGTCGCGGCCGGGAGCGTGGTACACGTAGGGGTGCTCCCGGTGGTAGCGCGAGAGCGACCGGACGCCGTAGTCGGAGAGGAACTCGTCCTCGTCGAGCATGCGCCGCAGCAGCAGCTTCATGCGGTGGCCGCGCAGCAGGCTCAGCAGGTGGCGGCTGCCCTTGCCCGGCTCCTGCCAGCGCGACACCAGCGCCGCCAGGTGCGGGCGGTGCTCCAGAAACCAGCTCATGCGCTTCACAAACTGGGGCATTTCGCGCAGCAGGTCCTCGTCGAGCACCTCCACGGCGAACAGCGGCACCAGCCCCACCAGGGAGCGGACTTTCAGCGGCCGCCGGCCGTGCTCGGGCGTGTTGAGCACGTCGTAGTAGAAGCCGTCCTCGTCGTCCCACAGGTCCAGGCTGGCGCCGGGCTGCTGGCTGCCGGCCATGGCCTCGGCGATGTAGAGAAAGTGCTCGAAGAACTTGCTGGCCATGTCCTGGTAGAGCGGGTTGGTTTTGGTCAGCTCCAGGGCCATGCGCATCATGTCCAGCGCGTACATGGCCATCCAACTCGTGCCGTCGGCCTGCTCCATGGTCACGCCGGGCGGCAGGTCGGCCGAGCGGTCGAATACGCCGATGTTGTCCAGGCCCAGGAAGCCGCCTTCGAACACGTTGCGGTTGGCCACGTCCTTGCGGTTGACCCACCACGAGAAATTCAGCAGCAGGCGGTGAAACGCGGCTTCCAGGAAGGCCGTGTCGCCCTGCCCGCGCTGTTTCTGGTCCATCTTGTACACGCGCCAGGTGGCCCAGGCGTGCACGGGCGGGTTCACGTCGGAGAAGTTCCACTCGTAGGCCGGCAGCTGCCCGTTCGGGTGCATGTACCAGTCCTGCAGCAGCAGGCGCAGCTGCTGCTTGGCAAAGTGCGCGTCGATCATGGCCAGCGGCACGCAGTGGAAGGCCAGGTCCCAGGCCGCGTACCACGGGTACTCCCACTTGTCCGGCATCGAGACGATGTCGGCGTTGTTGAGGTGGCGCCAGTGCGCGTTGCGGCCCTGCTCGCGTTGGGCGGGCGGCGGCGGGAAGGCCGGGTCGCCCTGTAGCCACTCGGGCACGTCGTAGTAGTAGAACTGCTTGCTCCAGAGCATGCCCGCCAGCGCCTGCCGCTGCACGTTGCGTGCGTCGGCGCTGGGCACGCCGGCCTGCAGCACGGCGTAGAACTGGTCGGCCTCGGCGCGCCGCTGCCGCAGCAGCCGGTCAAAGTCGGCGAAGGGTTCGGCCGCTCCGGCGGCGCACAGGCGCAGGCGCAGCACCTGCTGCTGGCCCGCGCCGATGCTCAGCGGGTAGTGCGCGGCCGCCTTGGTGCCGGCGCGCTGCGGGTTGAGGGCCGCGGGCTGCCCGTGCAGCAGGTAATCGTTGATGCCGTCCTTGAAGTACTGCTCGCCCGTGGGCGGCGGCACCTGGTAGAGCCGTTGCGTATTTGTGTGGTTGTCGCAAAACCACAGCTCCGGCGCCGGTCCGCCGGCCGCGTCGCAGTGCAGCTGCAGGGCCGGCAGCGCCCGGTGCGCCACGTCGACGACCGCCGCGTCGGGCGCGGCGGCGCGCAGATCGGGCCGGTAGGCGTCGTGGCCCCAGCTCCAGGTGTTGCGAAACCACAACTGCGGCAGCACGTGCAGCGGCGCCTCTTCGGGGCCGCGGTTGTAAACGGTGAGCTGAATCAGCAGGTCTTCGGGGCCGGCCTTAGCGTATTCCAGGCAGATGTCGAAGTAGCGGTTTTCGTGAAAAACGGCCGTGTCGAACAGCTCAAATTCTGGCCGTAGCCGCCCGCGCCGCGCGTTTTCCTGCACCAGCCAGTCGTACGGAAACGCCCGCTGCGGATACTTGTAGAGCATCTGCATGTACGAGTGGGTGGGCGTGCTGTCGAGGTAGTAATACAGCTCCTTCACGTCCTCGCCGTGGTTGCCCTCGGGCCCGGTCAGGCCAAACAGCCGCTCCTTCAGGACCGGGTCCTGCCCGTTCCAGAAGGCCGGGGCAAAGCACAGCAGCTGCCGGTCGTCGGAAATGCCGCCGATGCCTTCCTCGCCCCAGCGGTACGCCAGGCTGCGGGCCATGTCGTGGGTGGTGGTCCGCCAGGCGTCGCCGCCGGCGCTGTAGTCTTCGCGCACGGTGCCCCACTGCCGGTCGGCCAGGTACGGCCCGAAGCGCCGCCAGGGCGTGGGGCTGTGCGGGTGGTTGGCGGCTTCCAGCCGCTGGTGCTCGGGCGTATCGGGTGTGGTCGACATGGCGGCAAAGCAAGAAGGAATAAGGGGGAATGAAGAAGGAGGATGGAGGAAGCGGAGCAGAAGAGCCACTTCGTCATTCCTCCTTCTGCATTAACAATCAGCCGTTGCCCACAAAGCCGGGGTAAAGCAGCATGCCCCCGTCGGCAAACAGGGTGTGGCCCGTCACGTAGTCCGACTCGTCGGAGGCCAGCCACACGGCCACCTTGCCGATGTCGGCCGGCTCGCCGATGCGGCCGTACGGAATCAGCTTCAGCAGATCTTTCTCCTCCTGCGGCGTGTCGCGGGCTTCCTCGTTGATGGGCGTGGCAATGGCGCCCGGCCCGATGCCGTTGACGCGGATGCGCTGCGGCGCCAGCTCCTGGGCCACGCTTTTCATGAGCAGCATCAGCCCGCCCTTGCTGGCGGCGTAGTTTACGTGCCCGGCCCAGGGAATGACCTCGTGCACCGAGCTCATGCAGATGATCTTGCCCGTAGCTTTGGAAATATCCGGCTGCGGGCCGCGGCGCACAAACTCCCGGGCCGCCTCGCGCATGCACAGAAACTGCCCGGTCAGGTTCACGCCGATGACGCGCTGCCACTGCTCCAGCGTCATGTCCAGAAACGCCGCGTCCTGCTGAATGCCGGAGTTGCTGACCAGGATGTGCAGGGTACCGAAGGTGTCGATGACGGTTTGGAACATGCGCTGCACGTCTTCTTCCCGGCTCACGTCGGCCTGCACGGCAATGGCCTCGCCGCCACCGTCCTTGATGCGCTGCACGAGCTGTTCGGCCGGCTCGGCTTCCTTGTGGTAATTGACTACTACCTTGGCGCCGGCCGCCGCCAGGGCTTCGGCGACGCCCAGCCCGATGCCGGAACTGGCGCCGGTGACGAGGGCAACTTGATTGGCAAGAGGAGAGGGAGTTGAGGGCATAGCGCTGAGGTTAGCGGGAAAGACTTGCTGCATAGACTACGAAAGGCCGTGCTTGGTTACGAAACGCCCGATGGCGGGCGCATGAAGCCGCAACCTTTTCGCTTGGCAAATAGCCGCGTCGTTAGCGGCGAGCTGAGGCAACAAGTCTACTGAACGCGCTTATGAATCAGGCATTGATTAAAATTTTCAGTTGATTGTGAGCAGGTTACAAATTATGTATCACAAGTTTCAATAATTATTGAAACTTGTGATACATTTGAGCCGAACAAGCAGCAAGAACCTTTTACCACCACTTCCACCTGACGCGCTATGGGCCGCACACGCATTGTTCTGGCCGGGGGAACCGGGTTTCTGGGCCAGTGTCTGCTCCACTATTTTCGCCCGCAGCCCGTCGAGCTGGTGGTGCTGACCCGCACGGCGCAGCCGGCCCACGACAACGTGAGCTACGTCGGCTGGGACGGCCGCACCCTGGGCGAGTGGGCCAGTGAGCTAGAAGGCTGCGACACGCTCATCAACCTGGCCGGCCGCACCGTGGACTGCCGCTACTACGAAGCCAACCGGCGCGAAATCATCCGCAGCCGCGTGGACAGCACCCGCGCGCTGGGGGCCGCCGTGGCCGCCTGCCGCCGCCCGCCGCGCCTCTGGCTGAACGCCTCCACAGCCACCATCTACGAGCACACCGAGGGCGACCAGCCGGCCAACACCGAGGCCGACGGCGTCATCGGGCAGGGCTTCTCGGTGGAGGTAGCGCAGGCCTGGGAGGAGGCGTTCTGGGGCTGCGAGGCGCCCGCCACGCGCCGCGTGGCCCTGCGCACGGCCATCGTGCTCGGGGCTGCGGGCGGCGCCTTCCCCACACTGGCGCGGCTGGCTCGCTGGGGCCTGTGCACGCCCCAGGGCTCGGGCCGGCAGTGGGTCAGCTGGCTGCACGAGGCGGACTTCTGCCGCGCCGTCGATTTTCTGCGGCAGCAGCCCACGGCCAGCGGCACCTACAACCTGTGCGCGCCCGCGCCCCTGCCCAACGCCGACTTCAATGCCCTGCTGGCCCGCGTGCTGCGGCCGCTGCTGCGCCTGCCCCAGCCGGAATGGCTGCTGGAAGTGGGCGCGCTCGTGCTCCAGACCGAAACCGAGCTCATTCTGAAAAGCCGCAAGGTGTACCCGCAGCGCCTGCTCGACAGCGGCTTCACGTTTCGGTTCCCGACCTGCGAAGCGGCCGTCACCGATATTCTGCGTACTGTAGACGCGTAACTTTCGCGTCCCTGATTCCGACTTTCCCTTGACCGAGCAACCGCCACTCCCGCCGCCGGCCCCAACGCCGTTGCAGCACGCCAAAGCCCAGTTTATTCAGCTGTGGGGCGCTTCCGCCGCCAACTGGGGCATCAACCGCACCATGGCCCAGATGCACGCCCTGCTGCTGGTGTCGCCCGAGGCGCTGAGCACCGAGGACCTGATGACGCAGCTGCAGATTTCGCGCGGCAACGCCAGCATGACCGTGCGCGACCTGATTGACTGGGGTTTGGTGTACAAGGAGTTGCGCGCGGGCGAACGGCGCGAGTTTTACGTGGCCGAAAAAGACATGCTGCAAGTCACGCGCTGCATCATCCGCGAGCGGAAGCGCCGCGAGCTGGACGCGATGAAGCGCAGCCTCGACCAACTGGCCACCCTGCCCGGCGACCCGAACGACCCCGATTACCGCGAGTTTCACCGCACGCTCACCGATATTCAGCAGATAGCCGACGGCGCCGACCGCGTGCTGGGCGGGCTGATGAAGGCCGAGCGCAACTGGTTCCTGGATAAATTCCTGCGGCTGTTCATGTAGCGCGGCCGCTCCACCTCTTACTGGTTTGGTTTTATGGAAACCGATAAACCGCGGCTGCCCGAGCAGCCGGGCGGGCAGCCGCCCGTTGCCCCTTTCAAACCCTTTCAGCTGCCGCCGCCTTCCCCCGAAAAAGGCGATTTACCCATCGTGCAGGCTCTCTACGCCATCGTGCTGACGGCCCTTATCGGGGCGGGGCTGATGACTTTGTCGACCAACGTGTTTCGCGAGTACGGTTGGGTGCTGTTCGTCGGCTCGCCGCTGGTGGCCGGCATGATTGCCACCCTGCTCTACAGCGTGAATACGCCGCGCAGCAGCTCCGAGAGCCTGCGGGCGGCGCTGTGGGTGGTGTGGCTGAGCGCCATCGTCTGCTCCCTGGGGCTGCTCGTCACCTTGCACGTGGAGGGGCTGATCTGCGTGGCCATGACCTTGCCCATTGCCCTGCCGCTGGCGGCCATCGGCGGTTTGCTGGGGCACGGGCTGCTGAGCCTGCTGCGCAGCCGGCCGCAGCGCCTGCAGGCCGTCACGGCCCTGGTGCTCCTGTACCCGGCCGCGCAGCTGGCCGAGGTGCAAATGGGGGCCGCGGCACTGCCCCGCACGGTCACGACGCGGCTTCACGTGCAGGCCGCCCCCGGCAAGGTGTGGCAGGTGCTCAACCGCCCGGTGCGGTACCCGGCCGCGGTCGGGCCGCTGTTCAAGGCCGGCGTGGCCTATCCGGTGCGCACCGCCCTGGTAATGGATGCCAAAGGCGGCCGCGCGCTGGAGTGCGTGTATTCGCAGGGGCGGGCGCGCTTGCCCATCAGCGTGTGGCAGCCCGGGCGCGAGCTGGAGTTCCGGGTGCCCGAAACGCCCGCCCCCATGCGCGAGCTGAGCCCGTATCCGCAGCTGCACGCCCCGCACCTGCACGGCTACTTCCACGTCGACCGCGGCACGTTCCGCCTGCTGGCCGAGCCCGACGGCAGCACCCTGCTGGAAGCCACCACGGTGTACCGCCACAGCATCGGCCCGCGGGCCTACTGGCAGCTCTGGAGCGACTACCTGCTCGACGACATGCACCACCGCGTCCTGACCGCCATCAAAACGCAAGCTGAACATGAATAGCCGCGTACTCAGCCGCCCCCGGACCGCCGCCCGCCGCGGCCCGGCCGATACCGCCCCCGCCGCCGAGCTGTTTGAGCCCGGCTTCGTGCGCGGGCTTTTTCACCAGCTAGCCCCCAGCTATGGCTGGCACCAGTGGCTGTCGTTGGGCCTGACGGAGTGCTGGCGCCGGCAGGCGGCCCGGCTGCTGCCCGCCCTGCCCGCGACAGGCGTGGTGGTAGATCTAATGGCCGGCGGCGGTGAGATGTGGCCGGCCCTGCGCCGCCGCCTGGGCGGAGGCGCCCAGTTGCACGCCGTCGATTTTGCCCCGGCCATGCTGGCCGGCGCCGCGCGGCGCCGGGCCACCGCGCCGCAGCACGCGCATACCGCCCTGCACTTGGCCGATGCCCTGCAGTGCCCGCTGCCCGCCGGCCGCGCCGACGCGGTGGTGTGCGGCTTTGGCCTGAAAACCCTGGAAACCCGGCAGTTTGAAAAGCTGGCGGAGGAAGTGCGGCGCCTGCTGCGGCCCGGCGGTAGTTTTATGCTGCTGGAACTGACGCTGCCCGCGCAGGGCTGGCGCCGCCGCGCGTTTGAGGGATACCTACAGGCGGTGCTGCCGCTGGTGAGCTGGCTGAGCCGGGGGCAGGCGGCCCTGCACCGCTACCTGCCGTTTTACGCGCACTCCTTTGCCAACCTCGACGCCGTGGAGGGGGCGTTTCACCTGGCCGGGTTCGGGCAGGTACGCCAAGTGCCGCTGCTGCTGGGCTGCGCCACGGCGCTGGTGGGCGTGCGCGGGTAACGAACCGGCGTGGGCGAGGCCCGGTAGCTGGGTTTCGCCTGCGCGGCTAACGGCGCAGGCGCTACTTTCGCCGCATGCAAACCCGGATTGTCGCCGAGCTTCAGCGCCTCGAAGCCACCCACGAGGTACGCGTTCTGTACGCTTGCGAAGCGGGCAGCCGGGCCTGGGGCTTCCCGTCGCCCGACAGCGACTTCGACGTGCGCTTCATTTACGTGCGGCCCGCCGCGGCGTACCTGACGCTGGAAGAAGGGCCGGACACGCTCAATTTTCCCGTTGACGACGAGCTGGACCTGGCCGGCTGGGACCTGCGCAAGGCGCTAAAGCTGCTGCGCGGCTCCAACGCGGCCCTGTTGGAATGGCTGCAGTCGCCGGTGGTGTACCACGAAGCGCTGGACTTCCGGGCCGCCGCGCAGCCGCTGTTGCCGGCCTGCTTTCAGCCGCTGGCCGCGCTGCACCACTACCTGGGGCTAGTGCGCCGCGGAGTGGAAGATGACCTACCCCATTCGGAAATTCGACTGAAGCGGCTGTTTTACGCGTTGCGCTCGGCCCTGGCCGCCCGCTGGATTCGAACCCGTGCCGCCGTGCCGCCGATGGAGCTGGTGCCGCTGCGGACGCTGTTGCCCGCTGATTTGCAGGACTCGGTAACCGAGCTACTGCACCGCAAGGCGGACGCCAACGAGAAAACCGTAGTGCCGCGTCCGGCCGCGCTGGCTGCCTTTATTCAGGCCGAATACGAGGCCGGCCAAGCGGCCCGCGCTGTGCTGCCTTCTGCGCGCCGCCCCGATCCCACGCCGGTGCTAGACGCGCTGTTTCAGCGGTTACTGGCGGCGGCCTTTTAAACCCGCCGCCGGGCGTCACATGACCTATCCTTTCGCTTTCCGTCGCGCCAACGGCGTAACTTATTGCTCATGCTTATTCCAGACCTCCGCCAGCAGCAGCTCATCCTCTTCGAAGCCGTGAGCGGGAGCCGGGCCTACGGCACCAACCTGGCCCACTCCGATACCGACCTGAAAGGCGTGTTTGTGCTGCCCGAACGGCAGTTTCTCGGCCTAAATTACGTGCCGCAGGTGGCCAACGACTCCAACGACGAAGTGTTCTACGAGCTGCGGCGCTTCGTGGAGCTGGCCCTCAAAAACAACCCCAACGTGCTGGAGCTGCTCGGGTCGCCGCCCGATTGCGTGGTGCGCCAGCACCCGCTGTTCCGCGCTTTTCGGCCCGAGTTGTTCCTCTCCCGGCTTTGCCGCCAGACCTTCGCCGATTACGCCGTGGCCCAGATCAAGAAGGCCAAGGGGCTGAACAAAAAAATCAATAATCCCGAGCCGCCGGCCCGCAAGTCCGTGCTCGATTTCTGCTACGTAACCCAGGGCGCCGGCGCGGTGCCCGCCGAAAAGTGGCTGCAGCGCCAGGGCCTGCTGCAAACGCAGTGCGGCTTAGTCAACGTGCCGCACCTGCAGGATCTGTACGCGCTTTTCGTGGACCGCTCCGCCGACGGCCGCCTGGGCTACCGCGGCCTCGTGCGCGACGCCGAGCTGTCCAACGACGTGCAACTCTCGGCCGTGCCGAAAGGGGAGGAGCCGGTGGCGTACCTGTCCTTCAACCGCAACGGCTACAGCACCTATTGCCGGGTGTACCGCGAGTACTGGGACTGGGTGCAGAAGCGCAACGCCGAGCGCTACCAGAACACCGTCCAGCACGGCAAAAACTACGACGCCAAGAACATGCTGCACGTGTTTCGGCTGCTGCAAATGGCCGAGGAAATAGCCCGCGAAGGCCGCCTGCAGGTACGCCGCCCCAACCGCGACTTCCTGCTGCAAATTCGCCGCGGGGAGTTCGAGTACGGGCAGCTGGTGGCTCAGGCCGAGGAGCTGGTGGCGCGCGTCGACGCGGCCTTCGCGGCCTCAGCCCTGCCTGCCGAGCCCGACCGCGCCGCGGTGGAGCAGCTGCTCATCGAAACGCGACAACGGTTTTACCACGCGCCGGCGGGGTGCTGAGCCCCGCCGGCTGACACCGCGCTACTTGATGATTTCGGCCCGGGTGAATTCCCGGCTGCGGTCAAAGAGGAAGCGGAAGGTGGCGTGGGTGCGCCAGATGCGGCCGCCTACCTGCTCGGCCACCCGCATCATTTTGGGGTTGAAGTCGCCGATCCAGTTCATGACAAAGTTTTCGTAGCGCACCTTGCGCGGGTCCTGCACCACTTTGGAGGCCGCCAGCGCCATGGTCGACTCCAAGCCCTTGCGCTGGTGCTCCGGTGCGATGCCGAACACAATGCCGGTAAACGTATTGACTGCCCCGCGCCAGCGGTGAAACGCAAACTTGGCCTTGCCCCACCAGTTCAGGTTGCCGTCGACGTAGCGAAATAGCTCGTTGAGCTCGGGCAGGCTGATCAGAAAGCCCACCGGCTCGTCCTTGAAGTAGGCAAACCAACAGATGCGCTCATCGATGACCGGCCGCAGCTTCTTCATGATGCCGCGGGCCTGCTCCGGGCTCATTTCCTTCACCCCCAGGTGCTTCACCCAGGCTTTGTTGTAGACCACCCGAAAATCTTCCGCGTACTTCTCCAAGTGGGTCAGCCGCAGGTGCTCAAACCGGTAGTTGGGGTTCTGAAACAGGCGTTGCGCTTTCTCCTGGTACTCGGGCGTGAGCGGGTCGCTTACCTTGCGGAAGTACGTGTACTGGTTGAAGTAGAGCTGGAAGCCGTAGGTTTCCAGCAGGCGCCGGTAATAGGGCGGGTTGTAGTTGACCGCGTAGGTAGGCGGCCCGAAGTTGTCGATGAGCAGGCCCCACCACTGGTCCCGGTCGCCAAAGTTGATGGGGCCGTCCATGGCCTGCATGCCGCGGGCGGCCAGCCAGTCGCGGCAGCCGTCGAGCAACACGGTAGCGGCCTGCTGGTCGTCGATGCACTCAAAAAAACCCATGCCGCCGGTCGGCTGCTCAAACGTCTTGGCCGTGCGCTCGTTGATAAACGCGGCCACGCGGCCGATGGTGCGGCCCGCGTCGTCCACCAGCAGCCAGCGCACCAGCGCGCCGTGACGAAAAAACTTGTTTTTGCGCCGGTCAAACACCTGCTCAATGTCCCGGTCGAGGGGGCGGATGTAATTGGGGTCGGCGCGGTAAATCGTGCGCGGCGGAAACGCCACAAACTCTCGTGCCTGCTCGGGGGAGGCAACTTCCAACAACTGCATAAGGGCGGCAACTCAAGGGGAAAATGGCCGCCGACTCGTTCCGGTAGAGGCGCGGCAGCCTTAAGGGGCTACAACTTACGTCAGTTCCCGTTAACGACGCCGTCGACGGGCGCTTGGTGCGCTGATCGGTTCGGGGCAAATGCCAAGCCCCGCCCCGGTAACGCAGGCAGCGCGACCGGGGCGGGGCTTGATGAAGTTCTGGATAATGCGCCTTAGAAGCGCGTCGTGCTATGCTTGGTGCGGAACGGGGCGGCTTTGGCGCGCTTGAGCTGACCGGCTTTGCTGCGGCTGTGGCGCTTGGCAAATTTCCAGCCTTTGTAGCGCTTGTAGTTGGGCCGATGGGTGTAGATCCGGCCTTTCATTTTGGCCTTGGCATAGGAGCTGATGCGGGCCGCTTCGGCCGGCATGGCAACGCTGCTCACCAGCAGCGCAAAACAGAGAAGCAGGATCCTGATCATCGGAGAGAGAAGGTTGATGTGTTTGTTAAACTCCCCAGGCCAGTAGAAAATTGTGTGCCAAGTTCGGCAGTAGTGGATGCCAGAGCATTGTCTATAAGACTTATTTATTGTTGTTTTTGATTGTTATGCTATTGATAAACAGTTGCTTGTTGTAATAAAAATCTAGTTCCCCGCACGCTCTTATTTTTTAAATCTGCTCTTGCCAGCTGATAGAAATAAGATTTAAAGGAGCCAGGGCACCTGCTTCCTGGCCAGGACTTGAGGCAAATGTAGCAGGCTTCATGTGGAATGATGGCCGTCTGTGCATCCAGTCAGTGAGCAACGCACTGGCCGGACCGAATGCTCGACCGGCCGGTTTTTCACGTGAATCTTTTCAGATAGACAGCAGGCGGTGGTACGGTAGGAGGGACCAGTCGTCTGCTTAAAGCCCGCCGGAATCCGGCGGGTTTTTTCATTGCGTTCTGATGAAGTGTGTGATAGTGAGCATAGTGCAATTGGTTAGCTCATGCTTCATCAGGCCGGATCCGCGCTGAGATAGTGCCTTGCTATCTTACGCCCGACTATCCACTGCGCAATGTCTGTTTCTCCATCAATCCTGGAAGCCCAGGTCCGCGCCGCCTTGCTCGGCTTGGCCGTTGGCGACGCCCTCGGTGTGCCCGTCGAATTCAAAAGCCGCTCCCAGAGGCGCATCGACCCCGTGGTGCGCATGCGTGAATACGGCACCCACCACCAGCCCGCCGGCACTTGGTCCGACGACGCCTCGCTCACGTTCTGCCTGGCCCAGGCCATTGTTGATGGCTTCTCCGTCGGTCTGGTCGCCGAGTACAGCTGCCGCTGGTACTACAAAAACCTCTGGACGCCGCACGGCCACGTATTCGATATCGGCATTACCACCCGCGAGGCCCTGAGCCGCTTCAAGGCCGACCCCGACCTGATCCTGGCCGGCGGCACCGACGAGTACAGCAACGGCAACGGCGCGTTGATGCGCATTCTGCCGCTGGCTTTCTACCAGCCCGATATGCCGCTGGAAAGCCGCTTCCATCTCATCTTCGAGGTGTCGGCCATTACCCACGGCCACATCCGCTCGGCCGTGGCCTGCCTGCTGTACCTGGAAATGGCTCGGCACCTGCTCGCGGGGCTGACGCCGGCCCAAGCCTACGCGCGGCTTTGCGCAGATGCGCCCGCGCAGCTGCTGCAGCTGAACGTGCCGGCCAAGGAAGCCGAGCAGTTTGAACGCATCCTCAGCGGCCAGCTGCCCGACGTGCACGCCGCCGCTATCAGCAGCGGCGGCTACGTCCTGCATACCCTGGAAGCCGCCCTCTGGTGCCTGCTGCGCCACGAAACCTACGCCGAAACCGTGCTGGCCGCCGTCAACCTGGGCGACGACACCGATACCACCGGCGCCGTCACTGGCGGCTTGGCCGGGCTCCGCTACGGTGAAGCCAGCATTCCGCCCGAGTGGCTGCAGGTGCTGGCCCGCCGCGCCGATATCGAAGACCTGGCTATCCGCCTCGCCGGGGCTGTGCAGGACTAAAAACGAATCAGCCCCGCACGCTGCCGTGCGGGGCTGATCTGGCGTCAGACGAAGGGAGGCGGATTTACTCTACCACCACACCCATCTTGCCGAATTTGTCGATGCGCTGCGAAATCCGCTCGTCGCTCGGCAGGGCTTCCAGTTCGTCCAAGGTCTTGATGAGCGTTTTTTTCAGCGTCTGAATCATTTTGTCGGAGTCGGTGTGGGCTCCACCCAGCGGCTCCTTCACGATGCCGTCCACGAGCCCGGCCTTGAGCATGTCGGTGGCGGTGAGCTTGAGCGCCTCGGCGGCCTGTTCCTTGTAGTTCCAGGAGCGCCACAGGATGCTGGAGCACGACTCGGGCGAAATCACCGAGTACCAGGTGTTTTCCAGCATCAGCACCCGGTCGCCGATGGCAATGCCCAGGGCGCCGCCCGACGCGCCTTCGCCGATGATGATGCAGATAACCGGCACCTTCAGCATAAACATCTCCTTCAGGTTGCGGGCAATGGCTTCGCCCTGTCCGCGCTCCTCGGCCTCCAAGCCCGGGAAGGCGCCCGGCGTGTCGATGAGCGTCACGATGGGCTTGCCAAATTTCTCGGCTAGCTTCATCAGGCGCAGCGCCTTGCGGTAGCCCTCCGGGTTGGGCATGCCGAAGTTGCGCATCTGCCGTTGCTTGGTGTTGCGGCCTTTCTGCTGGCCGATAAACATCACCGTACGCCCGTCTACCTCCGCGAAGCCGCCCACCATGGCTTTGTCGTCGGCCACGGTTCGGTCGCCGTGCAGCTCCACGAATTTTTGGGTCATGCCCTCGATGTAGTCGAGGGTATAGGGGCGGTCGGGGTGGCGCGAGAGCTGCACGCGCTGCCAGCGCGTGAGGTTGGCGTAGGTTTCCTTTTTGAGGGCCCGGATTTTGGTCTCCAGCGCCTCTACGGCTTCTGAGACGTCAACCTGGCTTTCCTGCGCCAGCTTTTGCATCTCGCGGAGCTTGCCCTCAAGGGCGGCGATTGGTTGTTCGAAGTCGAGCAGCATGGCCAAACGGGGCGACGGTGAGCCGTCGCGCAGTCGTTCTTAACGGTGGAAAATGGGGGAGGGCAAAGGTAAGCGAAGCGAGGCAAGCAAGGCATGGCAATTTTTTGCGTCGGCTGCGAAAAATTTTGTAGTTGTAAATCAGCGACAACAGCCCGCCGGAGCTGTTTTGGAGAAAAAACTTTCTCTTGGGGCTTGCAGCGCCCCGATTTACCGCCCTACCTTTGCAGCGCAATCGGGGAAACGCCCCGGCCACATTGCACCCTGGTTCGGTAGTTCAGTCGGTTAGAATGCCGCCCTGTCACGGCGGAGGTCGCGGGTTCGAGTCCCGTCCGGACCGCAAAGGCCCTTCAGCAGCACGCTGGAGGGCCTTTTGCTTTTCCGGCCAGTGCCCTAACGAAAAGCCAAGCCGGTCTGAGCAAACCTGGTGGCTCTCCGTCCCGAACCGTAGTATGCTTCGCCTGGCCACCGCCACGCGCCAGGGCCAGTGCTCCGCCGGTTGTTCTTGGCTGGCCGCCTATCTTTCGGCTCATTCCTTTTATGCGATGCTGACGACGAAGATTTGTTGGACCAAAAACTGCGCCCTTGCGGGACTGAGCCTGGCCGCGCTGCTGGCTTTTCAGACCAAGCCGACCAAGTCCGCGCAAAACAAGTCCCCTCAGGTTAAGCCCGCGCAAGTCAAAGCGGGGCCAGCCAAGTCAGCGCCGGCCAAGCAACCACCCTACGACCGCCTGAAATCGGGCATTGAGTACCGTATCTACAAGCGCGCCAGCGGCCGCTACGTGCGCCAACCCGCCTTGCCGCCCACCGGCGATGCAACCTACGCCAAACGCGTGGGCCAGGTCATGGCGCTGCACGTGGAGTACCGCACGGCCAAGGACTCGGTGCTGTTCCAGTCGCGCAAGCAGCAGCTGGGCTACCCCGTGCGCGTGCCGCTGCAGGCCGTGACCCGCAAGGGCGGCCTGGAAGAAGCCATTTCGCTGCTCCAGCCCGGCGACTCGGCCGTGTTTCGCTTCAACGCCGACTCGCTCACCTTCAAGACCTCTGGCCGGCCGGCTCCGCCCGAAATCAAGCGTCACGGCAACACGATGCGGCTGCTCGTGAAGGTAGCCGCCATCCAGAGCCAGGACAATGCTATGGCCGCCCAGCAGCGGATGATGGAGGCCATGCAAGCCAAGGCAAAGCAGGCCGACGAAAAGCAAAAGCCCATCGATGACCAGTTGATCCAGGAATACCTGCAGAAAAACAACCTGCAGGCCCAAAAAACGGCTTCGAACCTCTACTACGTTATCACGCAGCCCGGCAGCGGTGCCCAGCCCACCAAAGGCCAGACGGTGGCGGTGCATTACCGCGGCACCCTGCTCGACGGCAAAGAGTTCGACTCTTCGCTCAAACGGGGCCAGCCCATCGAATTTCCCATCGGCACCGGCCAGGTGATTCCCGGCTGGGACGAGGGCATTTCGCTGCTTCAGAAAGGCGCTAAAGCTATTCTGCTCATTCCCTCGGGCTTGGCCTACGGGGCGCGCGGCGCCGGCGCCGACATCCCGCCCCACGCTGTGCTGCGCTTCGACGTGGAGCTGGTGGACATCAAACCCGCTGGGCCCGCGACGCCCGAGCGGTAGGGGCTACGGCCTCTGGCTGCCACGCTAAAAAAAAGATTACTACATATGCCCTTTAAAACCAGCTTTATGCACTGTGGGGGCGGTTTTTTTAGCTCCCAAAGAGCATTTTGTATTTTGAAATGTAAAAACCCGCCTTACCTTTGCAGCACCTTATCGAAAAGCACACGGCTTGAGAGTGGGTTACCTGGTTCGGTAGTTCAGTCGGTTAGAATGCCGCCCTGTCACGGCGGAGGTCGCGGGTTCGAGTCCCGTCCGGACCGCAAAGGCCCTTCAGCAGCACGCTGGAGGGCCTTTTGCTTTTACGGCCGGCGCGGCTGGGCCAGCTAATAACAAAGTGCCCGGAAACGAAACGAGCCCCAACCGCAGGGCCAGGGCTCATTCCATTATTCACCAACGCTGCTGCAGGGCAACAGCATGGCGCAAAAATACAGTTTATCATTCCGGGTTAATACCACATATCCATGTGATGCCGGCCTCTTGGGGCATTGCGCTAGGTGAGCAAACTGAGGCGCTCCACCACGGGCTCGGCCTGGCGCCCGCCGTGCTTGCCAAAGAAAGCCTCCACGGTAGCAGCAAGGCGTTGGCACTCTTCGGTGGGCGAGCCAGCGGCTGATCGGGGCACGGCCATATACAGACGCGCACCGTCGCAGGCGGCGTAGCTGTGCACGTACATTGCCGTTTGCAGCGGCAAGGGGCTGACCCACCGCTCGAAGCCTAACGCAAGAAAGTAAGCCTCATTCATGGCGCTTGTTCGGTTGAGCCGGGAGTATGTGCCTAACCGCTGAACAGTAAACGTGCCCTGCGACGGTAAGGATATCACATGATGATGTGACAAGAACAAGAAATGTACAAAAACACGCTGGTTGGCCTTTAAACGAAACCGAGAGTACGGGTTACTGAGTTTTTGATAAGATTGTAGTTGTTAAAATTATATTATAAGAACTTTGCTTTAAATTAGGATTTGTGTAAATAATCATATTATTGGAGAATTATTTGGGTTATATGATTGGATGAGTTATAAATTGGTGTCAAATACGGACCAAAACCTTTCTGAGTTATGAACAAACTTGTACTCTTGCTCGCTCTGTTTGTGCTCGGCTGCGCCGGGCAGGCCGAAGCCCGTCCCCGTCCCCGCTATGTACGCGCCAAAATAAGCGGCCGGCCCCACGTGCACCGCCCCAATTACACGCCGTACCGCGGTGCCGGCAACCCCTTCCGCGGGGTGCTGGCCCTGCTGCGCTAGCTACTGGTGAAATCAAGCAAAGCCGCCGGGGCCTTCGTGGGGTCGGGCGGCTTTGTGCATCTTGCGGGCATGAACGTTTACACCCTCGATACCGGCCTGTTCAAGCTTGACGGCGGCGCCATGTTCGGCGTCGTGCCCAAGTCGCTCTGGTCGCGGCAGTACCCGGCCGACGACAACAACATGTGTACCTGGGCCATGCGCTGCCTCCTGATTGAAGACGGCGGCCGACTGGTGCTCGTCGACAACGGCATCGGCGACAAGCAGGATGAAAAGTTTCGCGGCCATTTCTACCTGCACGGCGACGCCACGCTCGAAGGCTCGCTGCGGCAGCATGGCTTCACCGCGGCCGATGTCACCGACGTTTTCCTGACGCACCTGCACTTCGACCACTGCGGCGGTTCGGTGGTGCGCACCCCCGACGGGCGGCTGGAGCTGGCTTTCCCGAACGCTACGTACTGGTCGAATCAGGCCCACTGGGACTGGGCCGTGACGCCCAACGCCCGCGAGAAAGCCTCGTTTCTGCGCGAAAACATCCTGCCCATCCAGGAAAGTGGCCACCTGCGCTTCATCGACCCGCAGCTGGGTGTGCCCGCCGACCTGCCCATGCTGCGCGACATTGTGTTTGCCGACGGCCACACCGAGAAAATGATGGTCCCCGTGCTCGACTACAAGGGGCGTAAGCTGGCCTTTATGGCCGATCTGCTGCCCTCCACGGCGCATTTGCCCATGCCCTGGGTGATGAGCTACGACGTGCGGCCGCTGCAGACGCTGGCCGAGAAAGAAGCCGTGCTGCGCCGCGCCGCCGAGGAGCAATGGGTGCTGGTGCTCGAGCACGACGCGCACACCCAGGCCTGCACCGTGCAACAAACCGACCGCGGCGTGCGCCTGCACGAAACGCTGCGCCTCGCCGACCTTTAATGGCAGCCCGGAGCTTGGGCCTGGCCATGTCGGGCGGGGCGGCGCGCGGTATTGCGCATTTGGGCATGCTGGAGGCGCTGGCGGAATTGCAGCTGCCCATTGGGGCCATGTCGGGCGTGAGTTCCGGGGGCTTGGCGGCCGTGTTCTTCGCGGCGGGTATTCCGCCGCGCGAAGTGCTGCGCCTGCTCACCGACACGCGTTTTCTGCGCTTGGTGCGCCCGGCTTACCGGCGCGGGCTGGTGAGCCTGGCGCTGCTGGAAAAGCTGTTTGTGGCGCACCTGCCCGGCCGCCAGACGTTTGCCGACCTGCGCCTGCCCGTCACGCTGTCGGCCACCGACTTGGCTTCGGGCGAAACGGCCTTTTTCGACGAGGGGCCGCTGATTCCGCCGCTGCTGGCCACCGGCGCGGTGCCGGTGCTTTGCCAGCCCATCGAGTACCGCGGGCGGGTGCTGGTGGATGGCGGGCTGCTGAACAACCTGCCGGTGGAACCGCTGCTGAACCGGCCCGAACTGGTCGTCGTCGGGGCCCACACCAACGTGTTCAATCCCGAAGGACCGATTGAAAGCATCCGGCACGTGGCGGAGCGCACATTTATGCTGGCCATCGGCACCAACGTGGCTCCCCGGCTGGCCCGCTGCGCCTTGGTGCTGCAGCCCCCAGAACTGCGCCACTACCGCGTGGCCGACCTGCGCCACGCCGAGGCCCTCTTCGCCATCGGTCACCGCTACACCCTGCAGCAGGCCGCGGCG
This sequence comes from Hymenobacter coalescens, assembly GCF_054783195.1. NCBI lineage: Bacteria > Pseudomonadati > Bacteroidota > Cytophagia > Cytophagales > Hymenobacteraceae > Hymenobacter > Hymenobacter coalescens. The sequence goes on along the minus strand of NZ_BAAGRA010000021.1, from coordinate 141,811 downwards.
CTGGAAGCGCTGCTAGCGGCACCCGCCGAGGATTTTGGCTAGCTTTGTTGGCTTTTTCCCCGACACCTTCTGTTACCCGCACCTATGAACGGCTTCTGGCTGGCGTTTTCCAAGTTTTGGTTTAAGCTCGTGGGCTGGCGGCTGGCCTCCAGCATTCCGCCCGATATCCGGCAGGCCATGATGATTGCCGCCCCGCACACCAGCAACTGGGACTTCATGCACGCGCGGGCCGCTTTTTTCCTGATGCGCCGCAACGTGCGCTTCACCGTGAAGAAGGAATGGACGGACATTCCGATCCTGGGCAAGCTGATGCTCAGCCTCGGCGCGCTGCCCATCGACCGTAGCAAAAACAACAGCATGGTGGAAGCCATGACGGAGCTTTTCCGGCAGTACCCCGACCTGATCATCCTCATCACCCCGGAAGGCACCCGCAAGTACCAGCCGCGCTGGCGCCGCGGCTACTACCACGCGGCGCAGGCCGCCGGCGTGCCCATCCTGCTCGGCTTCCTCGACTACAGCCGAAAGGAAGCCGGCGTGGGCCCGGCGGTATACCCGACGGGCAACTACGAAGCGGACGAGGAGAAAATCAAAGCCTTCTACCGCACCAAAAAGGGCCGTTTCCCGGAGCAGGGCATCCGGTAGCGACGGCGGCTGGTTTAGACAAAGGAGCCGCGGAGAGTTGGTGCCTGGTGCGCCAGCCTCCGCGGCTCCTCTGCGTCCGCGCCCGTTGGGGCGCCTGATCATTGGCGCGTAAATCAGCAAGAATCGGGTCGGCCGGGCGCAGGCGGCGTGGTACTTTCGTCTTATGCTCACCGCCGACCACAACCCCGACTACCAGCGCGTCGCCCAGGCCATCCGGTTTCTGGAGGCCAATTTTCGCCGCCAGCCCAGCCTGGACGAAATCGCGGCGGCCGTCAGTCTGAGTCCCTTTCACTTCCAGCGGCTGTTCAGCGAATGGGCGGGCATCAGCCCCAAGCGCTTTGTGCAGTACCTCACGGCCGATTTCCTGAAGGAGCGCCTAGCCGCGGCCGGCAACCTGGCCGAAGCCGCCGAACTGGCCGGCCTCTCGACGCCCTCGCGCCTGCACGACCTGTTCGTGACCCTGGAGGCCGTCACCCCGCACGAGTACCGCACCGGCGGCGCGGGCGTGCGCATCGCCTACGGGGCGCACCCTACGCCCTTTGGTCAGGCGCTGCTGGCCGCCACCGAGCGCGGCATCTGCGGCCTGCACCTGCTCGATGCCCGGCAGCCCGACGTCGACCGGGCGCTGGAGGAACTGCGCCGAAACTGGCCTAACGCCCAGTTCGAGGCTGATGCTGCGCGCACGGCGCCGCTTATGGCGCAGGCTTTTGCGCCGGGGGCGGGGCAGCCGCTGCACCTGCTGGTGCGCGGTACCAACTTCCAGGTGAAAGTGTGGGAGGCGCTGTTGCGCGTGCCGGGCGGACAGGTGGTCAGCTACCAGCACGTGGCGCGGGCTATTGGGCAGCCCAAGGCGCTGCAGGCGGTGGGCTCGGCAGTGGGTGCCAACCCCGTGGCCGTGCTCATTCCCTGCCACCGCGTCATTCGCAAAGAAGGGGTGCTGGGCGAGTACCGCTGGGGTTCGGCCACCAAAAAGGCGCTCATCGGCTGGGAAATGGCGCGGGCCGAGCAGCAGGCGCAGGCCTTGGGCCAGCCGTTCGCGCCGGCCGGGAAACAAACCGCGCCCCAGCCCGGCCAGCAGCTCAGAATGGAATGCCTTTAAACAAATAGGAAATTTCCACCCCGAGCTGCACCTGCACATCGGCCTGCAGCTGCGTCAGAAAGGCCTGACTGGCACGCCGGAACTCGGACTCGGGCACCGTGACGGCGTGCACCTCGCGCTCGTGCTCGGTCCAGACCAGGGCCACCGCCGGGGCCTGCCGCCGGATAAGCAGTGCCGCGTTGTCGGGAAAGCCTTCCAGCGTCAGGCGGCAGTCATCCAGGGGAACGGGGCGGTAGGCCTGCCAGTGGTGCAGCAGCGCGGCCAGGCGAAAAAGCGGAAAATCTTCCCGTAAAAAGGTGCGCTCCTGCGCCGTAATCGTCAATTCGCCCCCGAGCAGGTACCAGAGCGAGGCGCCCGGGTATACATCCAGCTGCGCGGCGGTGGGCTGGCTGGAGAAGCCGCGGTAAGCAAACTGCACCGGATATTATTGCTGGGTGAGGGCGTAGGCCAGCAGGTTGGCGCCCATGCGCAGGGCTTCCTCGTGCTTTTCCACCGGGTCTTTGTACACCTCTGGGTCTTCCCAGCCGTTGCCCAGGTCACACTCGTAGCTGTAAAAGCATACCAGCCGGCCCTTGTAGATCAGCCCGAAGCCCTGGGGCCGCTTGCCGTCGTGCTCGTGCACTTTGGGCAAGCCCTTGGGAAAGGGAAATTTCTGGTGGTAAATGGGGTGGGAGAAGGGCAGCTCCACGAACTCCAGCTCGGGAAATACCTTTTTCATCTCGGGCCGGATGTACTTGTCGAGCCCGTAGTTGTCGTCGATGTGCAGGAAGCCGCCGCCGAGCAGGTAGCGGCGCAGGTTGCGCGCCTCCGCGTCGGTGAAGGTGACGTTGCCGTGGCCGGTCATGTGCACGAAGGGGTACTGCAACAAGGCCGGGGAGGCGGGCTCCACGGTGGCCTCCTCGGGCGCGATGTTGGTCTTCAGCGCCTGGTTGCAGAAGCGGATCAGGTTCGGCAGCGAGGTTTTGTTGCCGTACCAGTCGCCTCCGCCGCCGTACTGCAGGCGGGCAATCTGGAAGCTGGGCGCCACGGGCGCGGCCGCCCCGAGCGTGAACAGCAGGGTAAAGGCAAGCAGCAGGGATTTGAGCATAGCGAAGAAAGGCAGGCAGGGCCCGGATTACAAAGTAACGCACGGGGCGGAAAGTTCAGGCCCGCGCCGTTGGATTCAGAGCCGCCGGCGCCAGGGCACCCTACTGACACAGAAAAGGGAGCAGGAACTGCCTGCGGTATCATGTGTTTCTTGTCGTTTGCACCGGGTGCTGGCCAGCGCCCGGTGCAAACGACAGTAGCAGATCAAACGGTAACGGGTAAGGATGTAGTGAGTCTGGGCCTCATGCTTTAGCTCTGACGATGGAGTATTCCGGTCAGGAAGCTACTCGCGGACAATGTGGGCCGTGAACACGGCCGCCAGCGCCGCCGTTTCGGTGCGCAGGCGCGTGTGGCCCAGCGTCACGGGCCGGATGCCGCGCGCCAGGGCCAGGCCGATTTCCTCGGGCGTGAAGTCGCCTTCGGGGCCGATGAGCACGCAGCAGCTGGCGGCCTGCCCGGCCACCTGCGCCAGGGAGGTTCGTTCGCCCTCGGCCAGGTGGGCAATAAAGGTGGTCGGGGGCTCTACCGTGCGCAGGAAGGCGGCGAAGTCGGTCAGCTCGTCGAGTTGCGGCAGCCAAGCCTGGCCCGACTGCTTCAGGGCGCTGACGGCGATGCGCTCCAGCCGGTCGAGCTTCAGCTCGCGCCGCTCGGAGCGGGCGCAGCGCAGAAACGAGAGCCGGTCGATGCCGATTTCGGTGGCCTTTTCCACCAGCCACTCCATGCGGTCGAGGTTTTTGGTGGGCGCCACGGCCACGTGCACGAAGTAGGGGCGGCGCGGCACCTGCTGCTCGGCGCTGATGCGCAGCTGGCAGCGCTTGGGGTCGGCTGCCGCCACCTCGGCCTGAAAAACGCCGCCGCGGCCGTCGATCAGCTCCACCGCGTCGCCGGGCTGCAGGCGCAGCACCCGCACGGCGTGCTTGCTTTCGTCTTCGGGCAGGGTGTAGCTGCGGCCGGCCAGGTCGGGGGCGTAGAACGTGTGGGGCATGGGGGCAAAGGTAGGCGCCGGGCCGCAGAGCGGAAACGCGAGGATAGCGGCATGCAAAACGCCCGTCGTCGGGCTGGGCCGGTGACGGGCGTTCGGGCAGGCCGCAGGGCCGCCGGCGGGGTTAGTTCAGGGCCTTGTTCAGCACCTCGGCCAGGCGGATGCCGCCCTGCTGCAGGCGCAGGCGCACCTCCCCGATGTAGGTCTGGTAGTACTGCTCGTCCAGGGTGCTGCCGTTGGGCGCTACGGCGTACTGCTTGGTGCTCATCAGGTACGACTCGAACAGCCACTGCTCCGAGCCGGCCCGGCCCCACTGCTGCACCAGCATCTTGTCGGGCTGGGCGTAGGCCTCGGCCATCTGCTGGTCCGACAGGCCTTGGGCCTTGATCAGGCCGCTGTCCCACATGCGGTGCAGGTTGGTGCCCTGGCCCTGAAACTGCAGCTGGATGTCGTTGCCGCCCTTGTCCTCGGCCCGGCTTACGTGCATGGGCTCGTGGATGTCGCCGACGAGGTGCACCACGAACTTCAGCGCCTCCAGGCGCTTTTCGCGCGGCTGCTTTTTGTCGGCGAGCAGCTTCACGTTGTCCTGCAGGGCCTGGTAGGCGTTGGGCTCCGTTTTGGCCTTGAGCTGCTGGTGAAAGTCGGCGAAGCCCATGCCCAGCGGCAGGTTCACGAAGTGCCACGGGCCGGTGTGCTTGTACTCGGGCTTGCTGCGCACCTCGTCGGCCCAGGAGGCCACGTCGGCCAGGGACTCGCTGGCCAGCAGTTCTTTCACCTGCGCGGCGGCTTTGCGCGAGAGGTGCTTTTCGGCAATCAGGGCAATGGTGCGGTGGCCTTCGTGGCCCCAAGCGCGCAGGGAGTGGGGGGCGCACAGCAGCAGGGCCAGGCAGCCGGCGGCCGCGGCCTTGCGCAGGGAGGCGCGGGAGAAAAAGCGGGGTAAGCGGAGCATGAATGGAAGGGAAAAGGTCCAACGACGCCGAAACGCATCGAAGGCTGCCGCAAAGGTCCGGGAAAATTTGCGCGCATCGAAGCAGGCTGGCTGCCGTACAAGAAAGCTTACACGCACTCATTCTTAAATCCACATCCAATGGCCCTGAAACTCAAAAAGCTCAAGGATCAAGTCATCGTCATCACCGGCGCCTCGTCGGGCATCGGCCTGGTCACGGCCCGCATGGCCGCCAAAAAAGGCGCCAAGCTGGTGCTGGCCGCCCGCTCCGAGGGTGCGCTTCGCCAACTCACGCAGGAAATTGAGCAGGAAGGCGGGCAGGCCGTGTACGTAGTGGTCGACGTCAGCCAGCCCGAAGCCGCCCGCACCATCGCCTGGAAGGCGCAGGAAGCATTTGGCGGGTTTGATACCTGGGTCAACAACGCGGGCGTGAGCATTTACGGCAAGGTGGAGGACATCCCCGTCGAAGACATGCGCCAGCTGTTCGACGTGAACTTCTGGGGCCTGGTACACGGCTCGCTGGAAGCCGCCAAGCACCTGAAGACCCGCGGCGGGGCCATCATCAACGTGGGCAGCATCCTCTCCGACATCACGGCCATTCTACAAACCATCTACTCCGCCAGCAAGCACGCCGTGAAGGGCTTCACCGACGGGCTGCGCATGGAGCTGGAAATGGACGAGGCGCCCATTTCGGTGACGCTGATTCAGCCCGCGGCCATCGACACGCCGTACCCCGTGCACGCCAAAAACTACATGGAGCGCGAAGCCAAGCACGCGCCGCCCGCCTACGCACCCGAGACGGTAGCCCGCGCCATCCTGCACTGCGCCGCCACGCAGGAGCGCAACGTGGTGGTCGGCGGGGGCGGCCGCGCCTTCATCAGCATGGAGCAGTGGACGCCCGGCCTGCTCGACAAGTTCATGGAGAAGGCCTTCGTGAAGCAGGAAAAAGCCGACTATGCCCCGCGTCCCCTCGGCCAGAACGCCCTGGACCGCCCCATGGGCGCTTTGGAGGAGCGCGGCAATTACCCTGGCCACACCCGCGAATCAAGCTACTACACGCAGGCCGTGACCAGCAGCCCGGTGCTGAAGACGGCCCTGGCCGTGGGGGCCGGCCTCGCGCTGGCCACCTGGCTCAGCAAGGCCAAGGGCGGCAACGGCGTGCGACCCACCGCGAGCAGCTACCCGCGACCCGCCGTTACGGGCAATAGCCTGGACTTCGATTCGGCGGGCCACGACCACCGCTACTCGGAAACCAAGTCGTACGACCGGCCCTAACCAAACCAGGCGGTACCGACCAGCAGCGCCAGCCCCCGCACGGGAGCTGGCGCTTGTTGTTGCCTATCATCAATAAACCGGTGCAGCCTCACCATCAAGGCCGGGGCTAGGCGTTAGGCGGCGGCTTCCAGCAGGCGTTTGAGCGTGCGCTGATACCGTTCCATCATGCGGCCGGTGTGCCAGCGCAGCAGCCAGCCCGGCAGCGCAAAGCCCAGCGCCTGCCGCACCAGGCGCGCCTCAAACTCCAGCCCGTACACGAACTCCGTAGTGCCGGGCCCGAGCGGGCGAAAGCGGCGCTCCACGCTCAGGCGGTGGGGGCTGCCCGCCACGCTGACGCAGTGCATGCGGCGGCCCGGCTCGTAGACCAGATACTCCAGCTCCGTGAGGGAGTGGGGCTCCCGCGGCGAGAGGTAGGCATCTTCGGTGGCCACCGCGCCCACGGCCGGCTGCTCCGCATGAAGGCGGGTGCCGTGTACCTCCGCGCGCCAGTGGGCGTCGTTGCGCAAGTCGGCCGCGTACGCGAATACCTGCTCGGCCGAAGCCTGAATAACGATACGCCGCTCGACGGCTACGACTGGGGAAGGGGATACGATCTGCTGCATAGCGGCGAAACCCAGGCTGGGGGTGCACGCCGAAGAAGACGGTGCCGGCCTGGAGGCAGCCGCAAAAGTGGACGGCCCGGCTGGATGGCACAACCGCACAATGATGTGACGACAGCGGGGAAGGGTGGCCGGGACGGGTAAAAACCTTTGTGCAGCCGCTGCCGGGCGTTTTTCAGGGTTTACATGCGGGCATGCCTACCTGGCAAAAGCGGCCGCTCACCCATAAGTGTTATCAACGCTGAGGCCTTGGCTCAACACTTTTGCGGTCCACCCTCACCTGAGGGTCAGCTACAACCATGACAGCGAAAAAAATCATTGCCGTAGTCGGCGCCACGGGCGCCCAGGGCGGCGGGCTGGCCCGCGCCATCCCGCAGGACGCGCAGAGCGCGTTTGCCGTGCGCGCCGCGACCCGCAACGCCCACTCCGAAAAGCCCGCGCCCTGCCTCAGCTCGGGGCCGGGGTCGTGGAGGCCGATAGCGAAGGTCGGCCGGCGACGGGCCCTGAAAGGCGCTTGCGGAGCGTTCTTCGTGGCCTCGCCCCAAATACCAAAAAGCCCCGCCGGCAACTGCCGACGGGGCTTTTTTAGTGAGTGAAGATGGAGCAGGAGAAGCCTAGGCGCCGGCTTCGACGGCTACTTTCGGGGCACCGGCCATGATTTCGTCGTTGGCGAAATCGGCAAACTTCTGGAAGTTGTCCACGAACTTCTGGGCCAGGTCGGCGGCCGTGCGGTCGTAGGCTTCCTTATCAGCCCAGGTGTTGCGCGGCTCCAGGATGTCGGTGGGCACGCCCGGCACGGCAGCGGGTACTTCCACGCCGAAGATGGGGTGCTTGTGGAATTCCACGCCGTCGAGCTGGCCCTCCAGGGCCGCCGTAATCATGGCGCGGGTGTAGCTCAGCTTCATGCGCGAGCCCACGCCGTAGCTGCCGCCCGACCAGCCGGTGTTGATGAGCCACACGTTTACGTTGGGGTGCTCTTCCATTTTCTGGCCGAGCATCTCCGCGTATTTGGTGGGGTGCAGCGGCAGGAACACCTGGCCAAAGCAGGCCGAGAAAGTGGTCTGCGGCTCGGTTACGCCCATTTCCGTGCCGGCCACCTTGGCGGTGTAGCCCGACATGAAGTGGTACATGGCGTGCGACTTGTCCAACTTGCTGATGGGCGGAATCACGCCGAAGGCGTCGGCCGTCAGGAAGAAGATGTTCTGCGGCACGCCGGCCACCGAGGGCTCCACCGCGTTCGGAATGTAGTGGATGGGGTAGGCCGTGCGGGTGTTTTCCGTCACCGACTTGTTGGCGTAGTCCACCGTGTGGGTGCCCGGCAGGAAGCGGGTATTCTCCACGATGGAGCCGAACTTGATGGCGTCCCAGATTTCGGGTTCCTTCTCGCGCGAGAGGTCGATGACCTTGGCGTAGCAGCCGCCTTCAAAGTTGAAGATGCCCGCGTCACCCGGCATCCAGCCGTGCTCGTCGTCGCCGACGAGGCCGCGGTTGGGGTCGGCCGACAGGGTAGTTTTGCCCGTGCCCGAGAGGCCGAAGAAAATGGCCGTGTCGCCCTGCTTGCCCACGTTGGCCGAGCAGTGCATGGCCAGCGTGTTGTGCTCGTGGGGCAGCAGGTAGTTCAGCACCCCGAAAATGCCCTTTTTCATCTCGCCGGCGTAGCCCGTGCCGCCGATCAGAATCATCTTCTTGGAGAAGTTCAGAATGGCGAAGTTGGCCTGCCGGGTGCCGTCCACGGCCGGATCGGCTTCGAAGCCGGGGGCGCAGATGATGCTAAAATCCGGCGTCCAGCTGGTGTCCGCGCCTTCTTCGGGGCGCAGGAACATGTTGTAGCAGAATAGGTTGTGCCAGGCCAGCTCGTTCACCACGCGCAGCTTCAGCTGGTAGTCGGGGTGAGCCCCGGCGTAGGCGTCGCGCACGTAGATTTTCTTGTCGGCTAGGTACTGCACCATCTTGTCGTGCAGCTGATCGAACTTCTGCGGATCGAAGGCGATGTTGATGTCGCCCCACCACACGGAATCGGCGGTGTGCTCGTCCTTCACCACGAAGCGGTCCTTGGGCGAGCGGCCCGTGAACTTGCCGGTATCGGCCATCAGGGCGCCAGTGTCGGTCAGCGTGCCTTCGCCGTTCTTGAGCGCCTCTTCCACCAGTTCGGCGGGCGTCAGGTTCAGGCACACCTCTTTGGCTTGGCTGATGCCCAGCGGCTTGAGGCGGTTCATGGCGTTGGTGGAAGCAGCGGTTTCCAGCATATGCGCAGAAATGTGGGAATGAAAAAGGGGTGGGAATGGGAGAATTTGAGACAAAAGTAGTCGAAAAAGCCGAAGCGCCGCAAACGATTGCATCCGGCCTTTTGTCTGTACTAACGGGGCAGCGACTGGGAAAGATTTACTAGATTTACCCGTAAGCCCCAGCCCCCGTGTGGCCGCTGCCGGGCTTTTTTGGTACCTTTTCTCTTCACTCACTTACTCCATCTTCCCCGCACTCATGCAAGTAGCCACCGCCCAGGCGCCGCCGCCGACTTCGCCGAGCACCAAGCATCCTCCCGGCCTGTACCTGCTGTTCTTCACCGAAATGTGGGAGCGGTTCAGCTACTACGGCATGCGCGGCTTGCTGGTGCTGTACCTGACCAAAACCGTCACGCAAGGCGGGCTGGGCATTTCCGAGGCCAGCGCCACGCTGATTTACGGCTACTTCACCGGCTTTGTGTACTTCACGCCCATCATCGGGGGCTACCTGGCCGATAAGTACATCGGGCAGCGCCGCGCCATTCTCATCGGCGGCGTGACCATGGCCCTTGCGCAGTTGTGCCTGTTCATGCAGCCGGCCCTGTCCACCGATGCCGCCATCTTCGGCATGCCTTGGCCCACGGCGCTGGGCCTGCTGCTGCTGATCCTGGGCAACGGCTTCTTCAAGCCCAATATTTCGACCATCGTCGGCAAGCTTTACCAGCAGGGCGACCCGAAACGCGACGCGGCCTTCACCATCTTCTACATGGGCATCAACGTGGGCGCGTTCTTCGCTCCGCTGGTGTGCGGCTACTTGGCCGAAGACCTGTTTGCCACCAAGACCGTCGTCAACGGCGTAACCGAAGTCAGCAGCTACGGCTTCCGCTACGGCTTCCTAGCGGCCGGCATCGGCATGATGCTGGGCCAGCTGGCCTTCAACCTGCTCGGTAAGAAGTACCTCGGCGACGTGGGCATGTACCCCGAAGGGCACGGCGAAGACAAGACCGTGGCCAAAGCACCGCTCACGAAGGAAGAAACCGACCGCATGGCCGTGATTTTCATCATCACGCTGTTCGTGGTGTTCTTCTGGGCCGGCTTCGAGCAGGCCGGGTCCTCGCTTACGCTCTATACCGATAAGTACATCAACCGCGACGTCTTCGGCTTCCTGATTCCGACCTCCTGGTTCCAGTCAGTCAACCCGCTGTTCATCGTGGCCTTCGCCCCCGTGACGGCCGGCATCTGGCTGGCCCTGGGCCGCAAGGGCAAAGACCTGAGCATTCCCGTGAAGATGGGCCTGGGCATGATCCTGCTCGGCGCCGGCTTCCTGTTCATGGTGGGTGCCGTGATGGAACGCGGCGGCGACGTGCCGGACACGACCATCAAAGCCAGCATCCTCTGGCTGCTAGCCACGTACTTCTTCCACACCATTGGCGAACTGTGCCTCTCGCCCATCGGCCTCTCGATGGTGTCGCGCCTTTCGCCGGTGTCGCTCACGTCCATGCTGATGGGGGTGTGGTTCCTGGCGCCGTTTGTGGCTCAGATTGCCGGGGGCTACATCGCTGCCTACGTGGAAGAGCTGGGCGCCCTGAAGGTGTTTGGCCTGATTGCCGCCTTCGTTATCGGCGCGGGCCTGTTGCTGATTGTCATTGCCAAGAAGCTGTTCCACATGATGCACGGCCGCGGTTAAGCGCGCTTCGTGCCCGTTGCACAAGCCCCGTCGGATCTTTCCGGCGGGGCTTTTTGCTAGCTATCAGTTAGCTCCGGGCTGGTGGTGGGGGAGACGGGTAAGCAACGTTCGGGCAGTTATGCGTTTCCTTCGTGCTGAATGGACAGCTCCTAAAACATAGTTACTTGCACTACGCTTGGCCGGGCTTCTTCTCCGAACCTTCCTTCTATGCAACCAACCTCTACGCTGCCTCATCCGCCCCGCACTCCGGCCGCCATCCGCCACCCCACCGGCCTCTACGTTCTATTCCTGACCGAAATGTGGGAGCGGTTCAGCTTTTACGGCATGCGGGCGCTGCTGGCGCTGTACATGGGCCAGTCGCTGCTCTTCGATAAGGCGCAGACGTCGCGCTTCTACGGCAACTACACCAGCCTGGTGTACCTCACGCCCCTGCTCGGCGGCTACCTCGCCGACCGCTACCTGGGCAACCGCCGCTCCATCCTCATCGGCGGGCTGCTGATGGCGTTGGGCCAGTTCTGCCTGTTCGGCAGCGCCTCGCTCTACGTGGCGGGCCAGCCCGAAGCCGGACCCGCCCAAAAGATGCTGTTCTTCCTGGGCCTGGGTCTGCTCATCTTCGGCAACGGTTCCTTCAAGCCCAACATTTCCTCCATGGTCGGGTCCCTGTACCCGGCCGGCGACAAGCGCATCGACGCGGCTTACACCATCTTCTACATGGGCATCAACATCGGGGCCTTCCTGGCACCGCTGGTGTGTGGCTTCCTGGGCAATACCGATAACCCGGCCGATTTCAAGTGGGGCTTCCTGGCCGCCGGTGCGGGCATGCTTCTGGGCACGGCCACGTTTGAGCTGTTCAAGCATCGCCACGTCATCGACGCAGAAGGGGCGCCGTTGGGAGCCCGGCCCGAGCAGCGCGTAGCGCACACGCCGGTAGTCCCGCTGACGCCCGATGCGCCCGTGCGCCGCGAAACGATTGCCGCGCCGGCAACCGGTGTGAGGGCCCGGCACTTGCTGCTGCTGGCCGCCCTTTTCGCCGCGGTGTACGCCGCCATTGCCTGGTACATGGGCGGCGACTGGATCGGCGCCCTGGTGTTTGCCGCCATGCTGGTGGTGCCTCTGGTGGTGCTGGCCGATGCCTCTCTGACCCCGCGCGAAAAGGAGAAAATCTACGTCATCCTCATTCTAAGCTTCTTCGTCATCTTTTTCTGGGGCGCCTACGAGCAGGCCGGGGCCTCGCTCACGTTTTTCGCCGACGAGCAGACCGACCGGCAGTTGGGCCGGTATACCGTGCCGGCATCGTTCTTTCAGTCGGTGCCCGCGCTCTTCATCATCCTGTTTGCCCCGCTGTTCGCTGCTATCTGGACGGCGCTGGGCCGCCGTCGGCTGGAGCCCTCGTCGCCGCTGAAAATGTCGCTGGGCCTGCTGCTGCTGGGCGTAGGCTACCTGATCATCGCCTTCGGCGTGCACGGCGTGGCGGCCAGCACCAAAGTGAGCATGTTCTGGCTGGTCACGATGTACCTGCTGCATACCTTCGGTGAGCTGTGCCTGTCGCCCATCGGGCTGGCGCTGGTCAACAAGCTGGCCCCGGTGCGGTTCGCCTCGCTGCTGATGGCCGTGTGGTTTATGGCCACGGCGGCGGGCAACAAGTTTGCCGGGGTGCTCAGCGGGCTGTACCCCGAGCCCGGTAAAGCCGCCCCCCGCTTCCTGGGCTTCGAAATCAGCGGCCTCTACGAGTTCTTCCTGATTTTCGTGGGCCTGTCGTTTGCCGCTTCCGTGGTATTGTTTCTCATCCACCGCCGGCTGGTGCGCATGATGGCCGAGCCGCAGGCCGCGTAGCCAGCCCAGCGGCCACAAAAAAAGCCCCGCCGGACCATGTCCGGCGGGGCTTTTTTTAATGGGACCAGAGCAGCGAAGCTCGGACCGGCTGATTACATCATGCCGCCCATGCCACCCATGCCGCCCATACCAGCAGCACCGGCGCCTCCGCCTTTCTCGTCTTCGGCTTCTTCCGAAATCACGCACTCGGTCGTCAGCAGCAGGCCGGCGATGGAAGCTGCGTTTTCGAGGGCCAGACGCGTTACCTTGGTCGGGTCGAGGATACCAGCGGCCATCAGGTTTTCGTAGCGGTCCTCGCGGGCGTTGTAGCCGTAGTCGCCTTTGCCTTCGCGCACTTTCTGCACCACTACCGAGCCTTCGCCGCCGGCGTTGGCCACGATGGTGCGCAGCGGAGCTTCCAGGGCCGTGCGGATGATGTTCACGCCGGTGCGCTCGTCGCTGTTGATGGTGTCAACGGCTTCCAGCGAATCCAGGGCGCGCACCAGGGCCACGCCGCCGCCGGGTACCACGCCTTCCTCTACGGCGGCGCGGGTAGCGTGCAGCGCGTCGTCCACGCGGTCTTTCTTCTCTTTCATTTCCACCTCGGTGCTGGCACCGATGTAGAGGATGGCAACGCCGCCCGAGAGCTTGGCGAGGCGCTCCTGCAGCTTCTCCTTGTCGTAGTCCGAGGTGGTCGTCTCGATCTGAGCCTTGATCTGACCTACGCGGCCCTGAATCTCGTCTTTGCCGCCTTTGCCGTTGACAATGGTCGTGTTGTCCTTGTCAACGATGATCTTCTCGGCCTGGCCGAGGTAGTCCAGGGTAGCGTTGTCGAGCTTGTAGCCGCGCTCTTCGGAGATAACCGTGCCGCCGGTCAGGGCCGCAATGTCCTCCAGCATGGCCTTGCGACGGTCGCCGAAGCCCGGGGCTTTCACGGCGGCAATCTTCAACGAGCCGCGCAGCTTGTTCACCACCAGCGTGGCCAGGGCTTCGCCATCCACGTCCTCGGCAATGATCAGCAGGGGCTTGCCCGTCTGCACCACTTGCTCGAGCACCGGCAGCAGCTCCTTCATAGTGCTGACCTTCTTGTCGTAGATCAGGATGAAGGGCGAGTCCAGCTCCACTTCCATCTTCTCCGCGTTGGTTACGAAGTAGGGGGAGAGGTAGCCGCGGTCGAACTGCATGCCCTCTACCGTTTTCACTTCGGTTTCGGTGCCGCGGGCTTCTTCTACGGTGATGACGCCTTCCTTGCCCACTTTGTCCATGGCGTCGGCAATCATCTGGCCGATTTCCTGGTCGTTGTTGGCCGAGATGGTGCCTACCTGGGCAATTTCGGCGGAGTTTTCAATCTTCTTCGACTGGGCCTTCAGGTTGGCCACCACGGCGTGCACCGCCTTGTCGATGCCGCGCTTCAGGTCCATCGGGTTGGCCCCGGCGGCTACGTTCTTCAGACCGGCGCGGTAAATGGCCTGGGCCAGTACCGTGGCGGTGGTGGTGCCGTCGCCGGCCTGGTCGGCCGTCTTCGAGGCAACTTCCTTTACCAGCTGGGCGCCCATGTTCTCGATGGGGTCCTTCAGCTCGATTTCTTTGGCGACGGTCACGCCGTCCTTGGTGATGGTCGGGGCACCGAATTTCTTGTCGATAACCACGTTGCGGCCTTTCGGGCCCAGGGTTACCTTCACGGCGTTAGCCAGTTTATCTACGCCGGCAACGAGTTTGTTGCGGCCTTCAATGTCAAATTGAACGAGTTTAGCGGCCATTGGGCTGTGCTATTGATGTTAAGGCTGGAAGGTGCTTACAGGATGGCGAAGATGTCCGATTCGCGCATGATCAGGTAATCCTGACCGTCGACGGTGATTTCCGTGCCGGCGTACTTGCCGTACAGAACCTGGTCGCCAACCGATACCTGGGGCTTCACCAAGGTGCCGTTGTCGGCTACTTTGCCTTCGCCCACGGCCACGATTTCGCCGCGCTGCGGCTTTTCTTTGGCCGTGTCGGGGATAATGATGCCCGACTTGGTTTTTTCTTCGGCGGCGGCCGGTGCGATGATCACACGGTCGGCCAGCGGTTTGATGCTAACTGCCATACTGCTGGTGTTAGGTTTGGTATGTTAAAGGAGGAAATGACTACTAAGGAGTCGGCAGCCGCTGCACACTTCTTGTGCCAGCCCACCAAAAGCTGACAGAATGAACGCGTACGGGAACTTTCTGCCCGAGTTGTCGCACCCGCAGCCTGCCAAAGCTGACAGGACGGCGGCTCGACCGGAGCGGGCGCAAGTATAGGCAACTGCTGGCAGGATGCCCAAAAAAGGACCGGCGGCTTCTCGCTGATGCGAGAAGCCGCCGGTTGAACAATCGCAGCCGAACTAAATTACTGGGCCGGGGTAGCGGGGGCCGGGGCCGGCTGCTGAGCGGGCGCAGCGGCCGGAGCCGACTGTTGCGGGGCCGGTGCAGCCGTTCCGCCGGGAGCTGCAGCGCCGGGGGCTACCGGAGCCGCGGCGGGCAGGCGGGCTTCCATGGCTTTTTGCTGGTTAACGCTGCGCAGCGGGCCAGCGCTCTGGGTGCTGAGGACCATGTGCGAGCCAAGCGAGAGAACCATCAGGGCAATGGCAAAACCCCAGGTCAGGCGTTCCAGCAGGTCGCCGGTGCGCTTCACGCCCATCAGCTGGGCCGTGCCGCCGGCCGAAAAACCGCCGGCCAGGCCGCCGCCCTTCGAGTTCTGAGCCAGCACCACCAGGGCCAGCAGCACGCATACGAAGAGGGCAATGACAATAATAGCGGTGTACATCTACTCCGGTTGTTGGTTCAGTAAGTCAATTTGAGCGGCAAAATACGCCTTTTTTTCCGGCTGGCGCTGCATCAGCTGCTCGTAAATTTCAATGGCCCGCGCCGTTTTGCCTTGGCGAACCATGATTTTGGCCAAGCTTTCCGACGCCAGGCTCGGCGCCGCGCTGGTGCTGCGCACCGAAAGATCGGCCTGCGGGGCCTCCGTGGGGGCCGGTCGCGCCGCCGCGCTTTTGATGCGGGGTTGGCTTCGCAAGAACTTGTCGATCAGCGCCAGCGACGAGGGAACGACGGGCAGGGCGGCGCGATGGGCGGCCACGTGGGCCAGCACCACGGCATCCGGGTGCCAGTTGTCGGCCAAGGGCAGATCGTGCGTGAACTCGGGTGCGCGCAGCGTCAGGCAGGCGCCCATACGGCTGCCCGCGCTCAACGCGTAAGCCAGGTGCTCGTCGGCCCGCAGGGGCGGAATGGTGCCGACCGCGGGCTCTTCGGGTAGCTCCGGTAACTGGTACGCAGGGCCCGTAATGGGGGCTTCGCTCAGGCCAAACTCAAAACGGGAACTGCCAACTTCCACCGGGGGGCGGATGAGCGGGGCCGCGGCCGGAAGCTCCTCCACCGCTTCGGCCAAGGCCGGCTCGGCATTTTCTTGCGGGGGGGGCGCGGGGGCGGTTGTGGCGAGAGGCGCCAATGGCTCGTCCTGCGCACGTACATCCACAATGGCCTCGGCCAGTACCGGCAGTGCGGGTTCCAGCGCTTCATCACCTGCGGCCACTTCCTCCGAAACCTGAGCCGCCGTTGGCGGCATTGGGGCCTCGTCAGGCATTTCCGTCGGGTGGTTGGCCTCCGAGGCCGGTGCCGCGACATCTGCTTCGACCTTCAGGGACTCATCCGTCGGCTCCTCGGGCCGTGCGGCCGGTGCTTCCGGCGCCGTTGCCGCGGGCCGCAGCTGGGCTTCTATTTCGGTTGGCTCGATCAGGGGCTCCGGCGTGGCGTTGACCTCGGCTTCGTTATTCACCGGAGCGGACAGCAGGGGAGTAACGGGCACTTCCGGGGCCGGCAACTCGATGAGGGCGCGCAGCAGTTCCCGGTCAGCGGCGTAGGTGGCGGCGCGGCGCAGGCGCTGCCCGGCCAGCATGCTGCCGCGGTCGTGGGCGGCTTTGGCCAGCAGCAGGTGGGCCGTCTGGCAGTACGGAAAGGCCACGGCCAGCTGCTCCAGCTCGCGGACTTCGACCTCTGAAATTCCGGTCGTGTGGTCCAGGATGTGCAGCAGGGAGGCGCGGTTCATTGCGAACGAGGTAAAAGAGGGGGCGACTACGCGGCGAAGTCAGCCACAGGGCAAGCGAAGGGAAAATGCGACCAAATCGGCCAAGGGGCCGCAACATTACGGCAATTTAACCGATTGGCAATCGAATCAAGGGAGTTTACCAGTTTGCTACCGACTTATTGAAAACATCGGTGATGATGCGGTCGGTAATGCGCCGGTTGGCCACCGGGTCGTTGGTGATGCCGGACACGTTGGTGGCCGCCGGGAAGTCGGCGTTGCTCTGAAATGTCTGCTCAAAGTCCTGCTTGGAATCCTTGGTGTTGGTAAACTTCACCCGGATCTGAATGGTCAGGCGGTTGATGCCGGCCTGGTCCTGCCCGTTGGTGCTCTGAATGGCCGCCGGCGCAAAGTCGTAGGCCACCACCTGCCCCTCAAACTGCAAATCCCCGTCGCGCGGCACCAGCTTGAGCGTGGTGTTGCGCAAAAAGTAGTCCTTCATGTCCTCGGTAAAGCGCTGCGAGAGAAAGGACGGGCCGTTGGAGGCGTTGTTTTGAAACACCGCGACCGAGAAGGTCTTGATCTGCGTGTAGTCGATGCTGGTGCCCGTGAAGGAGTACACGCCGCAGCCCGCCAGGGGCCAGAGGCCGAGCAGCAAGGCCAGCAGCAAGCCGAAACGCCGGCCCCCGCGCTTATTCCAGGTCATACTGTTTGAGTTTGCGGTAGAGCGTGCGTTCCGAGATGCCCAGGTCCTGGGCCGCGTACTTGCGCTTGTTGTGGTGCTTTTTGAGCGCCTTGATAATCATTTCCTTTTCCTTGGCTTCCAGCGAAAGGCTTTCCTCCTCGGTTTCGTGGGTGATGTCCTCCACGCGCGGCAGCTCGTCGTCCTCGTCGTAGTCGGTGGCGGGCTGCGTGTTGATGATGTAGGGCTCGGCCGGTTCGGCGGGGCGGGCCAGGCGGGCGCCGCCCTCGTAGGGCGTCACGCTCAGGTTGGTGAAGAGGTGGCTGTTTTGCCGCACCAGCTCCTGGGCCTGCCCGGCGCCGTCGGGGCGGGCCGAGCCGGCCGCCATTTCCAGCACCAGGCGCTTGAGGTCGGTCATGTCGCGGCGCATGTCAAAGAGCACTTTGTAGAGCAGGTCGCGCTCCGAAAGGCCCTGCGGCGCGGTGCCGTCGGCGGTGGCGCCCAGCAGCATGGGCAGGTTCGAGCTTTGATCGGCCGGCAGGTACTGGCGCAGGCGGCGGTGGTCCACCTCGCGTTCCAGTTCCAGCACCGACATCTGCTCGGCGATGTTCTTCAGCTGGCGGATGTTGCCGGGAAAGCGGAAGCGCTGCAGCTCCAGCACCGCCTCGGGCGTGAGCGTGATGGGCTTGACGCGGTAGCGCTCAGCGAAGTCCGTAGCAAACTTGCGGAACAGCAGGTAGATGTCGTCGCCCCGCTCGCGCAGGGGCGGCACGGTGATGGGCACCGTATTGAGGCGGTAGTAGAGGTCTTCGCGGAAGCGGCCTTCGCCGACGGCGTTGAGCAGGTTTACGTTGGTGGCGGCTACCACGCGCACGTCGGTTTTCTGCACCTTCGAGGAGCCCACGCGGATAAATTCCCCGTTTTCGAGCACGCGCAGCAGGCGGGCCTGGGTGCCCAGCGGCATCTCGCCGATTTCGTCCAGGAAGATGGTGCCACCGTTGGTGACTTCAAAGTAGCCCTTGCGCGCCTCGGTGGCGCCCGTAAAGGAGCCCTTTTCGTGCCCGAACAGCTCCGAATCGATGGTGCCCTCGGGGATGGCGCCGCAGTTCACGGCAATGAACTGCCCGTGCTTGCGCGGCGAGAGGGCGTGGATGATCTTGGAAAACGACTCTTTCCCCGATCCGCTTTCGCCCGTGATGAGCACGGTCATGTCGGTGGGGGCCACCTGCGCCGCTACCTGAATGGCAAAGTTCAGCGACGGCGCGTTGCCGATGATGCCGAAGCGCTGCTTGATGCTTTGAATCTCTGAAGGTGTCAAATCCGAGTGGTTTTCGGGGAATAGACGAACGGCAGCAGCGAATATTTTACTGACAGCGGTAGAAAATCAGAACGTCATGTCGAGCTTGTCGAGACATCTCGCGTGCCGACGGCAGATAGAAATTACTATCCGGAAAAGCAGTAGAGATGCTTCGACGGGGCTCAGCATGACGTTCTTAAGGTTACGCCACCGCGTTGCCCAGCAGCGTCGTGCTGGTGCACTCGTGCACGAGCACGTTCACGTAGTCGCCCTGCTTGTAGTGCTGGCGCGGGAAGATGACCACCTTGTTCTGGTCGTTGCGGCCGCTCAGGTGCTCGTCGCTGCGCTTCGAGACGCCCTCCACCAGCACCCGGTGCACCTTGCCAACGCCCAACTGGCTGCGCACGAGGCTGTGCTGCTGCTGCCGCGCGATGATTTCGGCGAGGCGGCGCTTTTTCACCTCCAGCGGAATGTCGTCTTCCAGCTTGCGGGCGGCCAGCGTGCCGGGGCGCTCGGAGTAGAAGAACATGTAGGCCATGTCGTACTGGACGTGGTCCATCAGGCTCAGCGTTTCCTGGTGCTCCTCCTCGGTTTCGGAGCAGAAACCGGCAATCATGTCGGTGGAGATGCCGCAGTCTTCGCCCAGGATGCGGCGGATGGCCGCCACGCGGTTCAGGTACCACTCCCGGTCGTAGGTGCGGTTCATCAGCTTGAGCACCCGCGAGTTGCCGCTCTGGGCCGGCAAGTGAATGTAGTTGCACACGTTGTCGTACTTGGCCATCGTGTGCAGCACCTCGTCGGTGATGTCCTTGGGGTGGGAGGTGGAGAAGCGGATGCGCAGCTCCGGGCTCACCAGCGCCACGCGCTCGAGCAGTTGAGCAAAGTTCACGAACTCCGTGCCGTCCTCCGACTGCCACTTGTAAGAGTCTACGTTCTGGCCCAGTAGCGTGACTTCCTTAAAGCCCTTGTTGAACAGGTCGCGGGCTTCCTGCACGATGCTGTGCGCATCGCGGCTCCGTTCGCGGCCGCGGGTGAAGGGCACCACGCAGAACGAGCACATGTTGTCGCAGCCGCGCATGATGCTGATGAAGGCCGTGATGCCGTTCGAGTTCAGGCGCACCGGCGTGATGTCGGCGTAGGTTTCCTCGCGGCTCAGCAGCACGTTCACCGCGCGCTGGCCCGCGTCTACCTGCTTGATTAGGCCGGGCAGGTCGCGGTAGGCGTCGGGGCCGACTACGAGGTCCACGATCTGCTCTTCCTCCAGAAACTTGCTTTTCAGGCGCTCAGCCATGCAGCCCAGCACGCCCACCAGCAGGCCCGGGCGCTTGCGCTTGTGGGCGTTGATTTCCTTGAGGCGCTGGCGCACGGTAATTTCCGCCTTTTCGCGGATGGAGCAGGTGTTAAGCAGCACCAGATCGGCCTCGGCCAGCTCCGTGGTCGTATCGAAACCCTCATCGTAGAGGATGCTCGACACGATTTCGGAGTCGGAGTAGTTCATCTGGCAGCCGTAGCTCTCGATGTAAAGCCGGCGCTGGCGGCCGGTATGGGTGGCTTCGGTCACGCGCACGTCGGCGGGCAGCGGGCTGGCGGCCGGCGCGTTATCCAGGAAATCGAGCGTAAGCAGGGGTTGAGACATGGCCTCGAAAAATCAGCGTAAGGAGGGCAAAGGTACAGCTTCCGGCGGAGAAATGACAGTTTGGCAGACGCGGTTGCGGGGCTACATGGGCAAACTGCTCGGGGGCCGCTGGCTTCTACTGTCAGACAAGAGCCGCCGGCGTTTGGGTTCTGCAACGCTGCCGCTGCAATGCTTGCCGCTAACCTGGACTCCGCTGCTGTCGTTCAGAAGAGCGAAAACAGCCGGTTTGTAGTAGCTTATTGGCGCGGTATCAAAAGGATACGGCCGGGGTAGCCCCTGCGGGGCAAGCCACAATTCACTCATCGATCTTAGGCTGATATGGAAGCCTCCCACCGCGGATGAGCTACAGCAAATTCGGATTACGGCATGAAAATCTTCGGGCCGCCCCTGCAGCTGTGAGCCGCCTGGATTTGCCGGTGCGCAGAAGTCAACCTCAGGGGCTGACGGATGTGCCCAGCACCTCCAACATCGCCCGGGCTTTTAACAGGCATTCCTCATATTCGCGTTCCGGCACCGAGTCGTAAGTAATGGCCGAGCCGACCTGGAAGCTGAGGTAGCCGGTGTCGGCGCGGTACTGCAGGGAGCGGATGACCACGTTGAACTCAAACTCGCCGTCGGGCCAGGCGTAGCCGAAGCAGCCGCTGTAGAGGCCACGGCGGCTGCGCTCGTACTGTTCGATGAGCTGCATGGCCCGCACCTTGGGCGCGCCGGTCATCGAGCCCATGGGAAACGTGGCCCGCAGTACGTCCACCACGTCAACCTCCGGGCGCAGCTCAGCTTCGACCGTCGAAATCATCTGCCACACGTGCCGGAAGGGGTACAGCCCGAACAGCTCGGGCACCCGCACCGTGCCGGGGCGGGCCACGCGGGCCAGGTCGTTGCGCACCAGGTCCACAATCATCAGGTTCTCGGCCCGCTCTTTCTCGTCGTGCAGCAGCCGCTGGCGTTGCTGCTCGTCTTCGGCCGGCGTGGCGCCCCGGCGGATGGTGCCTTTGATGGGCTGGGAAACAATGAGCGGCTCGTGGTAGGCCAGAAACCGTTCGGGCGAAGCGCAGAGCAGGTAGTGCTCGTGCCAGCGGCAGAAGCCGGCAAACGGCGTGGGGGAGGCGGCGTTCAGCCGTTCGAACACGTCGACGGGGTCCAGCGCCACGGCTTCGGCGTAAAACTCCTGGCACAGGTTCAGTTCGTACACCTCCCCGTTGAGAATATCCTCCCGCACGGCTGCTACGGCGGCCAGGTATTCGGCCTTCGGCATGCGCGGCCGCATGGCTGGCACCACCGGGGGGGGCGGCGTGGGCAGGGCGGTAGCCAAAATGAGCTGCAGCGTTTCCTGCGGAGCCGGCCCGTGAATGACCACGACCTCTGCTTGCCAATACAGCCAGATCTGGGGCGTGAAAAAGTGCAGCCCAGGCCACTCCAGGCCGCTGGGGTTGTGGCTGCTCAGCTGCTCAATCTCGTTTTTGACGTCGTAGGTCACAAAGCCGCAGCGCGGCGCGTCCAGAGGCGGGCCGCCTAGCGCGCGCCCCAGCTCACGCAGCGTGGTGGGCGCTTGGGGTGCCGCGCCGGCCACGGCCAGTAGGCGTTTGAAAGGGCCCTTGGGGTAATCCAGTCCGTTGGGCTCGAAGTAGGCGCAATGCACAAAGCCCGCCGCCCAGCGCAGGGCGCGGGTCCGAAAGTCGGTGGGTAGGTCGGACAGCGGAATGGATAGCACGACGCGAAATTACGACGGTAGCCAGGGCAAAGCGGTGGGCTGGCTATTTCAAACTGGCCAGGGCCACTTTGGCTTTGGCGTCCGTGCTGGTTTTGTACTCGTGCTTGCCGTAGCTCAGCGCCTGTTGAAAGTAAGCCCGGGCCTGCGCTTTCTGGCCGGCCTGCTGGCTGAGGTAGCCCATTTGCAGGGCCGATTGCGGCGCAAAATAATACGGAGCCGAGCCGCTAAGCGTGATGGTGCGGCCGTAGTAGAGCCGGGCCGAATCGAGGCGCCCGAGGCCGTGGTAGGCGCGGGCGCGCCGGTACGGCTCCTCCAGCCGGTCGCGCAGCGGTACGGCCGGGCCCGGCCGAAACTGGTCCAGCGTGGCCAGGGCCGGGCGGTAGTAGCCCCCGTCGATCTGCAGGCGGGCGCGGGTCAAGTAGCGGTTAAGCGGCAGCTGGTCGTCCACGAAGCGCTGGGCGTAGCGGTCCTCTTCCACCACCGTCTGGCCATCGGCCCCGATCTGGCGGCGGCAGCGCTCCGCGGCCGCGTCGTCGCCGCTGAGCCAGTGGGCTAGGTACAGCTTAAACCACGCGTCCTTGCGGTAATGCGCGCCACGATACTCGTTGATGAATTGCTGATTGGCGCGGGCCGATGCCGCGTACTGGCCCTGGTACAGTAGTAGATCGGCGGCCATGTGGTGCAGGTACGCCACGGGCAGGTAGGTGCTGGCGGTGGGACGGGCACGGTAGTAGGCCAGGGCCTGGTCGGCGTGGTGCAGCTTTTTCTGCACCGACATGCCCAGGTAGCAAAACAGCAGGTTGTCGGGCTGCGCGCGGTGCAGGCGCTCCACCAGCGCGGCGGCTTCCTCGTCGGCGCCGTAGTAGGTCTGCCGGATGAGGGCCAGCAGAATCTGCGCCTCCAGCTGGAAGTCGTGGGGGCGCTCGGCGGCCGCGCGCAGGTGCTGCAGGCCGGCGGTGGTGTTGCCGGGCAGGCCCAGCAGGTTCAGAAACCAGCGGTACCCCTCGGGCACCGAGCCGATCAGGAACTGGCACAAGCCCAGGGTCTTCTGCGTGGGCAGGTGCGCCGGCCAGCGCTTGGCGCTCTGCTGCACCAGCAGGTAGGCCTGGCGCAGGCTCCAGGCGCCCTGCAGCTCGTGGTCGAACATCACCTGGGCGGCGGCCTGGTGCAGGCGAATCTCGGCGCGGGCGTAGTCGCGCAGGGCCGAGCGCGGCAGCTCGTCCAGCAGCTTCAGCGTGCGGTCCTGCTGGTCGATGACGCCCTCGTAGCGGGCCGGGTCCTGGCTGATGACGAGCTCGGCAAAGCCGGCGCCTTCCTGCACCAGCAGGGCGCCCGGGCTGCGGGGCTGCTGGCGCAGTTCGGCCAGGGCCAGGGCCTTGGCATTGCCGGTCCGCAGCCGCAGCAGCTCGGCGTAGGCGCGGCGGGCAGCGGCGGAAAGCTGATCGGGGCCGGCGGGCAGCTCGGCCGTTGCCTCATCCTGCACCGCGCGCTTGCGGGTGGGTTCCGCGGCCGCCGCGCCGCCGACGCCCAGCAGAAGCACGGCCGCCGCCAGCAACCCCCGGCGCAGCAGGGGCCGGCAGGCCCTCCAGGCTCGGCGAAACTCAGCGGCAATCAACATCCGAACAACAACAAAAAAGGAACGACACGAAGGCCGTTCCTTTTCCAAAAAACACACAACGAAAAACGAGCTACGAAAGCTTACGCGCGCGCTTCCACGTCGGCCAGGATGCGGCCGCAGTGCTCACACACGATGATTTTCTTGTGAGCAATGATGTCGGCCTGGCGCTGGGGGGGCACCGTATTGAAGCAGCCGCCGCAGGCGTCGCGCTTCACCATCACCACGGCCAGGCCGTTGCGGGCGTTGCCGCGGATGCGGGTGTAGGCCGACAGCAGGCGGTCTTCCACGGGCTGGGCCGCCGAGTCGCGCTCGGTCATCAGCTTCTGCTCGTCGGCTTCGCTTTCGCCCACGATAACCTGCAGTTCCGACTGCTTGTTGGTGAGGTCCTTGCGGCGCTCCTCCAGGCGCAGCTTGGTGCCGCTGATTTCCTGGTTTTTCTGGTCGATCTGGTACTGGGCCTCGCGAATTTTCTTCTCGGAAATCTGGATTTCGAGCTTTTGCAGCTCCATTTCCTTGCCGATGGCTTCGTACTCGCGGTTGTTGCGGACGTTCTGCTGCTGGTCTTCGTAGCGGCGGATCAGGGCTTCGGCATCCTTGGCGGCCTGCTTGCGCTGCTTGATCTGCTCGTTGAGGGCCGCAACTTCTTCGTCGAATTTCGCCACGCGGACTTCGTAGCCGGCAATTTCGTCTTCCAGGTCGCGCACTTCTTCCGGCAAGTCGCCGCGCACGCGCCGAATTTCGTCGAGCTGCGAATCGATGCGCTGCAGGTTGAGAAGGGCTTCCAGCTTACTGGCTACGGTGATGTCCGAAGCGGAGTTAGAAATCATAGCGAACAGGGTTCGTGGGGGTCTCGGCTAACAAGACCGCAAAAGTACGCGCAAATTTCTCCATAAGCAATTCCCGGAACAGCTCCCCGGTGTATTGCTCGCTTTCGTAGTGGCCCACGTCGCAGAGCAGCAGGCGGCCTTCGGGCGCGAAGAACTCGTGGTACTTGATGTCGCCGGTCACGTAGGCGTCGGCGCCGGCGGCCACCGCTTTGCGCGTCAGGAAGGAGCCTGCCCCGCCGCACACGGCCACCCGGCGAATCACGGCATGAAACTCCGTGTGCTTGACCACGGGCACCCCGAGCCGCTCGCGCAGCCGGCGCAAAAAATCCTTGGCCGGCAGCGGCTCGGCCAGCTCCCCGATCATGCCCGAGCCCACATCTTGGTGCTGGTTTTCCAGCCGGATCAGCTCGTAGGCCACTTCCTCGTAGGGATGCGCCTGCCGCAGGGCACGCAGCGCCTGGTGCTGCAGGTGCAGCGGCAAGAGCACTTCCACCCGCTGCTCGGGGGCGGTCTGCGGCACGCCGGGCTGCCCGTCAAACGGGTTGGTGCCGGGGCCGGGCGTGAAAGTGCCGGTGCCGTTGAGGCGAAAGCTGCAGTCGTGGTAGTCGCCGATCTGGCCGGCGCCGGCCGCGTACATGGCCTGCAGCACGGTTTCGGTGTGGGCGGGCGGCACGTAGGTGATGAGCTTGGCCAGCAGGCCCGGTTTGGGGTCGAGGATGCGCAGCCGGGTGAGGCCCAGCTTTTCGACCAGGTGGCGGCTTACGCCGTGGCGCACGTTGTCGAGGTTAGTGTGGGCCGCGTACACGGCCACGTCGAGGCGCAGGGCGCGCATGATGGTGCGTTCCACCTCGGAGCTGCCCGTCAGGCGCTTCAGCGGCACGAAGATGACCGGGTGGTGCACCACCACCACGTTGCAGCCGCGGCGCACGGCCTCGTCGATGATGGCGGGCGTGCAGTCCAGGGCGATGAGCACGCCCTTGACGAGCATCGTCGGCTCGCCGCACTGCAGGCCAGCGTTGTCGTAGCTTTCCTGGTAGGGCAGGGGCGCCCAGGCTTCGAGCGTGCGGGTGAGGTCTTGGACGGTAACGGACATGATTCAAAAGTAGCGTACGTCGCCGCTTCTTGCGGGGAGCAACCGTGCGGCAGGATTGGGCTGGAGCAACTGAGGAGCGGATTCCTATCGTTGGGGCAGCCTGCTGCCAACGTCGTGAAACGACTTTGTGACGATATGGGATGGAAAAAAAAGCTGTTTTCCTCTACTTTCGAGTGGCCTACCTGATGGGGAAGGCTACAGACTAAACAGACTGGGCAATAAACGGGCTCCCTACGCTATTCGCCTGCTTATGAATTTCAGAGCAAGACATTAGCAAACCCAATAGAAGAAGAGCAAAGCTCGGTACACAAACTCTTACTGACTCATCCCCGAACATATGAAGCACCACTACGCGATTGCTCTGGTACTGAGCCTATGCGCTTGCAAGAAGGACCCTGAGTCTGATCCCAAACCTGCTTTGGAAGGCCGTTGGGCATACGTCAAGCAAACTGAAACTCTCCATAACTGGGATAACCAAATTCTTGGCCAGTCTACGCAGGATTGGTCAAACCGTGGCTACGCTGAATTGACCAAAAACACGTGGAAGGATTACGCACCTGATGGCACCCCCGTATCTGGGCCACCTTACACTTACACCCGTAACGTTAACACCATACGCTTAAACCTACCTAGCGGCACTTGGCAATACTCCATCGTTAAACTTACTGAGCACGAGTTACACCTACAGAGGACCACAGAGCGCCGCTATTCGAACGCCAATTCGAATACCAGCGTGTACACCGATATATTCTCCCGTTAAGGGGTGAGTGAGTATTGGTAACAAAAGTCTTACTGTCCACACTACTGGAAAGCATGAAAGGCTTGAATTGTAGCCGTCCCCATTAAGTGGGCCACTCAAAAGTAGAGGAACTCACCAGCTTCCTCAGTTGCCGCGCATACTTCGCCACAAAATCCGGCACTTCCCGCCGCTTGTACTGCATAATGAACCGCGGGTGGTCGAAAACCAACACCCGCTCGAACAGGCCCAGCTCGTCGTTGAGCCGCGTGAAATATTCCCCGTTGCGGCGGCCCAGGCTCACGGCCACGTCGCGGCGCAGGCCCAGGGCTACTTGCTCGTGCAGGGAGGTTTGCAGGTCGGGCCACAGAGCCCGCGTCAGAGCCGGCGCGTCGTAGTAGTTGTAGTTGCGGCCCTCGCGCAGCAGCACCAGCGGGTAGAGCGAACCAAGGTAAAAGTGCTGGTAGAACGCCGCCGGCCCGCCCAGCGCGCCGATGAGCTGGTACACGAACTGGCTCGACAGCTCGGCCCGGCGCGGCAGCGCGTTGGCTATGCCGCAGTGCGTGGCCAGGGCAGCCGGGTCGGTGAAGGCCACGCCGGTGCTGCCCGCCCCGAAGCGGCCAGGGTTGATGCCGAGCAGGGCCACGCGGGGTTCATTGTCAGTGTAGTAGCGCTGAGCAAACCGCGCGAGCATGTCGCGGGCGGGCGGCGTCTGGTAGGGGTTCAGGGCGGCCGCGCCGCCGGGCAGGGGCGGGGCTGCGGGGAACTCCGTGAGGAAAGCCAGCAGGCGGTCGGCGAAGGTAGCAGGGCTGTTCATCGGCAAAATCCATACGCAGCGGCGGGCAAAGCGGCTGGACCGCCGCCAATTCGCGTATTTTTGCCGCCCGCCGCCCTGACGCGGCTGCTCCTTTTGCCCATGGCCCGTTTGCTGACCTTGTTGCTTCTGCCCCTGAGCTGGCTGTACGCCGGCGTCGCGGCCGTGCGCAACTGGCTCTACGACAGCGGTGCCTGGGAAAGCAGCGGCGCCGAAGTGCCCCTGATCAACGTGGGCAACCTGCGCGTGGGCGGCACCGGCAAAACGCCGCACGTGGCCTGGGTGGTGCAGCAGCTGCTCGACCGCGGGCAGCTGCCGGCCATCCTGAGCCGCGGCTACGGCCGCCGCACCCGCGGCTTCCGGCTGGCCGCCGCCGCCGATACAGCCGCTACCATCGGCGACGAGCCCTGGCAGCACTTCCACGGCTTCGGCGGGCAGGTGCCGGTGGTGGTCGATGAAGACCGTCGCCACGGTTTGGCCGAATTGGCCCGACTGGCGCCCGACGTCACGGCCGTGGTGCTCGACGACGCCTACCAGCACCGCCGGGTGCGCCCCACGCTCAACATTTTGCTCACGGAGCAGGCCCGCCCGTTTTGGCTCGACCACGTGCTGCCCGCCGGGCGCCTGCGCGAAAGCCGGCGCGGCGCGCGGCGGGCCGATGCCGTCATCGTGACCAAATGCCCGCCCGACTGGCCCGAGGCGGCGCAGCAGGCGGCGGCGGCCCAGGTGCGCCGCTACGCCCGCGCCGGGGTGCCGGTGCTGTTTTCAGGCTACACCTACGGCGCCCCCGAGCCGGTTTTTGAAGACCAGCATCACCCGTTCCCGGTGCCCGGGCAGCCGGTGGTGGTGCTCACGGGCATTGCCCAGCCCGAGCCGTTGCTAGCGGAACTGCGCCGGCAGGGCTTTGCCGTCGTGGCCCACCACCGCTTCGCCGACCACCACGCTTTCACGCCGGCCGAGCTGCAGGCTGTGCGTGCCGCCCGGCCCGCCGGCGCGGCCCTCGTCACCACCGAAAAAGACGCGGCCCGCCTGCGCGACCCGGCGCTGCACACCAGCGCGGCCGATTTGCCGTTGTTTTACGTTCCCATCCGGGTTGCTTTCCTGGCCGACGGCGCTGCGCGCCTGCAGGCCCTGCTCACGCCCTTGCTTACGCCCCGTGCCGTTGCCTGACGCTTTTGCTTTATCCCCGTGCTTGCGGCCCCGCCGCTCGCTGCTGCCGCTGCTGGGGCTGCCCGCTTGCCTCTTGCTGCCCGCTTTGAGCCGGGCACAGGTGGTCGATGACTCCACCAAGGTGCTGTACGGCCCCAACACCACGCTGGTCGTGCGCGAGTCGGCGGTACTGCGCAACGTGCCCGAGGGGACGCCGCTGGACACCACGCTGACGGGCATGCACAGCACCCGCAACTGGTACTACGACAGCACTTTCCACCAAAGTCTGGGCAACGTGGGGCTGGCCTCGCGCCGCCTGCTTTGGACGACCAATACCCAGCTCGGCGCCCGCCTGGGCCGCAACGCCTTTGACCGGTACTTCCGCGACCCGGCCGATATTGCTTATTATGACACCCGCTCGCCGTACACGTTCTTCCGGTTTGTGCAGGGCGGGCTGGGCGAGCAGTTGTTCGAGGGCTCCTACAGCCGCAGCGTCAAGAAGGCCATAAACGTGGGCATTGCCTACGAGCGGCTGGCCACCAACAAGCAGTTGGCCTCCAGCAACCAGCGGGCCGATCAGCAGGTGGTGCATTCCGGGGTGCTGTTTTTTGCGCGCTACCAGACCAAAGACGACCGGTACCACATCCTGACCAATTACTACTTTGCCCGGCACCGGGCGGTAGAGCAGGGCGGCATCCGGCCCAGTCCCTCCGACGGCGACACGCTGACCAAGCTGTACGACTACCGGGGCGAACGGGTGTGGCTCAGCCAGGCCCAGAACAAGGACCATCGCGACCGGTTCCACCTCGCGCATACCTACCGCTTGGTGGGCCGGGGCCTGACGGCCTTCCACGTGCTCGACTGGAGCCGGCAGTACAACCGCTACACCGATGACGCGCTGCAACTCGAAACCGGTGCGCCCGTGTTCTACCCGCGCTTCCGCCTGGATTCCGCCCGCACCGATGACCGCGCCACCTACCGCCAGCTGGAAAACACCGTGGGGCTGCTCGGGCGCACCGAGTGGCTGGAATACCGCGTGTACGGCCGCTACCGCAACCCCAAGCTGACCACGCGCACCCTGCGCGCCCGGCCCACCGAACAGTTAGTAGAAGCCTTCCCCGACGATTTAGCCAACCAAGTATTCCTGGGCGGCAACGCGGCTTTTCGCTGGCGCAAGGTCTTCGGGGTGGAGGTGGCCGGCGAGTACAAGCTCGTGGATGAGTTCTGGCTGCGCGGGCGGCTGCGCTTCGGCCCGCTCACGGGCGAGCTGCTGAACTCCTCGTACGCGCCCACGCTCACCCAGCAGCGCTTCGTGGGCAACCATTACGCCTGGCGCCGCGACTTCGACAATACCAACGTGAACCAGCTCACGGTGAGCCTCGACCAGCGCTTGGGCCGGTCCACGACCAAGCTGCAGCAGCGGGTGCGGGCCTCCGTGAGCTTTGTGAATATCAGCAACTTGGTGTACTACGACGGCGTCCGCACCGATACGCTGCTGGTCCGCCAGGATTTTGTGCCCCGGCAGCTCAGCGGCAGCAAGCAGCTGGTCATCGGCACGCTGCGCCACGAGCTGCGCTACGGCATCCTGCGCCTCGACAACGAGGTCATTCTCACGCGGGGCGGCGACGGGGAAGGCCTGCGCATTCCCGGCATTGTCGGCAACTCGCGGGTGTACGTGGAGGGTTTCCTCTTCAAAAAGGCGCTGTTCACCCAGATCGGGGTCGAAACCTACGTGCAGTCGCGCTTCACGCCCTACGACTACTCGCCGAGCACCCAGCAGTTTTTCGTGCAGGACCGCTTCACCTCCCGCAGCTACCCTGTGGCCGACGTGTTCCTGACGGCCGATATCAAAACCGTGTCGGTGTTTCTGAAGATGGCCTATATCAACCAGGGCATCTACCGCGACGGGTACTTTGCCTCGCCCTTTTACACCGGCAACCCGCGCAGCTTCCAGCTGGGCCTGAAATGGAATTTCTTCGACTAAACGGCTAAATGGTTAAATGGCTGGATATTTAGCCGCGTCGCTGAAAGCAGTGCTTTAGATGAGAACGGCCAGCCATTTAGCCATTCAACCATTCGACAATTATGACACCATGACCGATCATAACGCCGCGCCGCCCTCGGCCGATGAGGCCCGGCAGCGCGAAAAAACCATCCTCAAGCTCAAGCTCAACACCGACCCGCGTTGGGTGGATATTGCCAGCAAGAACATCGGCGACATCCTCGTCGACCACGCCTACTGCGAGCAAAAAGCGGCTTCCACCGGCATCTCGCTCATCGTGAGCTACCCCGAGAAAACGCGCCTGGTGGATGAGCTCACGGAGCTGGTGGCCGAGGAGTGGAGCCACTTCGAGCGGGTGCTGCAGGAGCTGCGCAAGCGTGGCCTGCCGCTGGGGCGCCCGCGCCGCGACGAGTACGTGGTGGAATTGCTCAAGCACGTACGTCGCGGCGGGGCCCGGGAGCGGCAGCTCATGGACCAGCTGCTGGTGTCGGCCCTCATCGAGGCACGCTCCTGCGAGCGGTTCAAGCTGCTCTGGAAGCACATTCCCGACGCCGAGCTGAGCAAGTTCTACTACGAGCTGATGGTATCCGAAGCCGGGCATTTTGTGGCCTACGTGGACCTGGCCAAGGAATATTGCGACCCGCAGGAAGTAGACGTGCGCCTGCAGGAGCTGCTGAAGATTGAAGGCGAGATAGTGACCAGCCTGCCGGTGCGCGATGACCGGATGCACTAAGCCGACGCCGGGCGCCCAGCGCCGGTGGTGGGGCCTCTGGGCGGTGCTGGTCGGGCTGCTGGTAGGCCTGGCGCCGACCGGCGCAACGGCCCAGGAAGCGGCCACGGCCGCCGTGCCCGATTCCGTCCGCACGGCGCTTTCGGCCCGCCACCAGCGGGTACCGGGCTCCACGTTCTACGTCCGTCCGGCCGCTGGTTTCGTGCCCGAGGAGTCGCTCTACGGTTTGGCCAAACCCAGCGGCGCGCTGCTGGAAGTAACCCGCGTGCCGGGGGTCAACTTCCTGAAAATCAGCAGCATGATTGTGCAGCAATACCTGGCCGAGCGGGGCGCGCGCGTGGCGGAGCAGCGCGAGCTGACGTTCAACGGCTACCCGGCCGTGTTCGGGCGGGGCGAGAGCCTGGAGCCCGGCAAGGACCTGATGCTGCTGGCCTTCGGCGATTCTGCCGGCGTCGAGCTCGTATTCGGCCTCTACCAGGACGACGACGCTGCGGCCGAAGCTGAGCTGCGGCAGATGCTGCTCACGGGCTGGTACGACGCGCGCGGCACGGTGCCGCCGCTGGAACTGGCGCCCTTCGTCATCAGCCTGACGGGCACGCCCTTCCAACTGCTGGAGGTGCGCCCCGCCGAAAAGCTGTACCTCTTCGGGCCCAAGACGGCGGCCGCATCTGCCGATTCTTTCGCCACGCGCTTCAGCGTGCAGGTGCTGCCCCCCGCCGCCCCGGACGACGCCCGCCTGCGGTTGCTACGCCTGGCCCGGGCCTGGACCACGCCCGGCGCCACGCTGCAAAGCCGGGAACGGCAACTAACAGGCAGCCCCTACACCTACGAGGTGGAGGGCAGCGGCACGCTGCGGGGCCGGCGCAACGCGTTCTACCAGGTGGTCAGAACCGACGAGGAGGCTACGCTGCTTTTTCACGGTGTGAGCTTCGACGCCGCCCCCAAGCCAACGGCCCCGAAGCCGGCGGGCCAACGGACGACCAGCCGGCCAGGCGGCCCCCCGGACCCCACGGCCGGGTTTCGAAGGGCAGCCGCCACGCTGCGCATGAAACGCTAGCGCGGCCCGCGGGGAAAAATTTCAGCCTTGGAATCGTTTGCGGCCCACCATTGCCTGTTCTGCCGGCCGGTTAAGCGGTATATTGGCCCGACTTTAGCCTATAGCGCCGCATGAACAAAATCGTTTTACTGGCCTTGTTGCTGATTCCCGGCTGGGCCGTTGCGCAGGCGCCGGCGGCCCAGCCGCCCATGAATTTCTGCGGGGTTGATGTTCCGGTGCCGTCCGGCTGCACGCCGGAGTCGGGCTACGACCTGCGTTGCGATAAATACCAGCTTTCCTGGATGTACCTTAACTTCGGGCAGCTCAAGCCCGTGGTGGAAGAAGTGCTCAAGCAGGAAAAGAAAAAGCACAAGGGCTTGGAGCAGCGGCCCATGGACGGTTTTATCCTGGATCAGCCCGCGCAGGGGTACCACTTGAGCTATGCTACTGAAACGGGCATGGCCTACCAGCTGATTTTCTACGGCACGGCCAAAGGGCAGCCCGTAGTGGTGCAGCTGACCATGGACGTTGACCCGGAAAAGACGGCTGACCTGCCCGAGCCGGCCCGGCAGATCGTACGGCTCACCCGCTAAGGCGGCGCGGCCGCGCCCGCTTCAGCCAAGCGGGCGCGGCTCACTTCTCAACACAAGGGCTGTCGGCGCGAGTTGAGCAGACCCGCCGGCACGGACAGGGCCCCGGTATGCGGGTCGATCAGGCCGTTGCGCTCGTCCTCGATGTTGGTGGCTTGGGTGTAGACGTCGCCGGCAATGGGGCGCTGGCGCAACTCCTGCTTGAACTGCCGGATGCTCTCCGTACGGGCTGCCGCGTCCTGTGGCCCCCCGTAGTCGGGAAAGCCGAAACCACCCCACTCACTGACGAGCAGCGGTACCTGGTGGCGGAAAAAGAACGGGTCACCCACCACCAATGGAAACGCGGCAACGCCTTCCAGCTGCCCCCCGCTGAGGCGGTCGAGCAGCTCGCGCCAGTGGCCCAGCTCCGGCGTGTACAGGTGCGCCGTGAGCAGATCCGACTTCAGGCGCCCTTCCCACGACACGTGCTGCCACCCGTCGTTGTCGACCACCAGAAACTGCGGGTGCTCGATGTGCATGTAGTGGTAGGTGTCGATGATGTAGCGGCGCGTGGCCGGGTTGGTAGCAATGTCCTGGGCGCCCCAATCCTCGTTGTACAGGCTCCAGATGACAATGGACGGGTGCGTTTCCATCAGGGCCAGCATGCGCAGCAGCTCGGCGCGGTGGTTCTGGCGGCTGCGCGGGGTGGAGGAGTGCGGGCTGGGCACTTCCACCCACAGCATCAGGCCGAGCTCATCAGCCAGCTGGTAGATGCGCGGGTCGACGCCGGCAATGTGCACGCGCACGAGGTTGCAGCCCAGTTCCTTCATGGCGTGGAAGTGCCGCTTGATTTCCTCGAACGTGGCCGTGCCGGGCTGGTAGAGGATGCCGTCGAGGTACACGCACTCGTTGTTCAGGTACACGTAGCGCCCCCGGGCCTCAATTTTGCGCAGCCCGAAGCGCGCCTCGATCTGGGCCGCGTAACCGTCCTGATCAATGAGCTGGGCCACGAGGCGGTACAGGTTTGGGGCTTCGGGCGACCAGAGCTTCGCGCTGGGCACTTCGAGCACCACCCGCTGTTGTTTCTGCCCGGCTTCGAGGCGCAACGGAAAATCGGACGTGGCCAGCGGCAGTGCGCCGTGGCCGTTTGGGTGCCCGTTCTGCCGGTCGAACACCTGCAGGCGGAGCGTATACTGACCCGGGTCGTGGATGCGAGTGGTCAGGTTAAAGCGCACCAGATGGTCTTCCACCAGGCTCACCACGCCCACGCGGGAGCGGAGGCGGTTGCGCTCCACCAGCTCCAGCCACACCGAGCGCACCGCCCCGGTGTAGGTCTGGTACCAGATGCCGCCGCGCTTGTACACGTGCGACTCCTGCTTGCCACGGGGCGTTTCGGCGTCCATGGTATCGGCGATGCGCACGGTGAGGCGGTTGATCGGGCGCAGGTTGTCTTCGTGCAGCTCGAACGAAAAGGAAGTGTATTCGCCGTAGTGCACGTCTTCGCCCTCCACGGTGCGCAGCTGGCGGCCGTTGAGCCACACGCGCGTCTCGTAGCCGCAGGCCCCGAAGGTGAGCTGGTACATGGAGCGGCCGGCCGGCTCGTCGTGCGGCGGCAGGGTAAATTCCCGCTCGTACCAGGCCACCACCTGGTCTTGCCAGCGGGCCGCGTCGCTTTGCCCATGGGCTTCAGCCAGGTGCATTTCCACCGAACCCGGCCAGGTGGCCCGGTGCTCGTAGTCGCGCCCGAGGTACCAGCATTCGCGCAGGCCCACGTCGTGGGCGTCGAGTGAAAAGCGCCACTCGCCGTCGAGCAGCATGATGTTGTTGAGGCGGAGCACCGCCCGGGGCAGGGGGTTGGGCAGCTCCTCCAGGGGTTGTTTTTCCTCTTCGCTGATCGAGAGGCCGTAGTTCACGTGCTCGGTGTCCATGCAGGTGGAAATGAGTGCAGACCTTACAAACGGATGGCTGCCGCAAACGGATGCCTACCGTCAAGCTTACAACTGGATTGCCGGTGGTTGCACGTGGCGCAGCCAAGGCTCCTGGCGCCTCGCAACGGCACATAAAAAAACCGGTCCTGGCAGGACCGGTTTGGGGGAAAGCGAAGTTTGCGGATCAGGTTTTTTGCTTCTTCTTCTTTGCCGCCGGAAACAGAATGTTGTTCAAAATCAGGCGGTAGCCCGGAGAATTGGGGTGCAAGCTCAGGTCGGTGGGCTCTTCCTCCACCAGGTGCTGGTAGTCTTCGGGGTCGTGGCCGCCGAAGAACGTCCAGGTGCCCTTGCCCAGCTCGCCGTGCATGTAGCGCACCTCGCCGGAGGCCTTGTTTTCGCCCAGCACCAGCACGTCCGATTTGATCAGGCTCTTGCGAAAGGCGGTGGTCTGGCCCATGAAACCCTTCACCGTTTTCTCGTGGTCCTGGGTAAGCATGGTGGGCACCGGGTCGTACTTGGCCGAGAAGGTAAACAGCTGGAAGTAGTCGTTGTCTTCGCCCACGCCCCGCTCGTAGGGCTGCATATCGATGTTGGAGTACTCGTACTGGTACGGGTCGCGCACGATCTGGAAGTCCTTGAAGGCCAGCGTGCGGTTGTAGTTGAGCTTCTGCTGGGCCTGCGGGTCGGCCGGGTCGCCGTCGTACATGCTCTCCACCATGTCCAGCCCCAGGCCGGCCAGGGCAATGTCGTAGGTATCGGTGGCCGAGCACATGGCGAACAGGAAGCCGCCGCCGGCCACGAACTCCTGCATCTTGGTCACCACCGAGGCCTTCATCTGCGCCACCTTCGCGAAGCCGTGGCGGCGCGCCGCCGCTTCGGAGTCGCGCTGCTGCTGCTGGTACCAGGGGCGGTTGCGGTACGAGGCGAAAAACTTGCCGTACTGGCCCGTGAAGTCCTCGTGGTGCAGATGCAGCCAGTCGTACTTGGTGAGCTTGCCGTCGAGCACTTCGTCGTCGTAAATCTCGGTGTAGGGGATGTCGGCGTAGGTGAGAACCAGGGTCACGGCGTCGTCCCAGGGCTGCTTGCCTTTGGGCGTGTACACCGCGATTTTGGGCGCCTTTTCCAGCTTCATCACGTCCATGTTGGCATTCGGGTCGGCAATCTGCCCGAGGATGCCCGCGTACTGCGCGTCGCTGACGACCTGGTAGCTCACGCCGCGGATGGCCAGCTCCTGCTCGGCGCCCTGCACGGCCGGAAAGGCGAAGGCCCCGCCGCGGTAGTTCAGCAGCCAGTCCACCTCCACGTTCTTGGTGAGCAGCCAGTACGCCGCCCCGTAGGCCTTCAGGTGTTCCTTCTGGGCCTCGTCCATGGGAATGAGAATCTCGCTGGCGCGGGCTGCCCCCGGCAGCAGCGAGGCGAGCAGCAGCAGCCCGCAGGTCAGCAAACGTTTTCCTATCATAGTCGTCACGAGGCAAAGGAAGAGAAGCGGTGGCGCTTCGTTGCATCAGAACGGCGCCGGCGGGGGCCGCGTTCCGTGCCGGGCACCGGACCGAATGCGTACGGCCGCAGAAGCGCTGCGCAGCGCCCAGCCCCACAAACAAATGTAGCGAAAGCCCTACAGGTTCGGCCGAAACCGGCTACCTTTCGGCGGGCTGATTCCAGGCACAACCGCCCGGAAGCCGCTAGCTGGATTTGTAGACTTTTTCGTCTAGGTGGGTATGCATTTATTGGAAAACATTCGCGAAGCGTTCCGTTCCATTCAAAGTAACCTGCTGCGCACCGTTCTCACTGCGCTGATCGTCAGCATCGGCATCATGTCGCTGGTGGGCATTCTCACGGCCATCGACGCGATGAAATACTCGCTCAACGCCACCTTTGCCAGCCTCGGGGCCAATTCCTTCGATATCGAAGCCAAAGGCTACAACAACCGCTTCCGCCGCGGCGGCGTGCGCGGCAAAACCTACCCGGCCATCAGCTACCTGCAGGCCACCCAGTACAAGCAGCAGCTCGGCGACGAAGGCCGCGTGGGCGTCTCCGCCTTTATTGCGGGTGCCGTGAAGGTGAAGGCGGGCAGCAAGGAAACCAACCCCAATACCAACGTGGTGGCCGGCGACGAGAACTACCTGCTGAACCAGAGCTACAACCTCTCAGCCGGGCGCAGCTTCTCGCAGCTGGAGCTGGACAACGGCTCCAGCGTGGCCATCATCGGCGCCGAGGTGCGCGAAAAGCTGTTCGGCAGCAATTCGGATGCTATGGCCGTGGGGAAGTACGTGTACCTGCTGGGGCGGCGCTTCCTGGTGGTGGGCACGCTGGAGCGCAGCGGCTCGGGCATGGGCGGCGGGGGCGGGGCCGACCGCCTCGTGCTGCTGCCGCTCGCCACTGGCAACCAGATGCCGCGCAAGCAGGCCCTGACCTACGACATCAAAACGGCCGTCATGCAGCCCGAAAACCTGCCCTTCGCCATGGACCAGGCCCGGGGGCTGATGCGCGCCGTGCGCCACGACCGGCTCGGGCAGGAAGACAGCTTTGAGATGGAAAGCAGCGACTCGCTGGCCGGCAAGCTCGAAAACATGTCGGGCAGTCTGCGCCTGGGCGGCTTCGTGGTCGGCTTCATCACGCTGCTCGGGGCCAGCATTGCGCTCATGAACATCATGATGGTGTCGGTGACGGAGCGGACCCGCGAGATAGGGGTACGCAAGGCGCTCGGGGCCACGGCCCTGCAGATCCGCCAGCAGTTCCTCATCGAGGCAATTGTTATCTGCGTGCTGGGCGGCGCGTTTGGCATCGTGCTCGGCGTCTCGGCCGGCAATGCCGTGTCGCTGTTCGTGGGCGAAGGCACCTTCCTCGTACCCTGGCTGTGGATGATGATCGGACTGGCCATTTGCATCACGGTGGGGCTGGCCTCGGGTTACTATCCGGCCAGCAAGGCCGCCGGCCTCGACCCCATCGAGTCCCTGCGCTACGAGTAACAGCCGCTGAGGTAGGTTGGGAAAGATGCTGCGAGCGAGGTATTGGGCCCTGGCGACCGGGCTTTTGGGGTGCGGCGTAACTGCGCGGGCCCAGACGGCCGCCGTCCTGCAAGCCCACGTGTACACGGTTACCGAAGGGCCCCGCGACGGACGCTTTCAGGTGGCGCAGGTAAAGCTGGCCAACGCCGCAGTGGCCCGGCGGATCAACCAGCGCGTGGCTGACCTGATGACGAACTCGGAAGCCCCATCTGGCCAGAGCCTGCGCCAGCGGCTAAAAGCGGCGGAGCGAGACTGCTGCTACGACGAAGAAACCAATCGGTGGATGAACGCCGGCTCGGGACTCACCGGTGCCAGTTACAGCGTGCTGCTGAATCAGCAGGGGCTGCTGTCCCTGGAGTACGTGATGGAATCTACCGGCAATTACTCGTGGCTGGCTACGGCGCACGTGACCTTCGACCTACGCACCGGTAACGAGCTACAGCTTGCCGATCTGGTGGCAGATTCACCCGCACAGCTAACGGCCCGGATGCGCGGGGCTATCAACCGTCGCTTCGGTGAGGCCATGGCTACAGCCACCAAGGCAGGGGCTGATTCAGCTACGCTGGCTTATATGACGGAGACATTATATTGGGACAGCCGCGCAGGGCGGGTGCGGTTTGGTACTCTTACCGAAGAAGGAGCGACGCCACCGCAGTTGGAGGATTTTGCCGTCACGCCAAAGGCCTTGCTGCTGTTCTACGACGCAGGATTCCACCGCCTGCGGCCCTCTTTCGAACCCGATGCTACTTATCGTTTCCCTTTCGCTCGGCTAAAGCCAAACAGTATTCTGCAGCCTTTAGTTAATGAAGCTAGGTAGGTGTTGTGCAAATGTTGTTTTATATTTGAATAAATATCATTTGGGTAAATGGCGAATCAGCAAACAGTAGGGCAGCGTTTTAGTCAGCTCATTCAGGCGTTGGGCATGTCAAAGAATGCCTTTGCGCTTTCTCTCGACAAGACGGCTACGGTCATCCAGCACATTGTAGAAGAAAGGAATAAACCGGGTTTTGACCTTTTGTGCAAGGTGTTTGAGGTATATCCAAA
Organism: Hymenobacter coalescens; assembly: GCF_054783195.1. Lineage (NCBI taxonomy): Bacteria > Pseudomonadati > Bacteroidota > Cytophagia > Cytophagales > Hymenobacteraceae > Hymenobacter > Hymenobacter coalescens. The sequence continues at coordinate 103,537 of NZ_BAAGRA010000021.1, read as the reverse complement.
TGTATCAAAAGATTGGTTGTTACAAGGTTCTGGTGATATGTTTTCATTTGGGCAAGAGCAGGGCCCCGAGCCGAAGATGCCCAAACCCATAGAAGAGGAGAAGGTGCTGCCAGCAGCCGTAGCCGACACGCCGCTTGTTGCGGCCGAGCCGCCGGTAGCAGCGGTGGTAGCGCCGCCTGCGCCGCAGCCGGTGGTGCCCGCAGTAGCTTCCGCGCCCGGTGCTGTGGCGCCTGAGCAGCCGGCTCCGGTCCCCGCAGCAGCACCAGCCGCCGGGCCTAGTTGGGAAGTAGCCCTTTACGCTCAGCAGCTGCAGCATCAGTTGGCCCTGGCTGAGCTGCGCAATCAGCACTTGCTGGAACAACAGAAAATGCTGCAGCAAATGGTGGAGCTGATGCGTCAGGCACGCTAGTCACCCGATTCTTATGACCTAAAAAGCGCGGGGCCAGCCGGAAATCAATTCCGGCTGGCCCCGCGCTTTTTAGGCAAGGTGGGTATTAGTGGGTCAGCACCTCGAAGCCCAGTTCCTCCGCTTCCATCAAGCCGTTGGCGTTGACGGCCGTCAGGCGCAGCTTCTTCAGTTCACCCACCAGCAGCGGATCGTACTTGGCCGCCACACGGATGTAGTTGGGTGTGTAGCCTTCGATGCGGCCGTCCGGGGCGAGGTCATCTTCGAACAGCACTTCGGTCTGCTGACCCACGTGCTGCTCGTAAAAGTGGCGCTTCTTCTTCTCGGAAAGGCTGCGCAGCTGCGTGGTGCGCTCGTGCCGCAGGCGGTCCTGCACCCGGCCCGGCAGCGTAGGGGCCAGGGTGTTTTCGCGCTCCGAGTAGGGAAATACGTGCAGGTAGGAAACCGGCAGCTCGTTCAGGAACTGATACGTTTCGAGGAAATCCGCCTCGGTTTCGCCGGGAAAGCCCACGATGACGTCGACGCCGATGCTGGCGTGCGGCATCAGCTCCTTGATCAGGGCCACGCGCTCCTGGTACAGCTCGCGGCGGTAGCGCCGGCGCATCAGGCCCAGGATTTTGTTGGAGCCCGACTGCAGCGGAATGTGGAAGTGCGGCATGAAACGCTCTGACGCGGCCACCGTGCGGATAATCTCGTCGGTGAGCAGGTTCGGCTCGCAGCTGCTGATACGAAAACGCTGAATCCCTTCGACTTGGTCAAGTTCTTTTACCAAATCGGTAAACGTCTCCAGGCGCTGCCGGTCCTCGCCCTGCAGGCCGAAGTCGCCGAGGTTGACGCCCGTCAGCACGATTTCCTTCACGCCGGTAGCGGCCAACTTCTGCACGCGCTCCACCACGCTCTGCACCGAGCCCGAGCGGCTTTTGCCGCGGGCCAGCGGGATGGTGCAAAACGAGCAGGAGTAGTCGCAGCCGTCCTGCACTTTCAGGAAGGTGCGCGTCCGGTCGCCGAAGGAGTGCGCCGCGTGAAACTCCGTGGCTTCCGAAATCGGGGAGGCAAATACCTGGCCCGGCTGCCCGGCCTCGGGCTTGCGGTAGGCGGTTTCGTCGAGGATTTCGGCCAGGCGGAATTTCTCGGCGGCGCCAAGCACGGCGTGCACGCCGGGGATGCCGGCAATTTCCTGCGGCTTGAGCTGCGCGTAGCAGCCCACGATGGTCACGTAGGCCTCGGGGTTGTGCTTGAGGGCCTGCTGCACCACCTTCCGGCATTTGCGGTCGGCGTGGTCGGTGACGGAGCAGGTGTTGATGACGTAGACGTCGGCGCCCTGCTCGAAGGCGACTTTCGCGAAGCCGCGTTCTTCGAACTGCCGGCCCAGGGCCGAGGTTTCGGAGAAGTTGAGCTTGCAGCCCAGCGTGTAAAAGGCAACGGTGCGCGTGTTCATAGGAACGGCAAAGATACGTAGAAGCGGTGGGTAGCGTGGGCTGCCACGTAGCGCGTTGGCCTGAACGGGTTGGCGGGCAAGGAATAGAAACCTATACTTTCGCGTGGCTCACCATACGGGGAAGCTTACAAGTCCATATATAAGGAAATTAGCAACATGCAAAGCTTACGCGTGCTGTCACTGCTTTACAGCGGGCCAGCACTTAGAAGTATGTTGCAAAATAATAGCCTCCTGCAGCCAATTAAGAGTAAGGTGGAAAAGCATAAAAAATGCCTTTGCCCAGTAGCAGCGCAAGCAACTGCTGGCCCTCTGCGACTACGCGCTGACCGGTGCGGCTGAGCACTTGAAAACTGTGCAGAAGATCGAGGCTTGGATGCTGGATCTACAGCGGCCTGAAGTGTTTGACGATGGCCACCCGGACAACGTGGTGACGGTTCAGCGGCGGGCCTTTGCGGAACTTCGTGCGGCCCTTGCCGACCACGGTGTGCTCCAGTCTGAGCAACTGACCGTGTTTCACTTACGGGCCAGGGCGGACTACCTGGAAAAGAAGGTTGAAGCTCAGAAACCGTAATTGCCGCAGCTGCCTAGCCTCGTGGGCTCCTGAAAGGCGCTGGACGTACTTCCTGGCTTGAAAATACCTGGATGTAGGTATGGCCCCAATGTTCTCCCCATGCTTACATTTGGGGTTATGCGTGGATTGTTAAGGTTGGGTTGAGCCTCGGCCTCATGCTCCTACGCATCTCTCTCAATGAATTTATGTTGCTCAATTTACCTCAGTCTAATTGAGCAAAACGCAGTTTCGAAATTTTGCCTTTGCACTTTTTTTTGAATGAAACAGATAACAGTACTCGCTTTTCTTTTATTGACCTCCGTTTTGTCCTACGGGCAGAATGCGAAGGCGACACACAATTCTAACCAGCCTAATTCAACTTGCAAATACGCCAAGAATAGGTGTAGGAACGCTGAAGGTTGCAATACGTGCTTCGCCTGCATAGCTGAAGAGGACAAAGCCAGGGCGGCAAAAGAGGAAGCACGGCAAAAGCAGGCTAAAGCCAGCTACGAAAAAAGTAGGGCGGAAGCAGCCGTTGCAGCGGCGGCGGCTAAGAAGAAAAGAGCCGAGGATGATGCTCGAGCTAATGCTGGCAAGGTTTATATCAATGGCGACGGGCCGACGAAAGGGGGGGCTGTTCCTACTAAGCCAGCGAAGCCAGCGCTGGGTGGGCAGAAGGTTTACATCATCGGAAACGGTAGACTGTACAACGGAACTACCAATGATGAGATACCTGCGCCTGAAAATATGTATTATGAGGCTAGGATCGGTGCGGGAAGCCTAGACTATAATCGTGTGATAGACCCCACTAATGTTCAATACGAGTTTCCTGCTAACACCGCTGTTGTGCAGTTTCGTAATATTAATGCGACTATGGAAAATCACCCGTTTGGTGATATGGCGAATGGGCAATCTTATCCTGTTTGGGATATTTTGGATAAAGATCATAAGCGCACTTTCAATTCAAATTCCGTCGCTCATATCGATCATTTATATGGGAATTGGTTTATAATTGGATATGATTTCAAGAATAGATTTAACTTTGGATTCGTGTCTGCCAAATTATATAATGTAGCCACGAAGCAATACATAGACATTCCTGAAAGAGTTACCCCCATTGGCGCTGTTCACTTGCGCGAATTTAAATCGCATGGGATGACCCTTTTGGGTCGCGCCTATAATTATCACTACATAAGCGGCAAGTTCTCCACAACAACTCCTCAGGGACATCCTGTTACGCGTGAGGAGGCAGATCAGGCCATTGATGGCTTGCTCGGTGGGCCTAGCAAGTGGAAAGCTTTCGTTGTGGTTTCCACCGGGCCGCGCGGGGTCGATATGCCGGGCGTCGTCTACTATGTAGATGAAAACAACAAGATTCAAAAGGCAACTGCAAGTGCAGACGTATTAAAGGGTTTACCATCGTATTAAAGGAAGACCGTTCTACGAAAAAGCCCTTCCGGCCATCTGGTCGGAAGGGCTTTTTTTTGCGCGGTTACTTACTACGCTGGTGGCTGGCTTACCACTCGCTGGCCAGGATGGTGGCCCGGGCGGTAACGTAGGCGTTGCCGGGCGCCGTGGTGTTGTCGATGCTGACGGTTTTGCGCACCTGTCCGTCGACCAGGATGTCGGCGCGCAGTACGGCCCCGGCCGGGGCGCGCTGGGTGCCGCGCACGGCCGTGAAGGACACGGTGGTGCTGAAGTCGTCGCCGGCCGGGATGATGAAGGCCTGCGGCTTCTGCTCGCTGACGTTGGTGCGGGAGGCCAGGTCGTCGAAGAAGTACGCCGTGGTGACGCCGCCGGGCGAGGTACTGCCGGCGGATACCTGGGCCCCGAGGCCGGTAATGTTCTGGCCGTTGTAGCGCACCACGACGCTGTGCGTGGTGGCGGGCTTCGGGTCGGCTTTCTTCTCGTCATCGTCGCCGCAGCTGCTCAGCAGCAGCAGTGGCAGTAGGAGGGCGGATAGGGAACGGAGGGGATAGAGGGCTTGCATGCAGGGAAGATATGTATTGGGATTAACTACCTAAGCTGGACTTGTAGTAATACCAAACTGTCATGATGAGCTTACAATCCCTTGTAAGCTAGCTTCCCGTATGGTGAGCCACGCTAAAGTATAGATTCGCCCGTCGGCCGCGTATGATCAAGGCCATACTGGCAGAAAGGCTTCAGCCTTGCGTATTCGTTGCCAGCCGTTGCCGCAGCAGCGTCATCAGCCCCGCCAGCTCCAGCGGCTGCATTTCCGCCGCCGTGACGAGCGGTGCCACCTGGCCGTTCTCATCTTCCACGAACACGGCCGGCAGCGGCTGGTCTACTAGCTGCGGGTAGGCAGCCGGCAATTGGTCGCGGTAGAGGAAGCGCGCCGGCAGGGGCAAGGTCTGCAGAAACTGCTTCCACTGCGGGCGCATGCGGGCGGCGCCGTACGTCAGCTCGCAGAGCGTGCAGGGGTACGTGGCGGGCGAAACCAGCTTGTGCACCGCATCGAGCAGCGCGTGGCCCAGACCCGAATCGGCATTGTAAACGAAGAGCAGCTGGCGCATGGAAAGGGGTGGTTTTGACCGGCCGATTAGCTGGCGCTACCGCCGCAGAAAATCGGCAAACGACTCCTGCTGGTACGCCTGCCCCTGCAGCACCTGCTGGTCCTTCACGGCCGGGTCGCGGCCGATGATCTGCTTGGCGACGTTGTCCATGGTCAGCTCTCCGTCGGGCGTCATCAGGCCGAAGCCGTCGGTGTAGCAGTAGAAGGCAAAGCCGCCCGGGGCGGCGGCGGGGTCCGGGGCCAGCAGGTTGCGGCTCCAGGCGTACTCGCGGCTCGGCAGGCCCAGCTGCGTGAGCAGGGTCGCGGCCACGTCGGTCTGGCTGCCGAAGGTGCGCACGGCGCGGCCGGCCGCTTCAGGGCGCAGGGCGCCGCCGGTGAGCAGCAGCGGAATCCGAAACTTGGTGGGCGACTGAATGGCCGAGCCGTTGGGCAGGGCGTGGCCGTGGTCGGCGGCAATGACGACCAGGGTGTTGTTCCACCACGCTTCCTGCCGGGCGGCGCGCAGAAACTGGCCCAGCACGTGGTCGGTATAGGCAATGGAGTTGCGGAACTGCATGCCTTCCTCGGCGCCGGGGAAGCGTGGGCGCATCGGCACGTCGAAGGGCTCGTGGCTGCTCAGGGTGAAGGCCGTGACGAAGAACGGGGCGGGCTGCTGGCGCAAATCGCGCAGCACGCGGCCCAGCAGCACGTGGTCGTGGGCGCCCCACTTGGAGTTCTGGTCACGGCGGTTGAAGTCCTGGCGCTCCACCAAGCGCTGGTAGCCTCCGGCCAGCAGGTAGGCTTTCATGTTGGCGAAGGCCAGCTCGCCGCCGTAGTAGAAGGCCGACTGGTAGCCCTGCTGCCCGAGGCTGCGCGCCAGGTTCGGCAACCCCTCGGTTTTGCGCGGGTACTTGATGATGCTCGTCGTAGGCTGGTTGGGGTAGCCGCTGAGCAGGGCCACGATGCCCTTTTGGCTCCGGTCGCCGCTGGCGTAGAAGTTGGTGAACGACACGCCCGTGCGGGCCAGGCTGTCGAGCGTGGGCGTGATGCCCGCTTCGCCGTCCAGGTGCTGAATGACCTTGGCCGTGAAGCTTTCCAGCACGATGAACAGCACGTTGGGTCGGGGCGTGCGCAGCAGCTGTACCGGCATGGGGTCGGGCACAGGCAGGTATAGCTCGGCCACCAGCCGCCGCGCGGTGCTGTCGGGCAGGTATACGTTGGCGTTGAGCCGCTGCTCGCTCAGCCGCAGCGACTGCACCACGTTCCAGGGCACGTTCACGGCGCTGTGGTTGGCAAACGGCGACGAGGCCGAAAAGTACACGTCGCTCTGGTTGACCGGAATCTGCTGCACTCCGCCGCGCAGCGGCACCACCAGCAGCGCTATATATAGGATGCCGGCCAAGCAGGCACGCCAGCGCGCAAACGTGGCCGGCACCAGCGGCAGCGGCGTGAGCAGGCGGCGGTACAGCAGCGTGCCGAGGGCCAGCAGCCCCGCGAAAATCAGCACCAGCAGCAGCACAGGGGCCGAGCCGGCCGAGGCCGCCATTTCCGCGGGCGTGCTAAGGTACTGCAGCGGCGTGCTGTCGAGCCGGAAGCCCCAGGCACGGTACAGCTCCAGGTCGACGGTGGTCATGAGCGCCACCAGCGCGCCGATGACCGCCGTGTACACGGCCAGGGCGCGGGCCCCGCGCCAGCGCGGAAACAGGCCGCCCACCGCCAGCAGCACGAAGGCCGGCAGGCTCAGGTACGCCGCCGCCGAGCCGTCGAGCCGGGCGCCGTACAAAAAGGTGCGGGCTATGGTGCCGCCATCCAGGGCAGCGGTATTCGACCAATGATAAAGCAGAAAGGCCGCGCGCCCGAGGACGAACAGCAACAGCCAGAACAGGAAATAGCGCGGCTGGTAATAAAAGCGGTTTCTCACGGGCGGAGGACGAAGCCGCAAAGGTAAGCGGAGCCGCAGTAGTGTAGGACCGAAAGCAAAGGATCGAAAAACAGGGTGGCTGTGATGAATTGTGTGGAAGGGGTTGTCAAAAACAGGGGGTGGGCTCGATGAAAACGTTTGCGAGAGGAAAAAGGCCCCTAAAAAAAGAGGGGGTCATTGTGAAAAGTGAGTTTCGAATCTATCTTTGACCCATCAAAAGCAGTTTCCCCGCTTTTCTTACTTCACCCTCCCCGTTACGTGGCAACCCTTCGCTTTCGTGCTTTGAATCTGGTCGACCAGCGCAAACCTGTGCCGGTTGAGTCCTCCGAACGCCGTTCGGAGTCGTTTGGTCGCAACGTGTTTGGCCTGGAGGCCATGCGCGCCACCATGTCGGGCGACTACTTCAAGAAGCTGCAGTCCGCTATCAAGCAGGGCCAGCCCGTGGAGCGCTCCGTGGCCGACGCCGTGGCCGGCGCCATGAAGACCTGGGCCATGAGCAAGGGGGCCACGCACTACACCCACTGGTTTCAGCCGCTGACCGGCGCCACCGCCGAAAAGCACGATTCGTTTTTTGACCTGAACTCCGACGGCCGGCCGATCGAGAACTTCAAGGGTTCGGCGCTGGTGCAGCAGGAGCCGGATGCGTCCTCGTTCCCGTCGGGCGGCATCCGCAACACCTTCGAGGCCCGCGGCTACACCGCCTGGGACCCGACTTCCCCCGCCTTCATCATCGAGACGGCCGGCGCCAAGACGCTGTGCATCCCGACCATCTTCGTCGCCTACACCGGCGAAGCCCTCGACTACAAAGCCCCGCTGCTCAAGTCGCTGGTGGCCCTGGAGCGCGCCGCGCTGCCCGTGTGCCAGTACTTCGACAAGGACGTGCAGCGCGTGACCACCACGCTGGGCATCGAGCAGGAGTACTTCCTGGTGGACCGCGCCCTGTTCGGCGCCCGCCCCGACCTGGTGATGACCGGCCGCACCCTGTTCGGCCACGCGCCGGCCAAGGGCCAGCAGCTCGAAGACCACTACTTCGGCTCCATCCCGGCCCGCGTGCACGCCTTCATGCTCGAGTTCGAGGAGGAGGCCAACAAGCTCGGCATTCCGCTGCGCACCCGCCACAACGAAGTGGCCCCGCACCAGTTTGAGTGCGCCCCCACCTTCGAGGACGCCAACCTGGCCATCGACCACAACCAGCTCCTGATGGACATCATGGACCGCGTGGCCGACAAGCACGACTTCAAGGTGCTGCTGCACGAGAAGCCCTTCGCGGGCGTCAACGGCTCGGGCAAGCACAACAACTGGGCGATGAGCACCGACACCGGCGTGAACCTGCTCAGCCCCGGCCGCAAGCCCAAGGAGAACCTGCAGTTCCTGACCTTCTTTATCAACACGGTGAAGGCCGTGCACACGCACGCCGATCTGCTGCGCGCCTCCATCGCCTCGGCCTCGAACGACCACCGCCTCGGCGCCAACGAAGCCCCGCCGGCCATCATGTCGGTATTCGTAGGCAAGCAGCTCTCGGAAGTGCTCGACGAGCTGGAGCGCAACGCCAAGCTGCCCCTCGACAAGGGCGACAACCTGTACCTGAAGCTGGGCATCGACAAGATTCCGCCTATCCTGCTCGACAACACCGACCGCAACCGCACCTCGCCCTTCGCCTTCACCGGCAACAAGTTCGAGTTCCGCGCCGTGGGTTCGTCGGCCAACTGCTCGTCGTCGATGACCGTGCTGAACGCCATCGTGGCCGACCAGCTCGAAACCTTCCGCCAGGAAGTGGACGCGCTGATCGAGGGCGGCCGCAAAAAGGAAATGGCCATCATCGACGTGCTGCGCCAGTACGTGATTGATTCCAAGGCCATCCGCTTCGAGGGCAACGGCTACTCCGACGAGTGGAAGGAAGAGGCCGCCAGCCGCGGCCTGTCGAACGTGCCGACCACGCCGCCGGCCCTCGATGCCTTCGTCACCGAGTCGGCCGCGCAATTATTCGAGCGTTTGGGCATATATTCGCACGTTGAACTGCACGCCCGCCACGAAATCCTCCTCGAGGATTACATCAAGCGGGTGCAGATCGAGAGCCGCGTGATGGGGGATTTGGCCGTAAACCACATTATTCCGACCGCGGTAGCGTACCAGAACAAGCTTGTGCAAAACGTGCGCGGCTTGCGCGAACTGGGCCTCGACGACGAGTACTCGCAAGTGACCGTCGATTCGATCAAGGAAATTTCGCGCCGCATCGCCACCATCAAAAACACGGTGGGCGACATGATTGACGAACGTAAAAAAGCCAACAAGCTGGAGGACACGCGCGAGCGGGCCCTGGCCTACGGTGAAAATATCCGTCCGCTGTTCGACGTAATCCGTCGGCAGGTTGACAAATTGGAACTTCTGGTGGCCGATGAAGATTGGCCTCTAGTAAAATACCGCGAGCTGCTTTTCTTGCATTAGCAGCCTCGGGTGCAGCCGGTTCGAATTCGGGTGGGAATGCAGTTCGACCGGCTCGCCACTAAGCCCGTTGGCCCCGCAGCAAGTGCGGGAGCCGGCGGGTTTTTTCATTTTTAGACGGTTTTTGGACCGTCGACTCCAAAAGCCCGGTTGTCTCATAACGGATAGCCGGGCTTTTAAATTTTAGTCGCCTCCGCCACCACAGCCACCACAGCCGCTGCTGCTACAGCCGGAGCAACCGGAGGAGCAGCCACCGTCGCCGCCGAAGTCGCCGCTGGCACCGCCACCGCCGGAGTGGCCGTCGCCAAAGTCGGTGCCGCTGTCTGAATCAGAGCTACCGCCTGCGCTCCAGTCATTACCGGCGCGATTGGCCCGCAAGGCCCGCAGAAATTCCTCATCGAACAGGCGTAGCGCCAAAGGCGGTTCGACGCCGACCAGCAGCGCGTTGCCGTACAGCAGCGGCAGTACTGCCGCGGCGGCTGGCACGCCGTCGGCCATCTGGGTGATAAGCGCATCGGTTTCCTGCCGCAGGGTGATGCGCAGTACGCTTCCGTCGTGAGTCAAGGCAAACGACTGGAAGAGCTTATACCAACCATTGCGCAGGATGTGGCCTTGCAATCCTGGGGCCTCGGCCACCAACAAGCGGAAGCGGTGCGGCTCGGGCAAGCTCTCTAACAGCATGCCCACGTAGTGCTGGAGCAGCACCATCTGCCGCCCTTTCGGCAAGACTTGTAACAGTGGCTGCTCGTGGGGGCGGCACTGGTAGGTGGCGGCTGCGTCGCCGGGGCGCACATAGTAGCAGGGCGCGGGCAGGTTGTGGGGTAAGGGCTGGAAGGGGCGGTTTTCCAGCCGCAGCACGTCGCGTAGGATGAGGTCGGCGAAGGTCAGGCGCAGCATGTGGCGCACGGGCGCCTGGGTGGTGCGCTGCAGCAGGAGCACTTCGGCGGGGGAGAAGCGGGCCAGCTGCATCAGAAACGACGGAAAAAACGGAGTTTGGGCAGCAGCCAGAAGCGGCCTAGGTTGACACGCCGGAAGTTGATGTCGCCGAACCGCTCGGCGCCCTCGGGCCAGAGGTCGGCAGGCGGGGTTTGGCCGAAGGTGGCATGGTACAGCGCCTTGGTACGGGCGTACCAGTCGGTAAACTGCGCCCGCTGCTGGGCGCCGCCGCGGGTGGGGCCGTGGTGCATGGGCCGGCCGAGCACGTGGGGGCACCATTCTTCCCAGTAGGAGCGGGTGTAGAGCAAGTGCAGGTGCCAGACCTGATCAACCTGGTCGGAGGGCGTAAGCGGGTGCTCGGCCAGGCACAGCAGCAGCATAAAGCGCTTGTACTCCTGCACGGCGCGCAAGCTGTAGCTCAGCGGCCAGCCGTTTTCGCGGGCCAGGCGGTCGGTAAACGTGAGGGCCGCGTGCGGGTCGTCGAGCTCGAAGGCCTCGATTTTCTGCCAAAGCGCGAGGTGGTCGGGGCGCATGGGGCGAAGCAGCAGCGGGTGGGGCGGACGAGCTTTCTACGCTACGAAGCCTCGGCGGTTGGAGCCGGGGCGGGCAGTGCGGGCAAGTCGTGCTCCAGCACCTCGGCCTTGGAACCGAAGTCGGGCGCAACGGCCCGGCGCAAGCGGTTGGTCAACTCGTCGAGGGTGCGGCGCACGTTCGTGACGGTGGGGTGCTGCTGCAGCCGGGCGGCGGCTTCGGTCTGGAGCACGGCCCGCACGATTTTCTCCACCACGAAAGGCAGAATCCAGCCGACCACGTTGGAGGCTAAGGCCCCGCGCAGGCCCAGGCGGGCCAGCAGCCGAATGGTCATGCGCTCCAGCAGCAGGGCCTTGGCGGCGGGTGCGGCCTTGTCGACCAGGAAATCGGCCACCAGCTTGGCATTGCCCTTCTGCACTTCGGCGCGCAGCACCTCCTGCACCGAGTCGGCGGCCGAGCGAAAGGCTTTGCGGAACAGCGGGCCGGTTTGCCAGGCGCGCAACCCCAGGGCGCGGGTAGCGTCGAGCAGGGTGGGAAAAATGGCGGGGGCTTTCATCACTGCCAAGAAACGCAAATGCGGCGGAAAGGTGCGGGCAGGCTGTGGTGCCGCAAAAGTTTTCCGCTGCGATGGCCCGGGGGCCGTAGAGTAGCAGCAGAGTTTGTTTTCTTGCGTTACGGCTGTTCTCGTCCGCCGATGCGCCGCCGATTGCCTCGCAACACACCCGCACCCAGCATGCACGCCATTGTTATCAGCCGGCCCGGCGGCCCCGAAGTTTTGCAGTTGCAGCACCGCGACGTCCCGCGCCCCGCACCCGGCCAGGTGCTGGTGCAGGTGCTGGCCGCCGGCGTCAACCGCCCCGATGTGCTGCTGCGGCAGGGCAAGTACGGCGGCGCGGCCGACGTGGCGGGCCTGGTGCCGGGCCTCGAAATTGCCGGCGTGGTGGAGCAGGTCGGGGCCGGTGTCACGCGCTGGCAGCCCGGCGACGCGGTGTGCGCCCTGCTGGCCGAAGGCGGCTACGCCGACTACGCCGTGGTGGACGCGCGCCACTGCCTGCCCGTGCCCGAGGGCTGGCGCATGTCGGAAGCGGCGGCGCTGCCCGAAACGGTGTTTACCGTGTGGCACAACGTGTTTCAGCGTGGCGCACTGCGGCCCGGCGAAACCCTGCTGGTGCACGGCGGCAGCAGCGGCATCGGCACCACCGCCATTCAACTGGCTCGGCTGCTTGGCTCGCCGGTGTACGCTACGGCCGGCTCCGACGAAAAGTGCCGCGCCTGCGAGGCGTTGGGCGCCACCCGCTGCTTCAACTACCAAACCGAGGATTTCGAGGCCGAGCTGCGGGCGCAGGGCGTCGACGTGGTGCTGGACATGATCGGGGGCGACTACACGGCCAAAAACCTGCGCCTGCTCAAGGACGACGGCCGGCTGGTGTTCATCAACGCCATGCAGGGGGCGAAGGCCGAGTTCAACGCGCTGGAGGTAATGCGCCGGCGCCTGACCATCACCGGCAGCACCCTGCGGCCCCGCTCGGCCGACTTCAAAGCCGCGCTGGCCGCTGCGGTGGAACAGCACGTCTGGCCCTTGCTGGTCAACAAGCAGTTCAAGCCCGTGCTCTACCGCAAGTTTGCCCTGACCGAAGCCGAGCTGGCGCACCGCCTGATGGAAAGCAGCCAGCACATCGGCAAGATCGTGCTGCGCGTGAACCGGTAGCCCGCTGCTCCCGGGTAAAGCAGCAATGAGCAAAGCGGGGCGCCGACCAAGTCGGTCCGCGCCCGGCGTTTATTACTGGCCGGCGAGGCTAGAACTCCACGATAAAGCCGATGGTGGGCAGTACCGTGGCCTCGTCGTCGGCCAGGATGACGGGCACCGCGTTCGAGCCGTCGGGCAGAATGGGCTGGCCGTCGGTCGTCGCAAAGCCCGCGTTGTCGGCCGTGCGCTGGAAGGTGTACTGCGGCAGCGCGGGGTTTTTGATTAGGAACACGTTCTGCAGGTCCACGAACAGGTCGATGGTCACGCGGCGCAGGTTGTACTTCTTGTCGAGGCGGAAATCCACCTGCTGGAAGGAGCCCAGGTGCTGGGTGTTCAGGCGCGCGTAATCGAGCACGCCTTGGCCGATGCTCAGGTAATTCTGCTGCGAGGCCCCGAGGTCGAAGGGCGTGTAGGGGGCGCCGCCGGCAAAACGGTACTTCAGCCCCAACTCCCAGCCGCGGCTGAACTTGCGGCCCAGCAGCGCGGAGGCCAGGTGGCGGGTGTCCCAGGCCGAGGGCTGGTACCGGCCATCGGCGCCGCTGAACTCGCTGCGGAACAGCGTGTAGGAGGCCACCGCAAACCAGTTGTTGGTAAGCTTCTGCTGGAAGAAAAACTCCCCGCCGAAAGCCCGGCCCTGGCCGGTGCTGGTCACGGCTTCGTTGCCCAGGGCCACGAAGTCGCCGCCGAGGTTGGCCAGGGAAATACCGTCGCGTACCGACACGGGGTAGTGGTCGTAGCGCTTCAGGAAGCCTTCCACCGTCAAGCGCGTATTGGCCGCGGGCAGGAACTCCAGGCCCGCCACGTAGTGCGTGCTGCCGATGTAGCGCGTGTTCTGGTTCACGAGCTGGCCCGCGTTGTCGCGGAAACCGAGCAGGGTGGAGGGCAGAATCTTGTAGTAGCGGCCGATGGAGGCGTTCAGGTTCCAGCGCGAGGCCAGCGCGTAGGAGGCCGAGAGGCGCGGCGAGAGGGTGCGCAGCAGGTTGGCCCCGCCCTCGGTAAAGGAATTGCCGTCGGCGCGGATGCCGGCCGACACGGTCAGCCGGTCGTTGGGCAGGAAGGGACGCGTGACCTGGGCGAAGGCCCCGAAGCGGGCAAAGCGCAGGTCGGACTGAAAGCGCACTTCCACGGCCGGCTGCAGCACCGAACCGTCGGGCGCCTGCACTTCGCGGCGCAGGCGGTTGAAGTAGCGCGAATCGAAGGTAATCCACTGGCCCACGCCGCCGTATGCGTACTGCCACTTGCCCAGGCTGCGGTTGACGTCCACGCGCAGCTTGTTTTCTGTTTCGCCCGAGCGCGTGAGCAGGTTGCGCCGGCTTTCGTCGCCGCTGAACTCCGCGCCGCCCTCAAAGCGGTTGACCTGGTTGTCGAGCTGGGTGCGGCTCAGCGCCACGTTTACGTAGCCCCGCTCAATGAGCTGCCGCAACGACGCGCCCAGCGTGTAGTTCCACTGGTCGATGCTGGGCGTGTTGCGCAGGGTGTATTCCTTTTCCAGCGACGATTCGCGCGGCACGGCCACCTCGAAGTGGTCGATGGCGCCCAGGCCGAGGGCCGTCAGGGTGGTTTTGGGCGAGAGTTTGGTGGTGACTTTAAACTGCGCGTCCCAGTAGTTGGGGCGGATGGGCAGGTCGATGGCCTTGAACAGCAGCTGCAGGTAGGAGCGGCGCACCGAGGCCAGAAAGGTGGTGTTCGGGGCCAGCGGCCCTTCCAGCGTCCCGGCTACTTCGGTGCCGCTCAGGCGCACGTTGCCCTGCACGCGGTCGGGGTTGCCGTCGCGCTGCCGAAACTGCAGCACGCTCGAGAGGGTGTTGTCGTAGCGGGCCTCGAAGGCGGAGGTGCTCACCGTCACGTCTTCGATAAACGACACGTTGAGCAGGCCGGTGGGGCCGCCGGCCGAGCCCTGGGTCTGGAAGTGGTTGATGACGGGCACCTCGATGCCGTCGAGGTAGTACACGTTTTCGTTGGGTGCCCCGCCGCGGATAATAATGTCGTTGCGGAAGCCGGCCGTGCCGCCGGTGCCCCCGCCGCCCACGCCCGGCAGCACCTGCACCACCCGCGAAATGTCGAAGTTGCCGCCGGGGTTGCTTTTGATTTCCTCCACGTTCAGGCGCTGCACCGACAGCGGCGTTTCGGCCGTGGCCACGCGGATGGCGCGGTTGGCCGTCACCTGCACTTCGCCCAGCTGCTGGGCCGCCGGCGTCAGCTCCAGGCTCACGATGTTGGCGTTGCCGGAGGTGATGCTCACGTTGGCGCGCAGCAGCGGCTCGTAGCCCACAAAGGAGGCGCGCACGTTGTAGCTGCCCGTCGGAATGCCGCTCAGGCGGAAGCGGCCCTGCTCGTCGGTGGCGGCGCCCAGCGCGGTGCCTTCCAGCGCCACCGTCACGCCCGGCAGCAGCTGCTGGGTGGCCCGGTCGCGCACGGTGCCGGTGAGCACGCCGGTGCTCTGGGCCTGGGCCAGCAGGCTGGTCAGCAGCAGCCACAGCACAAAAGAGTATCGAAGGGGCATGGGAAGGAAATTATGGTTTGTTTCCGTACGAACCGGCTGGTTTATGGTATGTTTAAAAACTAGATAATATATTTTCATACTACTTCATGAACCGCACCGGCCTTGGGTTGTTACTTTACCCGCCATGGATTATTCCTTACTGAAGCAGCTGCTGGAGCAAGTGGAAGAGTTCGACAAGGCGGGGGGCGCAGACAGCCGCCCGGCCGACCTCGGCAGCTTTGCCACCTGGCTGTACGGGCGCACGGCCGCGCCACCCCCGCCGCGCGGCCCCGCCGCGCCCCCGGACGTGCCGCCCATGCCGCCCGAGGCCGAAATCGGCAAGCTCATCATCTTCCTGAACCGCTACGCCCGCTCCTACATCCGCCTGGGCCTGGCGGGCACGCCCCTGCTGACGCCGGATGACTTCGCGTACCTGGTGACGGTGATGGGCCACCAGCCGCTTTCCAAAACCGAGCTGATTGCCCGCAACATTCACGAAAAAGCCACCGGCACCGAGGTCATCAAGCGGCTGCTGGCGCGCGGGCTGGTGGCCGAGCACCCCCACGCCACCGACCGCCGCAGCAAGCAGCTCACCATCACCGAAGCCGGCGGCCTGCTGCTGCGGCAGGTATTCGGGCGCATGCACCAGGCGGCCCAGCTCATTGCCGGCGACCTGACGACCGCCGAGCGGGCCCAGCTGCTGTACCTGCTGCAGAAGCTCGACGCGTTTCACCACCCCATTTTCGCCGGGCCGCGCGCCCAGTCGTTTGCGGAGCTGCTGCGGCACCTGCCGGCGAGCAACGGGGAGGCGGGAGCGGCTACGTCAGCTCCTGGCTTCAACGAAGGCTGGCAATAAGGGCCGCGTAAAACCAAAAGCTGGGGCCGCCGGTACACCTGGGGAGCGGTGCCCCACGCTGGGTGCGCCCGTTAGCCCGCCTCCGCATGAAAACTGCCCTGCTCATCGGCGCCACCGGCCTCGTCGGCGACTACCTGCTGCGCCAGCTGCTGCTCGACCCGCGCTTCGGCCGCATCAAAGTCTTTACCCGGCGGCCCACGGGCTACCAGAACCCGGCCAAGCTCGAAGAGCACCTCGTGGATTTCAACCACCCGGAGCAGTGGCAGGACCTGCTAAGCGGCGACGTGCTGTTTTCCGCGCTGGGCACCACGCTCAAGCAGGCCGGTAGCCAGCGGGAGCAGTACAAAGTCGATTATACGTACCAGTTTCAGGCCGCCGAAGCGGCCGCCCGCAACGGTGTGGGCACCTACGTGCTGGTGTCGTCGGCCTCCGCCGACGCCGGCTCCAAGATCTTTTACACCCGCATGAAGGGCGAGCTGGAGCGCGACGTGCGGCAGCTGCCGTTTCAGTGCATCCGCATTCTGCAACCCGGGCCGCTGGCCGGCCCGCGCACCGAGTCGCGGCCCCTGGAAAAGGTGGGCATTGCCGTGACCAGCGTGTTGGGACTGTTGCCGCCGCTGCGCCAGTACCGCCCGGTGCACGGCCGCGTGGTGGCCCGGGCCATGATCAACGCCGCGCTCGACGAGACGCCCGGCGTGCAGGTGGATACGCTGGGCGGGGTGTTCGAGCGGGCGGGAGAGGAGTAGCCGTTGCCGGCAGCCAGGCTGCACGGAAGGCGCCGAGTGCCTTGCCGTGGCGCACGGAGCCGCTTCGTACCTTTGCGGCAAGCAACTTTGCCCCCCGCAACGCTGTTTCGCATCCGACCCTTCGGCCCCCCGCATGAGCTCGACTTCCGCTTCCAAGATTTACTGCCCCAGCCTGACCGAATACAAGCGCCGCGAGGCGCGCGTCGTCCGCATCGGCGACCTGCCCCTGGGCGGGCATTACCCCATCCGCGTGCAGAGCATGACTACCGTCGACACCATGGACACCATGGGCTCGGTGGAGGAGACGCTGCGCATGGTGGAAGCCGGCTGCGAGTACGTGCGCATCACGGCCCCCAGCATGAAGGAGGCCCAGAACCTGCTCGAAATCAAAAAGGAGCTGCGCAAGCGGGGCTGCACCGTGCCGCTCATTGCCGACATCCACTTCACGCCCAACGCGGCCGAGCTGGCCGCCCGCATCGTGGAGAAAGTGCGCGTAAACCCCGGCAACTACGTCGACAAGAAGAAGTTTCAGACCATCGAGTACACCGACGCGGAGTACCAGGGCGAGATTGAGCGCATCCGGGAGCGGTTTCGCCCGCTGGTGCAGATCTGCAAGCAGTACGGCACCGCTATGCGCATCGGCACCAACCACGGCTCGTTGTCGGACCGTATTCTGAGCCGCTACGGCGACACCCCGCTGGGCATGGTGGAGTCGGCGCTGGAGTTTCTGCGCATCTGCGAGGACGAGAACTACTACGACGTGGTGCTGTCGATGAAGGCCTCCAACACGCAGGTGATGGTGCAGGCCTACCGCCTGCTGGTGCAGAAGCTCGAAGCCGAGGGTCTGCAGCCCTACCCGCTGCACCTGGGCGTGACGGAAGCCGGCGAAGCCGAGGACGGCCGCATCAAGTCGGCCGTGGGCATCGGTACGCTGCTGGAAGACGGCCTGGGCGACACCGTGCGCGTGAGCCTGACCGAGCCGCCCGAAGCCGAAGCTCCCGTGGCCCGCATGCTCATCGACCGGTACACGAACCGCGCCGCCGAGGCCAAGCCGATTGCCCCATTGGGGAATGACGAAGGAAAAATGACGAAGGAAGATGGCAACAGCGAATCTTCCATTATCCTTCCTCCTTCTGCCCTCATCCCGATTGACCCGTTCCAGTACCACCGCCGCGCCACGCACGAGGTGCTGAACATCGGCGGGCAGAACGTCCCGCGGGTTGTTGCCGACATTGCGCGCCTGCCGCAGCTGGAGTACGCCGACCTGCGCTGCGTGGGACACCTGTACTCGGCCTTCCTCGACAAGTTCCAGATGAACGACCTCGGGGCCGACTTCATCTACACCGGCCAGCGCCCGGCGCCCTTCATGCTGCCCAACGGCCTGAAAGAGCTGGTTGACTATTCCGCGTGGATTGACGGCGGCAAGCGCGCGGACCACTTCCCGGTGCTGACCCACAGCGAGTACGCGGTGGCGGCCGCCACGCACCCCGAGGCCAACTTCGTGTTTCACCACCTGGAGTCGCTGACGGCGCCGGCCCTTGAGCAACTGCGCCAAGACCGCACAGCCGTCGTCATCCTGTACACCGACAACGCCCACGCCATGCCCGAAATCCGCCGGGCGTTCTTCCGGCTGCTGAACGCGGGCGTGACCAACCCGGTCATCATCAACCGCCAGTACCCCGAGCAGGCGCCCGAGCAAACCCAGCTCCACGCCGCCACCGACGTGGGCGGTCTGCTGCTCGACGGCCTCGGCGACGGCGTGGTGCTCAGCACCGAAAAGCTGCCCGACGCCGACCAAACCACCTGGCTTCAGCGCCTCGACGGGCTCAATCAGCTCAGCTTCGGGATATTGCAGGCGGCGCGCACGCGCATGAGCAAGACGGAGTACATCAGCTGCCCGAGCTGCGGCCGCACCCTGTTCGATCTGCCCGAAACCACCGCCATGATCCGCCGCCGCACGGACCACCTCAAGGGCGTCAAAATCGGCATCATGGGCTGCATCGTGAACGGCCCCGGCGAAATGGCCGACGCCGACTACGGCTACGTGGGCGTGGGCCGGGGCAAGATTGCCCTCTACCGCGGCCAGGAAGTCATCAAAAAGTCGGTGCCCGAAGAAGCCGCCGTGGACGAGCTGATTAACCTCATCCGCGAGGACGGCCGCTGGGTGGAGCCGGTGCAGGTGGAAGAGCCGGTAGGGGTGTAACCGGGAGACTTCCATGATGGGTGCTGATAAGATGGCTCAGGCGCTGCTGGCAGCGGGCCTAGATTCAAAGAAGTACCAGGAGGAATTTCGACCAGAGAACCGAACCGTGTTGGTTGGCATGGGCATCAACCCGCTGGCCATTGATTTTTTTGCAACGTTCTCTTTTAACGAAGCCGTTTCGATTGGCGCTTACAGCTATTCTCAAGCCAATTGCTTTAAAAAGGAGCATGATTGGGAAGAGGAATTTCAAAGAGCAGCTAAGACAAATTTGCTTGTGGTTGGCAGCGCCCGCAACGGCGATGTAGTGGTTCTTGACTTGAATGATTATCAGGTCGTACTGCTTAAGCACGAAGATTTCTGGGAGGACGAAGACTCAGACCCAAGGGCGCATCTTGTCAAAATGAATTGCTCCATTGGGCAGTTTTTTTGGAACGCTGCATCCGTGCCTGATTACACCCAAGACGCCTACGAAGCTGCCGAATACCTGAACGCAGAGCTCGGGGAGTAAGCGGGAAGTGGAGCATGGGTAACTTCGCCCGCATGATTCACACCGTCATCTTCGACATGGACGGCGTAGTGGTTGATACCGAACCGCTGCACCACGACGCTTTTTTCCGCCACTTTGCTGAGCTGGGGCTGCCCATTTCCGACACCGAGTACGCCACCTTCCTCGGCGGCAGCACCCGCAACATCTACCAGCGCCTCAGGCAGGAATACGACTTGCCCCAGGACGTGGACACGCTCATGAACCGCAAGCGGGAGCTGTTCGGTAAGTCCTTCGACGAGGCCACGGACCTGGATTTACTGCCGGGCGTGCGGGCCCTGGTCCAAGGGCTACACCGCGCGGGCGTACCGTTGCAGCTGGCTTCGTCGGCCTCCAAGGAAACCATTGCCCGCGTGTTCACGCGTTTTGAGCTGTACCCGTACTTCGATAACCTGGTGAGCGGGGAAGATTTTCCGCAGTCGAAGCCCAACCCGGCCATTTTCCTGCACGCGGCGAAGCTGGCCGGCGTGGCGCCCCAGCATTGCCTGGTCATCGAGGACTCGGCCAACGGCGTGACGGCGGCCAAGGCGGCGGGGATGTACTGCATCGGCTACCGCAGCGCCCACTCCGGCGGGCAGGACCTGCACCACGCCGACCGCGTGGTATCGGACCTGCGGCAGCTCGACGCGGCGCAGATTCGGGCGTTTCCGGCGGCGCGGTAAGCCTCTGTCGGCCGCGGGGCTTCTGGCCGGTGGAGGCCGCCTGCCCTGCCCGAGACAACATGGTGACGGGCGTTGAAAGCCGGTGACAGGCCGATGAAGCCACCGTGGCCATGACCCGAAACAATGCTTGGCAGGCAGATGCTTGCTTCAGGTTGGGGCCACGTCCGACCGGGTTTCGCGTATGAGGAACAGACGCCGATACCGCTGCTACATGTCTTATCGTTCGCTGAACCTGCCAGAGCTCGGCTTGCTCATTTTCCTGCTGCGCGACCGTCCCGCCGCGGAGTCGCTGTTGACCCAGTTGCATACCGTGCAAGTGTGCGAGATAAATCACGACGGAGCGGGCAGCCTGCGGTTTTTGGGCCACCAGCCCAACCGGCGGCTGGGCGAGGTGATTGGCAGCACGCAGTTTCTCGACGAAGACGGCGTGCCGGTGCTCGTTTCTCTCTACCTGGATCAGGATGGAGAGCTGTACGAGCTGGACTGCTGGAAAACCGACGATTCGCCGCTGCGCCGCATCCCGGCGTTCTGACTCGGGCCGTCGTTAACGCACGGCGTAGGTACGCTGAAGGCGGCGGTTTTGTCCCAGGGTTTGATCGAGCCACGCGGTGGTTTGGGCGGCCTGCTGCGGGTTGAGCAGCACCTGGTGCAGGGCGGTGTTGAGCTGACGGACGGCGCGCCGGGACACGCCGCTGCCGCGGCTCAGGTCAAGGCACAGGCGGCTGAGTCGTTCTTCGTACACGAGCTGGTCCTGAGCGTTGTAAAACCGCACCACCGTGAAGTCGCGGGTAATCAGGTTGGTTTCCAGGTTCCAGTAGCCGCTGTTCCGGGTCTGAGCGCGGGCCAAGGCCGGCGTCAGCAGCAGGAACAGGGCAAAGAGCAAACGGGAGGGGGCTTTCATAGCGTTGGAGAAAGGATTGGGGTGAAACCATGGGCAGCACCCGGGCTGGCCGGGCCACGGCCGGTAGGGCGCCGGTGCTGTCAACTGTCCCAAATATGAGCCGGGCCAGCAGCCCGCGCTGGACTATTCGCCCGGCGGCATGCAGCGCCCGGAATAAGGAGCGGGCGCGTCGACCAACGGCAGCTGTGGTCGTTGGTCGATGAAGGGCAGACGTTGGTCTATAAAGCGGAATGCAGGCTGGTTGCGCGTCCGCGAATCGGTATAATTCAACTTGGTATATAAAGTGCGGCACCGATGACACCAGCAGCAACCAAGTGGCTCACGCCGGCTCTGCAGGCCGTAGACGAGCGGCGCGCCCTGCGCCACGGCTTGTTCTGGGGAGCCGATGTAGCGTTTATGATGTGGCTGTTTCAGTACGTGCACCACGTCACCCCGAACCTGGGTATGGCGCTGCGCGACGCGCTGCTGCTGGTGGCTGGCACGCACCTGCCGGCCACGTACGCCCTGCTCTACGGGGTGCTGCCCGTGCTGTGGCGGGAAAAGCGGGACCGGCTCAGCCTGCTGATGCGCCTGGCCGGGTGGATATGCCTGGCCCTGGCCCTCAATTACACTTTTCGCTTTTTCGTGCTGGTGCCGCTGCGGGCGGGGCTGCCGTCCACGTTTCCCGACTACCAGGGCGTTTTTGCGTCCGGCAGCCACATGCCGCTGCTACTGATAGCCGGCGTGGCAGCCTGCCTGCGGGTGTACCGCGAATGGCGGCAAAAACAACTGGCCAATGCGCAGCTGAACCAGCAAAACTACCAGGCCGAGCTGCAGCTGCTGCAGGCCCAGATCCACCCGCATTTTCTCTTCAACACGCTCAACAACCTCTACGCCCTCACGCTCAAGCAGTCCAGTCAGGCCCCGGCAGTCGTGGAGCGCCTCACCGGGCTGCTGCACTTCGTGGTGGAACAGGGCAGTGCCCCGTCGGTAGCGCTGCGCGACGAGGTGGCCCTGCTGCGCAACTACGTGGCGCTGGAACAGTTGCGCTACGGCACCCGGCTCACCGTGGAGTTCGAGGCGGCCGCTATGCCCGCCGACGGCTGTATCGCACCCTTGCTGCTGCTGCCGCTGGTTGAAAATGCCTTCAAGCACGGCTCGGCCGAGCAGGTGGGGCAGGCGCACATCCGCGTGGCCCTGGCGGTGAGCGGCAACCTCTTTACCTGCCTTATCTCCAACACCAAAAACGCCGAGCCTGCCGCGGGTGAGCCCGCGGGCATTGGGCTGCGCAACGTGCGGCAACGCCTGGAATTGCTCTACCCGCAGCGCCACCGGCTCGAGGTGGAGGCCCGCGCCGAGACATTTGCCGTGCGGCTGGAGCTGCAGCTGACCGTAGCTGCCGCAACGCACGCGCCGGCTGCGGTGGCCGAACGGCCCGTGGCGGCCCGGTGGTCGGTCCCGGCACAACCCCACGTTAGCCGCTTGCTCCAGCCATGAAAGCGCCACTCACGAATCGGTTCGTCCGGCACGGCCTGTTTTGGCTGGGGGTGCTGGCGTTCAGCCTCCTGGTGCAGCTGCCGGCGTACGTGGGCGCGGGTACCCGGCTGTACGTCTGGGGCTTGTTTTTCAATCAGTTGCCGGCCTCGATGCTGACCACCTACCCGTTGTTGTATTGGGTGTTGCCGCGCTTGCTGCGGCAGCGCCAAACCGGTTTGTTCTTGCTGTTGCTGGCCGGGTGGCTGCTGGCTTGTCTGGGCCTGACGGGTCTGACGCGCATGTTCTTCGATCAAGTGGTGATGCCCGGCCTGCTGCACCAGGAACCTGACCCCTCGTGGCAGCCGACGGGCTACTGGAAGCTGAACTATACGTTTTTCATGGCCCTGGTGACGGCCGGCGCGGCCGTGGCCACCAAGGTGGTGGACGGCTGGTACGAGCAGCGGCAGCTGAGCCTGCGCCTGGAGCAGCGGCGCCTGCACACCGACCTGCAGCTGCTCAAGGCGCAGCTGCAGCCCTCGTTTCTGTTCGGCACCCTGAACACGCTGCGCGCCCTCACCGCGCGCGCCGCGCCGGAGTCGCCGGCGGCGGTGCTGCATTTGGCAGGGCTGCTGCGCTACATGCTCTACGAAAGCCCACGAAACACCGTAGGGCTGGCCGACGAGGTGGAAATGATTCGGCATTACGTAGCCCTGGAAGAGCTGCGCACGGACCGGCGCGCGGACGTTTCCTTTAGCTGCACCGGCCCGCTCGATGCCCATGCACTGGCGCCGCTGCTCCTGCTGCCCGTCGTAGAAAACGCCTTCCGACTCGGCACTGTGCCGGAGCTGGAGTGCCCTTGGGTGAGCATTGATCTGGTGGTCCGCCGGGATGCGCTGGTGCTGAAGGTCATCAGCAGCCAGCTGCCGCCCGCCGCCGGCTGCACCGAAAGCCCGGAGCTGTGCCGCCTGCGGAAACGCCTTTCCCACTTGTACGCCGACCGCTACCAGCTCAGCTTCGTGTCGGAGCCCGATACGTTGTTGGCCGTGCTGCACGTGCCGCTGACGGCCGGGGCAGCCGTGGCCGCTGGGCCGCCGCGCGCCGCCTCCTTTGCCACCCTGAACCCCTGACCGCTATGAAACTACAGTGCTTGTTGGTCGACGACGAGCCTCCGGCCCTGGAAATACTCGAATCCTACGTGCGCGAAGTGGCGCACCTGGAATTGGTCGGTACCTGCCAGAACGCGCTGCAGGCCTTTGCCGCGCTGCAGCAGCAGCCGGTGGACCTGCTCTTCCTCGACATCAAGATGCCCAAGATGCTCGGCACCGACTTCCTGCGCAGCCTGCGCCATCCGCCCCAGGTCATCTTCACCACCGCCTACCGCGAGTACGCCTACGAGGGTTTTGAGCTGGACGCGGTGGACTACTTGCTCAAGCCCGTGTCGCTGGAGCGGTTCCTAAAAGCCGTGGCCAAGGCCGGCAAAACCGAGGCCGCGCCGCCCGAGGCCCCTGCTGCCGTCAACCCCGACGCGTTTTTGTATTTCCGCATCGACCGGAAGATGGTGAAGGTGGTGCTGCGCGACGTGCTGTACGTGGAGGGCCTGAAGGATTACGTGAAGATTCACTTGGTGGCGGGGCCGCCGCTGGTGGTCAAGCAAACCATCAACGGCATGGAGGAGAAGCTTTCGGAAAGCCGTTTTCTGCGCGTGCACCGCTCCTTTATCGTGGCCCTGGACAAGGTGCGCACCTACAGCCCCCGGCACCTGGAAGTGGGGGCCGCCGAGGTGCCCATTGGCCGGCTGTACCGCCCGCAGGTGGGCGAAGCACTGCGCTGAGGGCCCAAGCGCTACTTGCAGTTGTCTTTGCGGCGCGTATCGATGATGTAGGCGATGCGCCAGCCCTCGGCCAGCTTCACCAGCTGAAAGGAGTTGTAGCCGCAGTGGCTGAACGTGGAGCCGACGTAGAACTGGTAGGGCGTCCACACGCTGGCCAGGTCAGCATCGATGAGTACCTGCTCGAACTTGATGCGTTCGTCGTACACGCCCTGATGCGGCGTGCCAAGGGCCTTTACCACCGCCGCCACTTTCTCGGTGCGCACTTGCACCACGCCGTTGCGGTTGGCAATGGTTTGAAGGATTGCGGTGGGCGCCAGGGTACTGCGCACCATGGCGCTATCGGTCTTGCGCATGCCCTCAAAGAAGCGGGTGATGGTTTGCTTGACGGCCTCGGTTTCGGTAGCGGCCGGGGCTTGGGCCAGGGCGGCCGGGGCGGCAAGCAGCAGCAGGGCGGCGGGTAGAGCGTGTTTCATCGCGGGAAAGGTAGGTAGGGGATACATAGGCGCGAATCGGGCCCCGCCCGTTGCGCCGCCGTCGGCCGCGAAAAAGGCCGCGCCGCCCGCCCGATCTTCTGCCGGCGGCCGCAACTATCCGCCCCGCCGGGCTGTTACCAAGACAGCAAACGGAGGCAGCCGACGTGATTTGTTACCTTCGTTTATTCCGTTGTCCTTAATCCTCGCCCGTATGCGTACCAAAGGTTTGTTTGATTTCGGCCCGGTGTTCGGTTACTTCTTCCGTAAGAACGACCCGAACCGCCACACCAACTTCAATCTGCGCACCATGCACGTCATCAATAAGATTTCGATGCTGATGTTCCTGGCGGGGTTGATTTTCATGCTGTTCAAGTTCGTCATCCTGCGCTAGCCGCGCCCGAAACGAATTCCCGCTTATTTGCCCAAGCCTGTCGGTGCGCGTTGCCGGCAGGCTTTGCCGTTTCTTCTCGATTTGCGCCCGCCGGCTGGCGGCCGCCTTCTTTTACCCGGAATGCATACCAAGACTGCGGGCCACGGCGGCCTGATTTTGCTCCTCGGCCTGCTTACAGCCTTTGGTCCGATGAGCATCGACATGTACTTGCCGGCCTTCCCCACCATGGCCCGGGAGTTTGGCGTCCCGATTTCGGCCGTGCAGTTTACCCTGGCCTCGTACAACATCGGCATTGCCCTGGGCCAGCTCGTCTACGGGCCGCTGGCCGATCAATACGGGCGCAAAGGCAGCCTGCTGGCCGGCCTGCTGATTTATGCGCTGGCCGCGGCGGGCTGCGCCCTGGCCGAGTCCGTGGACGAGCTGGTGCTGGTGCGCTGCCTGCAGGCCCTGGGCGGCTGCGCGGGCATGGTCATTACCCGGGCCGTCGTGCGCGACCGGTTTCGGGGCAACGAGTCGGCCGGCGTGTTCAGCACGCTCATGCTCATCATGGGCGTAGCGCCCATCCTGGCGCCCACCGTCGGCGGACTGATCCTGGCGCACCTCGACTGGCGCTTCATCTTCTGGCTGATGGCCGCGCTGGGCGGGCTGGCCCTGCTCGCCATTGCCGTGACGCTGCCCGAAACGCTACCCGCCGAGCGGCGCAACCCGTTGGCCTTGCGCAATTCCTTTCGTACCTACGCCGGCCTGCTGCGCGACCGGGAGTTTGTGGGCTACGCCCTCTCGGCGGGCATGGTGCAGGCCGGCATGTTCACGTACATCACCGGCTCGTCGTTCGTGTTTATGCAGCTGTTCGGGCTGAGCGAGCAGCAGTTTGGCATCCTGTTCGGGCTGAACGCCTGCGGCATCATCGGCGCCTCCCAGCTCAACAACCGGCTGCTGCGCCGCTACTCCTTCGACCAGATTCTGCGCCGCGTCATCGGGTTCTACGGCTGCGCCGCGGCCGTGCTGCTGCTGCTGGCCTTCACCGGCTGGCTGGGCTTCTGGGGCGTGGCGGTGCCGCTGTTCTTCGCCGTGAGCTGCGTGGGGCTGGCCGTGCCCAATGCCTCGGCCGGCGCCATGCAGCACCACGGCCGGCAGGCCGGCAGCGCATCGGCTCTCATGGGCACGCTCATGTTCAGCTGCGGCGCCGGGGCCGCCGGCACCGTCAGTGCCTTAGCGGCCGAGTCGGCTCTGCCGCTGGCCGGCACGCTGGCCGTCTGCGCCCTGGGCAGCCTGCTGATTAACCGTACCATGCTGCGCAAAGCCCCTCCCGTAACCGAAACGCAACTGGAGCGGGCCTGAAGGTCGTTGTGGCAAGGTCGCTCGGGCTGCAGCACGCCGGTGGCGCTGGCTGCGACTGGAATCCGCCGCAGACTGGCCGGACGCGGTGAATTCGGGTACGTCCGAGACCCTTCTGAATCCGCCGCGGCCTGAGTACCTTGCCCGCCGTAGCCAGCCGCCCGCGTCATGAACATCGAAGAACTCCGCGACTACTGCCTTGCCAAGCCCGGCACCACCGAAGAAACGCCCTTCGGCCCCGACACGCTCGTGTTCAAGGTCGGCGGCAAAATCTACGCTCTGACCAGCATCGACGACTACGGCAGCGTGAACCTGAAGTGCGACCCGGAGCGCGCCACCCAGCTGCGGGAGCAGTACGACTTCGTGGTGCCCGGCTACCACATGAACAAGAAGCACTGGAACACCGTGCTCATCGGCACCGGCATCACCGTGCGGCAGCTGCAGGAGCTGATTGACCATTCCTACGACCTCGTCCGGGCTTCGCTGCCGAAGGCGGTGCAGGCCAAGCTGGCTGCCGCGGAGGCTCGGGACCAATAGCCGCGACACGGCCGTTGTAAAGACGAAAAAGCCCGCTAGCGCGAAACCAGCGGGCTTTTCGTGTCTAAACGTCGCGACGTTTACACCACCACGTTCACCATGCGGCCGGGCACCACGATGACTTTCTTGGCCGGCTTGCCTTCGGCGAAGCGAGTCAGGATGTCGGTGGCGCGCACGGCCTCCTCAATTTCGGCGGCGGTAGCCGAGGCGGCAAACTGCATCTGCTCGCGCACCTTGCCGTTGATGGCCACGGGGTAGTTCACCGTGTCCTCCACCAGGTAGGCCTCGTTAAATTCGGGGAACGGGGCGGTGCTCAGCGAGCCGGCCGGATGGCCCAGCTGCTCCCACAGCTCTTCCGCGAGGTGCGGGGCGTAGGGCGAGATGAGCACCGTCAGCGGCTCCAGAACGGCGCGCTTGCGGCAGTTCAGCGCCGACAGCTCGTTCACGCAGATCATGAAGGTGCTCACCGAGGTGTTGAACGAGAACCGCTCGATGTCCTCCTGCGCCTTTTTGATGGCCTTGTGCAGGGCCTTCAGCTCGGCCGGGGTGGCGGGCTCGTCGGTTACGGCCCAGTCGCGGTCCTCGGGGTAATAAAGGCGCCAGAGCTTCTTGAGGAAGCCCGAGACGCCGGTCATGCCCTGGGTATTCCACGGCTTAAACTGCTCCAGCGGCCCGAGGAACATCTCGTGCAGGCGCAACGCGTCGGCCCCGTAGCGCTCAATCAGCGTGTCGGGGTTCACCACGTTGTACTTCGACTTTGACATCTTCTCGATTTCGACGCCGCAGACGTAGGTGCCGTTATCTTCGAGGACGAACTCGGCCGTGGCGTAGTCTTCGCGCCACTTTTTGAACGCTTCCACGTCGAGCACGTCGTCTTCGACGATGTTGACGTCCACGTGCAGGGCCGTGGTGTCGTGGTCCTTACGCTTGGAGGCCGTCACGTACGTGTTGGTGCCGTTGATGCGGTACACGAAATTCGAGCGGCCCAGGATCATGCCCTGGTTGATGAGCTTCTGAAAGGGTTCCTCGGTCGTCACCAGGCCCAGGTCCTTCAGAAACAGGTGCCAGAAGCGGGAGTAGAGCAAGTGACCGGTGGCGTGCTCGGCTCCGCCCATGTACAGGTCCACGTTCTGCCAGTACTGCTCAGCTTCCTCGCCCACGAAGCGGTCCTCGTTCTTGGGGTCCATGTAGCGCAGGTAGTACCACGAGGAGCCGGCCCAGCCGGGCATAGTGCTCAGCTCGAAGTCGAACTGCCCGCGGTACTTCCAGTCCTGGGCGCGGCCCAGCGGCGGCTCGCCGGTTTCGGTGGGCTTGTACTCGTCGATTTCGGGCAGCACCAGCGGCAAGTCCTGCTCGGCCACGCCAAAGGCCATGCCGTCGCGGTAGTACACCGGAATCGGCTCGCCCCAGTAGCGCTGGCGCCCGAAAATGGCGTCGCGCAGGCGGTAGTTGATCTTGCCGGTGCCAATGCCCATTTCTTCCAGGCGCTGAATGGCGGCCTGAATAGCGGGCTTCACCTCCAGGCCGTTGAGGAAGTCGGAGTTCATGATGCGGCCTTCCTTGGCGGCGTACGCCTCACCGGCTTCCTCATCAAAGCCTTCCACCACCGGCACGATGGGCAGCGAGAAGTGCCGGGCGAAAGCGAAGTCGCGGGTGTCGTGGGCGGGCACGGCCATGACCACGCCGGTGCCGTAGCCGGCCAGCACGTAGTCGGCCACCCAGATGGGCAGCTTCTCGCCGCTGAACGGGTGCAGGGCGTAGGCGCCCGTAAACGCGCCGGTAATGGTTTTCACGTCGGCCATCCGGTCGCGCTCCGAGCGGTTTTTGGCGTACTCCACGTACTGCTGTACGGCAGCGCGCTGCTCGTCGGTGGTGAGCGTGGCCACCAGCTCCGACTCCGGCGCCACGGCCATGTACGTCACGCCGAACAGCGTATCGGGGCGGGTCGTGAACACCGACAGGGGCAGCTCGGGGTGGTTTTCGACCTCGAAGCGCACCTCGGCGCCCACCGAGCGGCCGATCCAGTTGCGCTGCATCTCCTTCACCGCGTCGGGCCAGTCGATGTGGTCCAGGCCGTCGAGCAGGCGTTGGGCGTAGGCGGTGATGCGCAGGTTCCACTGGGGCATCAGGCGGCGCTCCACGGGGTAGCCGCCGCGCTCCGAGAGGCCGTCTTTTACCTCGTCGTTGGAGAGCACCGTGCCCAGCTGCGGGCACCAGTTCACGTAGGTTTCCGACTGGTAGGCGAGGCGGTAGGGGTGGACGGCGGCAATCTTCTGCGCCTCGGTCATCATCTGCCACTGCCCGGCCGAGAAGTCGTGAACTTCCTCCTCATCGCACACGGCGCGCACGCCCCGGGAGCCTTCGGCAGCGAAACGCTCCTGCAGGGTGCGAATCGACTCGGCCTTATTCGTGTCGAGATTGTACCAGGAGTTGAACAGCTTCAGGAAAATCCACTGCGTCCACTTGTAGTAGTCGGGGTTGGAGGTGCGGATTTCGCGCGACCAGTCGTAGCTGAAGCCCAGGGACGAGAGCTGCTCGATGTAGCGGGCAATGTTCTCGCGGGTGGTCTTTTCGGGGTGCTGCCCGGTCTGGATGGCGTACTGCTCGGCGGGCAAGCCAAAGGAGTCGAAGCCCATGGGGTGCAGCACGTTGAAGCCGCGGTGGCGCTTGTAGCGCGACACGATATCGGAGGCAATGTAGCCCAGCGGATGGCCCACGTGCAGCCCGGCCCCGGAGGGGTAAGGGAACATGTCGAGCACGTAGTACTTGGGCTTGTCGGAGTGGTTCTGGGCGCGGAAGGTTTGGTTCTGCTGCCAGAACTGCTGCCATTTCTGCTCTATCTCCTGCGGTCGGTAGCCGGGCATAGCGTCGTCGGAATCAAATGCGTTGAGCCGGCGAAAATACGCGGAAAAGGCGGCACGCCCGAACCCGGCGGCAAATTCACGCCGCCACGCCAAGGGCCAGGCCGGTTGTGTTCATGCCCCCAAAGTACGGGGCGCCGGGAAGGCTAGGCCACGCCCCAGCGCTGGGTCATGAGCACGAGCTCGTTGACGCTGCGGATCGGGCCTCGGTAGAGCACATCCGGGCTGTATAGGTCGCCCGCCGACAGCTCCACCTCGCCAAAGGCATCGTAGGGCAAAAACACGCGCAGCGAGCCGGCGGGTGTCAGGCGCACGTACAGGTCACCGCGGGTGTAGCAGGTGCCGGCAGGCACGTAGTCAGCGTACAGGAAACCGGCCTGTTCCAGTTCGGCGTGGGTCATGGCGGGCGGGCGGTGGAGAAGCGAGAGCAACAAACGGCGAGCAGCAGCGGGCAGCGCAACTACCGGTAAGCGTTTTCCGCGAAACGCCGCGCCAAACCTGTCTGCTCGGTGATACAGCAAAAGTACCGCCGGCTGCTTCGGCCCGACAGCGGGTTTATACCCTATTTGGGTGCTACCACTACTGATTCTTTGGCTGGTACAAACAAGAGCGGTTCATCGCCGCGCCGGGCAGCCCTTGGCGGGCGCCAAATACGGGGTGTTGAATTCCGTACAAAACACCCCGCAGAACCCGTACTAATGCGGTATAGGAGCACCCGGGAATGGATGACCTTTGTCATGAGCAGGCCGCCCGTCAAATGCGGCAACTGGTGCGACTTCAGGTGTGGGGTCGTACCGTGACGGGTGGTCTGCTCTTTTTTTTGGCGGCGTCAGTGCTGCTGCGACTACAACGACAAGGCCCGCTGCTCAGCAGCGGGCCTTGTCGTTGTAGTCGCCCGGGCGGAAGCAGCCGTTCAGCGGCGCTACAAGGCGCTCAGGCTAGTGGCCGCTGCTTCGTCGAAGCGCTGAAAGGCTGCCCGGGAGCTGTAGTAGGCGCTGTACTGATCCGTGCTCAGCACCCGGCGCAGCTCCAGGTCGCGCTGCTTGAGAATGGCTCTGGCCGCCGCCGGGTCAGCGTCGGGGGTGGCTTCGAGGGCCGCCAGCCGGGCCAGCTTGTCTTCGTTGATGGCGCGCAGCCGGGTCGTCTGGTAGTTGTTGAGGCGCAGGCTGCGGGCCATGTAGTCCGACAGCCGGTCGACGCGCTGCTCCAGCGCCGCGGCGGCTACCGGAGCAGGGGCGGCCAGGGCGCTGGCAGTGGTGCTGAGCACCAGGGAAGTCAAGAGAATCAAGGCTTTCATGGCAGCAAGACGGACAGCTGGCGTTGTTGCCAACTACCCGCTTATATGGAAAAACTGTGCCAATTTGAAGTCTGCCTGCCGGCTTTTTCCTGCTGAAGGGAGGCGTCGTCCTCGGATCAGTGGCGCAAATTACAGATGAGCCGCTGGGTGATTGGTCAGACTGCGGTGAGCCCCTGGGCCCCTGCTTGCAAAGGTTCCTGGCCGTCCCAACGGCCTTCGACCTGCTCTACCCGGAAGCGCACAAACAGCTCTTCGCCGTACCAGCCTTCCTGACGGGTGCGCCGCACTACCTCGCGGTGCTCGGCGCTGTGCTGCGCGCCGTAGGCATACTCCCGCATCAGGGCGGCCGATTCCCACAGGCTGAAGGTGGCCTGCCGCACGATGGGTAGCTCGCCCAGGCCCACCGCTGCCAGCAGCCCGGGGGCACCGGCTACGGCGCGGCTGACGGGTGGCACGGCCCGCCAAAAGCTCCAGGCCCGTAGTGGCCGGATGCTGGCGCGCGTGAGCACCGCCACCGGGCCGTCGGCGCCCGAGGCCGCTGGCTCCGCGGGGTAGTCGAAGGGGTTCTGCCCGTCCCAGGCGCCGTGGGCCTGCAGGGGGGTAAGGTGCGCCGTCCACAACTCGCTGCTGCGCTGCCGGTACGCCTGCCACAGCTCGTGCTGCCCGAAGAAACGCTCGGCGTCGGTCGCCTCGTCCCACACGGCCATCAGGCCGTAGCGGCGCAGGTTGGGCCGCAAGCCGAAATCAAAGCCCGAGCCGAGCAGCTTGAAAAAACGCAAGCCCGGCACCTGCGCGAGGCGCGGCGGCACCGTGCCCATGCGGGCCAGGGCCCAGCGGCGGTGCTCGGGCCGCACGGTGATGATGGAAAGGGTGGTCAGTGGCAAGGGCAGGTGGGTTAAAAGGGGACGGACGCGGCAGGCAGCTCAGGCGGACAACAAAAAAAGGGACGGAATGGCTTCCGTCCCCTGTAACTGATGCGGCCCGGGCTAGTTGGAGCGGGCCTTTACCTGGGCGTGCTGGTTCACATCGTCGTCCTTGCTCTTCTCGCCCGTTACCACGGCACGCACGTAGCCGTAGGCGCGGCTCAGGACAGAGCTCGGCGAATCCCAGTATTCGGCCTTCTGGATTTCGACCCGCAGAATGCGGATGTTCGGGTCGTCCTGGCCCTTGGGAAACCAGGCGCGCATGTCTTCCGACCACAGCTCGGCGATTTTGGCTTTGTCGTGGCTGATGCTCGCGTGGCCCGTCACCGAGGCGTACACGTTTTCGCCGGGGTGGGCGTAGCTCAGGTTCACGTGGCTGTCTTTTTTTACCTCGAATACCTTGGCCGATTCGCTGTCGGTGAAGAACAGCAGCGAGCCGTCGTGCTCCGGCTTGAGGGTGTACATGGGGCGCGAGTGCAGCTCGTTCTGCTCGTCGAAGGTGGTGAGCATGGCGATGCGCACATCCTTGATTTTCTCGAACAGCTTGCCGAGGTCGTGCGTCACGGGCGTTTGGTCAGACATGGGATGGGCGTTTTGGTGTGGAATCAATAGAAAGGAGTACCCCGGCTTACGGGCCGAGCCGGGCCGGGGTTGGCTTGGAGCGGGGAGCCAACGAACCGGGCGGGAACATTTCGCGTCGGCGCGGTTGCTAAAACGCACCGCCGCGTGCCGGCGTCCGCGTTGGCAGTCGGCCCCGCCGAATCAGGCTACCTTGCCCGCGTGAACTTCCTCGCCCACCTCGTTCTTTCCGGCCCCCACGACTCCGACCTGCTCGTTGGCAACTTCGCCGCCGAAGCCGTGCGCGGCCGCGCCGCCGTGGCCGCCTATCCGCCGGCGGTGCAGCGCGGCATCCGCCTGCACCGCCTCATCGACTCCTTCACCGACGCGCACCCGGTGGTGCGCCGCAGCACCGCCCGCCTGCGCGCCGCCGGCTTGGTCAAGTGGGCCGGCGTGGTGGCCGACGTGGGCTACGACCACCTGCTGGCCCGCGACTTTGCCCGCTACCACTACGATGCCGCCGAGCCGTTGCCCGCCTTTGCCCAGCGCATGTACGCGCTGCTGCACCAGCGCCGCCACGAACTGCCCGAACGCCTGCAGCAGATGCTGCACTACATGCGCCAGCACGACTGGCTGACCGGCTACGCCCACCCGGAAGGACTAGCGCGCGCCCTGCGGGGCCTGAGCCAACGCGTGCCGCAGGGCGCGGTGCTGGCCACGGGCAGTGCGGCCTTCCTGACAGAGCTACCGGCTTATGAAGACGATTTTCGGGCATTTTGGCCGGAGCTGCAGGCGGCAACGGCAGCCTGCCGTGCGGAACTCGGTCTGGCAGGCTAAACCAGCGAATAATGCCGGCGCGCTACCTCAATCAGCCGGGATGTAGGCGACGGCGGAATTCGCGTCGCCCTGGCTCTTCAGGACCAAACGGCTATCGGTCAGCTCCACCACCTGGATTTGCCGTTCGCCCCGCTCGTCGCTTACCAAGGTCAGCGTGCGGTTTTCCTCATCCAGCTGCCAGCGCAGCTTGTGGCCCGCTATGAGCAGCTTGGTCTTCACAATTCCGTTCTCCCGAAACTCGTAGCGGGCCATTTCCAGCACTTTGCGCACCGCGTCCGGGTTGCCGGCCAGGTAATCCGCCTTCTTGGGGTCCATGGCCCGCAGCCGGGTCAGGATGTTTTGGGCGGCGGCGCCCAGCGAGGCCGGCTCGATTCGCCATTCCTTCAGCAGCAGCTTGCGCAGCTGCACGTAGCTTACCTGCACCTCGCCGATGAGGTAACGCTGCTCCTCTAGGGCCACGTCGGCGCCGAGCTTATCGGCGGGTACCGTGAGGGGTTGGTAGCCCACGTGCGAAAACGTCAGGCTAAGCCCTTCGGCGGGCAGCGTCAGCGAAAACCGCCCGTTCTTGTCGGTGACAACGCTGGTCGGTTGGCCTTCCACGCGCACCGTCACCTGGGGCAGGGCTTCTTGGGTGCTCAGGGCCGTCACGCGGCCGCTGACGGTGCGCTGGGCCAGCGCCACGGCCGGCAGCAGCAACAGGGCCAGCAGGAAGGAAAGGAGGCAGTTCGGAGTTGGAATAAAGCGCATGACAACGGGTTGAACAAAGACAACGCATAGATACGCCCGCCGCCGCACTGGTTGTAGAGGAGCCGCAAATCGGCCCGGGCCGCGGGCACGAAAGTGGTGTTGTTTGGTTCGCCCCCAGAGACGCTGCATGAGCCCCGGCCCCAGCCGCGGGCGGCAATCGGCCTTGGTCGCCGAGGCCAATCGTGATAAACGAAAACGCGTGTGCTGTTGGAAGTTTTAATTTTTTTTTAATTTTTACCTCACTTCGCCCGGCTTACTCTAACTACCTATTGCAACGTTGAGTAATGGCTTCCATTTCCGGAAGCCATGTGTATTAACCAAGCCGTTCCCGAAGCGGGAGCAGGCTTCCTCTCTGTTGCTATGGATACGATTCCGTTGACGCGCTGGGTCTGGCCGCTGGGGCTGCTCGTGAGCCTGCAAGCTTGCCGTGACCCCGCGCCGCCCGCGCCCGCGCCCTGCTCGGCCGCCGACCGCAACCCGCTGCGCTTCACGGTCACGGAGTCCTTCGGCGCGGCCGCCCTCGACACGGTGTACACCGGCGGCCCCGTGGGCTTTGCCGGGCCCGGTGCTCCCTACACGGTCTGGCAGTGGCTGGTGGGCCCGGCCACCACGCGCGCCACGCGCACCTTCAGCCTCTCGTTCGACCGCACGTTCACCGGGCCCTTGCCCGTGCGCCTGATTGCCCGCCGCCCGCCCAACCCGCGCTGCCCCGGCGACGACGGGGTGGACACGCTCACGCGCGTGTTCACCTTCGTGCCGTTCGACCTGCAGCGGTACCGGCCGGCCGTCTTCGGCAAGTTCCAGGGCGCCAGCACCGACGCGCCCCGCGACACGTTCACTGTGCGCGTGTTTTTAGGCCCTAATCTTGATTATCCCAACAATCCGGCCGCCCCGCCTGCTCCCTACCTGGGCGGGCTGCCCAAGGGCTGCACCATACTCTACCGAAATTTGGGCGTAGACTGGCGTGGGGTAAGGGGCAGCGGCGGCTGCATGGGCAACGACGTGCGCGCAGTTCTGACCACGCGCGACAGCATCCGCATCGAATACCGGCCGCAGGTATTCCCGCATATCGTCGACAAAGTCTTCCGGGGCCGGCGCGTGCGCTAAGGTCTTTCATTTCTTCATTCTATTTATTATGCGTAAAAACCTACTCGCTACGGTAGGGCTGGCCTTCGTGTGGCTGCCGCAAGCCCTCGCCCAGCAGGCTCCGTGTCCGCCCGTCGGCATCGTCACCGACCCCAGCGGCCCGGCCACCAACCCCGGTGGCGTCCCGAACAGCTTCAACTGGTACTTCGGCGACTACCAGCCGGCCCTCTACAACGGCCGGCGCTACACGCTCAACGCCCCGGTTATCGGGCAGCCCTACATCGAGCTGCCCTGGCAGCAGCCGCTGAACGTGAACATGGGACGCTTTCAGGGCAAGAACGACGTGCCCGCCGATGGCTGGGAGCTGGTGCGCCGCGACCTGGGCTTTGACGACAACGGCAACCCGGCCAACACGCGCAACCCCACCGTGCTGCTCTACAACCGCTACACCGGCGTGCTGCGGGTGTTCGTGGCCTGTGGCGACGTGAAGGCCGCGCACCAGCTGGCGGAGGTCAAGCTGACCTTTGACGGAAACGGACGCAACAAATCCGCCACCCTGAACCGGGTGTACGCGCTGGGCACGGCGCTGGAGGATCTGCCGCCGGGTGAGAACGTGGAGTTTGTCGCCGTGTCGCGTTACCTCAGCGATGCGGGCAAGTGGTTTGTGGCCGATTTTCCCATGGATTACGACCCCTGCGTCTGCCTGTTCGATTCGCGCTTGCGGGTCGAAGTGAGCTTGATTTCGGAAGCCGACGTGAACCTGACCGGCGTTACGCAGGGCACCATTGCCACGGCCGGGGGCGGCAGCAGCAGCACCGCGGGCGATTTTGACAAGGGCATTCCGCTCATGCGGAAAATCAACAATGTGTTGTCGGCCGGCGGCAAGTCCTACGAAAGCATCGACAAGTTTACCAGTAAGCTCAGGCGCGACAATCCCGGCAAAGCCGGGGCGGTGGACAACCTGGGCAACGACCTGAAGGCGCCCGGGTTTCTGCAGCAGGGCCTGGCGGCCTTGCCTTACCTTGGTGCGGCCGTCAGCATGCTGGATTACTTGCTGACCGGCGGCAAGGCCGACCCGGTCCCGGCCATGAGCCTGCAGCCGATGACCATCGAAATGACGACCAAAATCACCGGCAAGATTATCGCGCCTACCCTGTACGTCACGGTGCCTTTTCACAACCCGGGCAACCGGTTGGCCTCGACCCTGCCTGAGAACGTGCCGTACTACAACGAAGGAATGGGCGTGCTGAGCATATTGACGCGCCCGGTGCTGGATGTAAAATCGCGCCTGTACACGGGGCCGAACCGCGAGCTTATTTCCGAGCGCACCTGCCGCCTGACCCAGGATATCAAATACGTAATCAATCCCGCGGCCAAGCTGGACGTGCAGGATTTCAAGGTGGCGCTGGTGGTCGAAGGCTCCAGCCCAGTAGGGGCCGGGGGCGATTATACCTTTTACGAAGGAGTGGGATCCAATCCGGGCGGGCCCGACACGTACGCCTATCGCACGGAGTACGTGGATGCGGCCTGTATCAAAAACACCATTTTCAGCATCCAGTCTTCCAGCCGTAATCCCGACCCGGCCAATGATTTTGTGGTCAAGGGCAACTACCTTAAAATCATGGTGAATCTGCGGCCCCGCAACGCTTCGCCTACGCAACAGAACGTGTTGCTGGTAGCCCGTTACCCGGTTGCTGGGCGACAAGTCACGGGCTTTGCCGCTCTGCCCACGGCGGCCTGCGGCGTACTGCCCCAGGCCAGTGCCGCCGAGGTAGGCGCGGTATGCAATGGAAGCCGTTACCCCACGGCCGCAGTGCTAACGCGTCCGTCGGCCGTAGCCGCAAGCCCGGCGTCGGCGCCAGCCCTGGCGCCAAAGGTGGAAATATTCCCCAACCCAGCCCGCGAAATGCTGCGGCTGCAGGTAACCACCGCCGTCCCCGGCACCGTCGAAGCCGAGCTGCACAATGCGCTGGGGCAACCGGTAAAGAAAATGAATGCTTGGCAGCCAGTCGGTCCGGGCGTCTATCAGCAGGATATTTCAACGCTCGATTTACCCAACGGGGTGTATTTCTCGGTTTGCAAAACGGCGGAGCACTCGGTAACCCAGCGGGTACTGGTGGTGCACTAAACGGCTACCACATACAAGCAAACCAGTTACGCAAAAAGCGGGGCCGCAAGGCCCCGCTTTTTGCGTAACTGGTTCTTGTCGGGCCGCCGCAGCTGCTAGTGGTGATGCCCACCTTCGCCGTGTACGTGGCCGTGGTCCAGTTCCTCGCGGGTGGCGTCGCGCACGTCCACCACCTGGCCGTCGAAGTGCATGGTCATGCCGGCCAGCGGGTGGTTGAAGTCCATTTTCACGGTGTCGTTGCCGACGTACACCACCTTGCCTTGCAAGTGGTTGCCGTGGTTGTCCGACATGGGCAGGTAGTTGCCGATCTGCAGCATTTCGGGGTCGGTCTGGCCGTCTACCTCGAACACCTGCTTGGGCAGGTCCACTAGGGCGTCCTGGTCGTATTCGCCGTAGCCCTGCTCGGGCGAGAGGGTGAAGCTGAACGAGTCGCCGGCCTGCTTGCCCTGCAGCTGCTGCTCAAACTCCTCGGGCAGGCCGCTCATGCCAAACAGAAACACCATGGGGCTGTCGGCTTCGGCCTTTTCCACGAGCTGTTTTTCCTGCTCGTTGTTGGTAACGCTCAGGTCGTAGGTCAGCGTCACGACCTTTTGATCTGCAATCTGCATGGGTTCGGGGGGAGGTAATAAGGAAAACAATGGCAAGTAAAGGAAAATAACGCGCCGGCCGCGGGTTTGTTCGGGCAGAGGCAGAATTCAAGCCTGCGGCAGCCTTGGCCGCATTGGCGCGGCCCAGCTGCCGCAAGTGACCTCATCGTCGTACCACCGGCAGCCCGAAAACGTCACCGCCCAAAACCCGTGTCAATGGTTTCGGGCGGTGGCGTTTGGCCGCTTTGCACGTTCGTCAGGACCGTTGGGCTGGCGCCTTGCTGCGGTGTCGGCGACCTTCGGCGCGGCTACACTTGGTCAAGATGGCCGGGACCACCGCCGGTCGGGTCTACAAATCCTGAAACTCCCAGGCCGTGCGGTAAGCGCCGATGTCTTCCACGTAGTTGACGAAGTCGCGGTAGAAGGCGTTGGAGCTGAGCGTGGCCGAGTCGCCGGTCATCAGCAGCTTGCGGCGGGCGCGGGTCATGCCCACGTTCATGCGGCGGATGTCGGAGAGGAAGCCGATGTCCGAGGCCGCATTGGAGCGCGTGAGCGTGATGGCAATGATGTCGCGCTCCTGGCCCTGGAAGGAGTCGACGGTGCCGATGCTGAGCTGCCGCTTGTTCTGCAGCGCCAGCAGCTCGGGAATCTCGTCGACGCGGTCCTTGAGGTAGTTGATTTGGGCGCGGTACGGGGCGATGACGCCGATGCTCAGCGGCTGCGCCTCGTGGTCTTCGGCGTGGTAGTCCTGCAGCAGCTCCACCAGGCGGCGCAGCAGCAGGTCGGCCTCTTCGGGGTTGGCCACGGAAGGCGAGTCGAGAATGCCCAGCTCGGAAAAGCCGCAACCGGCCGTATCGATGAACTCCACCGCGCCGGGCTCGGGCGGAAAGCGCAAGTCGAAGGCGTGCAAATCGGCGCGGCGCACTCGCTCATCGGCCACCAGGCGCCCGCCGTAGAACTGGTCCGACGAAAAGCGCATGATGTCCTCGTGCATGCGGTACTGTACCTGCAGCATGCGGGCGGTGGCGGGCTGGCGGGTGATGCACTTCTCAAACAACGTTTCGCGCAAACCCTGGGCCGCGGCTTTTTCGCTTTTGACGGTAGGCGGCAGCTGGCAATGGTCGCCGGCCAGCACCACGCGCTCGGCCCGGGTGATGGGAATCCAGCAGCCGGGTTCCAGGGCCTGGGCCGCCTCGTCGATAAACACCGTTTCGTAGGTGAGGTGGCGGATGGCGCGGTTGGCGGCCCCCACCAGCGTGCAGGTAATCACCTGCACCTTCTCCAGCAAATCCTCGGTGATGTACTTCTCGAGCTGATCCGACTCCTGCAGCAACTGGTGGGCCTGCTCCTTCAGGTGCTGGCGCTGCTGCCGCTCTTCCCAGCCGAAATTGCGCTTGAACTTGCCCGCTTCCTCGCGGTACTGCTCGGCCGTCTGGCGCAGGCTGCGCAGCTCCGGGTAGTGCTTGTGGGCCATTACCTGCGCGTCGAGCGTGTGCTCCAGCAAGAGGTCCGACACCCGCGAGGGGTTGCCCATGCGGATGACGTTGACGCCGCGCTCGGCCAGCTTCTCGGTCAGCAGGTCCACGGCCGTGTTCGAGGGCGCGCACACGAGCACGCGCCGCTCCCGCCGAATGGTTTCGAGGATGGCCTGCACCAGGGTGGTGGTTTTGCCGGTGCCGGGCGGGCCGTGGATGATGGCTACGTCCTTGGCGGCCATGACCAGCTGCACGGCCGCCAGCTGCGAGGCGTTGAGCGGATTAGGGTAGTAGAGCTTCTCCGTCTCGGCCTCCGGCTTGAACTCCGCCGGGCGGTGGCCCAGCAGGGTGTCGCGCAGCTCCTGCAAACGGCCAAAGGCGCCCTGTACCTTTTGCAGGGCGTACTCCATTTCGCGGTAGCTGACCTCGTCGAAGGTCAGGTCGATGCCGAGCTTGCCCTCGTCGATCCAGTCGGGCAGGTCTTCCTTGTTGGTGGCCAGCGTAATCTTGTTGCGGCGCACCGACGTCACCACGCCCGAGAGCATGGGCTTGTCGGAGCCGGCGCGGCCGGGGATGTTGCCGAAAATAGCGGCGTTCTTGCCGACCTGGAACAGGTGCAGCTGCTGGCTCTGGCCGGCGGGGCGCTCCAGTTCCAGCACCAGCTTGCCGCCGAAGCCGATGTCTTCTTTGGTGATTTTGACGGGGTACCAGGTCAGGCCGCGGTGCACGCGTTCCGAGATGGTGCTCTTGGCGTTGCGCAGGCGGTATTGCTCCAGATCCTCCTGTTGCTCCAGCTTCAGCAAAGCCTGGACGCGGCGGAGTTCTTCGTAGACGGAGTCGGTGGGTATGTGGGGGGCGGTTTCGGCCAACGTTGCTTCTGTAATCAAGTGTAAACCGGTTCAACAACCGTTGAACGGCAAACGTGCGGCCGAAGGTCGGGGAGAAATGTGGAATTGCGCCGCGTGGGCCTAAACGGGTAGACAGCTGGCCGGCGTAGCCCGGCCGTGTCTACCACCAGGTCGGCGGGGTGCTCCCAGTCGATGGTCCGGCCGGGACGGCGGCAGGGGATTTGCGCAAGTCAGGGGAAGGGTCAGTTGGCGACGGCCTTCGTCACGTCCTGCCCCTGAATGGCCGCCGCCATCAGCGGCGGAAACTTATCGGGGGTGCAGGCAAAGGACGGAATGCCCAATGCGGCCAGCTTCTCGGCCACCGAGCGGTCGAAGCTCGGGGCGCCTTCGTCGCTGAGGGCCAGCAGCACCACCACGGTCACGCCGGCGGCTTTAAGTTCCGCGGCGCACCGGAGCATGCCGGTTGGGCTGCCGCCTTCGTACAGGTCGCTGATGAGCACCAGGATGGTATCGGAGGGGCGGGTGATGAGCTGCTGGCAGTACGTGAGGGCCAGGTGGATATCGGTGCCGCCGCCCAGCTGCACCCCGAACAGCAAATCCACCGGGTCCTGCAGGTCTTCGGTCAGGTTCACCACGCTCGTATCGAAGGCCACCATGTGGGTGCGCACGGCCCGGATGGAAGCCAGCACCGCCCCGAACACGCCCGCGTACACCACCGAGGCGGCCATAGAGCCGCTCTGATCCACGCACAGCACGATTTCCTTGAGCGCCTGCCCGCGTCGGCCGTAGCCCACCAGCTTTTCCGGAATGATGGTGCCCAGCGCGGGCTGGTAGTGCCGCAGATTGGCCCGGATGGTGGCCGCCCAGTTGATTTCGCGGTAGCGCGGGCGTGGGTTGCGCACGCTGCGGCTCAGGGCGCCCTGCACGGCCTGCCGCAACGGATTGGCGAGCTTTTGCTCCAGGTCGTGCACCACGCGCTGCACCACTTCGCGGGCCGTGTGCCGGGCTTTGGCGGGCATCACCCGGCCCAGCGACATGAGCAGGCCCACTAGGTGCACATCGGGCTGCACGGTGCGCAGCACTTCCGGCTCCAGCAGCAGCTGGTTCAGGCCCAGGCGTTCCATGGCGTCCTGCTGCATCACGGCCACCACCGACGAAGGGAAGTAGCGGCGGATGTCGCCCAGCCAGCGCGTGACGCGCGGCGCCGAGGAGCCCAGCCCGCCCCGGCGCTCCGACCTTTGCTCGTCGTAGAGGGCCGTGAGCACCTCGTCCATGCGGCCGTAGTCGGGGGTAAGCGGCACGTGCTGGGCCGCGTCGGCGGCGGAGCCCAGCACGAGTTTCCAGCGGGCGGCGTTGCTCATGCAAAAAGTAAGGGAAGAAGGGTCGTGGGGCGCTGCGTTCCCGCGCTTGCGCCGGTGAAGGTAAGGCCGGCGCCGGGCTATGACCAAGCCACCGGGCCTAGCCCGGCAGCGTAACGATGAACTCGGCGAACTGCCCCTCCTGGGTTTCGACCCGCAGCGTGCCGCCGTGGCCCTTGGTGACGATGTCGTGGCTCAGCGAAAGGCCCAGGCCGCTGCCTTCGCCCACGGGTTTGGTGGTAAAGAAGGGCTGAAAAACGCGCTCTTTCACGGCCTCACTGATGCCGGGGCCGTTGTCGCGCACCCGGATTTCCACCCGCCCGGTGCGTTGACGGGTGCTGATGCGCACTTCGGGGGCGTACTGCGGGTCGTCGGTTTGCTGGCGGTGGCGTACGGCGTGGAAGGCGTTGGTGAGCAAGTTGAGCAGTACCCGCGCTACGTCCTGCGGTACCAGGTTGACCGGGGGCAGCTGCGGCTCCAGCTCCAGCTCGATGGCCGCCTGAAAGCCCGGATGCTGGCCCTGCACCGCCTCGTAAGCCAGGAGCACCTGCTCGCCGACCAACGCATTCAGGTCGGTGAGCTGGCGCTGGGTGGTGCCGGTGCGCGAATGTTCCAGCATGTCCTTGATGATGGAGGAGGCCCGCCGGCCGTGCTGGCTGATTTCCTGCAGGTTCTGCTTGAGGCCGGTCAGGATTTCCTGTTCCAGGCTGGCCTGCCCGGCGGGGGGGCGGCCGTCGCGCTGCACGCTCTCCAACATGGTGGCGCTGACGTCGGCAAAGCGCTTCATGAAATGCAGCGGGTTCTGCAGCTCGTGCGCAATGCCGGCCGATACTTCACCCACGAAGGCCCACTTTTCGGCTGCCACCAGCTGGTTCTGCGTCTGGCGCAGCCGGGCCAGCGTGCGTTTGTTGACGCGCAGCTGGCGGTACAGCACCACGCCCAGGCCCGACACCAGCACCACGGCGCCGAGGGCGAAGCCCAGCAGCAACCCGCGCTGGCGCAGCCGGACGGCCTGCACGGCCTGTGCCTGGCGCAGGTTGGCTATCTGCGCGCTTTGGGCCAGCGCCACCCGTTCGCCTTCGTACTGGGCAATGTTGTAGGCATTATGAGCTGTGCTTAGCGAGTCGCTGAGGGTCAGGTAGATCCGGGTGTATCGTTGCAACTGCTCGGGTTGCTGGCGCAGGTCGTAGAAGCGCAGCAGCTGCTCCAGCAGGTGCGGCCGCAGCAGGTTGAGCTTGCTGCTGGTGGCTTTACGGTAAGCTGCCAGCCAGTGGGCTTCGGCCTGATCGTACTGGCCGCGCGCCTGGTAGTAGCGGGCCCAGGTGGCATCCAGCGGAAATTCCCCGAGGCGGCCGGAAATGTTCATGCGTAGCGAATCGGCCAATTGCTGGGCCCGCACCAGCAGCGGGTAGGCCTGCTCGGGGTGTTGCTGCACCAGCACGGCGCTTTTCAAGACCAGCGCGTAAGCCGTGCCGGACTGGCGGATCAGTGAATCGTGCTGCGCGACCTGCAGGGAACGGTTGGCGTAGCGCAGGGCTTCCGGGTAGCGTTGCTGCTGCAGGTACACCCGGGCAAGCGCCTGCAGCGTGAAGAAGCGGCGCATGTCCTCGAAATGGTACTGGTCTTCCAGCGCCATGGCCTTGTGCAGGTACTCCAGCGCTTTGCGGTGGTTTCCCCACTCGGCATAGGCCGAGCCGGTGGCCATGATTTCGGTGATGTAATAGCTGCGCTCAAACTCTTGGAACAGTTCCGCCGCTTTCAGGTAATGACTGATGGCTTGGTTCTGGTCGCCGCGGTGCCGGTACGAGCCGGCCAGTACCAGGTAGCAGGCTGCCTCGTTATGACGCGCTTCCTGGCGCTGGTACTGCGTCAGCTTCCGCTGGAAATACACAAACCGCTCATCACTGGCTTTCAGGGCGTTGAAGACTGGCCCTAAGTCGATCAGCAGCCGGGGGGCCGGGTGGCCGGCCGCATCAAAAAGCTCAATGGCCTGATAAAAGCACCGCAGGGCCATGCGCATGTCCTTGTTTTGGAGCCAAAGCCCCACGCCACGGCGCAACAAACGGTAGGGGCGCTCATCGGGTAGTAGGTGGGTGCGCTGGTTCAGGCGCAGCAGTTCGTCGAGCAGGGGCAGGGCCCGCTCGCGGCGCTGCAGGTCGGTCAGCTCCGTGATGTCGAGCAGGTGCACGAGGGTGCGCAGCCGCGCCGAGTCGGCCAGCGGGCGAGGCGCCACCAGGGTGCGCCGCAACGAATCGTAGTCGGCGTCCCAGTACCGGAACTGCGCGTGACCCGCCGCCGCTTTCAGCAGGAGCAGCAGCAGGCACAAGAAAAAGGGAACGTTTGGGCGCACGAACAAACTGAAGAAGTGCAATAGGTAGAGTGCAGGCTCGCGCCCGGGCGGTGCGGCGGCTCGTAACAAGCAGCCAGCTAGCCCGGGAGAAGCCCAAGGAGCGGGGTAACCCTCAAAAATAACGGAATCCGCATGAGTGCGGTCCAGCTAGTTAATGGCGGGCCAAGCGGCAGATACGCCGCCCGCCCCCAACCGGATTTCGGCCGCGCCCGGCAAGCACCGGCATTCGGGGTAGCCGCCCGGGTTTCGGTTACTTTGGGGCCTGATTGCCGACTGTCCGCCCCTGATGAAACTTGCTCCGTACGTGCGCCGGCTCGCCGGGCTGCCGCTACTGGCCCTGCTGGCCTGCACCCGCTTGCCGCTTAGCTCCCCCGCGCCACCTGCCGTGGCGCCGCTGCCCGTGGTGCCGGGCGTAAGCCAGCAGCTGGCCGAATACCGCAAGCAGCTGCTGCGCGGGCTCAGCTACGCGCTGCACGTAACCGTGCCGCCGCGCAAAGACCAGCCGGTAACCGTGCTGGAAACCCTGCGCTTCACCCTAAAAGCGGCGGAGCAACCCCTGCATCTCGACTTTAAAGCCCCGAGCGGGCACTTGCAGCAGCTGACCGTGAACGGCCAGCCCGTGGCCCTCGACCACCGGCAGGAGCACCTGCTGATTCCGGCGGCGGCGCTGCGGCCCGGCCCGAACGAGGTGCGCCTGGCGCTGCGGGCCGGCGACCAGTCGCTGAACCGCAATGACGATTTCCTCTACACGCTGCTCGTGCCCGACCGCGCCCGCACGGTATTTCCGGTGTTCGACCAGCCCGACCTCAAGGCCTCGTTTCAGCTGACGCTGACGGTGCCCACGGGCTGGCAGGCCCTGGCCAACGGCCCGCTGCAAGATTCGACGGCTGCGGCCGGTGCCACCACGTTGCG
This sequence comes from Hymenobacter coalescens, assembly GCF_054783195.1. Lineage (NCBI taxonomy): Bacteria > Pseudomonadati > Bacteroidota > Cytophagia > Cytophagales > Hymenobacteraceae > Hymenobacter > Hymenobacter coalescens. The sequence goes on along the minus strand of NZ_BAAGRA010000021.1, from coordinate 58,668 downwards.
CTTCGCCCCGTCCGACACCATCAGCACGTACCTGTTCTCGCTGGTGGCCGGCCGCTTCGCGCGGGTGCCGCGCACGGGGCAGGGCCGCGCCATGACGCTGCTGCACCGCGAAACCGACCCGGACAAGCTGCGCCTGAGCCTCGACCCGGTCTTCCGCATTCATGCCGAGGCGCTGGGCTTTCTGGAAGAGTACACGGGCCTGCCGTACCCGTTTCGCAAGTTTGATTTCGCCGCCCTGCCCGACTTTCAGTACGGCGGCATGGAGCACGTCGGGGCCATCGACTACAAAGCCGCCACGCTGTTTCTGGACGCGGGCGCCACCCGGGACCAGGAGCTGGCCCGCGCCAACCTCATTGCCCACGAAACCGCCCACATGTGGTTTGGCGACCTGGTGACCATGCGCTGGTTCAACGACGTGTGGATGAAGGAGGTGTTTGCCAATTTCATGGCCGACAAAATTAGCCGCACGGCCGTGCAAGGCTCCAACTACGACCTGAAGTTCGTGGTGGACCACTACCCGGCAGCCTACGGCGTGGACCGCACCACGGGTGCCAACGCCATCCGCCAGGAGCTGCCCAACCTGCAGGACGCCGGCTCGCTCTACGGCAACATCATCTACCACAAGGCCCCCATCATGATGCGGCAGCTGGAGCGGCTGATGGGCGAGGAGGCGTTCCGCGACGGCCTGCGCGAATACCTGCGCCGCTACGCCCACGGTAACGCCACCTGGCCCGACCTCATCCAGATCCTGGACGCGCGCACGCCCGCCGATCTGCAGGCCTGGAACCAGGTATGGGTAAACCAGCCTGGGCGCCGGGTATTCGATTATGAGCTGCAAATCAGCAACAACGGGATTACCAGCCTGCAGCTGACGCAAAAGGCCGAAGACGGCTCCGACCGCCTCTGGCCGCAGCTGTTTGAAGTGCTGCTGGTATACCCCGACGGCCGCAGCAGTGAGCTGACCGTGAACATGAACCAGCCGAGGGTGCAGCTAGTCGAAGCAATGGGCAAGCCGGTGCCGGCGTTTATTCTGTTCAACTCTACCGGCCTGGGCTACGGCGTGTTTCCGATGGACAACCAACTGAACGTCCTGCTCAGCTACCGCTACGACGCCCTAGCGCAGGCCCTGGGCCGCAACTTAGCCCTTCTGCCGAGCTCCGTGGCCCGCGCCGCCAGCTACGTCAACCTCTATGAGAACATGCTCAACGGCCGCTACCTGCGGCCACGCCCGCTGCTGGACGTGTACCGGCAGCGGCTGCTGCAGGAGCGGGAGGAGCTGAACCTGAAGCTGCTCACCGGCCAGCTGATGGACATCTACTGGAAGTTTCTGAAGCCCGAAGAGCGCACTGTCCTAGCGCCCCAGCTGGAAAAGGAGCTGTGGCAGGCGCTGACGCATAACCCAGCCCCGAATCAGAAAAAGCTCTTGTTCAAAGCCTACCAGTCGGTAGTCCTGAGCAAGGAAGCCCAAGCCCGGCTGTACCAAATATGGGAGCAGCAGCAAGCCCCAGCCGGCGTGAAGCTCACCGAGGACGACTACACCGCCCTGGCGCTGGCCCTGGCCGTGCGCGACTACCCGGCCGCCAAACCCATTCTGCCCGCGCAGCTGGCCCGCATCCAAAATCCCGACCGCCAGAAGCGCCTGCAGTTCCTGCTGCCGGCCCTGTCGGCGGACGTGGCCACCCGCGACGCCTTTTTCGCCTCCTTGAGCGAGGAGAAAAACCGCGAGAAGGAAGCCTGGGTGACGGCCGCGCTGGGCTACCTGCACCACCCGTTGCGGGCGGCCGCTTCCGAGAAATACCTGCCCCAGAGCCTGGCGCTGCTCGAAGAAATTCAGCAGACCGGCGACATTTTCTTCCCATATTCCTGGCTGCAGGCCACCCTGGGCTACTACCAAACGCCCACGGCCGCCCGCACCGTGCGCACGTTTCTGGCGGAGCACCCGCAGTACAATCCGCAGCTGCGCGCCAAGCTCCTGCAGGCCGCCGACGACCTGTTTCGGGCCGAGAAGCTGCTGGCGCCGCCCCCGAAATAGAGGTACGACGCGCCTGACCGTCTTACCCGAGCCCCAGCAGCTCCTGGAGCACCGGCAACACGCGCCGGCCGCGTTCCAGGTCAATGTCGGCACCCGGCGCGGCGGGGCCGGCGCCCGGGGCGGTGGTCGTCAGGGCCAGCACCTGCTGCCGCTCGGGCAGGCTGAACTCGGTGAAGGCGCGGCGCAGCAGCGGCACGGTTTCCTGAAACACGTCTTCCGGCAGCCCCGCCAGCCATTGGTCGAGCAGGTCGAAAAGCACCCGGTTGTGAATCAGCAGCAGGCCGCTGCCGCGCAGAAAGCCCTCAATCCAGGCCGTAGCGTAGGTGGTGGGCCGGGCCGGGGCCAGCGCCAGGCCCAGCAGCGTGGCGGTGGCGTCGGCGGGCAGTTGCTGCGCGTCGAAGAGCAGGCGGGCAGCGGCCCCGGCCAGCAGGCCGCTGCTGGCCGGCTGCCGGGCCACGGTGTGCAGCGCTGTGTACCACTCCTGCTGCTGGTCGCCGTCGGGGAGCAAGCGGATGGCCTGGTGCGCGCCTTCGAGCAAGCCGAGCAGCTGCCGGGCCGCGTCGGCATCGAGGCCGGTGCAGGCCGGGGGCAGCGCGATGCACAACCGCGGCACCAGGTGCCGCACCACCTGCGCCACCAGCCCGGCTTCGGTGCGGCGCACGTTGCCGTAGCGCAGCACGCGCACCAGCGGGGGCAGGGCCGCCAGCAGGTGGGCCACGTCGCGGGTGCCGGCGCTGATGGCCTCGAGGCGGGCCACCAGGGCCGGCAGCGCGGGCGCCAGATCGGCCTGCAGGGCTTCTTCCAACAGCTGGCTCAGCTGGGCCAGGTCGGTGGCCTGCGCGGCGCGGTGGGCAGTGGCGCCTGCGGCGGCGCCGAGCACGGAGTTGCCCCAGCGGCCGGCTTCCAGCAGGGCCAGCACCATTTCGGGGCGCCACTGCAGCTCCCACACCTCGTGAAAGGTGCCGCTCTTGCCCTCCACGCGCTTCGGGCGGCCCCAGCGGATGGCCAGCAGCTGCAGGCGGTGCAGCAAGTGGCTACGGCCCAGGTCAAGGTCTTTGCGCAGGTCCAGGGCCAGGGTTTTGGGGGCCGCCTCGGGCTTCAGGCGCAGGGCCTTCTGCTGCTGCGCCAGGTCCTGCTGCAGCGGGGAGGCGTGCAGCTCCTCGGGCACCTCGCCCAGCCGCTCGCCGATGACCAGCTGCTGATGCACGAGGTCCAGCGCCTCCGCGTAGCCGCCCCCGAAAATGCTCACCGCCGCCTCCTGCAGCTCCTCAATGCCCGGCAGCGCCAGCCCGCGCACGGCCGCCAGCGCCTCGGCCAGCCGTACGCCCTCAATGGCGTGGGCCGAGGACGCGTCCAGCTGCTGCGCCCGCAGCAGGTGCGCCGCCCGCACCATCCAGTGCGTGACTACCCGCCCGTGCGGCTCCTCAAACAGCAGCTCGTACCAGGCCGGCGACAGCACGCCCGCCCCGTAGCCCGACTGCCGGGCCAGCCGCTCGTAGGTCCAGGGCACCCAGGTGGCTTCGGTCGTAGCTTTTTTCAGGCCCTTGAGGCGGGCTTTGTCGTCCTTGGCGTAGCCCGACAGCCCGGCGGCGCGCAGCACCGGCGCGTGCCAGGCCCCGCACACCACCGCCACGCGCGCATAGCCCTGCTTGAGCGTGGCGCGCAGCGTTTCGCGCATGTAGGCCTCGCGCAGCAGCGTTTCCGTCGATTCGGGCTCGGCCAGCTCCTCGCGCAGGGCCGTCATCATGAGCAGCACCGCCTCGAAGGCGTCGGCGTGGCCGGCGGAGTGCTCGATGCGCGCTTCCCACCACCGCTCCCCGTCGGTGTAGCCGTCGAGGCGGGCGAGGTGGGCAATGGGGTCGAGGCGCAGTGGGGCCTGACCCTCCGGCTCACTTTCCGAATGAGAAGAGGCGCCGGCCGGCGCGGCCTCTGCTTCCGCCGCATGAGCGGATTCCTCAGACTCAGCTGCGGGCACCAGCGGGTCGGGGTCGGCGGGCACTTGCTCCACCGCGTCGGGCAGGGCAAAGCGCAGGGTCATCGGCAGGTCGAAGGCCCGCAGGTGGGCGCCGTGCCGCTGGCACCACAGCGCCGCCTGCCACTCAGGCGAGAAGCGGGCAAAGGGCAGGAACGTGGCCTGCGCGTGCTGCTTGGGGTTGTAGAGCAGCAGCGCTACCGGCGGCTGCAGGGCCGCGTTGGCGACTTCGGCCAGGGCCTTTTCCCCGTCGGCGGGGCACTCCAGCAGCACGATGTCGGGCTGGTAGTCATCCAGGGCCTTGAGCAGAGAGGCCGTGCTGCCGGGGCCGTGGTGGCGGATGCCGAAAAGGCGCAGGTCGGTAGGCATGTAAATTAAGCGTATATGGCTATTGGTATTACTTGTATAACAGGTGCTTCTATTTCAGTAATAAATTCAGAGTCTTTTAGGCCGTGCTGACTCATGCTTTGAAAGCCTGAAAACATCTCTTTAAGAGCAGTGTTTGTAAACCTGCTAAGAGTTGTTTTTCTTAAAAGGTTTATTGATTGATTTGAGCCTTCTTTTATAATCCTGGTTGTTTTCCCAAGTACAAAGAACTCTCCATCTGCAATATCAGATAGGGAAGGATCGTTTAGATACTCTCTATCTATAGTTATAACTGCATTGAATGTTTCGTTCACCGAATCGCCTATCAGATCGATGCTACCTTCGTTTTTTAATTGCTTAACAAGATGATCAAACTGCTCTAATTTCTTGATGTTTTTGTTTGTTTCATTCTTTTGTTGCTTTGGCTGCATTGAATCTTCTGTAAAACCTAATGCAAGTCGAAAAATTGACACTAAACTCTCTAAGTCGTCTATAATTGGGTTTTTTCGGAGCTTTGCTTTAAACAGAACAAAATCACCGGTCGTGGATTCTAATATTCTGTCCTTTACTATTAATTCTCTATTGTCTAACGAGGATTGCATTCTAGCAAAAAGAGAATTTGGGGTATGGACTTTTTGAGTTTCGGATGATAGTTCGCTGGTGTTTTTATTTTGATTATTTTTTTCTCCTTCTAATTTCACCCCTAGGAAGGCGAATACATTGCTTAGTCCAACTTCTCCTCTGGCCTTTTGCGAAGAGTCTGCAGCCGATGATTCTGTAGTTTTCATTGTATGCATTTGGCTAAAACCATCTTCAATGATGGCTAGTATGTCGAATACATATTTTTGATTCAAGTACAAAATGATTGGGTATTTCATGGGGCTGCCTTGATATGATATTGTTGTTTATTAATTACTCTACTACCTCGCGGCAGGCCCGATACAAATCCTTCCACCCGTCGCGCTCCTTCACCACGGTTTCCAGGTACTCCAGCCACACCACGCGGTCCTGCACGGGGTCTTTCACCACGGCGCCGGTGAGGCCAGCGGCCAGGTCGGCGGCCTGCAGGGTACCGTCGCCAAAGTAGGCGGCCAGGGCCAGGCCGCTGTTGAGCACCGAAATGGCCTCGCCGGTGCTCAGGGTGCCGCTGGGGCTTTTGAGCTTGGTTTTGCCGTTTTCGGTTACGCCCGAGCGCAGCTCCCGGAAGATGGTCACCAGCCGGCTGATCTGCTCCAGGGCCGCCGTGGTGGGCGGCAGCTGCAGGGCCCGGCCGGTTTTTTCCACCCGCGAATGCACGATCTGTACTTCCTCGGCCACCGACGTGGGCAGGGGCAGTACCACGGTGTTGAAGCGGCGGCGCAGGGCGCTGCTCAGCTCGTTCACGCCTTTGTCGCGGTCGTTGGCGGTGGCAATGACGTTGAAGCCGCGCGTGGCCTGGATTTCGGTGGCCAGTTCCGGCACGGGCAGCACTTTCTCCGAGAGCACCGTGATGAGCGTGTCCTGCACGTCGGAGGGGATGCGCGTCAGCTCTTCCACCCGCACCAGCGCGCCTTCCTGCATGCCTTTGAGCAGGGGCGAGGGCACCAGCGCCGCCGCCGAGGGCCCTTCGGCAATCAGGCGGGCGTAGTTCCAGGAGTAGCGGATGGCGTCCTCCGAGGTGCCGGCCGTACCCTGAATCAGCAGGTTGGAGTGCCCGCTGATGGCGGCCGTCAGGTGCTCCGACACCCAGCTTTTGGCCGTGCCGGGCACGCCCAGCAGCAGCAGGGCGCGGTCGGTGGCCAGGGTGGCCACGGCTATTTCCATCAGCCGCCGCTGCCCGATGTACTTGGGCTCGATGGCGAAGCCGTTGTCCAGGGTGCCGCCGAGCAGGTAGGTGACCACGGCCCAGGGTGAGAGAATCCAGCCCGGCGGCTTGGGCCGGTCGTCGGCGGCGCGCAGGGCAGCTAGCTCTTCGGCGTACTGCACCTCGGCGTGCGGGCGCAGGATGTGGTCGGGGTTGGGCGTGGCAGACATGGCGGAGAAGAGGGATAAAGCAGAAAAGGAGCGCAGCGGGCAGTCCGCGGATTCGGGTGTGTAGACAGGGGCTGAAAAGCAGCTCCCGGGCTCAGCCTAAAGGTAGCTGCGCCGGCCTGGGTTCAGGCCGCTGCTTGACTTGCCCGCCCGCCGCAGGTCAGCTGTCCAGGCCGGGCGGCTCGGTGAAGGTCGCGGCCAGCTGCCGGCGAAAATAGAGCGTGTCGAGCAGGTTGTTGATGGCGTAGTTGAGGCTGGTTTCCGTTTCGCGCAGCGGGTTCAGCGCCTCGGCGCAGGCCGCGTACTGCTCGGGCGCCACGGCCTGCTGCATGTGGCTCAGCAGCTGCCCGAGGCGGTAGTGCACGGCGTTGCGTGCCGCGCCGATGGGCACCGCCAGCGTGTTGTCGATGAGGCGCAGCGCCTGAGTCGTCAGCGCGGCGGACCACGGACCGGGCAGGTTCAGCAGCAGCGGCAGCCAGCGCGGCTCGGGCTGGGTGAGCCGCGGCTGCGCTGGCAGCTGGGCCAGCACCAGCTGCTGCAGCTCTGCAAGTGGCAGCAGCTGGTGCAACTCCGATAGGGGCAGCGGCGGCACGGCCTCCTGCTCCAGCTGCAAGCTGAGGTAGGCCCGGGCCCACTCCGGGTCCGGGTGCAGCAGCAGGGCGTGGCGCCAGGCCGTGAGCAACAGGGCCGCCCACTCCCTGTCGGCGGCCAAGGCCAGCAGCTGCGCGGGCGGCATACCCAGGTGGGCCGACCATCGCGCCGGCGGAATCAGGGCCAGCAGCTGCCCCAGCCAGGCGGCTTTTTCGCCGGCGAAGCGGGCATCCTTCGGCTCGATGCCCTCGGTTAGCCAGGCCGGGTCCCAGGCCTCGGGCAGCGTGACTTCCAGCCGCGGCGAGGCAGCCGGGGCACCGCTGCGGCGGAGATAGGCCTGGGCCCGCTGCCAGAGGCGCTCCACCAGGGCGTTGCCAGGCGTACGCACCAGCAGGCTCGCCGCTTGCTGGCGCACGTCCTTGCTTTTCGAGGCCAGCAACGGCTCCAGCAGGGGCGCGTCGGCCGCTTCCAAGTGGTCGGTCAGGGTACTGAGCAGCTCCGCCTGCTGCTTCGCCGACTCCTGCGGCAGGGTGGCCGCGAGCATCGCCCGGGCCCGGGTGGGGTCCTGGCGGTGCAGGGCCCGCAGGTAGTCGCGGCGCTGGGCGGGCTTGCCGGTTTCCCAACTGGCTTCGTCGCGGGCGGCGGCCAGCAGCGGCGCCCAGGCGGGGTTTTGCCGGGCCAGCCAGCGGCCCCGCTCGCCCAGCACAGCCGCCGCGCTGTCGCGCAGCTCGGGGCGGCCTTCCACGTAGTCGAGCAGGGCAATCAGCTGGCGGTGCGGCACGCGGCGGCCGTGCCAGGCTACCTGCGCCAGGAAGTCGGGCAGCACGTCGACGTAGCTGCCGTCGAGCAGCTGCCGTAGCGCGTCTTGGCCGGGTTGGCTGAGCGCCGGCTGGGTTTCGGCCGGGGCTGGTTCGGGGCCGGCGCTGCCCGTGGTCGGGGCCGCGTAGCCGGCCTTGCGCACCAGCCCCAGCGCGCCGGCCGTGGCCAGCACCTGGGCTTCGCGGGGGGCACCAGCGGCTCCGGGCAGTTCGGCCAGCGCGGGCACCGGCTCCCCGCTTTGCCGGGTGCCCAACAGCGCTACGCGCAGCAGTTGTTGCCAGTCGGATGGAACGTTCATGCAGAGGGTACGGTGGGACCGGGGGCCCCGGTGCAGGTGATGGGCAGCAGCGTGCGGCCGTCCCACTCACCAAAAATGGTAATGGGGTAGCCGCCGCTCAAGGCCAGCAGCTCCCAGCCGAAGGTGCTGTCGGGGTGCAGCGACAGCTGCTGGCCGCTGGTCGCGTGGTGCATCTCCACTTGGTCGCTCGGGGCCCGCAGTACCGGCACCAAGCCGCTGATGGTGGCGGGCCATTCGCGCAGCCACGGCAGCTGGCCCAGGGCAGCCGCGTACGCGTCGAGCAGCTCGGCGGGCGATTCGCCGGGCGGCAGCCGGTCGTGGTCCATGCCCGTGAAGGTCCAGTCGGCGGCCACGGCGGCACGCAGGGGCAGGGTGCCGGGGTAATAGGCCAAGCTGCCGCGGTACAGCCCAAAAGCCACCAGCGGGGTGGCAAAGGCTTGGCCACCGAAGGCGTATTCCAGCACCAGGGCGTAGCGGCCAGTGCCAGTGCCCCACAGCCAGGAGCGACGTACCTGCAGGCGCTCCTCTTCCAGGGTTACCTGGCCCACCACCAGCCAGGTGTCGGCCAAGGCGGGCTGGCGCGTGAGCACCTCGTCCTTTTTCACCGTGACGCCCACCAGCTGCAGCACGTCGGCGCGGCGGGCGGCGGGCAACGCGTCGAGGCGGCGGAAGGCCTGGGCCAGCAGGTACAGCTCCCCAAGGCGGGCCAGTAGCCGCTCGGGCCAGTCGGCCCCGCTATGGCGCAGGGCCGGTAGCTCGCGCAGGATGGCCGCCAGCCCCGGCAGCTGGTCGTCGACGAGGCGGGCGGCGGGCTGCTCCCAAAACGAAGCCGGCTGCTTTTCGACCTGCGCCAGGCCCGCGCCGACCACGTCGTGCAGCCAGGTGAGCAACTCGGCCGCACCGTGCTGCATGCGCTCCAGGCGGGCCGGGGCCACCGACAGCCCCACTGCCAGCTCCGTATCCAAGGCTTCGGCAGCGGCTGGCTCCGCGGCGGCTGGGGGCGCTGGGACCTTTGTGGCGGCTTTTTCCTGGCTTTGCTGGCGTTTTTCGAGCCACTCCGCCAGCCAGCCCGGCGGGGCCGCGGCGGCCAGCAGCTGGGGCTGCCGCGCCAGCAGTAGCAGCAGGCCCGCGCCGTGCTTGCACGGAAACACCCGGCTCGGGCAGGAGCACTTAAAGGCTGGCCCGCTGAAGTCGATGCCGACCAGGTAGGGCTTGGCACCGCTGCCGGCGCACTCGCCCCAGGCGGCTTCGGCGGAGCGGCCCAGCCCGCCCCAGCGGGCGGGGCCGGCCAGCTCCAGGCCGCGCTTCAGCGTGCCGGCGTCGGGTATCAGGGCGCGGGCCTGGTCTTCGGTCCACATGCGGCGTGAGCGGGGATTGGCGGAGGAAAGGAAAGCGGCTGGCAAGTTAGCCGCGGCCGGGAAACGGGCGCGCCGGCTCAGGCCGAAAACTCGTGGCCGCAGTTCTGGCAGCGGTGCAGGGTGGTGCCGGCGTAAAACAGGCGCTTGTACCAGGGCTGCTGGGCTTCCGGCTCGGGCCATACCTGGTAGGAGCCGCAGCGGGGGCAGCGCACGGCGGCGCGCTCGGTGCGCTGCTGCTCAAACTCCTGCACGATGGTCCGCGCCGCCTCCACGTCTTCTTCCTCCACGAGCAGCCGGAAGTACAGGCCGTCGCCAAAGGGCAGGGTGGCCGGGCCGTAATTCTTCACCAGGCTCACCACGCCCGCCTCGTCGTGCAGGCGGCGGTACAGGCCCACGGCCTCGGTGTACGTCAGGTATTCGGCGGCGGCTACGAGCATCAGGAGGGTAAAGGTAGCGCGTGCAAGGCTGCGGAGCCGGGCGACACAGCCGCCCCGGCGCTACCGGCGCGTGGTGCGGCGGGCCGGAGCGGCCTGGAGCCGGCTGCGCAGGCGCGCCACGTACACCAGCAGGCCCAGGCTGAGGGCAGCCAGCGCGGTGGCCAGCAGCTGGGGCGTGGTGCGGCCCTGCTGGGCTTCCTGGGCGGCAGCTTCGGCCTCGCGCAGCTTTTTCTCCCGCTGCTTGTCGCGCAGCTCCAGGTTGGCAATCTGGTTTTCAAGGTCGTAGAAGCGCTGCCGGGTGGAGGTCTGGTCGGTCTGGGCCACGGTCACCTGCTGCTCGGCCTGCCGCTTCTGGGCCACGATGGTGGCGGTGCGGCGCAGCTCGGTGGACTTCAGGGCCTGCACGATTTCGGTGTCCTTGCGAATGATGCCCTTGAGCGCGTCCACCACTTCCTGCAAATCCTTTTTGGAGGGCTTGTTGGCAAACAGCGCGTTGCGCTGGGCGCTGGCTTCCTCGTAGGCGCGGATGAGCTGGTCGCGCTCCTGAATCAGGCGCGGCAGTGGGTCGTCGGGGGGCGCGGGGGTGGGCGTCTGGGCGAGCAAGGGCAACGCCAGCGCGCAACTCAAAGCTGTCAGGACAAAGGGTTTCAGCCGGGAAGCACGTTTGTGAAGCAACTGGGCAAGCATAAAAAGCAGGGAAAGGCAGGAAAAAATCAGCGCGCAGCCGGGCTCGGATGAGCTGGCCAAAAAGCGTATCTCTGCGTTATGAAACGACTGCTATACGCTTCTGTGTGCGTGGGGGCCGGACTGCTGACGGCCTGTGCAAGCAACAAACCGGCCACGAGCAGGAGCGGCACCGCCGCGCCGCGCATCAGCGGCGGCAACAACGCGCCGCAAAGCTATTATGATCGGGCGCAGCAAAACGTGTCGCCTTTTGTCGTGCTGGAGGTTAGCGACGACGCCAGCTACGGCGTGACCGAGCAAAAGCCGGTGTGCGTAGGCGGTATGAAGGACGGCCGCGGCGTGCGCAACGAGCAGCGCTACCTCAACGCCCTGCGCGGCCCCGCCGGGGAAGCCATCCGCTACCGGCGACTGGGAAGCTGCTGCCACTGCAAGACGCCCAATTCCGAGCTGAAAGTTGGACTGCTGGACGTATACGAGCTGACCTGGGAGGGCGGCCGGCCGGTGACGGTGTACATCAATGCCTACGACGAGGCGCCGTTGCGGGCGCCCAAGGGCCTGAACGTCATCCAGCCGTAGCTCCTCAGGCCGCCTCCGTGGCCTGCTGCCGTGCCTTGCCCACGCGCGGCTTCTTGTAGAACAGCAGAATCAGGATGGGGAGCAGCGTCAGCTCGGCCACCACCCCGAACAGCAGGGTCAGGCCGATGAGCAGGCCCACGTAAAACGTGCCGTCGAAGGAGGAAAACAGCAGGGTGCTGAAGCCGCCCACCAGAATCAGCGACGTGACGATAACGGCCTTGCCCGCCAGCCGGTAGGTGTGGCTCACGGCCCGCTTCACGGTGGGCTCCTTGCCCAGCATCAGCCGCAGCTTGCTGATGAAGTGGATGGTGTCGTCGACGGCAATGCCGAAGGCGATGGTGAAGATGATGCTGGTGCTCACCTTCATGGGCACCCCGCACAGGCCCATCACCCCGCCCACCACCACGATGGGGAGCAGGTTCGGAATGAGCACCACCGGCACCATGCGCGCCGAGCGAAACAGGGCCAGCACGATGAGCGTGACCATCAGCACGTCGACGCCGATGCCCACGAGCATGTCGCGCGTCAGGTTCTGGTTGTTTTTGTCGATGAGCAGGGCCGAGCCGGTCTGGCGCGTGCGCAGCACCGACGCGTCGGTATGCGTGCGTAGAAAGGCCTGCAGGCCCTGGTTCAGGCCGGCCACCGTCACGCTGCCCGGGTCGGGCATGCGGCCGGTTAGGCGGCCTTCGCGGCCGGTTTCCACGGCCAGGGCCCGAAACTCGGGCTTGCGCCGGAACGGGCGCATGCGGCGCAGCAGCCGCTGCAGCTCGGCCTCGGAAGCGGGCAGGCGGTACTCCTCCAGCGCGCCGCCGTTCAGCGCCTTGCGCACCGATTTGACCACCGTCACGGGCGAGGCCACGAAGCGCAGACCGTACTGCTGCTGCAGGTAGTGCTCGATTTCCTCGGTTTCGCGGAGCACCGCCAGGTCGTACACCGAGCGGCCACCCTGCGGCAGCAGGTGCAGCTCAAAGGGGCGCACGCCGGCAAACTGCCGCTCGAAGAAGCGGAAGTCCAGCTGCACCGGGTCGTCGTCGGCCAGGTCGTCGAGCAGCCGCGACTCGATGCGCACCCGCGAGGCGGCCGTGAGCCCGCCCACCAGCAGCAGCGCGGCGCCGGCCAAGATCCAGCGGCGGCGCACCAGCACCAGCCGCAGCAGGCGCGTGAGCGGCCCGTCCCAGCTGCGCCCGGCCCCGAAGCGCTGCTGCGGCCGCGGCAGCAGCACCAGCAGCGCGGGCAGCAGCGTAAACGTGAGGGCGTAGGCAATGAGCACGGCCAGCCCGGTGTACAGGCCGAAGTTGTGAATGGGTCGGATGTGGCTGGTGGTGAGCGTAAAAAAGCCCAGCGAAGTGGTCAGCGCCGACAGGCCCGAACCGAACATGGACTCGCGCATGCTGATGCGCAGCGCCGGCACGGTGTCGGTGCCCTCGCCGGTTTCCGTGACGTAGCGCGTGAGCAGGTGCACCGAATCGGCAATGCCCACCACGCACATCATTACCGGCAGCAGGGCCGTCATCAGGTCGATGCCCGCGCCCGACCAGCCCACCAGCGCCAGCCCGCCGATGGTGGCGCCGGCCACGACCGTGAGCGGCAGCACCACGCCCCACCAGGCCCGGAACGTGAGCCAGAGCAGGCCCATCACCAGCACCACCGACAGGGACACGAACACGGTCATTTCCACCTGCAGGCGGTCTACGAACACCGACTGCGCCACCATCTTGCCGCCCAGGTGCACCTGCTCTTCGCGGAAGCCCAGGCGGCGCAGCTCGCCGCGCAGGGCCGCCATCAGCGTGTCGCCGGGCGGTTTTTTCAGGTCGGGCGTGGTTTGCAGCAGCACCGTCACGGCGCGCGCGTCGGGCGCGAAGAGGTTGCCCACGAGGCCGGGCGTGCGGTAGATCAGGCTGGAGTCCTGGGCGCGCGAAGCAGCGCGGCCGAGGCTGTCGAGGTGCAGGTAAGGAATGTTGAACACGCCCAGGCCCTCCACCACCGGGTTGGCCGCGGTGGTCGGGGAAAGCACGTGGAGCACGTTGGCCTGCCGCTGCGCGAAGCGCGTGAGCGTGTCCACGCGCCGGGCAAAGCCGGCGTCGAACACGGTGCGGCCGGCGGGCGCTTCCAGGCCCAGCAGCACGTAGTCGTTGTCGTTGCCAAAGCGCTGGGTGTAGTCCTGGTAATAGGCCAGGTCCGGGTCGCCGGTGGGGTAGAAGTCGTTGAAATTGTAGTTGAAGCGCAGGCGGGCAAGGCCGGTGAGGGCCACCGCGCCGAGCACGAACAGCACGACCAGGGTGAGGTAGCTTAGGGAACGGGGATTCGGCACGCGGTGGGGCTCAAATGAACCGGCCCAAGTGTCGCACAGGTTGTGTATTTTGGGGCCGGCGCTGAGCCAACCACCCGTTTCCCGCTTTTGTTTCCTCTTCTCATTTTCCGCCCCATGAAAAACGCCCTGCTCGCCTTAGCCCTGGTTGCCTTCGTCGGCACCGCTTCCGCCCACGACAACGACGGCAAAAAAGGCAAGAAAGCCGCCAAAAAAGAGCATTGCTCGACCGAGATGAAGGCCAGCTGCGCTTCGAAAGGGGCTACTGCCGGCACGCCTTCGTGCTGCATGAAGAAGGGCGCCACGGCTTCGGCTACCAGCGCCACGCCGGCTGCTGCCCAACCGGCCGCCGCGCCGGCCGCGGCCCAGTAAGCTTCTGGCTAGCCCGGTACGCACAGCGCCCCGCATCAAGCCGATGCGGGGCGCTGTGGTGTTTTATAGGAAGTAGTGCGCCGGGAAACTACCGGCTGCGGAAGTCGGCAATGGCGCCCTCGCAGATCCAGTTGGCCAGGGCCTGCCGGTTTTGGGGCAGCACGAAGCGGCGCTGGTCCTTGCTGTTGCGGATGTTGCCCAGCTCGATGAAAACGGTGGGTGCGTGGCTGTTGCGCACCACGTACAGGCTGGTGCGCGGCGACACCGTGCCCACGTAGGGGCGGTTGGGCTGGTAGCGGGCGTAGCGTGTGGTAAACGTCTGGTGAATGTTCTTGGCCAGGCGCAGGCCCACGGCGCTCTGCTCGTGGTGGTAGAAAAACACATCGGTGGTGGCGCCGGCCGAGCGGCTGTCGATGTGAATGGTAATCATGCGCTGGTACGTTTTGCGGCCATAGCGCCCGTGCAGGCGGTTGATGGCGTTGACGTACTGGCGCAGGCGCGCCACGTGGCCCAGCGGAATGGTCAGGTTGGGGTGCGTCAGCTCGTCGTTGTCCATCTTCAGCACGCCCTCGTCGCGGATACCGTCGTTGGGGTCCTGCACGATCATGTGTACTGTGGCGCCGTGCTCCATCATCACCCGGGCCAAGCGCAGGGTCACGTCGTAGGCGTACTCGTCTTCGGCCAGCTTGGCGTTGCCGTACTGGCCCACCGCGCCGGGGTCGGGGCCGCCGTGGCCCGACATGAGGTAGAACACGGTCCCGCGCAGCGCCTGGCTGCTCACGCCGGGCCGGCCGTATTTGCCGAAGAGCAGCGCGGTGCTGCCGCTGCGCCCCGCCACCGCTTTCACTTTCTCACCCGACGCCGCCGTTGGCCGCGTCCCGGTTTTCCTGGCGCTGGTGCGCGCCGCCCGCTGGGCCGCCGATTTGCGCGCCGGTAGACGGTAGGTTTTGCCGGCCCGCAGGCTGTTGCGCGGTCCAAGCAACGGTTTGTTGAGAGCTACGAACTCTCGCTCGTACAGCCTGGGATTCAGGCCGTGGCGCACCAGCAGCGTGGAAATGACGTCGCCGCGCCGCGGTACTACTTTGCGATATTGCTGGCTAAACGCTACAACCGGAACAAGCAGAAGAAAGAGCAGAAGTAGGCGCAAGGCGGCGGGGAGTCGGGTGAAAACGGAACGTAGGGTAGCTGGATAAGGGGGGATGCAGGCGAACGAACCTTTGATCGAAGCAAAGAGCTGGATACCTATAGCCAGGTATTACCGCAAAAGTAGTGTGCAGAGTTGCTGCGCGAAGTATACCAACCGGTCCTTGGACAGAAAATACCTAACAGCTTCCGGCCATTGAGCAAATGTGGGTAACTGGCTGCTGGTAGAACGCATGGCCGGGCTGACCGATACCCTGAGCTCAACGCTTCTGCCAAGGTAACCCGGCCCGCCCGCGCTACTTCTTAAAATACGCCAGCAGCTCCGGCTTGTAGGAACTGCCGATGGGGATGTAAGAACCATCGGCCAGCACCAGATGCTCGGGTTGCAGCAGCTTGATGTGGGCCGCGGCCACGATAAAGGACCGGTGCGTCCGCACAAACGGCGCGCCCAGCACCTCGCTCATTTCCTTCATGGTCTGGTGCAGCAGGTAGGTTTTGGCGGGCGTCACGATCTTGACGTAGTCCTTGCAGCCTTCCACGTACACCACCTCGCGGTGCGGCACCTTCAGCAGACCGCGCAGATCTTTTATCAATAGGTATTTTTCCTCGGGCTGCGCCGCCGCCGGACCCGCCAGCGGGTAGCGGGCCGTGGCCTTGAGAAACCGTTCGTAACTGAACGGCTTGAGCAGGTAGTCCAGCACTTCCAGCTCGAAGCCCTCCACGGCGTATTCGCGGTAGGCCGTGGTTAGGATGGTTTTGGGCGGGTTTTTCAAGCCTTTCAGAAACTGCAGGCCGGTGATGAGCGGCATTTCGATGTCCAGAAACAGCAAATCCACCGGGTGCTGCAGCAGGTGCTCGTGGGCTTCCATGGCGTTGCGGCACTTGCCGGCCAGGGAAAAGCCCGGCGTCTGCTGGATAAACTGCGTGAGCACCTGGTGAGCCAGCGGCTCGTCGTCGACGATAAGGCAGCGCACGGGCGCGGGCGGAGGGGTCATTGGGGAAGCTGAAGCGTGAGCTGGGCCCGGTAGCGGCCGGCCTGCTCCGTAATGAGCAGCTCGTGGGCATTGGGGTAGTACAAGTTTAGGCGCTGGCGGATGTTGCGCAAGCCGATGCCGCCGCTGCGCCGGGCCGGGGCCGGTGGCGGCGCGGGCAGCATGTCGTTTTCGATGGTGAAGCAAAGCTGGCCGGGCGCGGTGGTGAGCGTTGCCTCCACCGCAGCCTGGTCGGCGAGGTGGTGGCGGCCGTGCTTGAAGCTGTTTTCGACCAGCGGCAGCAGCAGCAGGGGCGGCACCTGGATAGGCGCGTCGGTGCCGGCCAGGGTGGCCAAGGAGATGCGCGCGCCGGGGTACTTGCGCTGCTCCATCTCGAAGTAGTTTTCCAGAAACGCTACCTCCTCCACCAGCGGCACCGCGGCTTTGCCGCTGTCGTAGAGCACGTAGCGCATCAGCTCCGACAGGAGCAGGATGAAGCGCGGCGTTTCGGGCGAGCCAGCCAGGCTCAGGCCGTAGATGCTGTTGAGGGTGTTCAACAGGAAATGCGGCTGCAGCTGGGCTTTGAGCTGCTCCATCTGCAGCTGCAGGTGGTCCTGCTCCAGCTGGTGGCGCCGGGCCTCGTTGTCGAAGGCAATGCGCACGAACGCCACGCAGCTAAAGGCCATGACGTCGGTGGCCAGCACGGCCAGCTGCGGGTTGGCCGCCGACAGCAGGTGGCGCAGGCCGGGCTGGTAGTACGACTCGTAGAAGTCCAGCAGCACCGGCGGCTCGGCAACGAGCCGGAAGACCGCCGCCGCCAGGAAAGTGCCCAGCTTGATGCCCCACCACAGGTAAAGCACCGAGCTGACGGCCAGCAGCGCGTACCAGCCCTTGCGTACCAGCGTGGGCAGCAGCCAGCGGTAATAGGGCACGATGTAGAGCGTGGCCGCCAGCGTGAACAGGATCAGCTGGGGGTAGGGGAAGTTGGTGCGCGCAACGCGGTGCAGGCTGGTGGCCTGCTCCAGGTAGAACAGGCCGTACTTGTAGATGACGACGTAGAGCGACCAAATCAGCAGCTCGAACACGAGCGGGAAACGGCTGCGCCGCAACGCGGGGGAGGAGGAATGCATGCCCGCAAGTTGGCGGCTTTGGGGCGGATGCGGCGTCGGAGGAGGGCGTTTTTTCGACAAACGGGGGTGTTTTTTCGACCAAAAAACCGGGGCGCAGAATTGGTCGGGCCGGGCCTTGGCTTGGTCTAATAAAGCTGGTTTGGGGCCCTGGGGGGTGGTTGTTTTGCATCGTTCCCCGTCGGCAAACGGCGGCGGGCTGCCTTCACCGATATCCTTCCCCAACCGACCATGAAACCCGCCTTCCGCTCCCTGCTGCTCGCCGCCACCGTCGGCGCCGCCACGCCCCTCGCCGCCGCTGCCCAACCCGCACCCACCACCCAGGCGGCCCGGCCCAGCGCCCCCATTACCGGCTCGGTAGCCGACAGCCTCACCCGCCAGGCGCTGCCCTTCGCCACCGTGGTGCTGCACAGCGCCGCCGACAGCAAAGCCGTGCTGAGCACTGTGAGCAGCGAGCAGGGCCGCTTCGTGTTTGAAGCGGTAGCCGCCGGCGAGTACCTGCTGACGGTGCAGTACCTGGGCTACCGCCGTGCGGTGCCGGTGGCCGTGGCGGCCGGCGGCGGCCCGGTAGCGGTGCTGCTAGCCCCCGACCAAAAGCTGCTGAAGGGAGTGACGGTAACGGGCGCCAAGGCCTTCATCGAGCCGCACGCCGACAAGCTGGTGCTCAACGTGGCCGCCAGCCCGCTGGCCGCCGGCGGCACAGCCGCCGAGGTGCTGGCGCGGGCGCCGGGCGTGCTGGAGCAGGGCAGCGGCTACGCGCTGCGCGGCAAAAACGTGGTGGTGCTCCTCGACGGCAAGTACACCAACCTGAGCGGGGAAGAGCTGAAAAGCATGCTGGCCGCCATGCCCGCCAACGCCATCGACAAAGTGGAAGTCATGGCCAACCCCTCGGCCAAATACGACGCGCAGGGCGGGGCCGTCATCAACATCGTGAGCACCAAAAGCAAAAACTACGGCACCAACGGTACCCTGACGGCGGGCCTGGGCACGGGCCGGCACCTGCGCTACAACGGCGGCCTGAGCCTGAACCACCGCACCCAGAAGCTGAACGTGTACGGCGGCTACGACCACCTCGCCAGCCGGCCCTACAACCGCCTGCACACCACGCGCGCCCTGACCAGCGACGTGCGGCTCCAGGAAAGCACCTACGCCACGCGCCGGCTGCACAGCAACTCCTTCCGGTTTGGCGCGGACTACGACCTGAGCCCGCGCAGCTCCATGGGCGTGCTGGTGAAGGGCCTGCTGAACTACCGCGACCAACGCGGCACTACCCGCAGCGCCCTGGTGAGCGGTGCCAGTCCGCTGCAGACGGCGCAGGTAACCACCGACGGCCGCGCCCAAATCGGCAGCCCGGCCGTGAACCTGTACTTTAAAACCAAGCTGGACAGCCTCGGCAAGAAGACGCTGACCCTCAATGCCGACTACTTCGGCTACGCCAAGGACTGGCACAACGACTACGTAACCCGCACCTTCGATGCGACGGGCGCCGAAACCGGCCCCGCCCGCCTGCTGCGCGACCAGTCCCCGGCCCGCAACGCGGTGAAATCGGCCTCGGCCGACTACGCGCAGCCGCTGCACGGGGGCACGCTGGAAGCCGGCCTGAAAACCACCTTCACCAGCACCGACAACGACATTCGCTGGGAGCAGGCCACCGCCGGCCAGCCCTGGCAGCTGGACCCGGGCAAGACCAACCGCTTCATCTACCGCGAAAACATCAACGCGGCCTACGCCAGCTACGCCCGGCCGGTGCGCCCGAAGCTGAACCTGCAGCTGGGCCTGCGCGCCGAGCAAACCAACACCGTGGGCACCTCCCGCACCCTGGATATGACCACCCGCCGCAGCTACCTGAACCTGTTTCCGAGCGTGGCGGTGCAGTACACCAAATCCGAAGCGCACCAGCTGGGGCTGGCTTACCGCCGCAAGATTGACCGGTTTCAGTTCGGCATCGTCAACCCCTTCGTCACCTACATCAGCCAGTACAGCTACGCCCAGGGCAACCCCAACATCCGCCCGTCTTACTCGCACAACTTCGAGCTGAGCCACACCTACAAGGGCATGCTCTCCACGGCCCTCAGCTACGGCCACCACACCAGCGTGCTAATGGAAACCTTCCGCCCGCAGGCCGGCACCGACGTCGTCATCAACTCCTACCAGAACTTCCGCAGCGCCGAAACCCTGGACGGCAGCCTTACCCTGATGAAGCCGCTGCTGGGCGGCAAATGGTCGACAGTAACCACGCTGGGCGTCACGTTTGCGCAGCTGAACGCGGGCAGCGGCCTGGGCGCCGCCCGTCCCTCGGGCTTGCTTTCCACCAACCACACCCTGGCCCTGCCCAAAGGCTTCAAAGCGGAAGTGTCGGGCATGTACATGTCGCCGATGACCTTCGGGGGGCTGGCCTTTAAGTCGCGGTACCAAGCCGGTTTCGGGGTGTCGAAGCCCGTGCTGAAGAACGCCGGCACGCTCACGCTGAACGTTTCGGATGTGTTCAACACCCAGCGCAACCGCTACGAAGTGCTGGCCTACGGGGTACGCTCCCACAACACAGGCAAAGCCGAAAGCCGCTTTGTGCGCCTGAACTTCAGCTACAAGTTTGGCAACCGCAACGTGAAGGCCAGCAAACGCCGCGACACCGGCGTCGAAGCCGAAAAGGGCCGCATGGAAACCAACTAGCCGGCGCCTGCAAACGCCTCCTCGTCCTGTTGAGCGAAGCCGCACCGCAGGCCAGCCACCCAATGCATCACGGGGAGCGTGTTGGTACCGAAAAGAGTACGCCGGATTCGGGGCAGTCGCCGGTACTGCTTTCCCGAATCCGGCATCGGTTTTCGGGCTTCACCCGTTGCACAACGAACAGCGGCGCTTGATATTGACAGCCAAGGCATAAGGCGCACTCGATCTGCCAGGCGCCGCACCGCCGCGTCCGAGTTTGCAGGTAAGTAGGTACTTTGGGGGGCATTTTTTCCGACGCCCCCATGCAGCAGTACATCCAGCTCGTTCAGCACATCCTCGACCACGGCACCCCCAAAACCGACCGCACCGGCACCGGCACGCTCTCGGTGTTTGGCCACCAGATGCGGTTCGATCTGCAGGAGGGGTTTCCGCTGGTCACTACCAAGAAGGTGCACCTGAAAAGCATCATTCACGAGCTGCTTTGGTTTCTGCGCGGCGACACCAATACGGCCTACCTCAAGGAGCACGGCGTGAGCATCTGGGACGAATGGGCCGATGCCGAGGGCAACCTCGGCCCCGTGTACGGCAAGCAGTGGCGGAGCTGGCCCGACGGCCGCGGCGGCCACATCGACCAGATGCAGCAGGTGCTGGAGCAACTGCGCCGCTCCCCCGATTCGCGCCGCATCATGGTGTCGGCCTGGAACGTGGCCGAGCTCGATCAGATGGCCCTCATGCCCTGCCACGCCCTGTTTCAGTTTTACGTGGCCGACGGCAAGCTCAGCTGCCAGCTCTACCAGCGCAGCGCCGACGTGTTCCTGGGCGTGCCCTTCAACATTGCCTCCTACGCCCTGCTCACGCTCATGGTGGCGCAGGTAGTGGGCCTGCAGCCCGGGGAGTTTATCTGGACCGGCGGCGACACGCACCTGTATTCCAACCACCTGGAACAGGCCCGCCTGCAGCTGACCCGTGAGCCGCGTCCCCTGCCGCAGATGCGGCTAAACCCGGCCGTCAAGGACCTGTTTGCCTTTCAGTACGAAGACTTTAAGCTGGAAAATTACGACCCCTGGCCCGCCATCAAGGCTCCGGTGGCCGTGTAGTGGGAACGGGTAGACATCCGGGATGTACCAAAAACGCAGCGTGACCTGTTCCGTAGAGCAGGTCACGCTGCGTTTCTTATTAATAGTTGTATTATTCCAATTCAATGAGGCGCATTGTATACGAAGTAATGGCCGGATAAATGTAAAAAACAAACTATTTGAGGGCACTCGAATGATTCTATCCAGAGCTGTATTGGCTGATTAATGGTCAATGCAGTCACATTTTTATGTGATTGACAAACTACTTTGCCCAGTGCTAACGTTGTAGGACAAAGAACGGAGCTCAGGACGCAACACGGTTGCTTGTTAGTCCGTAAAAAGGCTCGATCTTTGCATTGGGTGATTTAAACCTGCCCGGCAGAATCCAATCTAATGGCGCAGACGTAACTACCCGTGATTACCACCTCCACCGCACACCTTTTGTCCACCACCTTCGACGGCTGCCCTTTGCCGCTTAAACACCGCGTCTTGATTGCCTTGTACGCGCTGGAACTGGGCCGGCAGCCCCGCCCCGAAATTTTGGCCGTCAATGACGTGACCGAAGACGACCTGATGGCCTTTCAGGCCGACTGGGTACGCATGCGTCGGCGCCGCCACAGCGCCTTCGCTTCCTAGTTTTTTTCCCAGCGCCGCAACGCCTCCAGCAACGGGGGCGCCGCCTTAAACCGGACGTTGCCGAGGCTGGTCACGTTTCGAATGCCCGCCACGTTAGCCGTAAACACGGCTTGGGCCGCCAGTAGGTCGCTGGCTGGATATAACCCTACGTGACAGACCAGGCCCTGTGCCCGCGCCACGCGCAGCAGGTGCGCCCGCCGTACGCCCGCCACGCAGCCGCTTTCGAGGGCCGGCGTATACAGCTCGTCGTTCTTGATCCAGAACACTGCCGCCGCTACGGCTTCGGCCACGTGGCTGTGTGCATCCAGCAGCAGCAGTTCGTCGAGGCCCCGGGCAGTGCGTTCCTGGGCCGCCAGTACGTAATGCAGGGCGTACGGGCCTTTGCAAAAGGAAACCGACGAGAAGTGCGTGCGGATACTTCCGGCGAAATCGGCGCGGGCTACGGGCTCGTCGTGGGCCGTGAACGGCGCGGAGGTAAGCAACCAGTGAGCCTCGGCCGTGGCCGGAGCGTACAGGCCCCCGCCGGCCCGCCACAGCTGCAGGCGCAGGCGGCAGGCCCCTTCCGGGCCGCAGGCGTGCTGGGCGAAGCGCTCCAGGGTAGCTGCGAGACTGGTGGGGGTACTCAGGGCCGCGGGAAGCTGCAGGTGCAGCACCGCGGCTGCCCCGCGCATGCGGGCCGCGTGGTCGGCCAGCCACTTCACTCGTCCCTGCTCCCAAACCAAGGTTTCGAAGAAGCCGTCGTTGAACTGCAGCCCGCGGTTGGGCAGCCGCAGCTGCACTTCGGTCAGGGGCAGTGCTTCCCCGTTGAGCAGCGTCATTCCCGGCGTCCGACTCATGCCAGCGCGAATTTTTTGCCCGGCAGCGCCCGTACCACGCCCCGGAACTCCAGCCCCAGCAGCAGCGTGGATACTTCGTTGATCGGCAGCTGGGCCTGCCAGCTCAATTCGTCGATCTGCTTTTCCCGGCTGGCCAGCAGCACTTCCAGCAGGCGGAATTCGGCGGGCGAAAAATCGGCCGGGTTCAGGCTGGGCGCGGCGGGGGCAGCCTGCAGGGCGCCGTCCCAGTTCAGCAGCTGCTCCACGTCCTGCGGGCCGGTATAAATGGTCGCCTGTTGATTCCGAATCAGGTGGTTGCAGCCCTCCGAAGCGGGCTGGTCCAGCCGGCCGGGCACGGCCAGCACCTCGCGGTTGTAGTCCTGGGCCAGCTCGGCGGTGATGAGTGCGCCGCCTTTCCGGGCCGCTTCCACCACCACCGTGGCGTCGCTCAGGCCGGCAATGATTCTGTTCCGGGCGGGGAAGTTGTACTTGTCGGGCGGGGTGCCGAAGGTGAATTCGGTGAGCAGGCCGCCGCCCTGCTCCAGCATCTTTTCGGCGGTGCGGCGGTGGGCGTGCGGGTAGATACTGTCCAGGCCCGTAGCCATGACGCCCACCGTGGGCAGGTTTTCCTGCAGGGCCGCCCGGTGCGCCACGATGTCGATGCCGTAGGCCAGGCCGCTGACGATGAGCGGCTGGTAGGGCGCCACGCCTTTGATGAGCTTTTCCGTCTGCTCGCGGCCGTAGTCGGTGGCCTGCCGGGTGCCCACTACGGCCAGGGTGCGCGGGTTGTTCAGCTCGGCCGCGCCCTGGTAGTAGAGCAGCACCGGCGCGTCGGGCACGGGGCGCAGGCGGGCGGGGTAGTCGGGGCGGGTGTAGTACAGCAGCTGTACGCCGTCTTTTTCGGCCCGGCGCAGAATCTGCTCGGCCTGCCGCAGGGCGGAGCCGCTGTTGCGCAGCACATTTACCAGGGCCGGGCCCACGCCGGGCACTTTCAGCAGCTGGTTGGGGCCGGCGTTGAGCACGTGTTGGGCCGAGCCCAGGTAGCCGATGAGCTGGCGGGTAACCAGCGGGCCAATGCCGGGCAGCAGCGTCAGGGCGACTTCGGGCAGAAGGTCAGAGGATGAATGCATAAGAAAAAAACGAACCCTATAGCAATTCTGTAATAAAGTTATAGTAGATGCTGACAGCCAACAGCCCGCCCAAAAGCATACCGATGAAGCTGGCGTATTTGCGTCGGTATAGCATGTAGATAACCACATAGGTAAAGCCGGCCAGCCACATCAGCAGCGTGGCGTGGAACGTGGCAGTACCCCGAGTGCCCCATGACGGGGTCCGATACTGCCCGTTACTGTTCACCTCTGCGTAAATAATACCGCAAACCAGCGCGAACAGGGCAGAAGCGAGTGTAGCCCCTAGCGTCGCCAAGGTCATCCACCAGGGGTTATCGGGGCGTTGCGTGGGCTCAACTGGTTGCTCCATCACAACCCACCGCCGCCCGGCTGCTTCCCCGCCACCTCCAGCTCCTTGCGCAGCTGCACCAGGAAGTTGCGCACCTTTTCCAGGGAGTGAATCACGTCCACTTTTTCCTTGAGCTGCGGGCCGCGCTGCTTCATGATGTCGCGGGCGCCGGGGATGGTGTAGCCGCGCTCCTTGAGCAGGTGGTAGATGGTGCGGAAGATTTCGATGTCCTGCGGGGAGTAGAGGCGGTTGCCCTTCTTGCTTTTGCGCGGCTTCAGGTCATCGAACTCCGTTTCCCAGAAACGAATCAGCGACGGGGCCACGTCGAACTGCGCGGCCACCTCGCCGATGGTGTAGTACTGCTTCTCGATGTCGCGCTCTTTGTAGGGCATGGCAGGTATTGGGTAGTGGGTAAGGAGTATCAGGACAAATGGGGCCGCCAGGCTGACTTGTGAAACAATGTCCCACTACCTACTACCCAATACCTAATACCTTTTTACCTTTGCCGGAAGGCGTTTCCGGGGCCGCCGCGGCGGCTTCAGATGCCGAAAAGTAGCCAAAAACCCGGCGGCGGCCAATTTTTCCGGCCCCGACCTTGTTCCAACCGATACTCCCTAATCCGCGCCGCACCGTGTGCGCCAGCAGCCGCTTATGTCGCTTCCATCCGCCAATCAGGTTCGTCAGCAATTCCTCGACTTCTTCGCCTCCAAGGGCCACCACATCGTGCCCTCGGCGCCCATCGTGGTGAAGGACGACCCGACGCTGATGTTCATCAACTCGGGCATGGCCCCGTTCAAGGACTACTTCCTGGGCAACAAGCCCGCGCCCTACAAGCGCGTGGCTGATACCCAGAAGTGCCTGCGCGTGAGCGGCAAGCACAACGACCTGGAGGAAGTAGGCTACGACACCTACCACCACACCATGTTCGAAATGCTGGGCAACTGGTCGTTCGGCGACTACTTCAAGACCGACGCCATTGCCTGGGCCTGGGAGCTGCTCACCGAAGTCTACAAGCTGCCCAAAGACCGCCTGTACGTGACTTACTTCGAGGGCGACGCGGGCGACCAGCTGGCCGCCGACACCGAGACGCAGGCCCTGTGGCGCCAATACACCACGGAGGACCGCATTCTGCCCGGCAACAAGAAGGACAACTTCTGGGAAATGGGCGACACCGGACCCTGCGGCCCCTGCACCGAAATCCACGTGGATTTGCGCAGCGAGGAGGAGCGGGCCCAGAAGCCCGGCGCCGAGCTGGTGAATGCCGACCACCCGCAGGTGGTGGAAATCTGGAACAACGTGTTCATGGAGTTTGAGCGCCGCGCCGACAAGTCGCTGGTGAAGCTGCCGGCCCAGCACGTGGACACCGGCATGGGCTTCGAACGCCTGATGATGGCCGTGTCGGGCGTGAAGTCGAACTACGACACGGACGTGTTCCAGCCGCTGATTCAGTTCATTGCCAAGGAAGCCGGCGTGGAGTACCACGGCACCGCGCCCGCCACGGTAAACGACCAGCCGGCCACCGAAAACGAGAAAACCGACATTGCGGTGCGCGTCATTGCCGACCACATCCGCACCATCGCCTTCACCATCGCCGACGGGCAGCTGCCCTCCAACGTGAAGGCCGGCTACGTCATTCGCCGCATCCTGCGCCGGGCCGTGCGCTACGCCTTCTCGTCCTTGAACCAGAAGCAGCCCTTCCTCTACAAGATCGTGCCGGTGCTGGCCGACCACATGCACTCGATCTTCCCCGAGCTCAAGCAGCAGGAGAAGTTCGTCACGCGCGTGATTGAGGAGGAGGAAATTGCCTTCCTGCGCACCCTCGAAAACGGCCTGCGCCGCTTCGACGCGCTGGAAGAAGGTTTCCGCCAGAACGGCGGGCACGTCGACGGCAAATCGGCCTTTGAGCTGTCCGATACCTTCGGCTTCCCCTTCGATTTGACGGCCCTGCTGGCCCGCGAAAAGGGGCTGACCGTGAGCGAAGAGGAATTCAAGAAGGAGCTGGAGCTGCAAAAAGCCCGCTCGCGCAACGCCTCCGAGCAGGAGCAGAGCGACTGGACCATTGTGGAGCCTTCGCAGGAGCTGCCGCGCTTCGTGGGCTACGACGCCACCACGGCGGAGGCCCGCATCCTGCGCTACCGCGCCGTGACGCAGAAAGGCAAAACCGAGTACCAGGTGGTGCTCGATCAGACGCCGTTCTACGCCGAGTCGGGCGGGCAGGTGGGCGACACGGGCTACCTCATCACGCCACTCTCCAAGGTGCGCGTCATTGACACCCGCAAGGAAAACGACCTGATCGTGCACACCGTGCTCGATTTGCCGCAGGACCTGGATGCTGCCGTGGAAGCCCGCGTGGACCAGGCCCGCCGCGAGCAGATTCGCAAAAACCACTCGGCCACCCACCTCATGCACGCCGCCCTGCGGCAGGTGCTGGGCACGCACGTGGCCCAGCGCGGCTCGCTCGTGAACGAAAAGCTGCTGCGCTTCGACTTCTCGCACTTCAGCAAGGTCACCGACGACCAGCTGCGACAGGTGGAGCGTCTCGTGAATGAGCGCATCCGCCAGCAGATTCCGCTGGGCGAGGAGCGCAGCGTGCCGCTGGAAGAGGCCAAGGCCCGCGGGGCCATGGCTTTGTTCGGCGAGAAATACGCCGACGCGGTGCGCGTCATCACCTTCGACCCGGAATATTCGGTGGAGCTATGCGGCGGCATTCACGCCCCCAACACCGGCGAAATCGGCTTCTTCAAGATTGTGAGCGAGTCGGCGGTGGGCGCGGGCGTACGCCGCATCGAGGCCGTGACGGCCAATCTGGCCGAGCAATTTGTGGACGAGCAGATGGACCTGCTGGCGCAGGTGCGCGAGCTGCTGGGCAACCCCCAGCACCTGACCACCACCATTCAGAAGCTCTCGGAAGAAACCGCCGTGCTGCGCAAGCAGCTGGAGCAGGCCGAGCAGCAGCAGCTCGGGCAGCTTAAGGATCAGCTGGCCGGGCAAGTGAAGCCGCTTGGCGGCGTGAACTTCCTGGCTGCCAAGGTGCCCGCCCGCTCTGCCGACGCGCTCAAGACACTGGCCTTCGGCCTGCGCCAAGTGGTGGAGAACCTCGTGCTGGTGCTCGGCGCCGACATCGACGGCAAGCCCCAGCTGGCCGTGATGCTGGATGATGAGCTGGCCAAGGGCGGCAAGCTCAACGCCTCGCAACTGGTACGCGAACTGGCCAAGGACATCCAGGGCGGCGGCGGCGGGCAGCCGTTCTTCGCCACGGCCGGCGGCAAGAGCGCGGCCGGGCTCGACGCGGCCATAGCCAAAGCCGAAGGGCTGGTGAGCGGGTTGTTGGGGTAAGCTCCACGACAAACGCATTTCGCAAAACCTCTCCTGGCACTCCTGATGCCGGGGGAGGTTTTGTTTTCTCGGCAGTCAGGGGGCACGTATCTTTACGGCTGGCTTTGTGCTTTCGCAGCAGCCCCTCGACAAGCCTCCGATTCACTAGATTTTCTATTCGATGAAATTATGGATTAGCAGCGTTGCGCTATTACTAAGCAACGGATACGCGACGTATGGGCAGCAGCCAACCCCCGAGCGGGTTTTTTACCTGGATTACTGGCAGCGGGAAGTACCTGCTACCTCCGCAATAGCCAGCAGGGTAGTGCGGTACCGCACGGCAGAAGGGGCGCAGCTGGATAGCGTGTTCAGCTTTGGCACAGGCAAGCTGCAGCGCACCGAACGGACCACGCTGCTGCCTACGGGCGACACAGTGGCCGTGATTGATAAATGGCGTGCCAACGGCAACCGCTTTCTGCACTTTGAGCAACTCGGGCAAAAAGGCCACGGCGAAAACCGGCAGTACAACCTCGCGGGGCAGCTCACACGGCGCACTACCTACGCGCACGGCCAAAAGCTTGCGGAAACCTGCTACGATGCCAGCGGCGTGGTGGTGCCCTGCCAGGGCGACGGGTATTCCGAGCGCATGCCCGAGTACCCGGGCGGCTCGGCTGCACTGTTTCAGCTGCTGGCCCGCCACATTAAATACCCAAAAGACGCATTGAAGCAACGCACCCAGGGCAAAGTATTCGTGGCGTTTGTGGTGGATGCCGACGGCAATGTGCGCGACGTGCACGTGAAGCAAGGTTTGTCACCCACGCTCGATGCCGAGGCCGTGCGCGTGCTGCAGCTGATGGAGCGCTGGCAGCCCGCTCTGCAAATGGACGAGCCGGTACCGGTGACCTACACCGTGCCCGTTACTTTCACCATTCAAGGAGTGCCTATGCGCAGCCCGAAAGCGCGGAAGGGGCTCCAGGCGCCGGAATTTTAAGCCGCTACAATCACTCAGTAACCTTTTCTTCTATGCACCTTTCTACCCTGTTGACGGCTGCCTGCCTCGGGCTGGCCACCGCCGCTTCGGCCCAGACGTTTACCGACCCCGGCGCCTACAACAACTACATCGTGGCCGAGCAGCGGGCCATGCTCAAGAAAAACCTGCGCTACATCAGCAAGGCCGCGCACTCCGACAACGAGAAGAAAATCGACTCCAAGCGCCTGGAGCTGGTGAAGCAGACGGAGCTGAGCCTGAACAAGCTAGCTAAGCTGCCCGCTTTCAAGGACGACAAGGGCTTCAAGGAGCAAACCACCGAGGCGTTTTACCAGCTGCTGAAGGTGTACTCCGAGGACTACAAAGCCGTGGACCTGCTGGCCGCCACGCGCACGGCCACGGTGGAGAACATGGAGCAGTATTTCCGGCTGCAGGAGGTGGCCGAGCGCAAGCTGCAGGTCATCAATGACTCGGTAGATGCCGCCCAGGCGCGTTTTGCCCGGCGCCACGGCATGAGCATCGGCGAAGACCCGGAAGGCCGGCGCCTGGCCCAGTACATGGCCCAGGTGTCGGAGGTCAACGCCTACCAGCACCAGGTATTTTTGGGGCATTTCCGCATCGAGAAGGCCAACGCCAAACTTTCCGACGCCCTGAGCGCCCAGGACGCGGCGGGCTTCGAGGCGGCGCGCGTGCAGCTGCTGGCCGATGCCCGGGCGGCGCTGGCGGAACTGTCGGCCGTGCCCGCCTTCCGCGGCAAGGACGCGCAGTACCGCGACGCGGCCAAAAACCTGGTGAGCTTCTACGCCGGCATGTGCGAAAAGCAGTTCGTGCAGCTGCAGGAGCTGATGCTGCGCAAAGACCAGCTCAGCAAGGCCGACGTGACGGCGTTCAACAGCTGCATCAACCAGCTCAACGCCGGCGGGCAGAAACATACCGAAGCCTACAACCGCGCCGGCAGCGCCTTCATGGCCGCCTATATCCCGGTGATGAACGAGTAGCCGCCGGAGCGGCCGGGCAATAAACCGGTCATGCCTACGCACACCAGGGGCCCGGCGCGGTAGCGTGCCGGGCCTCTGCGTTTATGCCCACGTGGGAGGCTGACCGGCCGTAAAAGCTCGTCAAGGGGGAAAAGGCACCCCGACGACCATCTGCTGTTCGACTCAATGGACTCGTGCAGCAAACGGGGCGCGGCCACCAGGGCGGGTGCCGGGTGCCGGCAGCCACCGAGGGGTTGGCGCCGGCTGCCCGGTCGTTGGTCGAAATTGCTGGCGGGCTATCAAACGAAACCGCGTACTTTCCGGCGCACTCTCAACCCTTTCTCCCCATGTGGCTGCTGATTCCGCTGGCCCTGCTCGCCTTGCTTTTGTTTCTTTCCTTCGTCGTGGTGCAGCAGGGCACCGTGGCGGTCATCACTGTCTTCGGCAAGTACCAGCGCATCATGCGGCCGGGCCTGAACCTGAAGATTCCCTTTATCGAGTTCGTTTACAAGCGAATCTCCATCCAGAACCGCTCCCTGGAGCTGCAGTTTCAGGCCATTACCTCCGACCAAGCCAACGTCAATTTCAAGGCCATGCTGGTGTACGCGGTGCTCAATCACGAAGAGGAAGCCATCAAGAACGTGGCGTTTAAGTTCGTGGACGAGGCCAGCCTGATGCAGGCCCTGGTGCGCACCGTGGAGGGCAGCATCCGCGCCTTCGTGGCCACGCAGCGGCAGGCGGCCGTGCTCAGCCTGCGCGGCGAAATCGTGGCCCACGTGAAGGAGCAGCTCGACCAGACGCTGGAAGGCTGGGGCTACCACCTCATCGACTTGCAGCTCAACGACATCGCCTTCGACGAGGAAATCATGCGCTCCATGGCCAAAGTAGTGGCCTCCAACAACCTGCGGGCCGCGGCCGAAAACGAAGGGCAGGCCCTGCTCATCACCAAAACCAAGGCGGCCGAGGCCGAAGGCAACGCCATCAAGATTGCGGCCGAAGCCGAGAAGATTGCCGCGCAGCTGCGCGGGCAGGGCGTGGCCCTGTTTCGCGAGGAAGTCACCAAGGGCATGGCCCACGCCGTGCAGGAGCTGACCGACAACAACCTGGACCCGTCGCTGGTGTATTTTTCCATGTGGACCGAGGCCATCAAGCACTTCGCCGAACAGGGGCAAGGCAACGTCATCTTCCTCGACGGCTCGAACGAGGGCATGCAGAAAAGCATTCAGCAGCTCATGGCCATGCAGCAGCTGCCCGCCCGCACCGACGGCGGCGCCGGCCGCCGGGCGTAAGCCGCTCCACGCCCGGTCCATCAGGCTCTGCTTGTTCACTGCGCCCGCGCCTCCAGCCAACGGAAGCGCGGGCGTTGCGTTTATAGGCCTGCCCAACGCTGCTCCACCTGCCTATGCGCCTACGTTTCCGCCTTTGCCTGCTGCTGACCGGCTGCGCCGCCGGGCCGCTGGCGGCCCAGACGACCCCGCCCAACCTGCCCGTCGTTGCCATTCTCGACGAGCTGGCCGACAAGCCCGCCGCCCTGCGCTACTACGACCAGTGGTGGGCCCCGCTGCCCTCGGCCGAGGGCGCTGCCTGCTACGACGTGGTGCAGCGCCTCGACAGCGCCGGCATTACGTGGCGGGTGCGCCGCTACGACCTGGCCACCGGCCGGCCGCTGCTGGCCCTGGGCTTCAGCAGTGCCTTGCCCTGGGGGCAGCCCGAAGGCCCCAGCCGGCAGTGGTACCCCAGCGGGCAGCTGCGGGAGGAAATCGGCTTCCGCAAGGGCGTGGCCGAAGGGCGCCAGCGCACGTTTTACCCGTCGGGGCAGCTGCGGCGCCAGGTGGATTACTACCGCCAGAAAGCCGTGCGCGCCGAGTGCTACACGTCCGCCGGGGAGCCGGCCGACTGCCCGCCGTACCACACCTTTGCCCAGTTGCGCCGCCCCAACGACCGCAGCAGCGCCGACGTGCTGCAGCAGCTCGAGCAGGACTATCCGCAGTATTTGCCCGCCGGCTTTGCCCGGCCCGGGCGCGGCGTCGTGCACTTCGCCTTCTACGTCGACACGCTGGGCCGGGCCACGGCTCCGCGCATCCTGCGCGGCGACGACCCGGCCCTGAACGCGGCCGTGCTGGAAGCCATTCGCCGCCTGCCTGCCTTTGAGCCTGCCCGGCTGGAAGGCGCCCTGACGCACGACCCCATCGAAGGCTTCGTGCTCTACACCCCCGCGGTAGCACGCCGACGCCGGTAGCGGCCCGGCCGCTAGGGGCCGCTTGGTGTAAAAGCGGGGCGCTTATCTTCGCCCTATGGCTACACTTCGATTTTGCGGCGGCGCCTTGGCGCTGGGGCTGTGCGCAGCCGCCTCCGCGCAGGCTCAGGTAAAGGTGGTAACCACCCTGGAACAGCTGGAAGGCCGCCCCGCCGGCGTGCGCTACCTCGACCGCCACCTCGTGCCGCTGCCCTCGGCCGACGGGGCCTATGCCTACGACATCATGCGCCGCGCCGACAGCCTGGGCGTGCGCTGGCGCGTGCGGCGCTACACCGTGCAGAACCACCAGCAGCTGCTCGATGCGGGCTTCGCCGGCGAGCTGCCCTGGGCCACGCCGCACGCCCGCACCCGCGAGTGGTACCCCGGCGGGCAGCTGCGCGAGGACGTGAGCTACCGCCTCGGCAAACCCGACGGCCCAATGAAAACCTACTACCCCGACGGCAAGCTGCGCCGCGACCAGCAAAACAAAGCCGGCGCCGTGGTTAAAAGCGAGTGTTTTGGCCCCGGCGGCCAGGCCCTGGACGTGTGCCCCGGCTACCGCAGCGCCGCCAAGCTGCCCGGCAAAGGCGTGGGGCAGGCGGCCGTGTTTCAGAGCCTGCAGAAGTCTTTCGCGCAGTTTGTGCCCAAGGGCTACGCCCGCACCACCGACGCGGCGGTGCACGTGGCCTTCGGCGTAGACAGCCTGGGCTACGTGCAGGGCGCACGCGTGCTGGCCTCCGACGATACGGCCCTGAACGCCGCCGCGCTGGAAGCCGTGCGCAAGCTGCCCCGCCTGACGCCCGCCAGCGCCGAGGGACAGCCCGTGCCCAGCGTGATGGAGGGCGACTTTTTCTACTACCCGTCGCGGCGCAGCGCGGCGGCTTCCGCCGACGAGTAGGCGGCCATTTACGCGTGGTCGTTTGCCCGCCCGCAACGGGTTCGTTCGCGGGCGGCGGCCCTTTCGGGAATAAGCACTGCTGCCCGCCGGGATAGTTTTATCTTGCGGCCGCGTTGGGGTCCTGCGGGTCCCCGACGCGGCTCGACGATTTGATTAGCATGGACGACACCATCAAAGCAAAATACCAGCCCGTCATCGGCCTGGAAGTGCACGCGCAGCTGCTCACCCGCAGCAAAATGTACTCCTCGGATGAGAACGAGTACGGCGCCCTGCCCAACTCCAACCTCTCGGTAATCACCCTGGGCCACCCCGGCACGCTGCCGCGCATCAACCGCACGGCCGTGGAGTTTGCCATGAAAATGGGCTTGGCCACCAACTGCCAGATCACGCGCGACAACCTCTTTGCGCGCAAAAATTACTTCTATCCCGACCTGCCCAAGGGCTACCAGATTACCCAGGACAAAACCCCAATCTGTACCAAGGGCCACGTGGATATTCGCCTGGCCGACGGCACGGTGAAGCCCATCGGCATCACGCGCATTCACATGGAGGAAGATGCGGGCAAATCGATGCACCTGGCGGGCGAAGTAGAAACGCTGGTGGACCTGAACCGGGCCGGCGTGCCGCTCATCGAAATCGTGTCGGAGCCCGACATCCGCAACGCCGACGAGGCCTACGCCTACCTCGCCGAAATCAAGAAGCTGGTGCAGTACCTGGGCATCTGCGACGGCAACATGGAGGAGGGTTCTTTGCGCTGCGACGCCAACATTTCGGTGATGCCCGTGGGCGCGCAGAAGTTCGGCACCAAGGTGGAAGTGAAGAACATGAACTCCTTCCGCAACGTGCAGCGCGCCATCGAGCACGAAATCGAGCGGCAGATTCAGCTGCTCGAAGCCGGGGAGGAAATCATCAGCCAGACCCGCGGCTTCGACGCGACGACCGGCACCACGCAGGCGCAGCGCACCAAGGAAACGATGAACGACTACCGGTACTTCCCGGAGCCCGACCTGCCCCCGGTCATCGTCGACGACGCGTGGCTGCACCGCGTGCAGGCCGAACTGCCGGCCCTGCCGCAGCAGCTCTACGCGCGCTTCACCGGCGAGCTGGGCCTTTCCGACTACGACGCCTCGGTGCTCACGGCCGAGAAAGACATTGCGCTGTTTTTCGACGAGCTGACGCGCCTGACGCCTGGCAGCGCCAAGGCCGCCGCCAACTGGATGCAGGGCCCCGTGAAGTCGTTCCTGAACGAGCGCGCCCTCACCATGGCCGAGTTTCCGCTCAGCGCCCGGCACCTGGCCGACATCATCGGCCTGATCGACGAAGGTAAAATCAACCACTCGGTGGCTTCCAAGCAGCTGTTTCCGCACCTGCTCGATAACGCCACGCAGTCGGCCGCCGCGGCGGCCGAGCAGCTGGGCCTGCTGCAGCAGGCCGATTCGGGCGAGCTGGCCGCCTTGGTGCAGCAGGTGCTCGACGCGAATCCGGGCAAAGTGGCCGAGTACCGCGCCGGCAAAAAGTCGCTGACCGGCATGTTCATGGGCGAGCTGATGAAGCTCACCAAGGGCAAAGCCGACCCGAAGCTGGCCAACCAGTTGCTGCGCGACCAGCTGGAGCAGGCCTAAGCGGCTGCCCGCCCCTGCAACCTTTAGCCCACCAACCGGCCTCGGTTGGTGGGCTTGCTTTTGCCCGTTAGCTCATTTTCGTGTAAGACCCATGAACGCAATTAACGGCTGGCTGCTGCTATTTGCAGCCGCTGCGGCGCAGCCAGTGGCCGCGCAGCGCCAAGCCTTGGCCCCGGCCCCCAAACCCAACTACGAAGTGAGCGGCCAGCTCACGGACGCCCGGGCGGGCACGCGGCTGTACCTGACCGACGACGAAAGCGGTCAGCCCGTGCCGCTGGACTCCGCCGTTACCGATGCGGCGGGCCGCTTCCGGCTGCGGGGCGTGGTAGCTGCGCCCGGCGTGTACAGCCTGCGCGTAAGCGGGCAGCAGCAGACGGTGGGCCTGGCGCTGGCCCCGGGCTGCCGCCTGCAGGTGCGCGCCAACGCATTCCGGTTGGGGAATACGAGCGAAGTGCACGGCTCGGCCGAGGCGGAGGCCTTGGCTGAAATGAACCGGACGCACGCCCGTATCGCGGGGCTGCTGGAAGCGCTGCATGCGCGCCGCACGGCCATTACCGACGCGGACACGCTGGTGCGAATCGACCAGCAAATGGCGGCCTGTTTCGGCGCTTTCACGGCGGCGGCCCAGCGCGTAGCCCGGCAACCATCGTACCTCGCCCCGTACGCCACGGCCGCCTTCCTGAGCGGCGCCGGGGCCGACGAAGCCTTCCTGGATTCGGCCACCACCCGCTACGCCCGGCAGTGGCCCGCCTCGCCCTACACCCGGCGGCTGCTCCACTACCAGGCCATGCGCCGGGCTACCGCCGTTGGGCAGCCGGCCCCGGACATCCGCCTGCTCGATCCGGACGGACGCCCGGTGGCTTTGAGCAGCCTGCGGGGGCAGGTGGTGCTCGTGGATTTCTGGGCTTCCTGGTGCGGGCCGTGCCGCGAGGAAAACCCGCGTTTGCGGAAGCTGTACCAGCAGTATCATGCCCAGGGCTTCACCGTGTACGGCGTATCCGTCGACCGGAAAAAGGAGGACTGGCTGAAGGCCATCCGGCAGGATGGGCTGACGTGGCCGCAGGTGCAGGATGCGCCCGGCCCGGCCAGCGTGGCCGGCAGCGTGTACAATGTGTACGAATACCCCACCTCGTTTTTGCTTGACCCGCAGGGCTGCATCGTCGCCAAAAACCTGCGCGGCGAAGCGTTGGAGCAGAAAGTAGCCGCTATGCTGCGGTAGGCGTACGGCCGGCGCGGTGGCCCGCCCCGGCGCCAGGAGCCCGCCAGCAGGCAGCGCGGCAGCTGTTCGCGCCGGGCAGCCCGCGGGAACCAATAATACGGGCCGGGCTGTAGCAACTTTGACGGCCCGGCTGGTGTCCGTGGCGTACAACTTCGCCGACAAATCGGCAAATTGCGGTGTTCTAAGCCCGGCGCATCAGTCGGTGCGCCGCTGCCGACCCTGTTTTCATGAAATACCCTATGACAAGCCTGATCCTGGTTGCCTCGCTGCTGAGCATTTCCTCGGCCTGCTCCGATGCGTCGTCGTCCTCGTCCGCGGACGTAGCCGGCCAGCCCGGCTACGAAATCAGCGGGCAGCTGCGCAACGCGGCGGCTGGCACCAAGGTGTACCTGGCCGAGCTGACCGGCAACCAGTTCGTCTCGCGCGATACGGCCACCACCGACGCGCAAGGCCGCTTCACCTTCAAGGGCAATGCCTCGGAAGCCAGCCTCTACCAGCTCAAGCTCGACGAGCAGAACCAGGTGCTCGTGACCCTCGACAACAAAACCAAGCTGCAGTTCGCGGGCGACGCCAAGAAGCTCAGCAGCGACTACACCGTGAAGGGCTCCAAAGACTCGGAGGTGCTGCAGCAGCTGGTGCGTCAGATGATGAGCAGCAACGCCCAGCAGCAAAGCATCATGCAGCGCTACCAGGCCAATGCCCAGGCCGGTCGGCAGGATTCCATGCAGCTGCTGGAAGCGCAGTTTTACGCCGGCCAGGCCCGCAAAACGGCCGGGTTGAAGCGCCTCGTCAAGGCCAACCCGACCTCCGTGGTGTCGGCCTTCGCCCTGAGCGACCCGCAGATCATCAACGCCGACGAGAATTTCGGCTTCGCCGACTCGGTGGCCACGCAGCTGAAAAAGGCCCAGCCCAACTCGCGCTACACCAAAGCGCTGGTGCAGACGCTGGAACCGCTGCGCAAAACCGCCGTGGGCACCATCGCCCCCGACATTCAACTGGCCGGCCCCGACGGCAAAGTGGTGCCGCTCAGCTCCCTGCGCGGCCAGTACGTGCTGCTCGATTTTTGGGCTTCGTGGTGCGGCCCCTGCCGCCAGGAAAACCCCAACGTGGTCAAAACCTACCAGCAGTTCAAGAACAAGAAGTTCACCGTGTACGGCGTCTCGCTCGATCAGGACCGTGGCAAGTGGCTCAAAGCCATTGAATCCGATGGCCTGGCCTGGACGCACGTTTCGGACCTGAAGGGCTGGCAGTCGGCCGCCGGGCAGTCGTATGGCGTGCAGTCCATCCCGATGAATTTCCTGCTCGACCCGCAGGGCCGCATTGTGGCCAAGAACCTGCGCGGCGAAGCGCTGTCGGCCAAGCTGGCGGCGGTGCTGAAATAAGTTTAACGGCTAAATGGCTGAATCGTCAAATGGTTGATTGTTCGGCTGGCATCCAACAAAAAGGCCCTCCCGTGCTGCGGGAAGGCCTTTTTGTTGTAACCAAGCCGTCGAAAGCCGGTACGCTACAGCCATTTAGCCCAAAAACATGCGCTGCAGCGCCTGCCAGAGCTGCTTTTTGCGGCCGTTGTCATACTCGATGATTTCCACCTCCGCCGCCGGTAGGTAGGCCACGTCGCCGATGCGGACGGGCTCGTAGGGCTGGGTGCGCTTGGTGGCGACGTCCAGTAAGTTCTTGCCGAAGCCGATGACCTCGCGCACCGCCAAGCCGTGGGCCCGCAGTTCCTCCAGGCTGACCGGATACGGCGAGCGGATGTTAACGATGACGCATTCCTCCATCACGCGCTGAATGGCCTTGAGCATGTTGTTCAGGAATACGTTGCGCTGCATCCGCGGCAGCCGCTCGGGGTCTTCCAGGCGCACGAGCAAGACCAGCCCGTTGGCGTTGCTGCCCAGGGTATCAAAGACCACGGGCGGGCGCTGGAGCACCGGGGCCGCGGCCGGTACTGCGGGAGCGGCAGGGGGCACTGCGAGCGGCGCCTGTACCGGCGCAGCCGGAGCGGGGGCCGCCGTACGAGCCGCGCGCAGATCGGCCAGGGAAGGCAGCCGGCCCGGGGCCGCTTCCGGCGTGATGGGCGGTGCCACTGCTGGGGCTGGAGGCAGAACCGGAGTTGGCGTGGCGGGCGGAGCCGCAGGAGCTGGAAGTGCCGTAGAGGCCGCATGCGGTTGGGCCGTCGGCAGCGCAGCGGCAGGAGTCGCCTCGGGCACCACGTAGAGCGGGGTGCCGGCGTACAGCTGTTGGTAAAAAGCGAGAGTGGCTTCGTCCACGGAAAGGAAGTCAGGAAGAGTGGCACCAAACGGCGGGGCCAGCATTGGCCGGCTCCGCCCGCTGCCAACAAGTTAGCCAACGGCCGGAAACCGGCCAAATACCTTACTCCAACTCGAAAAGGGCTTTGAGCTCGGTTGCGTCGTGGGGCTTCATGCGGCCACCGAGTACCAGGCGCAGCTGCCGCCGGCGCAGGGCCCCGTCGTAAAGGCGTACTTCCTCGGGCGTTTCGGGCACGGCCTCGGGCACGTCGATGGGGCGCCCGCTCTGGTCCACGGCCACGAAGGTGAAGAACGCTTCGTTCGACTTGACTTTGGTGCCCGACGGAATATCCTCGGCCCACACGTCGATGTGCACCTCCATGCTGGAGCTGAAGGAGCGCGTGACCTGTGCTTCCAGGGTAACTACGCTGCCGAGCTGAATGCCCTCGCGGAAGGATACGTTGTCGACGGAGGCCGTCACCACGATGCGGTTGGAGTGGCGCTGGGCCGAAATGGCGGCGGCTACGTCCATCAGGTGCATCATGCGGCCGCCCATCAGGTTGTTGAGCGTGTTGGTATCGTTGGGCAGTACCAGTTCGGTCATTCGCACGAATGATTCGGAGACGGGCTTCTGTTTGCGCATGGCGGAGAAGAAGAAAAACAATGGGGCTGCAAAGATAGCGGCCGGGCTGCCCTTGGCCGGCACCAGCCCCAAAACGAACCGCCCCCGCTCCGGAAGGAGCGGGGGCGGCCGTCAATGAAAACAGGGTAAAGGATTATTGCACCAGCACGCGCGAGGTGAAGCGCTCCTGGCCCAGCGTGAGCTGTACCAGGTATACGCCCGGGCTCAAGCGCTTGCCTTCGCCGCCCAGCGCAATGCGCTGCTGGCCGCTGGCAAACTGCTGGGCATCAGTGGTCAGCACGGTGCGGCCCACCAGGTCGAGCACCTGCACCTGGGCCGTGGTGGGCTTGTCGAGGGCAAACTGCACGGCCGTTTCGTGGGTGAGCGGGTTCGGCGTCACGCTGATGCCGCGGGTGCTCATGTCCTGGGCGCGCGTGGCCAGCGGGAGCTGCACGCGGAAGTTGTCCAGGTAGAGGTTGTTGCCGCCGCCGGCCGATACCTGCAGGCGCACCACCAGGCTGGAAGAGCCCTGCAGCGACGCCGGAATGTTCAGCGTGGTAGTGCGCCACTCCGACGCCGTCGGCGTGAAGGCGCCGGCCACCGGCAGGCTGCCGGTGTTGCTTATCAGCAGGCCCGCGTTGATGTTCACGTTGTTGGTCCACGTCACGCCGCAGTCGCCGCTGAAGGCCACGCGCAGCTGATCCGAGGACGTGGTGGCCTGGCGGGCGTAGGCGCGGTCAAACACCAGCTGGTAGCCGTTGCCGCCGGCGGCCGTCAGGTCGAGTACCGGCGAGTACAGGGTTGTTACCACGCCGTCCGCGATGTTGGGCAGGCGCAGGCGCAGGGCCGACGTGCCGGTCATGGTGGGGCCGTTGACGCCGTTGATGCGCTGCCAGCGGTCCGTGGTCGAGCCCGAGGTTTCGTTGCGCCAGTTGCGGTCGGCGTTGACGGAGTTGGCCTGCCACTCGTTGTCCTCGAAGGCCTCGGAGTAGGGCGTGGGCACCTTAGCCGCCGCGCCGAGCACGCGCACGACCTGTTGGCGGGTCACGGTGCTCGTGCCCGTGGGGCCGCTGATGGTCAGCGTCGCGTCGTACACGCCGGGGGCGGCGTAGGTCACCGTCACGTTCTGCTGGGTCGACGTGGCAGGCGAGCCGCCGGGGAAGCTCCAGGCGTAGGTAACCGTGCCGAGGTTGCCGTACGAGTCATCGATGAACTCCACCGCGCCGCCGGCACATACCGTGGTGGTGCCCGTGCGGAAGGCCGCTACCGGCGGGCAGGTCGGGGCCACGTAGCCGTCGTTGGTGCCGGTGGCCACCAGGTTGGCCGCCGACACGAGCGTGGCGCGGCAGGAGAGGGCCAGCGAGGCGCGCATCACGGTTTTCTGTCCTTCCGTGAACATCTTGGAGCAGTTCGCATAGTCCATGTAGTTCTCCGTGTTGGCAATCGGTCCGCAGGAAGCCTGGGTCAGGTTGCAGTCCTGCTGCGCGCCTATCGTGTTCGGCGTGTCGGCAATGCCGTCGTCGTCGTTGCAGTTAGCCATCTGGCCGGGCGTGTTCGAACGACCCCAGGTGTGGGGCAGGCCGAAGTAGTGGCCCACCTCGTGGGTGAGCGAACGGGCGCAGAAGTTGCTGGTGCGGCCGCAGGAAGTGCCGATGGAGCCAAACTGGCCGTTGCGAATCACGATGCCGTCGTTGAGCGAGCCGCCACCGCAGGGCAGGATGGCGTAGCCGCCGGCGCCGTTGGCGTTTTCCGTTACCCAGACGTTCAGGTAGCGGTTCACGTCCCAGCGAATGACGTTCTTCACGCTGTTGTCGC
The DNA here is from genome assembly GCF_054783195.1 of Hymenobacter coalescens. Taxonomy (NCBI): domain Bacteria; kingdom Pseudomonadati; phylum Bacteroidota; class Cytophagia; order Cytophagales; family Hymenobacteraceae; genus Hymenobacter; species Hymenobacter coalescens. Next base: position 19,014 of record NZ_BAAGRA010000021.1, on the reverse strand, counting down.
CCACCAAGGTCTGCGCGGAAAACGTGTGCGTGATGCCGCTGGTGCAGTTGCCGTTCGGGTCTTTCTTAGCGAGGCGGAACTGGAAGCCCGGCCGCGCGGCGATGGGGCGGAAGCGCGGGTCGATGTTGGCCGTGTCCGCGTTTTCCTTGTTGAAGTCGCGGTTGATGATACGCAGCGCGTCGCGCACCTGGTCATCGGAGATGTTGCCGGCGGTGTTGGCGCCGTTGTGGATGACGTGAAACACCACCGGCACGATGACGTCGGGCGTGGCGTTGATGCGGGCCTGCTCGGCCGGCGTCATCCGGGTGGCGCGGCGCAGGAAGTTCAGGTAATCCTGCTCCATGCCGGGGTGCCGGGCGAATTCGGCCTGCTGCACGCTGTCAAAGGCGCAGCGGAAGCCGTAGGTGTGCTCGGGACGTTGCTGCCGCTGGGCCGAAGCCTGGCCGGCACTACCCAGCAAGGCCACGGCGGCCAGCCACAGAATGGGTAAAGCTTTGCGTATCATGAAAGGGGTTAGGGTGAGAAATGGGTGGACGGATGGCAGCGCGTGCGCATCGCCCAACAGACTGAGGGCCGGTCTGAAGGGTTGCCCAAGGTAAGCACAATCGGGGGCATTATTGCGCCCCGCCAGGCCGTTAGCCCGCCCATCCCGCCGCCCCGCGCAGGGGTACGAAGCGAAACTCCTCAAAGTCCTCACGCGCAAAGCCGTCGGCCGACTCCCGGGTGACCCGCACCATGCGCTGCACCTGCTCGGGCGGGCCCACCGGCACCACCAGCACCCCCCCGATGCGCAGCTGCTGCAACAGGGGCCGCGGCAGCGCGGGCGCGGCCGCCGTCACCAGAATGCGGTCGAAGGGCGCCTGCGCGGGCAGGCCCACCGACCCGTCGCCGCAGTAGAGGTGGGCGCCGCGGTAGCCCAGCTGCGCCAGCCGCTGGCAGGTGCGCTCAAAGAGCACCGAATTATACTCGATGCTGAACACCTCGGCGCCCAGCGTCAGCAGCACCGAGCACTGGTAGCCCGAGCCGGTGCCCACTTCCAGCACCCGTTGCCCGGGCCGCACCGTCAGCAGCTCCGTCTGGTAAGCCACGGTGTAGGGCTGTGAAATCGTCTGGCCCTCGCCGATGGGAAACGCCTTGTCGTGGTAAGCGTGCGACTCGAAGGCCGGGTCGAAAAAGAGGTGGCGCGGCACCTGCCCGATGGCGCTGAGCACCCGCTCGTCGCCGATGCCCTTGGCGCGCAGCTCGGCCACCAGGGCGCGGCGCTGGCCGCGGTGGCGGTACGAGTCGGCGGCGGAAGCAGCGGAGGAGGGCGGAAATGCGGACATGGCGGGCGGAGGGCAAAACCACCCTACCTTTGCGCGCGGCGGGCGGGCCTTTCCAGTCGCAAAGCTACGGCCGCGCGCTAGTTGTGCCAGTCTTCCGCCCGTAGTTTCGTCGTTCCCATTCGTTATCCGCGTTGATTCGCTCCCTGCAAAAGATTAAGCTGCTGGCCGCCGATTTTGGGGCGGGCCTGCTGGCCTGGGGCTGTTTTTACCTGCTGCGCAAGTACTTGCTGAGCGAAATCAACGCCGGCTACCGCTTCACCGGCGACCAGCTCTTTACGCTCACCGGCTCGGCCCTGATGATTGCCGCGTTCTGGGTTATCCTGTACGCGCTCATCGGCGAGTACCGCGACATCTTCCGCAAGTCGCGGGTGGGCGAGATTATCCGGCTGGCGCGCATCTCCTTCCTGGGGGCGGTGGTCATCTTTTTCGCCCTGCTGCTCGACGACCAGGGCGTGAGCAACTACCGGCTCTACTACAAGACGATTTCGGCCTACTTCCTGCTGCACTTCACCATCACGGCGGTGCTCCGGACCTGGGCCATTACCACCATTCAGCGGCTGGTGCGCCGGCGCGTCATTGCCTTCAACACGCTGCTGGTGGGCTCCAGCCCGCTGGCGCTGGAAACCTACCGCGAATTGGAGCGGGCCAACCGCCACCTGGGCCTGAACATCATCGGCTTCGTGCCCGTGAACGACGCGGTGGACCCGGAGCTGGCCACCGAGCTGCCCCGTCGCGGCTCTTACGAGCGGCTGCCGGCCCTGATTAGGGCCCTGCACGTGGAGCAGGTGGTGGTGGCGCTGGAGCCCTCCGAGCACCAGATGATTCAGCAGGTGCTTACCCAGCTGGAAGGCACGCCCGCCCGCGTGAGCGTGCTGCCCGATGTGTACCAGATCTTGCTGGGCTCGGTGAAGGTCAACCACCTGTTCGGCACCCCGCTGATTGAAATCAAGCACGATCTGCTGCCGGTGTGGCAGGAGGTCGTCAAGCGCGGCATCGACGTGGTCGGCTCGGGCCTGTTTCTGCTGCTGGCCTGGCCGGTGTACGCCTTCACGGCCGTGATGGTGCGCCTCTCGTCGCCCGGGCCCATCTTCTTCGCCCAGGAGCGCATCGGCAAGCACGGGCACCCGTTCAAGATCTACAAGTTCCGCTCCATGTACATCGACGCGGAGCGGCTGGGACCGGCCCTGTCGAGCAAGAACGACCCGCGCATCACGCCCTGGGGCCGCTTCATGCGCAAGGTGCGCCTCGACGAGCTGCCGCAGTTCTGGAACGTCATCAAGGGCGACATGAGCCTGGTGGGGCCGCGCCCGGAGCGGCAGTTTTTCATCGACCAGATCATGCAAGTGGCCCCGCACTACCGGCACCTGCACCGCGTGCGCCCCGGCATTACCTCTCTGGGGCAGGTGAAGTACGGCTACGCCGAAACCGTGGCCGAGATGGTGCAGCGCCTCAAATACGACATCCTCTATATCGAGAACATGTCGCTGGCCATGGACTTCCGCGTCATGCTCTACACGCTGAAAATCATCGTGGAAGGACGGGGGAAATAGGGTAATTAAAAATTGAGAATTAAAAAGTAAAAATGGCCGTTGGCAGCTAAAATGCCAGGACAAATGGCCCTGTTCTCAATTTTTAATTATTCATTCTTAATTTTTAATTGAATCAAATGTTCACCGGCATCATCGAAGCCCTCGGCACCATCACCGACGTGCGGCAGGAAGGCACCAACCGCCACTTCACCGTGGCTTCCCCTTTTTTCAGCGAGCTGCAGATCGACCAGAGCGTGGCCCACGACGGCGTGTGCCTGACGGTGGTAGCCCTGGACGCGGCCGCCGGCACGCACACCGTCACGGCCATCGATGAGACGCTGCAGAAAACCAACCTCGGCCAATGGGTGGCCGGCCGGCAGGTGAACCTGGAGCGCTGCCTCGCGGCCAATGGCCGCTTCGACGGCCACATCGTGCAGGGCCACGTGGACCTGACCGCCGTCTGCGAGGCGGTGGAGGACCATAACGGCTCCTGGCTCTACCGCTTCCGGCACGAAACCGGGCCCGGCCGCGTGACGGTGGAGAAGGGCTCCATCTGCATCAACGGCGTGAGCCTGACCTGCTTCAACAGCACCGACGACGGATTCTCGGTGGCCATCATTCCCTACACCCACGCGCATACCACCTTCCAGCACCTGCGGCCCGGCGACCGAGTCAACTTGGAGTTTGACATCGTGGGCAAATACGTGGCGAAGCTGCTGGGACGGTAACGTCTGAGCTTTGCATATCCTAATCAATGCCAGCAGAATGAATGGGAAATAGCCGGAGGTGGACAACCAGTGAATGGCAAAGACGCGTGAAAATTCTCGGCTATTACCAGTTGCTGGGCGGGGCCCTGGGATTAGGACTTGTCGGTTGGTTGGTGGCTCACCTGCAGGCATTGACGGGCCCTACGCTGCTGGTGATAATATTGGCTACTGGACTGTATTTGCATTCTATCTATTGCGGGCGGCTGCTGTTGGTATTGGACCACGAGACTGGGCTGGTTCAATCGACGATTAACCAAGCTTTGCAGGTAGTACAGTTTTCACTGATGGGCTACAGCTACAAATACGGTGCTGGACTAGGTATCATGTTGGGAATCGACTGGACGACAGACTTTAACGTGTTGTTCAATTTCTCCCTCTCTTCTTTTGAGTTCGTCATCAACGGGCGCGAAGAAGCCATTCAGTTGGAGGTCAACGTCATAGCTGTGCTGCTGATAAGCTACTTGCACCGGTTGCGGCGAATGATAGACGAGCGACCGGCCTTAAGCATGAGCGAGGCTGGCAAAGGCCAAGAGGGCTATTCCGTTTGACCACCGGTGAGAAAACAGACCGGCCTGCTAGTAACCCTTACGCTGGCGGTTGCCATCAGCTTTTGGCGTGGCAAGCCGGAAGCAACTAAGAGCAGGACTACCGCCCGCTTCGTGAGCTACCGCGTGGACCCGCGCCGGCAGCGGCTGGCCCTGTACTGGCGCGACGAGAACGGGCAGCCGCTGAGCAGCCTCGGCCGCCTGAAGCAATGGCTGCAGGGGCGGGGAGAAACGCTCGTTTTCGCCACCAACGGCGGCATGTACCGGGCCGGCAACGTACCCGTGGGCCTGTTCATCCAGGCCGGCAAAGTCATCACGCCGCTGGATACCAGCGCCGGCGCCGGCAACTTCTACCTGCAGCCCAACGGCGTGTTTTATTTGACCGCCGATGGCCGCGCCGCGGTGTGCCGCACCCAGGATTTTCGCCCGTCGGGGCGCATCCGCTACGCCACGCAGTCGGGGCCGATGCTGGTCGTGGATGGACGGATTCATCGGGCCTTCCAACCCGCTTCACAGAACCTGCACGTACGCAACGGGGTGGGCGTGCTGCCCGACGGGCGGGTGCTGTTGGCCATGTCGAAGTCACCCGTCAACTTCTACGACTTCGCGCGCTTCTTTCAGCAGCAAGGCTGCCGGCAGGCCCTCTACCTCGACGGGTTCGTGTCGCGCACGTACCTGCCCGCGCAGGGCTGGCAGCAGACAGACGGCGACTTCGGCGTTATCATCGGCGTGGCGGAAACCGCCCGCTAAGCTCCGCCGTTGGCACTTTTTGCGGGCGGCTGCGTAGGAGGGAAGGAGTACCAACTCCTTCACCACCATGTCGAAACGCGAATTGATCGAGCCTACGCCCGGCGACAAGCGCTACGTGCGCCGCAACGATAAAGGGCAGTTTACCAGCGAAGTGGACATTCACCGTTCCCTCTCGCAGGACGACAAGCACAACTCCCGCGTCACCAGCAAATCCGGCCAGGGCGACCGGGGCGACGGGCACACCGGCAACCGCAAGCCCGCCCGCTAAGTCCAGCGGGTAGTAGCTTGCCTTAGGGGTGGGCAGTGATTATATTCCGGTGTGAAACAGCTGCTTGCCTTGTTGCTGACCGGTCTGGCCTGGGCCGGGGAGGCAGCCCAGGCCCAGGAGTTGCTGCACTTCGACAGCACCGCCCGCCTGCCCGCCGTGCGGTTCGTGTACCCCGACGCCGCCACCGATGCTTACCTGCGGCAACTGCGCGAACAGGAGCTCCACGCCCTGCCAGCAGCCGAGGAACTGCAGCGCCTGCTGGCCGTGGTGGCTTGGACGAACGGCCTGTGGGCGCACAACGGCAACAACGAACCCAGCCAGTCCGATGCGCTGACCATTATCCGGGAAGCCCGCGCCGGCAAGAAGTTTCGCTGCGTGGAGTATGCCAAAGTATCGGCCGACGCGCTGCTGGCCCTGGGTATGCCCGCCCGCGTAGTAGGCCTCAAAACCCGGGATGCGGCCACGCGCAAATCCGGGGCGGGCCACGTACTCACCGAAGTATGGCTGCCGCAGCGCGGCAAGTGGGCCATGGCCGACGCGCAGTTCAACCTCCTGCCGCTGCTCGCCGACGTGCCCCTTAATGCCGTGGAGCTGCAGCAGGCCTTGGCTCGCCGGCAGCCCGTGGCGTTTCGCCGGGCCGCCGGGCCGGTGCCCGCGGCGCAAGCGCAGCGCTATATCCGCTTTGTGCGCCCGTATCTGTACTTCTTCGACGTGAGCTTCGACCAGCGCCAGCTGCCCTACGCCCAGCAGGCCCGGGTGGGGGCGCATACTTCCCTCATGCTGGGACCCGTGGGCACCGAGCGGCCCGCCGTGTTTCAGCGCCGTTTTTCGCTGAGCTACATGCTCTATACCCACGCGCTTCGGGAATTCTACCGGCCCCCGGAGTGAGCCCCGGCCGGTTTAGGTCAGGGCCGGCCACCAGCGCGCCACGCCCTGCCGGTACAGCCAGTAGCAGCCCCAGGCCAGCCCGCAGCCCAGCGCCGTGCCGGCCAGCACGTCGGAGGGGTAGTGGGCCGCCAGGTAGATGCGGCTATAGCTCACCAGTGCAGCCCACAGCAGCACCAGCACCTTCGCGACACGGAAGCGCGGCGGCAGCACCAGGTACAGAAACATCGCCAGCGCAAAGGCATTGGCCGCGTGCGAGGAGATAAAGCCGAACTGCCCGCCGCAGCCGTTGGCCAGGTTCAGCATCTCGGAGAGCTGCGGATCGTGGCAGGGGCGCAGGCGGGCAAAGTAGGGCTTGAAAAAGCGGCTGGAAATGCTGTCGGCCAGGGCCACGCTCAGGCCCATCAGCGGCAGCAGCAACGTGGCCCGCCGGCCAAAGTAGTAGCCCAGGGCTACTACGATGACCAGGTAGGCCGGAAACCACACGAAGCGGTCGGTAAAGAAAATCATGAGCCGGGTGAGGGCGGGGGTGGCGGCGTCATTGGCCGACACCAGCAGCCAGCGGTCCAGCTCCTGCAGCTGTTCAATCAACGGTGGAGGGCGAATGGTCGAGCCAATTTACGCCCTTTTTCAGCCACCGTTGGGTTTCGGCCTCCGCCGAGCCGGCGGCGGGCTGCCGGTTGTAGTGCCACTCGCAGCGCGGCGGCAGGCTCATCAGAATGCTCTCGGTGCGGCCCCCGGTTTCCAGCCCGAACTTGGTGCCGCGGTCGATGGCCAGGTTGAACTCCGCGTAGCGGCCGCGGCGCACCATCTGCCACTCCACTTCGCGCTCCGTAAACGGCTTGTCTGCGTTGCGGCGCAGCAGCTCGCAGTAAGTCCGGCCGTACACCTCACCCACGGCCTGCACGAAGGCAAACAGCTCCTCGCGGCTGCCGTCCTTGCCCACGGTGAGGCGGTCGAAGAAAATACCGCCTACGCCGCGGGTTTCCTGGCGGTGCGTCAGGAAGAAGTACTCATCGGCCCAGTCCTTGAAGCGCTGGTAGTACGTGGGGTTGTGCTGCTGGCAGACCTCGAATATCTGCTGGTGAAACCAGCGCGCCTGCTCCACGTCCACGTAGATGGGCGTCAGGTCGAGCCCGCCGCCAAACCAGGCCTCGCCGTTGCCGGCCTCGAAGTAGCGCACGTTCATGTGCGAAATGGGCACCATGGGACTGCGCGGGTGCTGCACCACCGATACGCCGGTGGCGAAGTAGCGCGGATCGGGCATGAGCAGGTGCTGGGCGGCGCGCGCGTCCATCTCGCCCCACACGGCCGAGAAGTTTACGCCGCCTTTCTCCAGGATGCGCCCGTTTTGAATCACGCGCGACTCGCCGCCGCCGCCGGAGTGGTGCTGCCACACGTCGGGCTGAAAGGTGGCACCGCCATCAGTGGTTTGCAGCTCGGTGTACAGCCACTTCTGAAAACTGCGCATCCACTGCTCTACTTCTTGGCGGAAGGGCAGGGCGGTCGGGGTAGTCTCGGTCATCGGGGCAAAAGCAGGAGAGAGCAGCGTCGCGGTCATGGCATTGGGCTGGTTTACGAAGGCGAAATAAGGGCTCCGTAAAAGGCGCAAAGCTGAGCAATATCAGCACCGCAGCTGTTTTTTGTCACCGCAAAGGTGCGGATTTTGGCGGAAGCCCCGGCGGTATACCTCTCCTTGCTTCGTCCCGGACGCCGGGCTGGCACGCAGACCGGCGGGCAGCGAAAAGTACCAGTCGCGCCGGATCTTGGCCGCTTACTCAGGATTTATCGGTGCGCCGGGTGCGCTTCCCGCCGCCACGCGGTCCGGTGCAACGCTCAGAAGTTCCGCCCGCCCCGGCGCGTGGCTGTCTGCCCCCGATGCCGTAATTTCGGGCCTTTGCCACCTGCTTCTCCCGCCGAATGCCAATTCCCACCGCCCTGGACGCTCCCGACACCGACTTTACCGCGGCTACCCCCGCCGCGCATCCCGACCGCGCCACGCTGCTGCGGGCCTACCGCCTGATGCAGACCTCGGCCGAAATGGCCCGCATCTACGAGGAAAACAAGGCCGTGACGGCCAAGTACGTGCACGCCACGGCCCGCGGCCACGAGGCCATTCAGCTGGCCGCCGCCTTTCAGCTGCGCGAAACCGACTACTGCGCCCTCTACTACCGCGACGACGCCTTCATGCTCGGCCTGGGCCTGACGCCCTACGAGCTGATGCTGCAGCTCATGGCCAAGCGCGACGACCCGTTCTCCGGCGGGCGCACGTATTACTCGCACCCCTCGCTGCGCCGGCCGGGCATCCCCGTCATTCCGCACCAGAGCTCCGCCACGGGCATGCAGGCCATTCCGGCCACGGGCATGGCGCACGCCGTCAAGTACCTGGAGAGCCAGCAGCAACTGCCTGCGGCCGCTGCCCAGCCGGTGGTGGTCTGCTCCATCGGCGACGGGGCCATGACCGAGGGTGAGGTGGCCGAGGCGCTGCAGATGGCCGCCCTGCACCAGTTGCCCATCATCTACCTCGTGCAGGACAACGAGTGGGGCATTTCGGCCACGGGCCGCGAAATGCGCTCCATGAACGCCTACGAGTTTGCAGCCGGCTTCAAGGGCCTGCACCGCCTGCAGTGCGACGGCGCCGACTTCGTGGACAGCTACGTCGCCATGCAGGCGGCTACGGACTACGTACGCCAGCGCCGCGGCCCGGTGCTGGTGCACGCCAAGTGCCCGCTGCTGGGCCACCACACCAGCGGCGTGCGCCGCGAGTGGTACCGCGGCGACAACCTCGCCGAACACCAGCAGCAGGATCCGCTGCCGCGCTTCCACCAGCAGCTGCTCACCGAGGGCTTCACCGAGGGCGAACTGGGCTACGCCGCCGCGCAGGCCCGCGCCACCGTGGAGGACGATTACCAGCGCGCCCTGGCCGCGCCCAACCCCGACCCGGCCACCTTCGCCGACCACGAGTTTGCCCCGCCGGCCGTAACCGAGGAAGCCGGCGAGCGGAGCCCCCAGGGTGCCGACAAGGCCATCATGGTGGACGCGGCCTTGCACGCGGTGGACGACATTCTGCGCGAGTTTCCCGAGGCCCTGTTCTACGGGCAGGACGTGGGTGGCGAGCTGGGCGGGGTATTCCGCGAGGCGGCGCTGCTGGCCAAGAAGTACGGCGACGCCCGCGTGTTTAACACCCCGATTCAGGAGGCCTACATCGTCGGCTCGACGGCCGGCATGTCGGCCGTGGGCGCCAAGCCGATTGTGGAAATTCAGTTTGCCGACTACATCTGGCCGGCCCTGAACCAGCTGGTGGAAGAGCTGTCGAAATCCTGCTACCTCTCGATGGGCAAGTTCCCGGTGCAGAGCCTGATCCGCGTGCCCATCGGGGCCTACGGCGGGGGCGGGCCCTACCATTCGGGCTCCATCGAAAGCACGCTGCTCACCATTCGCGGCATCAAGGTGGTGTATCCTTCGAACGCCGCCGACATGAAGGGCCTGATGCGCGCCGCCTTCCTCGACCCGAACCCGGTGGTGATGCTGGAGCACAAGGGGCTGTACTGGAGCAAGGTGCCCGGCACCGAGGACGCCAAAACCGTGGAGCCCGAGGCGGGCTACGTCATTCCGCTCGGCAAGGCCCACGTGGTGCAGGAGGCCGCACCGCAGAGGCTGGCCGAGGGCGACACCTGCGTGGTCATCACCTACGGCATGGGCGTGTACTGGGCCAAAGCCGCCAGCAAGCAGCTGCCCGGTCAGGTCGAAATCCTGGATTTGCGCACCCTGAACCCGCTCGATTGGGAGGCCGTGCAGGCCGCTACGCTGCGCCACGGCAAAGTGCTGGTGCTGACCGAGGAGCCGCTGATGAACTCCTTCGCCGAAAGCCTGGCGGGCCGCATCCAGCGCCACTGCTTCCAGCAGCTCGACGCGCCGGTGTTTACGCTCGGGGCCGCCAACCTGCCCGCCATAGCCCTGAACGTGGAGCTGGAAAAGCAGATGTTGCCCAACGCCGACAAAACCCTGGCCGCTCTGCAAGAACTGCTGGCGTATTGATTGTTGATGGATGGTGATTGTTGAATCATCGGTCACTCAAGACCACGCAAAAAAAAGTCCCTTTCCGCGCCGGAAAGGGGCTTTTTTGTAACCCGGCTGCCACCGGCCGGTGCACTTTAAACAACCAACAACCAATCAAAAGGGGTAGCCGATACCGATGTTCAGGCGCACAGGGTTGGGGTTGGGGTCGTTGTTGCGGCTGTTCAGCCCAAACACGCTGGTGTTGGACAGCACAAATTTGCTGCCGGTCGTCACCGTCGGGTTATACACCTTGGTTGCCATATCCAGACGCACGATGAGGAAGGTGAAGTCGAAACGGAAGCCCATGCCCGAGCCGACGGCAAATTCGCGGTAGAACCGGTCGGCCGCGAAGTTGGCGTTGGAGCGCGGCTGGTCGCCGCGGTGCAGCGTCCACACGTTGCCGAAGTCGGTAAAGGCCGCGCCGTACACGAAGTCGTAGATCGGGAAGCGGTACTCCACGCTGCCCTCCAGCAGCACCTCGCCGGGCTGCTCCAGCGTCTCGGAGTTGATAGGCCCCGTCGCGTTTTGGGCGATGTACGAGCCGGTGCCGAGGCGGCGCGGGTACCAGGCCCGCACGCTGGAGCCCCCGCCCGCAAACACGTACCGGTCGTAGGGAATGATGTAGGCGGTGCTGGTCACGCCCTGGTTCGTGAGCTGGGTGCCCGTCAGGGCCGTGGCCAGCCCGCCGTTCAGGCGCCAGACCAAAAACTGGCGCGAGCTGAGCTTATGGTAGCGGCGGTAATCGGCGCTGAGCCGGATAAAGTCATAGACTTCCAGCGTGCTGCCGAGCTGCCGGTCAGTTACCGGGCCTGGCTTGGTGTAGTACTTACGCAGCGGTGCCCCCAGCTCCACGAAGAGGCGCAGGTAGCGCGCATCGAGGGTCTGGTTGAAATCGTTGTCGTTGTAGAGCGACGTAGCGTTGATGCTCGGCACGAACACCGGTTGAAACGAGCGGAGCAGCGCCGGTCCGTTGGGGCGGTTGGCCAGGTCGGTGCGGAAGCCCGGGTCTAGGTCGCGCGTGAACACCAGACTCAGGTCCAGCGGCGTGAGGATGAACTGGTGATAAGCGTTGCGCTGCCAGATGTAATCGTAGGTCGCCTCCAGGTTGGTGCGCTTGTACTCCTGGCGGTCCACGTACGTCACGCTGGCCGTCAGGCGCGTGCGCGGGCTGTAGTTGGTGAAGAAGCGGTTGGTACGCCAGGGCACCAGAAACTGCGGCAGCGTGAGGTTCACGTTGGCCCCGAGCTGGGTGGTCAGGCGGCCTTTGGGCTGCGGCCCCTGCTGATTGCTCTGAAACGGGTACTGGCCTTCCAGGCCCGCCCGCAGGCCGAGGTCCAGCACTTCCGCGCCCCCAAAGGCATTGCGGATGCGCACCCGGAAGTTGCCGAACGGGCCCACCAGGCCCGCCACGTAAGTGCCGCCCAACTCGATGGTTTCCTGCGCCCGCTTTTGCGGCGTGGTGGATACCGTCGCGTCGAGTACGCCCGGCAGGGAATCGCCGGCGGGCTTCTGGTAGTTGACGGCCGTGAAGCGGAACACATCGAGGTTGGCGAGCTGCCGCTGGGTCTGTAGGGTGTTTTGCAGGCTGTACCGCTCGCCGGGGCGCACCAGCAGCTTGCGGTCCAGGATGCGCGTGCTGAAGCGGTGGTTGTAGGCCAAGTAGTTGATGCCGTTGCGCTGCACCGTGTCGCGCTGCAGCCCGAAGCGGTTCAGGCCCGCGTCGGTGACAAAGCTCACGTTGCGCACGCTGTACACTTGGTGTCGGGCCGCATCGGGTGGGTTGGCCACCTGCACCAGCAGGCGCACGGTGGTCGGGGCAAAGCTCGTATCGGCTTCCAGCGTGATGTACTGGGCCCGGAAATCGTAGTAGCCCTGGTTTTTGAGCAGCGCCTCCAGCCGGGCGCGCTCCTGGCCGATCAAGGCCTCGTCGTAGGGCTGCCCCACGCGCACCAGGGCCCGGGTGCTATCGGCGCGGATGATGCGGGCCACCGCCGAATCGGGCACGTCGTAGCGCAGCGCCGTAATCAGGAAGCGCGGCCCTTCGTGCACGTCGTACACCACCGTCACGCGCCGGTTCGCCGGCCGGGTGGTATCGGCCGGGGCGGCGGGGCGGCCGGTCAGCGCCTGCAGCGGCTTGCCCACCGCGCCCAGGGCCGTGGAGCCCTCCTCGGCGGCCGATACGCGGCTGCGGAAAAAGCCCTTGGAACGCAGGTAAATGCCCATCTGGTCGGCCGTGACAGCCGTCAGCGCCGAGTCGTAAATCACCGGCGGCTGGCCCAGGCGCATGATGGCGTTGCCCTTGTCGAGCTTGCGCTGCAGCCGCTGAATGCGCCGCTCGCGCTTTTGCAGCAGCTTGCCCACCGCCACGGAGTCGGTGCCGGCGGCCGCGATGCGGCGGGCGTAGTCGCGCAGGGTGGTGTCGAGTTTGGCCTTCAGGCCCTCGGGATGGTAGAAGGTGTAGCCGAGGTTGTAAATTGCGAGCTGCGGCACCGGAAAGCGCCGGTTGGGCCGCTGCCGCAGCAGCGGGTCCAGCTGCTCGCGCTCCAGTTGGCGGACGCCGTCGATGCGGACGTCGGTGAGCAGCCGCTGACGCGGGCCCAGCAGGCGCATGGGCGAGCAGCCCGTTAGCTGCGCCGCCGCCGCAAGGCCAAGTAACCAGGAAGCTCCGCGCCGGGGCGCCCAGTTGAAGGGACGTATCACAAAAGAATGGTTTCGAAAGCCGTTGCCAAGTACGTGCAGCAATTGCACCAAAAAAAATACCGCCAGCGCACCGGCGCGTTTCTGGTCGAAGGCGCCAAGAGCCTGCGCGAGCTGCTAAGTTCCGGACTTCAGCCCGAACGCCTGCTGCTCACCGCCGATTTTGCCGCCCAGCCCGGCCTGCGCCTGCCCGCCCGGGTGCCCGTCGACGTGGTGGGCGGCGAGGAGCTGACGCGCCTGGGTACCCTGCAAACCAACGACGCGGGCCTGGCCGTAGTGCGCATCCCCGACGAGCCGCCGCTGCGCCCCCAGCCCGGCCAGCTGCTGCTGGCCCTGGATCAGGTGCGCGACCCCGGCAACGTGGGCACGCTCATTCGCCTGGCCGACTGGTACGGCCTGCAGGGCGTGGTGTTGTCCGAGTCCTGCGCCGACGCGTGGAACCCCAAAACCGTGTCTTCCACCATGGGCTCGTTCACCCGCGTGCCCGTCTGGCAGCGCGACCTGCCCGCCTGGCTGCAGCAGTTGCCCCCGGAGTTGCCCGTCTACGGCGCCGACCTGCACGGCGACAACGTGCACCGCCAGCAGCTGCGCCCCACCGGCGTGCTGGTGATGGGCAGCGAGTCGCACGGCCTCACCGAGCCGGTGGAAGCCTGCCTCACCCAGCGCCTGCACATTCCCGGCCGCGGCCAAGCCGAAAGCCTGAACGTGGCCATTTCGGCGGCCATTCTACTCGACAACTTCTTCCGGAACAGCTAGCCGGTTGACGGAGGAAATGACTGCCCGGGCTGGCAACGCCCGAGCGGCCATCAAACCATGCAACTAGGCCGGAACGAAAAAAGGCTGGCCGTCCCGCAAGGAGGACGGCCAGCCTTTTAACCATTCGGCCATTTGGCCGGGCAGTCTAAATGTCGCTCAGGGTGATGCCGAAGCTGATGTTCTGGGCTTTGGGGCCGCGGTTTTCCTTGAACACGTCGTTCAGGTTATACTTCACGAAGAGGTCGAACCCTTTCACGCCCACGGTGCCGCTAACCCCGTATTGAAAGTCCTCCAGGTTGTAGCTGCCGCGGTCTTTGTCCTTGCGGGTGCGGCCGTCTTCCTCGTACTTCAGCTTGGTGTGGGCCCCGATGCGGTAGCCCACGAAGCCGCCGGCGCCCAGGCGAACCACTTCGTCGTGGTCTTTGTCGCGGAACTTCAGGGTGAAGCCCACGGGCAGGTTCAGCGTGGTCACGGCCAGCTTGCTCTTTTCCAGGTTGCGCTGGTCGTCGCGCAGGATGTCGGTGCGGTTGCCCACCAGCGTGAAGGCGCGGTTGCCGTCGAGCATGTAGTTGTTGAAGGCGACTTCCGGGCCGAGGTGGAAGTACAGCGGGCTGTTTTTGCCGGTGCGGGCCCAGAAGTTCCAGCGCAGGGCCACGTAGCGGGAGCCCCAGCTGCGCAGGTCGTAGGGCTGCTCGGTGCCGCCGGGGGCGTAGGTCTGCTTGTTGACGAAGGTATTCAGGCCCAGGTCGATGCCGAAATCAGTGCCGGTGAGCTTTTGGCGCTTGGCCTCGCGTTTGGCATGTTTGACGGAATCGGAGTTGGAGTCGCTGTTGATGCGCACCTGCACGTTGTCGCCGTTCTCGTCCCCGTCGGTTTCCACCACCACGCCCAGCTTCTTGTTCATGAACACCTCCACGCGGTCGGCGTTGGGCTTGCTGCCGCGCACCGTCACGCGCACCTGCTCCGGGGCGGCCGTGCTGCCGGGCTTGTCCTTAGAGGGGTAAAACTCCATCGTGACCTGGCCGTTGCTGCCCTTGCGCCCGGCGGCCTCGGCCTGGCTGATGTAGGCGTCGAGCAGCACCATCAGCGAGTCAAGCTTGTAGCCTTTCAGCTCGCGCAGCTGCTGCTTGTTGCGGGCCACGATGGTCATGGACACCTGGTTGGGCAGTTTCACCATGATGGTGTCGTCGTTGCCGCCGGGAGCGGGCAGGCCGGTGGCCGAAGCAAGGGAGCCGGACAGCAGCAGGCCGGAAAGAGCAGCGATAAAAGAAGCGGGTTTCATAGTCGGAAAAGGAGGAAAGTCAGGGGAGAAGAAGGAGGGCGAAAGTCGCCGGGGCGGCGAGGCTTACAGCGCAATGGTTTTGGTGAGGGTGTGGCCCGCCACGCGGGCCTGCACCGTAAGGGCGGGGTTGGCCGGCAGGCCCACTTCGGTCAGGTCGGGCTTTTCGCCCTGCGCCAAGCGCCGCACCTGGCGCAGCACGCCGCGTACGCTGGGCCGCGTCCGGCCCGGGGTTTCCTCGGTAGCAGCCGCGGCCAGGGCTACGGCTTGCTCCGGGTGCTGGCGCACTTCCACTTCGATGGCGCCCATCGTCGGGAGCGAAATCACGCCGGCGGGAGCCGGGCTGACCGCAGCGGCGGGCGTTGTGGCCGGGGCCGGCACCGGTTGCACGGCCAGGGCTTGGCGCTCCAGGGCTGGCTCGTCGGCGCGGCGGAAGTCCGGGGCTTCCGGCCGGGCCGATTCCCGAGGCGCTGCAGCGCGCTCGGGGTTGCGGGCCAGTAGTTGCTGCTGTTGGTGGGTAGATGCAGGGCGGGCGGCGTCCGTTGCCTGAGTCGTGGCCAATTTTTTCGAAGTTTCTACCGAATTAGCAGAGGTAGCGGGGCCGGTGGCGAGGCTGCCCGTTTCGGCAGCGGCCGTAGCCGATTCGGTGCCGAAATCAGCTTTAGGGGCGGTGCCGTTGCCGGAAGTGGCGGGGGCAGTAGCACTAGGCAGGGCAGCACCGGCGTCCGGGCGGGCGGCTGGGGCGGGCCGGCTGGCCAGCGTGCCGTCGGTAGTGCCGGGGCGCTGGCTCTGCCGCAGCAGCCAGCCGCCGCCGGCCAGCAGCAGCAGCGTCACGGCGGCCGCTACGGCGAACATCCAGAAGCCGCCGCGGCGTTTTTTCTCTTCCGGCTCCAGCTGCTCCTGCAGGTCGTACCATAGGGAGGGCGGCGGGGGGGTGGCGTGCTGCTCAAGCTTGGCGCGAAACAGCTTATCAATATCTTCCGGTTGCATGGTGCGTTGTCGTTGGGGTGGAGGAAAGAGCCGAGGCCGAGGCGGCTTCGAGGCGGCGCTGGAGCATGGCGCGGGCCTTGCTGAGCTGGGATTTGCTGGTGCCCTCCGAAATGCCCAGCATCTCCGCGATTTCGGGGTGGGTGTAGCCTTCGATGGCGTACAGGTTGAACACCGTGCGGTAGCCGGCGGGCAGCTCGCTCAGCAGTTGCATCAGATCGGCTGCGGCCAGGTCGCTTTCGGCCGTGGCTTGGGTGCTCGGCACGTCGGTCACCATGTCATCGATGGCCAGGTGCAAGGGCTCCTTGCGGCGCAACTGCCCGAGGGCTTCGTTGACCATGATGCGCCGGATCCAGCCCTCAAAGGAGCCCTCGTGCCGGTACTGCTCCAGGGCCCGGAACACCTTCACGAAGCCCGTGAGCATGGCTTCCTCGGCGTCGGCGCGCTGGCGCAGGTAGCGCAGGCACACGGTCAACATCAGCCCGGCAAACCGCTCGTAGAGCAGCTTCTGTGCCCGGACGCTGCCTTGCCGGCAGGCACTGATGAGTTCGACTTCGTTCACAGCTCAGAAAGGTAGAAGTAGGGCGGTAGCGGTGGTGTTTGGAGCGTAAGATGGAGAAGCCGGCAGCGGCGTTGCCTGCGCCGCACAGAAAAGTTGCGAGCGGGATTGAGAGCAGAAATAATTTACTGATTTACAGCTCGATATTTTGCTAAAAAAGATCGGCTGCACCGGCTCATACAACAGAAAAACCCCGGACCTGCGGGCAGATCCGGGGTTAGCATGAGCGCCTGAGCAGCCCTGGCTGGAGTTGCGCCTAGTAGTTGCCTACCGAGAGCATGACCAGCGTGCAGGCTTCGATGGTCTGGATGCCTTGCGCCTGGGCGCGGCGTTCCAGCTCGTCGTTTTCAGTGCCGGGGTTGAAGATAATGCGCTTGGGCCTCAGGTCCAGGATGTAGTCGTACCAGGCGGGCTGGTTTTGCGGGCCCACGTACAGCGTAACGGTGTCCACGTCGGCCACCGCCGGCTTGTCGGTATAGATGTCGAAGCCGGCTACCTGGCCTTTGCGGATGCCCACGGGCACCACGTCGTGGCCATGGCTCTTGAGGCGGTTGACGGCCTGGAAGGAGTAGCGCGCCGGGTTGTCGGAGGCGCCAATAACAACGGTTTTTTTGCTGGACATTGCGGAGGGAAATGACGGGTCGGTGGTGCTAGTCTACGAAATGCCGCGCGAAACGGCCGGGGGATTAGCGCATCTGCGCCAGCGCTGCTTCGGCGCACCGCTCCCCGTCCATGGCCGCCGACACGATGCCGCCGGCAAAGCCCGCGCCCTCGCCGCAGGGAAACAGGCCGCGCACCTCCGGGTGCTCCAGCGTGGCCGCATCGCGCGGAATGCGCACCGGCGACGATGTGCGGCTCTCCACGCCCACGATCTGCGCCGCGTTGGTGGTGTAGCCCGGAATCTTGCGCCCGAAAGCCCGGAAGCCCTGCCGCAGGCGGTCGGCCAGCCCGGCGCCCAGCACCTCGTCCATCGCCACCGACACCAGGCCGGGTTGGTAAGAGGTGTCGAGCAGGCTGCGCGAAGTCTTTTGCTGCACGAAGTCGCCCAGCAGCTGCGCCGGGGCCAGCTGCGTGCCGCCCGCCAGCTGGCAGGCCCGTTGCTCGATTTCCTGCTGCAGCCGCAGGCCCGCCAGTACGCCGTCGCGCCGCAGGTTCATGTCCTGCGGCTCGATGGCCACCACGATGCCCGAGTTGGCAAAGCGCGAGTCGCGGCGGCTTGGGCTCATGCCGTTCACCACCACCTCGCCCGGGGCCGTGGCCGCGGGCACGATGAAGCCGCCCGGGCACATGCAGAACGAAAACACCCCGCGCTGCCCGCCGGGGCCGTCGGTTTGCTGCACCAGCGCGTAGGAAGCGGCCGGCAGTTGCCCGCGGTCGGCGCGGTGGTACTGCGCCTGGTCGATGAGCGCCTGCGGGTGCTCCACGCGCACGCCCAAGGCAAACGGCTTGGCCTCGATGCGCACCTGCCGGCGCAGCAGCAGCTCGTAGATGTCGCGCGCGGAGTGGCCGGTGGCCAGAATCACCGCGTCGGCCAGCATTTCCTGCCCCTGGCCCGTCACCACGCCGCGGATGCGGCCGTCGGTCAGGATCAAGTCATCCACCCGCGTATCGAAGTGCACCTGGCCGCCGTGGTCGATAATGGTCTGGCGCAGGGCCTGCACCACGTAGGGCAGCTTGTTGGTGCCGATGTGCGGGTGCGCGTCCACCAGGATTTCCGGCGTAGCGCCGTGCTGCACGAACAGCTGCAGCACGCGCAGCACGTCGCCGCGCTTCTTGGAGCGGGTGTAGAGCTTGCCGTCGGAGTACGTGCCCGCGCCGCCTTCGCCGAAGCAGTAGTTGGAGTCGGGGTTGACGAGGTGCTCCTTGTTGAGCGCGGCCAAGTCGCGGCGGCGGGTGCGCACGTCCTTGCCGCGCTCCAGCACCACCGGCTTCAGCCCCAGCTCGATGCAGCGCAGGGCCGCGAACAGCCCCGCCGGCCCCGCACCCACGATGAGCACGCGGCGGGTAGCCTGGCTTACGTCTGGGTACTGTACCCAGGGCCCGAACAGCGCCCGCGGCGGCGGCGTCCGGTACACATCGGCCCGCAGGCGCACGCCCACGTTGCGCCCGCGCGCGTCGATGCTGCGGCGCAGCAGGTGGACAAAATCCGCTTCGCCGGGCTTCAGGCCAGCGGCATCCAGCAGGGCCCGGTAGCGGGCCAGCTCGTCGTACGCCTCAGCAGGCGAGAGGACGATTTCAACTTCGTGTTTGTGCATCTAGGTAAGGCGGCGGGAAGCTGGGCCCGCAAGCCGGTAGGGGTAAGGGTCGGACGGCAAAGATACGGCGAATGGTTCCGGCGGGAGGGAGGAGCACGGCAGCAATAGCGGTTTTCCTAACAGTGCACCTAATTTGTAGCGCGGACTTTAGCCGGCGTTTGCCGGCACAGCAGCGGCTAGCCGGACGCAGGCTGAAGCCCGTGCTACAGCTGGCAAGCAGGCGGCCGAAGGGTTTACGAAACCGCTATAAGCGCCCGAATAAACCACGCCCTCGGCCAACGGCGGAGTTAGGCATTGCTACAGCAGCATAGATAAGGTGCCGTTCTTCTTGGCGCGCAGCAGCAAGACGGCCT
>NZ_BAAGRA010000020.1:0-60866 GCF_054783195.1 Hymenobacter coalescens | reverse complement strand
CTGCCACACCGCGTACATGTCATGCCCCAAGATACAGATAGCTATGAGGTTGTAGCAATGCCACCAGGTTTTCTCAGCAGCTTTTTTGACCTGTAAACCAATAACCCGGGCACGACAAAAAGCCCCAAGTAATGGAGAAAAAAATAGCCCTCGAAAATAGGTGTGTAGGGGGCAGGAAGCTGTCCGGGTCTATCAGCCCGGGCTCCTGCGGGGAGCTGCTGGCGCAAACCTAGCCAATAATCTAATTTTAGCAAGCAACTATCCTAAAACCACGCGCATCAGGCAGGATTCGAGAAGGGCGCCGGGCCGGACAGGGCCGCCAGGGCCTGCTCCCGCTCGGCGTCGCGCACGACGATGGTGAGCGTGGACGTCACGTAACGGTTTTCCTGCTCGTGGGGCGTTTTGCCGAGCGTGTCGAAGTCGCCGTTGATGTCGGTAAAGCTTACCACTTGGGTAAACAACGTCTTATCCTCCACATCGGTGAGCAGCGAGCCGACAACGTTGCCGAGCTGCAAAATCAGACCGACGGTTTGCGTCGGGGCTTTGGCAATGGCGGCTGTCACCTGCGCCAGCAGGCCTTTGTAGGCGTCGTTGCTCTGCGCAGTGGCCAGTACCTGGCCGGTGTCGCGCAGGGCCTTTTTGCTTTTGAGCACCGATACCAGCACTTGAACCTGGCTGGGGGGCTTCTGGCCCGGCTGCTCCTGTTTCCAATAGTAGGCGGTGCGGTTTACCGGCAGGTCCTCGTTGTCATCGACGCGGGCAAAGCTGTCGAGGCTGAGCGTGCGGGGCTCGTTCATCTGGTCATCGATGACGACCACCAGCAGGTACAGGTTGGCGTAGCCGGGAAAGGGCGGCACGCGGGGCGTGTGGTTGTCCTTCACGTGCAGGCGGGATAGCCGCACTTCGATGCCGCTCACGTTGCCGGAGTCGGGAATCACGCCTTTGACGGCATCCAAGCGCCCGGGCTGGGCTTCGGGAACGGATACCGTAGGATAATTGCGTCCTGTTGTAAATCAAGGGCCATACGCTACCGAATGTAAGGGAGAAAATGTCTCAGGCAGTCTAGTCGCCCTGCCTTGTTTTGCAAACTACCAACGGCGCTAAATTGACATAATAAATCATTACTACGAAAAACCACAGCCACAATTAATTACACCAATAAATAAATACTAGCCAGAAACCCAATCCCTTGATTGTGTTATCAACACACAATCGTATTATTCACGGTTTTTGGGTAGTATAGGCCGTTCTTATCCTCTCATCCCATTCCTGTTGCTATGGCCGACTTTGCGCACTACTTTCCTACCCTGCTAGCCAACGAAGGCGGCTACTGCCATGATGCCCTGGACCCCGGCGGCGAAACGTACCGCGGCGTGGCCCGGACCGCCAATCCGCACTGGGCCGGCTGGCCCACCATCGACGCGGTAAAGGCCCGGCTGGGGCTGCCGCATCCGGTGCCCGCGGCCGACTGGCACGCGCTCAACCAGGCCCTGGCCGCCGACGCAGGCCTGGCCGCCGCGGTGCAGGCGTTTTACAAAGCCGCTTACTGGAACCCCTTGCGCCTAGACGCGGTGCACTCGCAGTCCGTTGCCGACCAGCTGGCCGACCACGGCGTGAATGCCGGCACGGCCCGCCCCGCCAAGATGTGGCAGTACCTGCTCAACACCGAGTTCGGGGCCCGGCTAACCGTCGATGGGGAGATTGGGCCGCTGAGCGTCGATGCCCTCAACGCCGCGGATGCCGGTCGTTTTTACCAGCGCTTCGTGGCCATGCGGCGGGCCTTCTATAACTACCGCGCCGGCAGCTACACGCCCGCCGAGGCCGTGGCGCTGGCCCCCTGGCACCAGTTTTTCGAGCAGCACCTCAACCTGCATACCGACGCGCGCATGCAGAAGTACCTGGCCAGCTGGCTGGGCCGCACGCACGAAGCGTTCGTAGCCTAATGGGCGGCTGCGGGTGGGCCGGCCGCGCTAGCCCGCCCGCAGCTCGTCGGCCTCGTACACGCGGGGCACCTTTTTTTTGCGGGCCACCACCTGGTAGCGCGCCCGGTCGAGGCGCTCGTCCCACATGATGTCGGACACGAGGCCGCGCACCCGCAGCTGCCCGGGCTTGATGTCGACGGCTTCCACCGCGTCGCCGAAGCCGAACGGGGGGCGCTGAATGGGCCGGAACAGCTCGGGGCGGACCAGGTACTGCTTCTCGTCGTAGCGCAGCGTAATCCAGTCCTCGTCTTCGGCTATCTTCTCGAACACTTTGTCGATCGGGTCGATCCACTCGAAGGAGCGGCGGTTGGCCGGGTGCAGGTAGGAATAGCCGTAAGCGGGAGTCCAGCCATAGAGGCCGTATTGGAGCATCGGACGAGGCACGGGAAGTAATTTCGATGGAACGTGAGCCGGTAAAACACCGGCGCCGCGCCGCGGGTTCGGCGGGCGGCAAAAGTAGCGAGGCCCGGCGCTGGGGTGAGCTGGAAGATTAGCCGGGCGGGCTAGCGGGCCGGCATGTGCGCGGCCGCGTGGGCCAGCAGCCGGTCGCGCAGGGCCGCGCTGTCGTGCATGTTGGCGAAGGAAATGCGCTGCTCGCGGCCGTCCCGCCGCCGGACCAGCACCTCGGCCGGGGCGGCCGGCACCACGGCGTCCAGCTCGGCCCAGCGCCAGTGGCGGGCCAGCGCGAAGGGGTGCTTGCGCAGGCTGAAGCCCTCCGGGTGCAGGTGCAGAAAGCGCCGGGCATCGAGCCGGCGCAACCCGAACGCCAGCCCCACGAACACCAGCGCCAGTGCCCAGTAAAGCCAGGGCAGCGTGTGGAAACGGTGCACGCCGCTGCTCAGCGCCGCTTCGTGGTGGCGGTGCCAGATGTGGTAGCCCTCCAGGGCGAGGATGGCGGCCGCGGCCAGCTCCAGCCAGGCCACCGGCTCGCGGTGGTGCGGGTGGCGCCGCAGGTGCAGCAGCTCGCGCACCAGCAAGGCGAGGTAAGCCGCGCCCACCACCACTTCGGCCACCGTCACCCAGCTCCACGCCTCCCCTTTCAGCAGGCCGAGCACGCTGCCGAGCAGCACCATGGCCGGCACCAGGTGCGAAAGGCCTTTGGCGCGCTGCTGGCGGGCGTGGTGGCGGTGGTAGAGGGTAATGCGGTCGGAGGCGGGCGTGTTCACGGCTGCCAAGCACGGCAAAATCGGCGGCCCGTGCAACGCGGCCCGGCCCCGGTCGGCGGGAGCTGCCTTGCGGCTCAGGCATGCAGGCGGTAGAAGCGGAAGAACGGCTGCTCCACGGGCAGAATCTCCGTGCGGCCGAAGCCCGCGCCGCGGGCGTAGCGGGCCAGCGTGGCGGGGCGCATCACGGTGCCGGTTTCGGCCGACGGCTCCTGCGCTTTGCCCACCGGCAGGCAGTGCAGGATGCTCCAGCCGTACATCAGCCGCTCGACGGGGTCGCCGCTGACCGTAAACTGCTCGGCCACCCGCTCGTCCATCACCAGCACCGCGCCCTGGGGGCCGGCCAGGCGGCGCATGGCCCGCAGCACCGCCACGGGCTGTGCCATGTCGTGGATGCACTCGAAGGCCGTCACCAGGTCGTAGTGCCCGGCGGCCAGGGAGGCGTTGGCCGCGTCCTGCCAGTGGATGCGCACCCGGTCCGTCAGGCCAGCCGCCGCCACGTTGGCCCGGGCCAGCGCCACCGATTCTTCGTCCAGATCGAAGCCATCTACCTGAATGCCGGGGTAGCACTGCGCCATGCCGATGGCCGACCAGGCGGCGCCGCAGCCGATATCGGCGACGCGGGCCGCGGGCCGGGCCTGCAGGCGGGCGTGCACATCGGGAATGGCGGGCAGCCACTCCTGGCCCAGCTGCTGCAGAAACATGGTGCGGTTCTGCGCGGCCTGGCCCTCGCGCATGTCGGGGCCGTAGGCGGCGAAGGGCAGGCCGCCGCCGCTGCGGTACGCGGCCACCACCGCCGGCAGCGGATGCACCACGCCGGCGGCCAGCTGGGCCAGCGGCGCGAGGTACTGCGGGCTCGCCTCGTCGGTCAGCACTTCGGCGTGGGCGGGCGGCAGCGCAAACCGTCGCTGCTCGGCCGGTGCGGCTTCGTCGTCCACGCGGAGCAGCTCGGCCACGGCCTGCTGCTCCAGCCACTCGCGGGCGTAGCGGGCGTCGGTGCCGGTGCGGCGGGCCAGCTGGGCGGCCGTGAGCGGCCCGCTCTGCGCCAGGGCCTGGTAGTAGCCCAGCTTTACGCCCAGGTAGATGCTGAACAGGTCGAAGGTGCCCAGCAGGGCCTGGAAAAGGCGGTCGGAAAAGGCCTCCGCGGTGGTGGCCTGGGCAGTTGCAGTGGTTTCCATGGCATCGGGAGCTAAAGTGGCCTTGCGGGTGCGGGGCGTTGCCCCAGCGGGCGTTTCGGAGCCGCTACTATCAAGATAGTCAAATCGTTGTTGTACCTGAGCCAACGCCGCCACGGCCCGGCACAACCTAAACTCGACAATGCGAGTTAGTGCCTACTGATTTTGCCGCTTTCTTTCTCTTCCATGCCTACTTCTTCAACCTCGAAAAAAACGCGCCGCGCCCCCGCGGCGCCGTCTGCGGCT
Organism: Hymenobacter coalescens; assembly: GCF_054783195.1. Lineage (NCBI taxonomy): Bacteria > Pseudomonadati > Bacteroidota > Cytophagia > Cytophagales > Hymenobacteraceae > Hymenobacter > Hymenobacter coalescens. The sequence goes on along the minus strand of NZ_BAAGRA010000020.1, from coordinate 56,300 downwards.
GCCCTGCCCGCTGGAATGGGCGCCCTGCTGCACCCGGCCGGCACCGCGTTTCGCGTGTGGGCCCCGCACGCCGAAGCCGTGGCCGTGGTGGGCCCCTTCAACGACTGGAACGCCACGGTTAACCCTTTGCAGGCCGAATCCGATGGCTACTGGGCCGCCGACGTGCCCGGCCTGCCGGCCGGCACCGAATACAAGTTCTGGCTGCGCACGGCCGAGGGCCACGAACTGACCCGCAACGACCCCTACGCCCGCGAAGTCACCCACTCGGCTGGCAACTCCGTGGTGCACGACCCAAGTTTCGACTGGGCCGACGACCACTTCGACATGCCCGCCTGGAACGAGCTGGTGGTGTACGAGCTGCACGTGGGCACGTTTTACGCGCCCGAGCCCGGCCGCCCCGGCACCTTTCTCGACGCCATCGAGAAGCTGGATTACCTGCGCGACCTGGGCATCAACGCCGTGGAAATCATGCCCGCCACTGAGTTTCCGGGCAGCATGTCGTGGGGCTACAACCCGGCCCACCCGTTTGCCATCGAAACCGACTACGGCGGGCCGCGCGCCTTCAAGGAGTTTGTCAAGCAGGCCCACCGCCGCGGCATTGCCGTGATTCTGGACGTGGTCTACAACCACTTCGGGCCCGGCGACCTGGACCTGTGGCAGTTCGACGGCTGGCAGGAAAACGACGGCGGCGGCATCTACTTCTACAACGACTGGCGCGCCGAAACGCCCTGGGGCCACAACCGCCCCGACTTCGGCCGCGACGCGGTGCGCTGCTACATCCGCGACAACGCCCTGCAGTGGCTGGAAGAATACCGCGTGGACGGGCTGCGCGCCGACGCCATTGCCCACATCCGCAACGTGGACGGCACCAGCGACCCGGCGCGCGACCTGCCCGAGGGCTGGAGCCTGATGCAGTGGATCAACGAGGAAATCCGGGCGCGCATGCCCTGGAAAATCACCATCGCCGAAGACCTGCTCGGCAACGAGTACATCACCAAAGCGCCCGAGGACGGCGGGCAGGGCTTTTCGGCCCAGTGGGACGCGGCTTTCGTGTACCCGGTGCGCGAGGCGCTGGTGGCCCCCCACGACCACGACCGCAGCATGGCGGCCGTGGCCGCGGCCATCACCCAGTGCTACAACGGTGACGCCTTCCAGCGCGTCATCTACACCGAGTCGCACGACGAGGTGGCCAACGGCAAGGCGCGGGTGCCGGAGGAAATCATGCCCGGCGACGCGGCCTCCTGGTTTCCGAAGAAGCGCTCCACCCTGGGCGCCGCCCTGGTGCTCACGGCCCCCGGCATTCCGATGGTGTTTCAGGGCCAGCCCATGCTCGCCGACGGCTTCTTCTCCGACGACCAGCCGCTGGACTGGAGCCGCGAGGACCAGTTTCAAGGCCTCGTGCACCTGTACCGCGACCTGATTGCGCTGCGCCGCAACCTGCGCGGCTGCACCCGCGGCCTGCTGGGCCAGCACACCGCGGTGCTCCACCTCAACGACGAGGAAAAAATACTGGCCTTTAGCCGCTGGGACGCGGGCGGCCCCGGCGACACGACCATCGTGCTCTGCAACTTCGCCGACCGCAGCCACGAAGCGTACACCATCGGCCTGCCGGCGGGCGGACACTGGCGCGTGCGCTTCAACTCCGACTGGGCCGGCTACGACCAGGAGTTCGGCAACTTCGAGAGCGTGGACACGCAGGCCGACGAAGGCGAGTACGACGGCTGCGCGTTCAGCGGCCGCTTTGGCCTGGCCCCGTACTCGGTGCTGATCATCTCGCAGGAACCGGACTAACGCCGTGTGGCCCACGCGCCGGCGCCCCGAAATCATTCGGGGCGCCGGCGCGCTTTTCCTGCGCGCCGCGCGGTAGAAATGCCGCCCCGGCCTATATCTTGCCGGAACTCCGCTAATCCCCGTTTTCCATGCAGTTTCCCGCCCCCACGCCCGAAACCGTTGCCCCCAACGCCTTGCTTCTTGAAGTTGCCTGGGAAGTCTGCAATCAGGTGGGCGGTATTTACACCGTTATTCGCTCCAAGGTGCCCGCCACTGTGGAAGTGTGGAACGAGCGGTACTGCCTGCTCGGGCCTTATTTTCCGCAGCAGGCCCAGGCCGAGTTTGAGCCCCTCTCGGACACGCAGCTGGCCGCCGCCTACCACGACCCCATTGCCCGCGCCGTGCGCCGCCTGCGCCAGCAGGGCCTGGAGGTGCACTACGGCCACTGGCTCGTCACGGGCAAGCCGCGCGTAGTGCTCATGTCGCCGTTTCAGGTGTACAACCAGCTCGGCCAGTTGAAAAAAGACCTGTGGGAGCAGCACCACATTCCCTCGCAGGAAAGCGACGATTTGCTGCACCAGGTGACGGCTTTCGGCCACTTGGCGGCGCGCTTTATCCAGACGGTGGAAGCCGAGGCCGCCGCGGCCGGGCACCCCATCCTGGCCCACTTCCACGAGTGGATGACGGGCACGGCCATCCCGGCCCTGCGCCGCGAGCAAACCACGGCCAAGCTGGTGTTTACCACCCACGCCACGCTCCTGGGCCGCTACCTGGCCATGAACGACCCCAACTTCTACGAGCACCTGCTGTACGTGGACTGGGAGCGGGAGGCCCGGCACTTCAACATCGACACGGCCGTGCGCATGGAGCGCGCCGCCGCCCACGGCGCCCACGTGTTCACCACCGTGTCGGAGCTGACGGTGCGGGAGTGTATCTACCTGCTCGACCGCATCCCCGACGCGGTGCTGCCCAACGGGCTGAACATCGAGCGGTTCGTGGCCCTGCACGAGTTTCAGAACCTGCACCAGCAGTACAAGTCGAAGATCCACGAATTTGTGATGGCGCACTTTTTCCAGTCGTACTCCTTCGACCTGGACAAGACGCTGTACTTCTTCACCTCGGGCCGCTACGAGTACCACAACAAGGGCTTCGACCTGACGCTGGAGGCCTGCGCCCGCCTGAACTACCGCATTCAGCAGAGCGGGCTGGAGGGCCAGGTGGTGCTGTTCCTGATTACCAAGCGCCCCTACCACAGCATCAACCCCGAGGTGCTGCAGAGCCGCGCCATGCTCGACGAGGTGCAGGACACCTGCCGCGCCATCGAGCAGCAGGTGGGCGAGCGGCTGTTTTACCAGGCGGCCAGCGCCTCCGACTACCAGCTGCCCAACCTCAGCGACCTGGCCGACGACTACTGGAAGCTGCGCTACCGCCGCGCCCTGCAGAGCTGGAAAACCACCCGCCTGCCCCCGGTCGTCACCCACAACCTGGTGGACGACGCCAACGACGAAATCCTCGACTTTGTGCGCCGCTCCAACCTGGTCAACAACCGCCACGACCGCGTCAAAATCGTGTACCACCCCGATTTCGTGTCGCCCTCCTCGCCCCTGTTCGGCATGGAGTACGGGCAGTTTGTGCGCGGCTGCCACCTGGGCATCTTCCCCAGCTACTACGAGCCTTGGGGCTACACCCCGCTGGAGTGCGTGGCCCGCGGCGTGCCGGCCATCACCTCCGACCTCTCCGGTTTCGGCGACTACGTGCAGCAGCACGTGCCCGACCACGAGCAGAAAGGCATCTTCGTGGTGCGCCGCAAGGAGCGCAGTTTCGACGAGGCCGCCGAGGAGCTGACCGACATGCTCTGGCGCTTCGTGATGCTCAACCGCCGCGAGCGAATCGCGCAGCGCAACCAGGTGGAAAGCTCCTCCGGGCAATTCGACTGGCACCAGCTCCGCCAGTACTACGACCACGCCTACAAGCTGGCCCTGGAGCGAGAGTAATTCAGGTCTCAACGAACCCCGCTGACACACCAACGCCCGACCACTTGGCCGGGCGTTGGTGTGTCGTCAGCATAAAGCGCCGGCTCAGGGCTGCGGCAGTAGTACGCGGTCGATGACGTGAATGACGCCATTGGTAGCCAGTACATTGGCCGTAGCCACGTTGGCAGGCGTCGTGCCGTTGCCGGCACCGCGCACGGTTACGGCGTTGCCGCCCACGCCCACGGTCACGTTGCCGTTCAGCGTGGGCACGGTCTGGCCGTTGGTCAGGTCCGGCGAGAAGGCGCGGGCGTTGTTTACGATGTGCAGCTGCAGCACGCTCACCAGCGTGGCATCGGGTATCTGGTCAATGCTGGTGAGGTTCAGCTGCGTGAGCAGGGCCTGGAAGGCGGCATCGGTGGGCGCAAACACCGTCAGGTTGGCGCTAGCGTTGGCGGCCGCGGCCAGGAGCGTAGCGGCGGCTGGGCGCTGCAGGGCCCGCAGCAGCTGCCGGAACTGCGGCGTGGCGGCGTTGCTCGAAGCCACCACGATGTCCGAAATCCGCTGGGTGGGCGGTACCAGCACACGGTCTACGACGTGCACGACGCCGTTGCTGGCGTCGATATCGGCCTGGGTTACGCGGGTGTTACCGTTGATGAACACGCCGCCCGCGGCGGGCTTGCTGAGGTAGATGCTGTTGTCGTTGATGCCGGTTGTAGCCGTCCGCTGCGTCGTGTAGGCGCGGGCCTGCAGCTCACTGGCGTCCAGGTCGCCGGCCGTCACGTGGTACAGCAGAATGCCGCGCAACGTAGCAATCTGCGCCGGGTCGGTGATAGCGCCGATGCTTTGCGCGTTGTTGAACGGCGCCGGCAACTGGGTAAACGCGTCGTTGGTGGGCGCAAACACCGTCAGCTCGGTGCTGCCGCTCAGCGTCGACACCAAATCGGCCTTCTGCACGGCGGCCACCAGGGTCGAGAGGTTGGCATTGGCCTGAGCCAGCTGTACAATGTTGGACTGCGGCGTCGGGTTGCCCGCGTCGTCGTCGTCGTCGCAAGCGGTGAGCCCCAGGGCGGCGAACATGGAGCCGATCATCAACGCGCGGCTCAGGCCCCGCCATAAGAAGTTTGGTGTGGTTGGCATGTTTGTTTAACTTTTAAGTGTCAAACATTAGACAAAACACAAACTAGTCTTTGCTGAAAAGGTTGTTGAACGCTGCATCTTTGCGCGCTGCCACCGCTCTTATCTTATCACTTTGTACCATTGCCAGTTGTGTTGGACCGCCGGCCAGCTGCTCCTTGGCTTACCGTGCCGACTACCATCCTGACATTCATTTTTTATTTCCTCCAACCTGATTCCTGCATTACCGGGCCCAATTGATGCCCTCGCCTGGGTTCCTGAGTGCCACCCGATACGTACCGACTTATGCCCCGCTGTACCATCTACCGCTTCCTGCTGCCCCTGCTCCTGCTGACCACCGCCGCTACGGCCAATGAGTTCTGGTTGGCCCCTACGCGCTTCACCGTGCCCCCCGGCAGCCGCGTACACCTGGGCCGCTGGGTGGGGGCTTCCTTCCAAGGCACGCGCTGGACGGGCGCCAGTGCGCGCCTGGAGCAGCTGTTGCACCTGCAGCCCGGCGTGGCTATGGGCACCGACCTGACCGCCGCCGCTCGTCAAACCGATACGCTGCAGACTACCGTCGTGCTGGCCCAGCCCGGCACGCACCTGCTGGCTTTGCAAACCACCGAAGCTTTCGTGACGCTGCCGGCCGCCGAATTTGAGGCGTACCTGAAGCAGCAGGGCCTGGAAAACGCTCAATACCTGCGCCAGCAGCGCCGGCAGCAAGGTCAGCCCGGCCGGGAAGCATACCGCCGCTGCGCCAAAACGCTGCTGCAGGCCGGGCCTGTCATCCCGTCCGACACGACATTTCGTCGGGCACTGGGCCATGCACTCGAAATTATTCCGGAGCAAAACCCGTATCTTCTACGAGCTGGCGCCTCGCTCACCGTGCTCGTACGAGCTGAGGGTGAGCCTGCTCCGCGGCAGCCCCTGCAGGCATGGGTGCGCCCTACCGACGGCCACGCGCCGCAACATTTTACGCTGCACACCAACCAAAACGGCCGGGCGCTGTTACGCTTGCAGTACCCGGCCCAGGTTTTGCTTGCCGCGGTGCGCATGGTACCCCTCGCTCCGGCCGGCCGCGCCGACTGGCAAAGTACCTGGGCGTCGCTCACCTTCGCCTATTCAGGGCGCTGAATATGTTCGAAAACAGATAACTTCGTAGGGCTTCACACGATTCTCAGACACAAGTTTTTTTTTTACCTTCGCAACCTACCCCCCTACCGCACGCAACCTCCTCTCTGGTATGAAGTACTCCATTGATAAAAAAGAGAACTACACGATCATCACGATTGACGAGAAAAAGCTCGACACCACCGTCGCGCCCGATCTGAAATCGGAGTTCGTGAAGCTCAACGCCGAGGGCATCAACAACCTGATCCTCGACCTGCAAAACGTGAAGTACACCGACTCGTCGGGGTTGAGCTCGATTCTGATTGCCAACCGCCTGTGCAACTCCACCGGGGGGCTGCTGGTGCTGACGGGCCTGCAGGATCACGTGATGAAGCTCATCACCATCTCCAAGCTGGAATCGGTGCTGCACATCCTGCCGACGGTAGAAGAAGGCATCGACCGCATCTTCCTGCACGCCATCGAGCGTGACCTGACCAGCAAGGAATAGTCTGATCTGATTGTCAGTTGAAGGTTGTCAGTTGTCAGTTTCGCAAGCTGACAACTGACAACCTTCTATTGTTTTGCGGCCCCTTCAGGCCATGCCGCTGCTGACAACTTACAACTGGCAACTGACAACTGTTTTGGAGTTTGAGCTAACGATACTCGGCAGCGCCTCGGCCACGCCCATGCTCGGGCGCCACCACACGGCGCAGGTGCTGACCATCGGCCGCGAGCCGTACCTGATCGATTGCGGCGAGGCCACGCAGGAGCGCCTGATCGAGCAGCGCATCCGCTTCGGGCGCATCAACCGCATCTTCATCTCGCACCTGCACGGCGACCATTACTTCGGCCTGTTCGGCCTGCTGGGCACGCTGCACCTGCAGGGCCGCACCGAGCCGCTGCAGCTCTTCGGCCCGGCCGGCCTCGATGAGGTCATCACCACCCAGCTGCGCTGCTCCGGTACGCCCCTCGCCTACGACGTGGAGTTCGTGGCCGTCGATACCGAGCGCCACCAGCTGGTGTACTCCGACGCACAGGTGCAGGTGTACACCCTGCCCATGCGCCACCGCATTCCGTGCTGCGGCTACCTGTTTCGGGAGCAGCCGCGCCGCCGCCGGCTGGTGAAGGAAGCGCTGCCCGCCGGCCTCTCGCCCGAGCAGCTGCAGGCCCTTACCCGCGGCGAAGACCTGCAGGACGCCGCCGGCCACGTGTGGCTGCGCCACTCCGACGTGACGGTCGCTCCGGCGGCGCCCCGCGCCTACGCTTACTGCTCCGATACCGTGTACCTCGAAAGCCTGGCCGACCTGGTGCGGGGCGTGGATCTGCTCTACCACGAATCGACCTTCCTGCACGAGATGCTCGACCGCGCCCAGCAGACCGGGCATTCCACGGCGCGGCAGGCCGGGCAGCTGGCCCGCTTGGCCGAAGTAAAGCAGCTGCTCATCGGGCACTTCTCCTCCCGCTACCGCGACTTGCAGCCCCTGCTGGCCGAAGCCCGGCGCGAATTCGAACCCACGCAGCTGGCCCTGGAAGGCCTCACGGTGACTCTGTAGCAGTTGTCAGTTGTCAGTTGTCCGGGGTTATGTTCCGTCAAGACCGAGGTTGCGTTTCCGCTCTTTTTCTAACAACCTGCAACTGACAAGCTATTTTAACGATGTCTAACCCAGTCAACTCGTCGTTTTCCCGCAAGAAGCAGCAGCTATACCTGGTGCTCAGCGCTATTTTCATCGTCAACGCGCTGCTGGCCGAAATCATCGGGGTAAAGATTTTTCACGTCAACGGCTTGCTGGGCCTGCCCGAGTCGGTGCCGGGCGACCTGACGGCGGGCGTGCTCATCTGGCCGGCCGTGTTTGTGACCACCGACATCATCAACGAGTATTTCGGGCGCAAGGGCGTGCTGCGGGTAAGCCTGCTCACGGCCGCGCTGATTGTGTATGCCTTCCTGATCATCTTCGCCACCACGAAGCTGCAGCCGGCCGCCTTCTGGCTCGACGTCAACAAAACCGATGCCGCCGGCCGGCCCTTCAACATCGACTACGCTTACCAGAGCATTTTCCGGCAGGGCGGCAACATCATCATCGGCTCCATCGCGGCTTTTCTCGTCGGGCAGGTGCTCGACGCGACGGTGTTTCAGACGCTGCGCCGCATCACGGGCAGCCGCCTGATCTGGCTGCGGGCCACCGGCTCCACGCTCGTTTCGCAGCTCGTCGACTCCTTCGTGGTCCTGTTTGTGGCGTTCTACGTGTTCGGCAACTGGAGCTTTGAGCAAGTGCTGACGGTGGCCAACACCAACTACTGGTATAAATTCGCGGCCGCCGTGCTCCTCACGCCCGTGCTCTACCTGGCCCACGCCCTCATCGACCGGTATCTGGGCAAAGCGGAGACGGTGGAGCTGCAGCAGGAGGCCGCCCAGAACGTGAGCGTGTAGGCTTGTCCTATTTCTCACCCGTCAGTGCGTGGGCTGCCGAACTACTGAGCCTGATGGCCAGAAAAGACTTCCCGCTACGTCATTCCCCGATTTCGTGCGCGCCTACAACTGGCGCAAAAGCTAACCAGCACCCAAACCGGGGCCAGCATCCCGGCCCGCTTTTACGCTAATTTTATCTATGAAAAAGCTTCTCCTGCTCCTGCTGACCGGATTTTCCGCGCAGCTGGCCCGGGCCCAGGCCCCTGGCATGCCCATGGTGTACGGCCGCATGAACACCAGCCAGAAGGGCTTCTGCGTGCTGCCCGACAGCTCCCGCGTCGAGGGCAAAATCACCATCATCCACGCCCAGGAGGCCGAGGACGTAACGGTGAAAGTGAAAACCCCGGACGGTCAGCAGCAGGAGTACACGCCCGCTCAGCTGGCCTATATGCAGCTGGGCAAAACCCGCTACCGCCCGGTGGGCGACTTTGGCCCCGACGCCGGCCCGGCCTTTGGTGAGGTGCAGGCCTGGGGCACGCTGCAGGTGCTGAGCTACAACGACAATTCCATGCTGCTCATCCGCCGGCGCGGCGCCCGCGAATGGGTGCAGGCACCGGCCCGCAGCGGCCCCTTTGCCAACCTCAAAAATCTGCGCGAAACCCTCGGGCCGCTGGTGGCCGACCAACCCGCCTACGCCACCGCCCTAGCCGACGGGCGCATCACCCACGACAACCTGCTGCAGTTCATTCGCTCTTACAACAGTTTCGTAGCCAAGCAGCCGTAACTTTGCCCCATGTCCCGCATCCTCACCGGCATTCAGAGCACCGGCCGCCCGCATTTGGGCAACCTGCTCGGCGCCATCCTGCCCGCTATTGAGCTGTCCAAAAGCTCGGCCAACACGTCGCTGCTGTTCATTGCCGACCTGCACTCCCTCACCCAAGTGCGCGACGCGGAGCTGCTGCGCCACAACACCTACTCCGTGGCCGCCGCCTGGCTGGCCTGCGGCTTCGATACCGACAAGAACCTGTTCTACCGGCAGTCGGACGTGCCGCAGGTGACCGAGCTGACCTGGTACCTCTCCTGCTTCACGCCCTACCCGATGCTGGCCAACGCGCACTCGTTCAAGGACAAGTCGGACCGGCTGTCGGACGTGAATGCGGGCCTGTTCACCTACCCCGTGCTGATGGCAGCCGACATTCTGCTGTACGACGCGGACTTCGTGCCGGTGGGCAAGGACCAGATCCAGCACCTGGAAATAGCGCGCGACATTGCCTCCAGTTTCAACAACCGCTACGGCGAAACCTTCGTGCTGCCCCAGGCCCGCGTCGACGAGCAGATTCAGACCATTCCGGGCCTCGACGGGCAGAAGATGAGCAAGTCGTACGGCAACATCATCGACATCTTCCTCGATGATAAAGCCCTGCTGAAGAACATTCGCGGCATCGTGTCGGACAGCACGCCGCTGGAGGCGCCCAAAAACCCCGATACCGACACCACCTTCAAGCTGTTCTCGCTGCTGGCCGCGCCCGAGCAGACGGCCGAAATGCGCCAGAACTACCTGAACGGCGGCTACGGCTACGGCCACGCCAAGCAGGCGCTGTTTGAGGTCATTCGCGCGCGCTTCGCCCAGGAGCGGGAGCAGTTCAACTACTTCATGCAAAACCTGCCGGAAGTGGACCGCCGCCTCGCCGAAGGGGCCCGCAAAGCGCAGGATTACGGCACTACTGTGCTCAACAAAGTGCGCGAGAAAGTAGGCTACCAAGCCAGGTAAATGGCTAAATGGCTGCATGGTTAAATGGCTGGTGGTTCTGACGTGTGCAATTCAGAACCACCAGCCATTTAACCATGCAGCCATTCTCAGTACGTCAGACCGTCGTAGCCTTGGTGGCGCTGCTGCTCGCTGCGGAAGTTGAAGCCCACCTTGCTGCCGCGGCTTACCTGCTGGTTTTCCAGCTTCTGCTTCACGCTGATTTTCTGAATGTCTTGAATCGGCGGCGCCATCAGGTCGTTGTTAACGGCCGCAATCATGGCGCTTTCCACGTACAGGCGCATGGCGTCCTCGTTCACCACGTTGTGCTCCATGTCGTTGTCGGGCATGTCGAGCTGCTTGGCGCCTTCGATGTAGTAGTGGTTTTCGATGTTGATCAGCAGCCGGCCCACCAGGTAGCCCGGGTCGTTCAGGCGCTGGTACTTGATGCTGTCGGCCATGAAGTTGTAGGCCATGATGTGACCGAAGAAGCGGCGGCGGAAATCGTCGCTGACGTAGCGAGAGCCGAACAGCGGAAAGTCGTCGGGGAAGGTGATAATGTTCGAGTGCATCACGAACACCAGCAGGTCGCCGGAAAACCGGATGTGAAACTCGAACTCGTTGACGGGATGGTACTCGATGACTACGCTGGCGTCCACGGACGAAATGCGGCGCGTCAGCTCCAGCACCAGCTCCTGCGTGACGCGGCGCAGGCAGTCGAAGGCCGCCTGGGTGTTGCGGAAGATGGCCTGCTTGGCCGTGGACTTCTGCCGCAGCCCCTCGAAGATGATGTCGAGCTTGTCTTCTACTTCTTCCGGAGCGGGTTCGGCAGGATGAGCGTCGGCTTTTTCGGCGGCCGGAGCGGCTTCGGCGGGTGCAGTGGACTGGTCGGCCGGCTCGGTACCGGCTTTTTTACGGGTGCGGCCGGGCGCTTTGGCGGGCTTGTTTTCGAGTTCGGTCGGGTTTTCGTTGAACTCAGCGGACGGGGTCGGGTGGTCGTTTTCCTCGGGCATAGGTGAGCAGGCAGGGCCTTTAGGGTCAGAAGCAGGTATGGGCGACGCCGGGCAGTCGTCACCGGTCTTGGTAAGCTAATGCTACGAATCTTTAGCGCGTCCGGGTTGAATTTTCGTCCGACGAGGGCCCGGATCCGCCCAACGCCGCCGAATCAGCCCCCAAACGCGGGGGCGGCGTCAGGGCCGGCACCGTGGCCCACTGCGGGCTGCGAAAAGCCACCGTGCGCAGCCCTGGGTGCGGAAAACCGGGTTGGGCCGGCAGCAGCATACCCGCGGCACTCGGCTGGCGTAGCGCCTCGCCCGCCGTACGTACCGCCCCGGCCGGCACGGCCTGGGCGGCCAAGGCCGCCAGCAGCGCCGCCCCGCTGGTTTCGCCAATGCGCTGTTGCAGCAAGGACTCCAGCAGCTGCCGGTGGCGCACCCGGGCTCCGTTGGTCTGAAAGCGCGCGTCGGCGGCCCACTCTGGCCGCTGCAGGGCCGCGCACAGGTCCTGAAATTGCCGGTCGGAGCCCACGGCCAGAATCAGCCGTACGCCGTCGGCCCCCTGGTACACCGTGCCGTAAGGGGCAATGCTCGGGTGGGCCGAGCCCAGCGGCTGCGGGTCGTGGCCGGTGACGAGGTAGGTGCTGCCCTGGTTGGCCAGCGACGCCAGCCCGGCCTCCCACAGCGACACCTGCACGTGGGCGCCGTGGCCCGTTCGCTCGCGGCGGTAGAGGGCCGTGAGCAGGCCTTCCTTGAGCTGGTGCGCGGCCAGCAGGTCCATCAACGCCACCGGCATCTTGAGCGGAGGCTGGCCGGGTTCCCCGTTCAGGTGCATGAAACCGGCTTCGGCCTGCACCACCGCGTCGTAGCCGGCGCGCGGGTCGTGGGGGCCGTAGCCGGTAATCTGTCCGTAGAGCAGGCGCGGGTTCAGCCCGCTCAGCGTGGCGTAGTCCACGCCCAGTTTTTCGGCGTCGCCGGGCTTGTAGCTGGCCAGCACGATGTCGCTTTGCGCCGCCAGGCGGTGCACCGTGGCCAGCCCGGCCGCCGTGCGCAGGTCAGCCACCACCGACTGCTTGCCCCAATTGGCGCAGGCGAAATAGGCCGACACGCGGGCGTCGGCCGGCTCGGCGGGGGTGCGCCAGGTCCGCGTGACGTCGCCGGCCGGCGGCTCGATCTTGACGACCTCGGCCCCCAGCTCGGCCAGAAACTGCCCGACCTGCGGGCCAGCCAGCACGGCAGCCAGCTCCAGCACGCGCAGGCCAGCCAGTGGAAGTTCGGAATGGGAGGAAGCAGCAGCAGCAGTAGTCACGGGCGTAGGCGGTTGAAGGACCAAAGGTCGCGTTCCGGCGCGGATGGTACACGGGCGCCCCAGTGAGAGGCCCTGGGGGCGGCCTGCGGCGGGCTCCGGGGCAACTTTTGCCCCTTAGCGGCACCGCGCCCGGGCTACTTCGCGTATTTTGCCGCCATGACCAACGCCATCCAGACCGGCCTGCTTGCCTACGGCATGTCGGGCCAGATTTTTCACGCGCCCTTCGTGGCGGCACACCCAGCCTTTGCGCTGCGGGCCGTGGTGGAGCGCAGCCGCAAGCAGGCGCAGGAGCGCTACCCCAGCGTCGTCAGCTACGACTCGGTGGCGGACCTGCTCGCCGACGCCGCCATCGAGCTGGTGGTGGTGAACACGCCCAACGATTCGCACGTGGCGCTGGCCCGGCAGGCCCTGCAGGCCGGCAAGCACGTGTTGTTGGAAAAGCCCGTAGCCACCTCCGTAGCCGATCTGGAGGAGCTGCTGCAACTGGCGCGCACGGTCAACCGCCAGCTTTTCGCCTACCAAAACCGCCGCTGGGACTCCGACTTCCTCTCGGTGCGGCAGGTGCTCGACAGCGGGCAGCTCGGGCCGCTCGTCGAAGCCACGTTCCGGTTCGACCGCTACAAGCTGGCGCTGCACCACAAGCTATTCAAGGAGCAGCCCGAAACGCCCGGCAGTGGCCTGCTGTTCGACCTCGGCCCCCACATTCTGGATCAGGCGCTGAGCCTCTTTGGCCCGCCCGCGCGCATCCGCCGCACCCGGGGCCGGTTCCGCCCCGGCTCGCAGGTCGATGACTACTTTCACCTGCAGCTGCTGTACCCCGAAGGCCCGCTCGTCACGCTGGCGGGCGGCCTGGTCATTGCCGAACCGCTGCCGTCCTACGTGCTGCACGGCACCCAGGGTAGCTACCTCAAGCCCCGCGCCGACGTGCAAGAAGCCCAGCTCAACGCCGCCCTGTCGCCGCGGGATGCCGCCTACGGCGTGGAACCCGCCGAATCGGCCGGGCAGCTGACGGTGGTCGGGGCAGACGGCCAGCGCATCACGTCCGGCGTGCCCGCGCCCAAGGGCGACTACCTGCACTTGTTCGAAGCCGTGTACCAGTCGCTGCGGCACGGTGCCCCCTACCCCATCACCGGCGAGCAGCTGCTGTGGCAACTGCGGGTGCTCACGGCACCCGACGACGCCTGGGAGATGACCGGGGAAGCAGCCGCTGGTTCCCGATGATTTCAGCGGCCCCTCTGCTCAATCCATGACGGCCATCACCACCTACCCGCTGGACTGCGGCCAGCAACATATTCTTACCCTGGACGCGGATGAGCACGGGCAATTCGTGGCCTTGCTGGACCACGGCGAAGTCTGGTCGAACCACTGGCGGCTACCGCTGAAACGGAAGTTCGAGTTTCCACTCATTCGCCGGTTTGACGCTGAGCGTTTTTTGCTGGTGGAAGCCAGACGCGACCAGCACAACAACGCGTTTCTTTTCTCGACGGCTGGCGAGTTGCTGCTTTCGTTCGATGCCGGCGACGCGGTGGAAGATGTGCTCGTGCTGGCCGACCGCATCGTCATTTCCTACTTTGATGAGGCGGCCGGCGAACCGCCCCCCGCCGGCGACGGACTGGCCGTATTTGACTTCGCCGGTCGGCAGGTGTTTGGCTTCAATTCCAGCCAAACGGAGTTCATTCTGGACTGCTACGCCCTGTGTCCCCATGGTCCTGATTGCGTGCTATTCTATGCCAATCCGGAATTCAAACTGCACGAGCTTCGGCTGACTGATTTTCAACTGCAATCTTGGCTCACGCCTTTGGATTTCCGGGGCGCAACAGCTCTTACTGCCAGCCGCGACAACGTCATCTTCTGGGGTTCTTACAAGGACAAAACCGGCTTCTACTGGTGGAACCTCCACGACCGGGTGAAGCGCTTCGGCAACCTGCCCGGGGTTCCGGCGCGTGGTATCGGCAACGGCAAGTTCCTCGTCCACGACACCCGCAGCTTCACCATCATCGACGCCGTGGAGCTGATGCGCGAGGAGGCCCGGCAGCGGCACTGCTAGGAGCGCTGCGCCAGCGCTACGATGTCCTTCACTTCCAGCACCGGCTTCGCGTAGCCGTGCCGCGTCACGTTGATCATGGCCCGGCCCACTTCGGCCATGGTGGAAACGAAGCCGGGCGCGAGCTGGCGGGCGACGGGATACAGCCAGGCGATGTACTTGTACATGGGCAGTACGTTTTGCTGTCCCGGCGTGGCTTTCATAAAGCCTGGCCGGAACATATAAGCGGCCCGGAACGGCAGGCGCAGCAGCTCGTTTTCGGTACGACCCTTCACGCGGGCCCACATCTGCCGGCCTTTCTCCGAGGAGTCGGTGCCCGCGCCCGACACGTAGCAGAACGTCATCCCAGGGTTCAGCCGGGCCAGGGTGCGGGCAAAGCCCAGCGTCAGGTCGTAGGTGAGGCGCGTGTACTCGGGCTCCTTCATCCCTACCGACGACACGCCCAGGCAGAAATAGCAGGCGTCGTAGCCGCGCAGATCCGCCTCGATGGATTCGGGGTGCTCGAAGTCCTGCAGCAGCACTTCCCGCAGCTTGGGGTGCTGCCGCCCGGTGGGCCGGCGCGTGACGACCAATACGTGGCTGATGCCTGGGTCCTGCAGGCATTCGAGCAGGACGCCTTCGCCCACCATGCCGGTGGCGCCGGTGACAATTACTTTCATGGAAAAAGAAAAACGAGAAGCAGGATGACACAGAGTGCTTACTCATACGTCGGCCACGCGCCGGAAATACTTTATGCCCGCCCCACCAGCTGCGGGGCTGGCCGGTTTGGGCCGCGCCAGGGCGGAAACATAGACACCGAATAATGTAAGCGGGCGAACCATCCCGGCGCGACGCCTGTTGAATTCGCGTATCTTTACCAAGAATACGCTGCTGTTTGCTGACCAGGAACCCAAGGTCAGCCATCTTCTCAACCCAATTTGCTGAACCCTTGACGTTCGACGATTTCCAACTCCACCCCGACGTAGCCGACGGGGTACACGGCATGGGCTACTCCAAGCCCTCCCCCATTCAGGAACAGGCCATTCCGGCCGTGCTGGCGGGTAAAGACCTGATTGCCTGCGCCCAAACCGGCACCGGCAAAACCGCCGCTTACCTGCTGCCCGTGCTCGACTTCATTGCCTACGAGCGGCCGGCCCACACCACCGCCCTCATCCTCTGCCCCACGCGCGAGCTGGCCAAGCAGATCGACGAGCAGGTGGAAGGCTTCGGCTACCACGTCGGGGCTTCGTCCATTGCCATTTACGGCGGCGGCAAGAGCGAAAACTGGGAGCAGCAGAAGCGTGCCCTCACCCAGGGCGCCGACATCATCATCGCCACGCCGGGCCGCCTCATCGCCCACATGCAGCTGGGCTACGTGAAGCTCGACCAGATCGACTTCCTCATCCTCGACGAGGCCGACAAGATGCTGGACATGGGCTTCTCGGACGACATCATCCAGATTGTCAACCAGCTGCCTACCAAGCGCCAGACCTTGCTCTTCTCGGCCACCATGCCGAACAAGATCCGCGACTTCTCGAAGAAGATCCTGCACGAGCCGGAGGAAATCCGCCTGGCCGTGTCGAAGCCGGCCGAAAACATCAACCAGCAGCTCTACATGGTGTACGACACCATGAAGCTGGCTTTGCTGGAGCACCTCATCGGCGAGCTGGACGTGCAGAGCATGATCCTGTTTACCTCGCGCAAGATGAACGTGGGGCCCATCGAGCGCGCCCTGCGCAAGAAAGGCCTGAACGTGCGCGGCATCACCTCCGACCGCACGCAGGAGGAGCGCGAGCAGGTGCTGCGCGAGTTCAAGAACAAGCAGTTCCAGATTCTGGTAGCCACCGACGTGATGTCGCGCGGCATCGACGTGAGCGAGCTGAGCCACGTGGTGAACTTCGACCTGCCGCGCGACGCGGAGGACTACGTGCACCGCATCGGCCGCACGGCCCGCGCCGGCACCTCGGGCATGGCCATTACGTTCGTGTCGGACCACGACCAAGACGCGGTGGTGAAAATCGAGAAGCTCATCGAGCGGGAGCTGGTGAAAAACCCCACGCCGCCCGAAATCGGCCCGTCGCCGGAATTTGACCCGAAGAAATACCGCGGCCGCGGCGCGGCCGGCCCGGGCGGCCGCAGCAAGTCGCCCTTTGGCGGCCCAAGCCGCAGCGGCTCGGGCCGCTCCGCCGAGCGCCCGGCTCATCCGGCCCCGGCTCCGCGCCTTGCGGCTCCAGCCGCCGAAGCGGAAGACGAAGCCGCGGTGGCCGTCACGGCCGAAACCGCTGAGCAGAAAAAGCGCCGCAAGAAGCGCCGCAGCAAGCCGCGCCCCGAAGGCGCCGTAGTCGCTACCGACTCCGCCGCCCTGCTGGCCGGGGAAGTGGAGGCCCCGGCCGTGGGCGCGGAAACCGGCGAAGGCGGCGAGGCGGCCAAGCGCCGCCGCAAGCGCGGCGGCCGCAACCGCAGCGGCTGTGGGCCGCGCCCGGAAGGGGCCACGGTAGCCGCAGAAGCACCCAGTGTAGGAGAATAACAAGAAACCCTGCCGGTAACCCGGCAGGGTTTTTTAGTTCGTTCACCCTTAATATATGCTTTTTTATATGTTAATATTATCCTTTTCAACCCTGCTCATTCATCTACACCAATACGCGAAAGATTTGTACTTCCCACCTAGTCTTGTGAAATTGCCTGCTTGTTGACGCGCCCTTTGCCTATGCCTATTGCCACCCGCTCTGATATTCTGCAGCAACTGCGCCGCGGGACCCACGCTCAGCACGCAGCCCTGGAGCAGAACCAGTTCAATCAGGAGCTAAGCGCGGGGACGGTTTCGGCAGAGGCGACGGCGCGGTTTCTGGGCAAGCTGTACGGCTTTCTGGTGCCCTACGAAGCCGAGATACGCCGCCACGCGGCCGAGTTCGAGCCGGCCTGGGAGCTGGAGCAGCGCTACCGCGCTTCGCTGATCCGGGAGGACCTGCCCGACGCGGAAGCTCTGCCGCTGTGCCCGGCTCTGCCGCCACTGCACACCCGCGCGCAGCTGCTGGGTGCCCTGTACGTCATGGAAGGCTCCACCCTGGGCGGGCAGCTGATTACGCGCCAGCTGGCCAAGGCCGGCATCAGCACCCGGCGTTACTTCACCGGCTACGGCGAGCTGACCGGCCTGCGGTGGAAGGCCTTTTGCCAGCTCCTGGCGGCCGAGGCCACCGAAGCCAACGAAGCCGACATCGTGGCGGCTGCCGTCCTCACTTTTGAACGCCTGCACGCATGGATCGAGCAACCGTAGTCTACTCCGACGAGGCGCTGCTGAACGCCCCCGTTACGCTCACCAACTGCGACCGGGAACCCATTCACATTCCGGGCTCGGTGCAGCCCTACGGCTTCCTGCTCTGCCTCGACGCCGGCACCCGCCGCGTGGTGCACGCCAGCCGCAATACCGGGGAGCTGATCGGCATCGAAGCCGAAGACCTGCTGGGCCAAGGCCTGGAGCGCCTGTTGAGCCCCGAGCAGCTGGCCGGCATCGAGCCCAGCTACGCCACGCTTACCGAAACAACGAAGCTGCTGGGCGTACGCCTCGACGAAGTGGCGGGCCAGCCGTTTTACAAGCTCATTTTGCACCGCTACGACGAGCTGCTGTGGCTGGAGTTTGAGCCCGTGGCCGAATCAGGCGCCAGCGTGCTGGATCTGCCCTCCCTGAACGTGGCCCTGGGCCAGATGCTGGCCGCGGGCTCGGTGCTGGAGTTTTGCCAGCACGCCGTGGAGCAGATCCGCGACATCACCGGCTTCGACCGGGTGGTAATGTACCGCTTCGCCGAGGACGCCAGCGGCGAGGTGGTGGCCGAGGCCAAGCGCGCCGACCTGGACCCGTTTCTGGGCCTGCACTACCCCGCCACCGACATTCCGCCGCAGGCGCGGGCGCTGTACCTGAAAAACTGGCTGCGCTTTATTCCCGACGTGGCGTACCAGCCGGCGCCGCTGGTACCGGTGCTCCACCCCACGGCCGGGCGCCCGCCCGACATGACCTACGCGGTGCTGCGCAGCGTGTCGCCGATTCACCTGGAATACCTGCGCAACATGGGCGTGGCGGCCACCATGACGATTTCCATCATCGTCGACGGCAAGCTCTGGGGGCTCATGACCTGCCACCACCTCACGCCGCGGCTCGTTAGCTACGAGCTGCGCGAGCTGTGCCTGTTCATCGGCAAAACCTTTTCGGCGCTGCTCAAGAGCAAGCTGCAAAGCGACGACTATGCCTACCAGCTGCGCATCCGCGAAACGCAGGTGCGCCTGTTTGAGCAGGTGGGGCGCCACGCCAACTTCATGGAGGGCCTTTACCAGCGCCGGCCCACGGTCATGGACGTCATCGACTGCGGCGGGGCGGCCATCTGCTTCGAGGGCGACATTATCACGCTCGGCACCACGCCCACCCAGCCCCAGATTGTGGAGCTAACCGAGTGGCTGCGCCAGCACGTGCCGCAGGACGTGTTTTACACGACCTCCTACGCCCGCCACAACCCCGCCGGCGTGGCCATCCGGGGCACGGCCAGCGGCATCGTTGCCATTTCGCTTTCGCAGGAGCCCGGCGACTACATCCTCTGGTTTCGGCCGGAGGTGATGCAGACCGTAACCTGGGCCGGCAAAGAGCAGAAGGCCGAGGTGATGCAGGACGGGCGGCTGCACCTCTCGCCGCGGCAGTCGTTTGAAGCCTGGCGGCAGCTGGTCGACAACACCTCGGCGCCGTGGCGGCCCATGGAAATCGAGGCGGCGCAGGAAATCCGCCTGCACCTCTCCGACATCCGCCTGAAAATCTTCAACGAGCTGCAGGCCCGGGCGGCCTCGCTGAGCCGGCTCAACTCGGAGCTGGAGCGCAGCAACGACGAGCTGGACTCCTTTGCCTACGTGGCCTCGCACGATTTGAAGGAGCCGCTGCGCGGCATCCACAACTATTCCATCTTCCTGCTCGAGGACTACGCTGCGCAACTCGACGCGGAGGGCGTGAGCAAGCTGCAGACCCTGGTGCGCCTGAGCCAGCGCATGGAGGGATTGATCGAGTCGCTGCTGCAGCTGGCGCGCCTGGGCCGGCTGGAACTCACGGTGCAGGAAACCGACCTGAACGAGATGCTGGCGGAGGTGCTGGACATGCTTCAGCCGCGCCTGGATCAGCTGCGGGCCACGGTGCAGATACAGGCTCCGCTGCCCACCATCCGCTGCGACGAGGTGCGCATCCGGGAGGTATTGCAGAACCTGCTCACCAACGCCATGCGCTACCACGATGCCCCTGAGTGCCTGATAACCATTGGCATGGCCCCGGCCGGGGTGTACGGCCCGCGGGGAACCGGCAACCCGACGCATTACGTTTTCGCCGTGCAGGACAACGGCATCGGCATCGACCCGAAGCACCACCACAACATCTTCAAGATCTTCAAGCGCTTGCACGCGCAGGACAAATACGGCGGCGGTACGGGCGCAGGTCTGGCCATTGCCAAGAAAATGGTGGAGCGCCACGACGGCGAAATGTGGGTTGATTCCGTACTAGGCCGTGGCTCCACCTTTTACTTTTCCGTTTCTAAACACCTTTAAGTGACAGCCTTACCCCTCAAACCCATTCTGGTAGTGGAAGACAGCGTGGAGGACTTCACCGCCCTGGGACGCGCCTTTCGCAAGCATGCGTTGCCGAACCCCTTGCTGCGCTGCGAAGACGGCGACCAGGCCCTGGAATACCTGCAAGGCTACGGCAAGCGCCCGGGCTGGCCGCAGCAGCTGCCGGCTTTCGTGCTGCTCGACCTGAACCTGCCCGGCACCGACGGGCGCGTGGTGCTCGGCGCCCTCAAGCAAGACCCGCAGCTGCGCTCCATCCCGGTCATCATCTTCAGTACCTCCACCAACTCGCGCGACATCGAGGAGTGCTACCGGCTGGGGGCCAACAGCTACCTGACCAAGCCCATCGAGTACGCCACCCTGGAGGAAAAAACCCGTTTGCTGGTGAATTACTGGCTGAACACGGCGGAATTACCGGCGATGAGCTAGAGCGGAAGCGGCGTGAAGAAGATCTTACTCGTGGACGACAACGAGCACGACCGGATGCTTTACAAGCGCTACCTGCGCAAGTACATCGGTGCCGATCCACTCGACATTTCCGAAGCGTCCTCGGGCGAGGAAGGCCTGCGTCAGTTTCAGGTACAGCGGCCCGACTGCGTGCTGCTCGACTATAACCTGCCCGACACCGACGGCCTGAGCTTTCTGGCCGACCTGCAGCAGCTGGCCCCGGCCGAGACCTTGTGCGTGGTGATGATAACCGGTGGCGGCAGCGAGCTGCTGGCCGTGCGCGCCCTCAACAACGGCGCGCTGGACTACCTCGTCAAGCAGCACTTCGACCACGAGCTGCTCGGCAAGACGGTGCTGCACGCCATCGAGAAAAACGAGTGGCGCCAGCACCTGGCCCGGCAGCACGCGGAGTTGCAGGCCGTCAATAAGCAGCTGCGCGACTCGCTCGGCGAGCTGACGCAGACGCGCCAGCAGCTGCAGCAAACCAACGGGCAGCTCGTGTCGGCCAACGCCGCTATTCAGGCCCGCAACCAGGCCTTGGGCACAGCCAATCAGCAGCTGGCCCGCACCAACGCCGATCTGGACAACTTCGTGTACACGGCCTCGCACGACCTGAAGCAACCCGTCAACAACCTGCGCGGCCTCTTCGAGGAGCTGCGCCGCAGCGCCAGCTTCGACGACCCCGAGGAAGAACTGGTGCTCCGCCTCGTCGACGAGTCGCTGCTGGATCTGACGACGACCATCGACGGCCTGGCCGCCGTGGTGCAGGTGCAGCGGCAGCCCGGCGAGCAAACGGCCGAGCTGGTGCAGCTGTCGGAGCTAACGACCGACGTGCTGCAAACCATTCGGCCCCAGGTCCAGGACACGCAGGCGGTCATCCACACCGATTTCGTGGCCCTGCCCGAGCTGCTGTACGTGCGCAGCAACCTGCGCACCATCCTGCAAAACCTGCTCAGCAACGCCCTAAAATACCGCCACGCCGAGCGGACGCCGCAGGTGTGCCTGCGCACGTGCCTGGTTTCCGGTCAGCCCATTCTGGAGGTGCGCGACAACGGCCTGGGCATGAATCTGGAGCGCCACGGGCCCGAGCTGTTTCAGCTGTTTCGGCGCTTCCACCCCCAGGCCAGCGACGGCACCGGCGTCGGCCTGTTCCTGGTGAACCGCCTCGTGCAGGCCCACGGCGGACGCATCGAGGTGGAAAGCGAGGAAGGCAGCGGCACCACGTTCCGGGTGTTTTTGCGCGGCTAGGCGCCGGCCCGCGGCTTACCCGCGGGCCTTGTCCGCTGCTTCGAGCCGGGTCAGCCTCCACAACCGGCTGGCCAGCAGGACGACGAAGCTGAAGTAGCCGGCGAAGCTGAGACGCTGCACCAGGCCGGGCATGCCGGCCGGCACCAGCAGCATCAATCCAAACACCAGCAGCGGCAGCCAAGGCAGCCAGCGGGCCAGATCGGCCCAGCGCGCATCAGCCCGCAGGGCGGGGGCAATGGTCAGCGCGCAGCCGAGCCAGCACACCCCGCTGCCGAGCGACCCGACGGTATGCACCAGGCTGCTGAAGCTGCGGCGCTGCTCCATGTCCATGGGAAAAAGCCCGGCCAGCGCCATCAGCAGGCCGCTGCCGGTCAGCAGCCAGAACGCGGCGGGACGCGGCCGCAGGTGCCGGCGCAGGCCCTGGGCCAAGGCCGCGATGAGCACGCCCGGCAGCAGGTAGCCCAGCCCGTTGAACCACCAGCGCCGGGGTGCATCCAGGCTGCCCAGCTCGCTGACGGCTTTGGTCAGGTGGCTGTAGCCGTCGGCGCGTAGCGCGGCCATGATCAGGATGGTGGCGACGCTCAGGGCCACTCCGGCCAGACCCGCCAGGGCGCAACGGTGCTGGATGTGAAGATTCATGGCCCAAACGTAGGCGTCGGAACCGGCTACTCCGTTGACCTGCGTCAAGAAATCAGGGCGCACTCCGGAGCCGGCTCAGCGTTTCGGGCGCGATGCCGAGGTAGGCCGCTACCATGCCCAGCGGCAACCGCGGCAGCAGCGCCCGGTGCGACTGGCAAAAGTGGGCGTAGCGCTCCGCCGCCGAGCTGAACTGCAGCGCCGCCAGCCGCTCGGACTGCCGCAGAAACTGCCCGGCCAGCGTGATTCGCCCGAACCGTTCCATCTCGGGGAGGTGCTCGAATAGAAACAGTAAGTCCGCCTGCCCGAGGCCGTACACCGTGCCGGGTTCCAACGCCTGTAGGTAAGACTGGTCGGCCTGCCCGGTCATGAAGCTGTAAGCGGCCGTTAGCCACTCCTGCTCGGCGGCGAAGAAATCGGTGACCTCCCGGCCGTTTTTCAGGTAGTAGCTCCGCAGCAAGCCCCGCTGCACCCAATACGTTCGGGTGCAGACCGATCCGGCCCGGTGCAGCAGCTCTCCCTTGGTCACCCCCCGCGGCTCCACCCGTCGCTCCAGCTCGGTCCGCAGGCCGGGCGAAAGCGTGGTCAGTCGGGCTACGTGGTTTAGCAGGTCTTCCATGGCAGGCGGGGCAGGGCGATGAAGCTCCGGCAAAGTACAACCGGACCGGCGGCCTTCCTGTGGCTACCACACCAGCAGCCACAGCTCGGGGTAGCGCCAGCGGGCCGCCTTGTCGAAGCCGGCGGGACGCGGCGCGGCGGCCGGCTTCGGCGCGGCGGGTAGGCGGCGGCCGGTTTGGTCCCGGTAGCGGGCGGGCGCTACGTACCCCAGGCCCTCGTAGCCCTGCACGCGCTCGGCCCGGCCGCTGAGCAGCAGCAGGCGCGGGTGGCGCAGCGTCCAGTAAAACTTGTCGCGGCCTTGGGCGATTAGCCAGCCGCGGAAATACTCGAAGCTTACGGCGTTGCAACTTCCGTTGACGGCCGCGGCGGCTTGCGCCAGGTCCGCATCGTCGCTGGCGCGCAACAGGTAGCGCAGGGTACGGTTAAACCGTCGGATTTGTACGGTGTCCAGGCGCGCCAGCGTTTCGCCCAGGGTAGCCAGCTGCTCGGCGTCGGTAGCCAGGCCACCGCGGGCCGCGTCGACGAGAAGCCAGAAGTCGGCCTCTGGCATCAGCTCAGCAGGTGCCGCGGCCAGCAGTCCGGGGCCGTGGTAGCGCGGGAAGGGCACGAAGCGCTGCACCACCACGCGCAGGATCAGCAGGCCGAGTAATACGCATATGCCAGCCGTCAACAATCTTTTCACCTACTTACCGTCATCTGTGTTGCAGCCGAACACGCCGATGGGAACAGAGGTGCCGGGCTAGTCGCTTTCGGCCGGGTGCTCGGGCTGCTCCAAAGCCATACAGGCGTCGATGGCGTCATCGGGTACTGGCCAGTTGCACTCTCCGTGTGCCAGCAGGTACACCTAACCGCACAGCTCCAGCGGGTCGTAGCCCAGCGCCTCGATGTCGCCCTTGCGGACCGTCCACCACTGCTGATCTTGGTGGTAGACCACCTGATACCCTTGCTCCAGAAGAGCGTAATAGGCAGACGCGCTGACGTTGGACGCGGCGGCTAGGTATGGCGTGGCAATGCCTACTCAGGACTTACAGCAGCTGCCCTACCCCAAACAGCAGCACGAACAGCAGCGTGCTCATGGCCATCTGCTTGAGCAGCGGATCGAGTTGCATGGACTGCTGCCGCCGCCACACCTGCACGCCGTTGAAGGCGAGCAGCGGTACGGCCCCGAGGAACAGCCACTGCCAGGGCGAGTGGTAGTTGAGCAGCACGTAGGCCGCGGCGGCCCCGAGGCCCAGCAGCAGCAGCAGCGCGTGGTACACGCGGGCAAGGCGCGGCCCGAGGCGCACCGGCACGGTGATTTTGCCGGCCAGCTCGTCGGAGCGCATGTCACGGATGTTGTTCACGTTCAGCACCGCGGCCGAAAAGCAGCCCAGGCTCACGGCCGGCAGCAGTACGGCGTACGGCAGTTCCCGCGTCTGCAAAAAGAAGCTGCCGCACACGCCCACCAGCCCGAAGAAGAGAAACACCGACACGTCGCCGAGCCCGGCATAGCCGTAGGGGCGGGCGCCGGCCGTGTAATTCACCGCCGCCCAGATGGCACCCAGCCCCAGCAGCAGAAAGCCCATAAACAGCCACATCCCCGACGAACCCAGCGCCACCCACAGCAGCAGCAGTCCGGCCGCGAGCGAAGCCGCGCCGAACACCGCCATGCCCTGCTTCATCTGCCGGGGGCTGATGGCCCCGCTCTGCACGGCGCGCTGCGGGCCTTCACGGTGCACGCTGTCGGCGCCGTTCTGCGAGTCGCCGTAGTCGTTGGCCAGGTTCGAGAGAACCTGCAGCAGCACGGTGGTTAGGGCCGCCAGGCCGATAACGGCGCCGTTGAACTCGTGGCGGCTGGCGGCCAGAAAGCCGCCCATCAGGATGCTGGCCAGAGCCAGCGGCAGGGTGCGGGGCCGAAACGCCGATACCCACGCCCCGACGGGGCTGGGCTTGGCAGACGGAAGGTTGGAGGTCGTCATTGCAAGGGCAATGGAAGGGAAACAAAGCAGGTCATCCTGAGCCGGAGCCGAAGACCCTGGGCCACGCGCCGCGGCTCAGCGAGTCGCGCACGCGTGCGAAGGTCCTTGGCTCCCGCTCAGGATGACAAAGAAACAAGCTGGGGGCGCAACAGCCCGCTTACTGCAGGATGGCGGCTACGAGTTCGTCGCTCATGGGCTTCACCTTCGAGGGGTAAAAGCCGACAACCTGCCCCTGCTCGTTGACGAGGTACTTGCAGAAGTTCCAGCTCGGCTTCTCGTCGGTGCTGCCGTTGCGGGCCTTGTCCCCCAGAAACTGAAACAGCGGGTCGGTGTCGGCGCCTTTCACCGAAACTTTCGAAAAGAGCGGGAAGGTGACGCCGTAGTTTTTCTCGCAGAACGAGGCAATCTGCTCATTGGAGCCGGGCTCCTGCCCACCGAAATTATTGGCCGGAAAGCCGAGCACCGTCACCCGGTCGCCGTGCTTTTTGTAGAGCTCCTCCAGTTCCTTGTACTGCGGGGTGTAGCCGCACTCCGAGGCCGTATTCACGATGAGCAACTTCTTGCCTTTGTACTGGCTCAGCGTCACGGGCTTGCCGTTGATATCATTGACGGTGAAGTCGTAGACGGAGCCGCGGGCAGCAGCGGTAGCAGCGGTTTCGGGCATGGTAGTGGGGGCGTTGGTGGTGGATGCCGAGCGCGCGCCGCAAGCGGCCAGCGCGGCGGCGGCGGCGTAGAGTAATAACGATTTCATGGCAACGGTGGTAGGGGGTTGAGAGGCCAGTCGCCGTGCGGCGGACCAACCGGGAGCAGGATGGGTTTGTTCGGCACGCGCAGGCTTTAGGTGCGCCGCGGCGTGAGCCATTTTTCCACGTTGGCGGGCTGCCAAGCGTGCATATGCGCGAGCAATTCGTCGATGGTGTCGGCTACCAGCAGTTGGGCGCGGTTTTCGGGCCGCAGCAGGCCCTGCTCCGTCATATGGTCGAGCAGGTGAATCAGGGCGTCGTAAAAGCCGGCCACGTTCAGCAGGCCGACGGGCTTGCGGTGCAGGCCCAGCTGGCCCCAGGTCAGCACCTCGAACAGCTCTTCTAAGGTACCGAATCCGCCGGGCATGGCAATGAAGCCCTCGGCCAGCTCGGCCATGCGCAGCTTGCGCTGGTGCATGTTGTCCACGACTTCGAGCGTGGTGAGCCCCAGGTGGGCCACTTCCTTGTCGCGCAGAAAGCCGGGAATCACGCCGATGGCCTCTCCGCCGGCTGCCATGGTGGCGTCGGCCACGGCGCCCATCAGGCCTACGTTGCCGCCCCCGTACACCAAGGTAATGCCGCGCCGGGCGAATGTCTCCCCTACCTGGGCGGCGTGTTGGCGGTAGCGCGCATCGAGGCCGGCGCTGGAGCCGCAGTACACTGCAATGGATTTCATCTGTATTCGGTTGGGGCGCCACCACAACTGCGCGGCGCTCCGGCAAGGTGATAAAAAGCAGAACGCGCCGAAGCGCGTTCTGAAAAAGTAACTACATGCGCTCCGGCGCCTGAATGCCGAGCAGCCTCAGGCTCTGCCGCAGCGTGTCGGCCACCTGCGCCGAGAGGGCCACGCGCAGGCTGCGCTTGGCCGCGTCGGGCTCGGCCAGCACCTGCACGTCGTTGTAGAAGCGGTTGTAGGTTTTGGCCAGGTCATAGGCGTACTGCGCAATGACGGCGGGCGAGTAGGCCTTGGCGGCATCGGCGACGGCCGTGGGGTACGAGGCCAGGGCCTGCACCAGGTCGCGCTCCGTTTCGTGCAGGGACGCGTCTTCGGCCGTCAGGGCCGGCTGCACGCCCATCTCGGCCGCCTTGCGCCGCAGCTGGGCAATGCGGGCGTGGGTGTACTGAATAAAGGGCCCGGTGTCGCCATCCAGCTTCACCGACTCTTCGGGGTTGAAGAGCATGCGCTTCTTCGGATCGACTTTCAGCAGGTAGTACTTGAGCGCGCCCAGGCCCAGCATGTGGTAAAGCTGATCCAGCTCCTGCTCGGCGAGGCCCTCGGTTTTGCCCTTGGCCAAGGTGGCTTCCTTGGCGGCTTCGGTTACTTCCACCACCAGCTCGTCGGCGTCCACCACGGTGCCCTCGCGCGACTTCATCTTGCCCGAGGGCAGATCCACCATGCCGTACGACAGGTGGTAGATGGCGTCGGCGTAGGGCTTGCCCAGCTTCTTGAGCACGAGCTTGAGCACCTGCATGTGGTAGTTCTGCTCGTCGGCAATGACGTACACCGAGGAATCGTAGCCGAAGTCCTGGTACTTGAGCTCGGCCGTGCCCAGGTCCTGAGTCATGTACACGGAGGTGCCGTCGGCGCGCAGCAGCAGCTTCTGGTCGAGGCCTTCGTCGGTCAGGTCCACCCACACCGAGCCGTCGTCCTTGCGGAAAAACACGCCCTTCTGCAAGCCCTCTTCCACGCGCTCCTTGCCCAGCAGGTAGGTTTCCGATTCGTAGTAGAACTTGTCGAAATCCACGCCGATGCGCTGGTAGGTGTCGTGGAAGCCCTCGTACACCCAGCCGTTCATCTGCCGCCACAGGCTCACCACCTGCTCGTCGCCGGCTTCCCAGTTGCGCAGCATGTCCTGGGCGTGGCGCATCAGCGGCGCCTCGCGCTTGGCTACTTCGCTGGCCACGCCCTCGGCCTCCAGCTGCTTGATTTGCTCGCGGTAGTGCTTTTCAAACAGCACGTAGTACTTGCCGATCAGGTGGTCACCCTTGATGCCCGCCGACTCCGGCGTTTCGCCGTGGCCGTACTCCTGGTAGGCCAGCATCGACTTGCAGATGTGGATGCCGCGGTCGTTGACAAGGTTGGCCTTGGTGACGGTGGCGCCGGTGGCCTTCAGAATCTCGGCCACCGAGTAGCCGAGGAAGTTGTTGCGCAGGTGGCCCAGGTGCAGGGGCTTGTTGGTGTTTGGCGAGGAGTACTCCACCACCACGCGCTGCGGCCCGCCGGTGCTCACCGGGGCCGCAATGTCCTGGCTGCGCAGCCCGCGCAGCAGCCGCAGCCACTCGGCATCGGCAATTTCCAGGTTCAGGAAGCCCTTCACCACGTTGAAGCCGCTCACGCGCGGCTCGTGCTGCGTCAGCCACTCGCCCAGGGCCTGCCCGATCTGCTCGGGGCCTTTGCCCAGGGCCTTGGTCAGCGGAAAGGTGACGAGGGTAAACGTGCCCGCGAAGTCTTTGCGGGTGGGCTGAATAGTCAACTGCTCAGCGGCTACTGTGGCGCCGAATACTTGCTGGATGGCCGCGCCCAGGGCGGCTTTGAGGTTTTGTTCGAGTTGTTGCACGAGGTGCGGATTTTATGACGACGCGCCGGCGTAGCCCGCACGCGCTGAAAAACAAAGGGTTCGAAAGTCGAAAGCTGACGCTGGCGTAAACCTGGCCCGCGGCAACGACAGTCACCGCGCAGGCCGCAGGCTTACGCTACATTCGTCGCTCGTTTCGGCTCCGAAACGACCGCACCACGGGGTTCAATACGAAGAAAGGCAGCGGTTTCACGGCCGCAAAGGTAGTCGGCTCGTCGGGACATGCCAGCCCTGCCCCGAAAATCGCCGAGCGGGCTAGTCCCTTACCCGCCGCAGCAGCATCTGCACCTGCTTGGCGTTGCCGCGGGTGATGACGGGGTAAGCGGCATCGTTGGCGAAGAGCACCTTGCCGCCGGCTTCGATGCGGGCCTGCACGGCGTAGGTGTTCGTGCGGTCGATGCGCAGCGTGTCGTAGGGCAGGCTGAAGGCCAGCGGCACCTGCCGGCCCCGGGCCGGTACGGTGGCCGCGGCCACGACCGTAGCCGCCACATCCGGTCGCGATACGTCCTGCAGCTGCACGCTCAGCACCGCGTCGGGCGGCAGGGCCATTCGTTCGCGGTAGGCCACGGTGCCCGTGACGGAATCCCGCACGACCACGGTGGTTTCGGCCGCCGCGCCGCGCCCGGCAGGCTGGGTGCAGGCCGGCAGCAGCGCCACCAGGCCCAGGGCAGTTGGCAACAATAGGATGCGCATGGCGAAAACGGCAGGACCGGGCTCAAACGTGGCTGATACTCACGAATGTATCGGATTCTACCACGTATACAACCTGCGCTTGCCCTAATGCGCCGCCGCAGGGGCAAATGATGCCCCCGGCAGGTGAGGCAAGGCCCCTGCGGCGGCGCGGGCTGAGCGGTCGGCGGGCCGTTTAGCGGCCGGTTACCGTGTCAAGGCGCAGGCGTTCCTGAATGGCTTCGGTGGCTACTTCAAGAATGTCAAAAGCATTGGAGGCCATGGTGTTTTCCGAGTCAAGCGTGGGGTTGATTTCCACCATCTCGAAGCACACCACCCGGTCGTTTTCGAGCAGAAAGCGGCACAGGGCCATGGCTTCGCCCACGTCGAGGCCCAGCTCCACGGGCGTGCCGGTGCCCTTCGAGAAGCGCGAGTCCAGCGAATCCACGTCGAACGAGATGTACACCAGGTCGCAGAACCGGAGCTGCTCGTAAATCTCGCGGGCTATCTGCCGCGCGCCCTTAGCCCGAAACTCGTCGAGCTTGAAGTTGCGGATGCCGTGGCGGGCAATGATGGCGTCTTCCTCCGTTTCGGTGTCGCGCACGACCACGTACACGAGGTGCTCGGGCGTGATTTTGGCGCCCGGCTCGCCCAAGTCCTTGATTTTGCGCCAGAAAAACTCGGTTTCCGGCTCCACCTGGTTGTGCTGCAGCTCGCGGTGGTCGGCCCCGAGGGCCATGGCCAGCGGCATGCCGTGCACGTTGCCCGAGGGCGTGGTGTAGGGCGAGTGAATGTCGGCGTGGGCGTCGATCCAGACGACGCCGAGCGTCTTGTGCGGGTACGCGGCCTTAATGCCGGCGATGGTACCAGCAGCGTTGCTGTGGTCGCCGGCCAGCACCAGCGGAAACTCCCCGAAGCGCAGCGTCTGCTCCACCGTGGTCGAGATGCCCTTGAGCACGGTGTAGATACTGTCGATGTGCTTGGCGTAGGGGAAGTGGTTTTTGTCGAACAGCACCTGGTTTTGGTCGGGCACTGCCACGGCGTTGAAGCGGCGGAAATAATCCGAGCCTTTGTTCAAACAGGCTACTTTGAGGGCGTCGATGCCCAGGCTGGCGCCGCGGGTGCCAGCGCCGAGTTCGGACCGAACTTCGATCAGTTTGATGCGTCGCATACGTGTGTTACATGGGCAGAAGGGTTAGAGGTGTTGTTTGCCGATTGGTGGGTGGGAAAGGGCACTCAACCAGGCTCGGAGTGAGCGGACTTTCCGCTCCTGTCGGCTCCGACGTACAATCAACAACCAAAACACCCCCGCGGGGGTATCTTTGCGGGTCCGAAGTTGGCGAAAAAGCCTTGCTTTGGGCCGCTGTCCCATAATTTACCCATTCTCAGCCGTTTTTCCGAGTCTGCCCACCGCGGCGGGCGCCCTGCCCATGGACACGTACCACGACCTCATCAGCCAAACCTTCGATTTTCCCTCCCAGGAGTTTACCGTGGACCAAAACCAGCTCCGGTTCCACGACATTCCGCTGATGGACCTCATTGAGAAGCACGGTACTCCGCTGCGCCTCACGTACTTGCCCAAAATCAGCACTCAGATCCAGCGGGCTAAGCAGTGGTTCACCCAGGGTATCGAGAAAATCGGCTACCAGGGTTCCTACACCTACTGCTACTGCACCAAGGCCTCGCATTTCGCCTTCGTGGTGGAGGAAGCCCTCAAGAACGACATCCACATCGAGACGTCGTCGGGCTACGACATGCACATCATCCGGGCGCTGCACGCCAAGGGCAAAATCCAGAAGGACACCTACATCATTGCCAACGGCTTCAAGCGCGAACGGTACAAGCGCTACCTGACCGAGTTCATGAACGACGGCTTCGTGAATTGCATGCCGATTCTCGACAACCTCAACGAAATCGACTATTACAAGGAGCACGTGCGCGACGACGTACGCGCCAACCTGGGCATCCGCCTGGCCTCCGACGAGGAGCCGCGCTTTCAGTTCTACACCTCGCGCCTGGGCGTGCGCTACGCCGACGCCATTCCGCTCTACGAGGAGAAGATCAAGCAGGACCCGCGCTTCGAGTTGACGATGCTCCACTACTTCATCAACACGGGCATCAAGGACACCTCCTACTACTGGTCGGAGCTGCGCCGCTTCGTGCACAAGTACTGCGAGCTGCGCCGGGTGTGCCCCACCCTGCACACCATCGACATCGGCGGCGGACTGCCCATTCAGACCTCGATTCAGCCCGAGTACGACTACCCGTACATGATTGAGGAGGTGCTGCGCACGATTCAGCGCATCTGCCGCGAGGAGGGCGTGCCCGAGCCGCACATCTTCACCGAGTTCGGCATCTTCACGGTGGGCGAGTCCGGCGCGCACATCTACAGCATCCTCGACGAGAAGCTGCAGAACGACAAGGAGCTGTGGTACATGATCGATGGCTCGTTTATCACCAACCTGCCCGACACCTGGGCCCTGAACCAGCGCTTCATCATGCTGGCCCTGAACGGCTGGGAGCGGAGCTACAAGAAGATTCAGCTCGGCGGCATGACCTGCGACTCGCAGGACTACTACAACGCCGAGAAGCACATCTACCAGGTGTTCCTGCCCGAGCAAAGCCCGCAGAAGCCGCTGTACGTGGGCTTTTTCCACACCGGCGCCTACCAGGAGCAGCTTTCCGGCTACGGCGGCATCAAGCACTGCCTGATTCCGGCGCCTAAGCACATCATCCTCGACCGCAACGAAGACGGCACCATCCGCGACTGGGAATTCGCGCCGGAGCAGGACCCGGAGTCGATGATGCGCATCCTGGGCTACATGTAAGCCGCTGGTTTTTTACCAGACGCTATGGCAAAGCGTCGTGGGCCGCCCCGCTGGAGCAGCACAGCTCCGGGGCGGCCCACGACGCTTTTTGCGGCGCCCCACTAAGCTCCACGGTATCTGCCTGTGGCGCCGAAAATCCCCGCAATGGTTGGAGGATAGCCGGGGCAAGTCGTAAGTTTGTGAAGCTCACATTCCATTAGCATCTCCCCTACCATGAAAAAAGGTCTACTCCTGCTGACGGCTGCCGCTTCGCTGGCCCTGGGCGCCTGCAACAAGCAAACCTGCCCGGCTTACTCGAAAGCCTCGACCCAAGTAGCCGAGCCGGTGGCTTCGGCCGCTGCCCCGGCCGCTCGCCAGTAGCCGGTCGCGCTTGCTGCTTCAGCCCGACGGGCGCCCTTTACGGGGTGCCCGTCGGGCTTTTTTTAGGCTCTTTTGGGATTGGCCCAGTAATGCAGCCAATTGCACAACGATATAATTACAAATAAAATATTTCTAATACGCACAAACTAAACCCTGAAGCTACATCGTTGATACACCGCATATCAGCCAATATGTAGATCAACATTTTTTACTTTTTCCATGAAAAAGATTTCAATAGCCGCTGCAGTAGCCCTGGCAACGGGCCTGGCTTCGTGCCAGACCAAATGCCCGGCTTACACCCAGAAAGCGGCCAACCGCCAGGCATCCGCCATCACAGCCAGCGTGGCCCAGGCCCCGGCTGAGCGGCAGTAACTCATAAGGTTACGTTAGGGGCGTAACCTTGGCGTCCCGGCAGGCAGGCTTCAACGCGGAAGCTGCCCGGCCGGGACGCCACTTTTTTTGGGGCTAGAGCCTAAACCGCCGAATCGGCCGCCAGAATCAAATCGGCGGCGGCGGCCAAGTCGGCGGTGCGGGGCTCGTAGGCCAGCGGCTCGTCGGGGCCCACTAGGATGGCGCGCACCCCCACTTTGGCGGCGGCCTGCAGGTCGCGGGCTCGGTCGCCCACCAGCCAGCACCGGGCGGCATCGAGGCGGAAGCGGGCCAGGGCTTTTTCCAGCATCAGCGAGTCGGGCTTGCGCAGCAGCGACTCCGACACCGACGGGTGGCCCGGCGCGAAGTAGAACGCGTCGATGAGGTGGCCGCAGGCTTCCTGCAGCTTTTGGTGGCAGGCTGCTACGTCGGCGGCGGTATAAAAGCCCTTGGCAATGCCGGCCTGGTTGGTCACCACGATGAGCCGGTAGCCGGCCGCGTGCAGGCGCTGCAGGGCGGCGGGCACGCCGGGCAGCACCTGAAAGTCTTCGGGGCGCCACACGTAGGTTCCGATTTCGGCGTTGAGCACCCCGTCGCGGTCAAGGAAAACGGCTTTGGCCGTGGCTGCGTCAGTCATGCGGGCAAAAGTACCTGCTTTTCGGGGCCTGCTGCCCCAAGGAATAGCGGCGGCTGGCGCACTACCTGCTATTTTTGTGGCTTCGGCGGTTTTCACAGCAGCATGAACGTAGCAATTATTGGAGGCGGCATTACGGGCCTGGTCACGGCCTGGCACCTGCAGCGCCGCGGCGCCACGGCGCACGTATTTGAAGCCGGCGAAGCGGCGGGCGGCAATATGCGTACCCGGCACCTGCCCGGCGGCTACGTGGTGGAGCTGGGTCCAAACTCCCTGCAGCTCAGCCCCGAACTGGAGCACCTGATTCAGGAGCTGGGCCTCGCCGGAGAGGTGCAGGAGCCGGCCGCCGTGAGCAGCCGCCGCTACGTGGTGCGCGACGGCCAGGTGCGCGAGCTACCGGGCAAGCCGCAGCAGTTGCTGTTCAGCGGCTTTTTCAGCCTGGGCGCCAAGTTCAACGTGCTGCGCGAGCTGCGCCGCCCCGCCCAGCCCATCGACCCGCAGGAAACGCTGGCCCACTTCGTGCGCCGCCGCTTTGGCCAGGAAATCGTCGATTACGCCCTCAATCCGTTCGTGTCGGGCATCTACGCCGGCGACCCGGAGCAACTGCTGGTGCACAAGACCTTCCCGCTGTTGCCCGCCCTGGAGCAGCAGCACGGCTCGGTGCTGCGCGGTTTCGCCAAATCGATGAAGGGCGCGGCCCGGCGGCGCATCATTTCGCTGCGCGGCGGCCTGCAGGTCCTCACCGACGCCCTGGTGGCGCAGCTACCGCACCTGCACCTGCGCACCCGCGTGGAAGCCCTGCTGCCCCAGCCCGACGGCCGCTACCGGCTGCGGCTGGCCGACCGGCCGGCCCTGGCCGAAATATTCGACGCCGTGGTGCTGGCCCTGCCCGCCTACGCCGCCGCCCCGCTGCTGCAGCCCCTCGATAACGAAGCGGCTGAGGCCCTAGCCGCCGTGCACTACCCGCCTATGACGGCCGTGCACACGGCCTACGACCGCAGCGCTATTCAGCACCCGCTCAACGGCTTCGGGGCGCTAAGCCCGCGCGTGGAACAACCCGTGGCCGCCGGCACGTTGTGGAGTAGCTCCCTTTTTCCGGATCGGGCGCCGGCCGGGCAGGTGCTGTTCACGTCCTTCGTGGGCGGGGCGCAGTACGAAGCCCTGGCCCAGCAGACGGATGAGCTGCTGCTGCTGGCGGTGCGGGCCGAGCAGGAGCGCCTGTACGGGCTCCGACCAGGCGCTGAGGCGCGGCTGCAGCACATTTTTCGCTGGCCCCGAAGCATCCCTCAGTTCGATTCGCGCATCATAGGAGCACACGCGGCGGCCGACGCACTGGAGGCCCGCGGCGTGTGGACGGTGGCCAACTGGCGCGCCGGCGTGGGCATGCCCGATTGCCTGCGGCGCGCCGAGCTGGTGGCCCAACAAATAGCTACGGCCGCGTCGTAGCCGAATTCTTACCTTTGGCTTAATGAACGATTCGCTCGTCATCATACCGACCTACAACGAACGGGAAAACGCCGAGCTGATCATCAGGAAGGTGTTTTCGCTGCCGAAGCTATTCGATGTGCTCATCATCGATGACGGCTCGCCCGATGGCACGGCCGACGTGGTGCGTGCCCTGCAGCAGGAATTTCCGGACCGCCTGCACCTGGAGGAGCGCCGCGGCAAGCTGGGGCTGGGCACGGCCTACCTGCACGGCTTCAAGTGGGCGCTGCAGCACGGCTACGGCTACATCTTTGAGATGGACGCCGACTTCTCGCACAACCCCGACGACCTGGTGCGCCTTTACCAGGCCTGCACTACCGAGGGCAACGACATGGCCATCGGTTCGCGCTACATCACCGGGGTAAACGTGGTGAACTGGCCCATGGACCGCGTGCTGATGTCGTGGTTTGCCTCGGCCTACGTGCGCTTCATCACCGGCATGCCCATCATGGATGCCACCGCCGGCTTTAAGTGCTACTCGGCGCGGGTGCTGCGCACCATCACCCAGAACAAGATTCACTTCGTGGGCTACGCCTTTCAGATCGAAATGAAATGGCTGGCGTTCAAGCACGGTTTCCGCATCAAGGAAGTGCCGATTATCTTCACCGACCGCACCCGCGGCGCCTCCAAAATGTCGAAGGGCATTTTCAAGGAAGCCTTGCTAGGCGTGGTGCAAATGAAGGTCGGCAGTTGGTTTCGGCAGTACCCGCAACCCGGTGAAACCGGCCCCGCGACGGCCCAGCCGGAAACGGCTGCAACCCCGGCTCCGGAAACGCGGTAAGGCTTTGCAACGAAGCCGTGCTGCTACGTTGACTTCTTACGCGCGCCCCGCATGATTTCTCCTTGGTTCTGGGTTGGCTTCAACCTGTTCGTGCTGGCCATGCTGCTGCTGGACCTGCTGGTGCTCAACCGCAAGGCCCACGTCATCCGCATGCGCGAAGCGCTGGCGTGGAGCGCCTTCTGGATTGCGCTGTCCCTGGCATTCAACTACTTCGTGTACCGGGAGTTCGGCCGCGAGGCGGGTATGAACTTCCTCACGGGCTACCTGCTGGAGAAGGCGCTGAGCGTGGACAACCTGTTCGTGTTCCTGCTCATTTTCACCTACTTCAAGGTGCCGGGCGAGTACCAGCACAAAATCCTGTTCTGGGGCGTGCTCGGCGCGCTGGTGCTGCGGGCCGTGTTCATCGTGCTCGGGGCAGCGCTCATCAGCAAGTTTGCCTGGACGCTCTACCTGCTCGGGGCCTTCCTGGTGTACACCGGCGTGAAGATGGCCACCAGCAGCGGCGACCCGGACATCGACCCGGAAAACAACCCGGTGGTGAAGTTTCTGAGCCGCCACCTGCCCATCACCTCGCGCTACGAAGGCGGCAAGTTTTTCGTGCGGCGCGAGAAGCTGCTGTTTGCCACGCCCCTGTTCGTGGTGCTGGTGATGGTGGAAACCACCGACGTGGTCTTCGCCGCCGATTCCATCCCGGCCATCCTGGCCGTCACGCAGGACAAGTTCATCGTGTACACGTCCAACGTGTTTGCCCTGCTGGGGCTGCGCGCCCTCTACTTCGCCCTGGCCGGCCTGATGGCGCTGTTTCACTACCTGCACTACGGCCTCTCGCTGATTCTCATCTTCATCGGCGCGAAGCTGCTGCTGCACGATTTCTTTGCCATTCCCACGGAATGGGCGCTGGGCACGGTGGCGTCGCTGCTGGCCCTGTCGGTCGTCGTTTCGCTGCTATTCCCGAAGAAGGACGTGCCGATAAAGCAGCCGGAGGAGCTGCCGGACGGCCCCACGGCTTAGCCTCCCGGCCACCTGCTGTAAACCACCGCGCCCCGACCAAGCGTACTTGGCCGGGGCGCGGTGATTGTGGGGCATTGATCCGGGTTAGTTGCCCGGTCTGGCCGGCGGGGCCTGCTCTTCGCGCGGCTGGTTGGTGTTCACGCCTTCGTCGGGGGCCCCACCGGTGTTGAGCAGGTCGATGAGGTTGATGGGTTCCGACAGCGTGGTGTCGGCCAGCACCTGCCGGGTGGTGTCGGGGCGGGCCGCGAAGCTCATGAACTGCCGCGCCGGGCCGTTGAGGCTCACCGAGCGGCTCAATCCGTCGGCTTCCGCCTCCGGAATGTAGCCGCGGGCGGCCATGATGTCGGCAATCAGGCGGAAGAAGTAGCGCGTGCTGCGGCGCAGGTCGCCGTAGGCGTCAAACGACTGGCGGGCGTACTTGGGCTTGGGAATGATGCTGGCCAGGTACAGGCTTTCCTGCAGCGTGAGGTTGGCCGGCTCCTTGTCGTAGTAAAAGCGGGCGGCTTCCTTCACGCCGTACACGCCCCGCTCGCCCGAGGGCCAGCGGTAGCGGCTCGGGCCCCACTCAATGATGTTCAGGTACACCTCCATCATGCGCTGCTTGCTCACCAGGCGGGTGTTTTCGATCAGCCACACCATCAGGGCTTCTTCGGCCTTGCGGGCAATGGTTTTCTGGCGCGTCAGAAACACGTTTTTCACCAGCTGCATCGAGAGCGTGCTGCCGCCGCGGGCGAAGCGCTTTTCCTTGATGTTCTGGATGGCCGATTTCACGAAGGCCTTTTCCATGAAGCCCTTGTGGGTGAAAAAGCGCGGGTCTTCGGCCGTGATGATGGCGTACTTCAGGTAGTTCGACACCTGATCGAAGGGCACGAAATCCGGGTTCGAAGGCCCCACCATGAAAGTCTTGAGCGAGTCGCCCTTGTCGTTGTAAGCCGTGTAGGGAAACTCCGTGTTGAGCAGGCGCAGGTCGGTCTGGCCGAAGCGCGTGATGCGAAAATCCTTGGCCGTCAGCCCCGAGTCGAACTTCAGGCTGTCGACGCGCTGCATGTCCAGGGCGGCGCTCAGGCGGTACTTGAGCGTGCCGGTGCCCTGCATGCCCTGCACGGCCTCAAAAATGCCCTGCGGCAGCGAGGCGAAGAAGTCGGTGGCGGGCGTCTCGGCCGATTCCACGTTCAGGGCCACCAGCAGGCCGCGCAGGCGCGGGCTGTAGTTGAGCGTGTTCGGGTCGGGGCGGCGGCCCAGTTCGGCGGGCGTGCGCAGCTTGATGCTCACCTGCGGGTACGCCTCGATCTTGTTCAGCCGCACCTTGCTCCCTTTGTCCAGCGCGAGGTAGTTCTGGCCCAGCGTGGCCACGAAATCGATGCCGCCGCGGCGCACCACCACGTCGGTATCCGAGATTTTGGCGTGGTTCAAACGGAAGTTGCTGGCGGCCGCGGCCCCGCGCACGGTCAGCTGCTCGTCGTCGAAATCCTTGCCGGCCAGGCTCAAGTGTAGGGTATCGAACTGCACGCGGGCTCCGTAGCGGCGCTGCAGGAAGGGCAGCACCACCGGCTGGCGGTTCTGCCCGAACACCTGCACGTCGAGGTTTTCGTCGCCCTGCTCCACGTGGCCGGTCAGCCCGATGCGGTTGGTGACCGAATCAAGTTCCACGGTCAGCTGCCCGGTCAGGTCGCCGTCCTCAATGGCCAGATGGGGCATGGTGAGGCGGGCCTGGTGGCGGGGGCTCTGGTACGTGGCGAGGAAGTCGCGGAAATCGGCCTGCCCAGGAATGTTGTCCAGGCCCGCGTCGAGCAACTGGTTGAGCACGGCCCCGTAGTTGGTGCCCTTGGTCGTATCGCGCTTGACGGCCGGAGCGGCCCCGCGCTTCTTGAGCAGGAAGCCGTAGTTATCGAGCCCGGCGGCGGTTTTGCGAGCCTCCAGGCGGGCCTGGTGGATCTGCAGGTCGCTGAACACCGGGCGGCGCGCAAACAAGGAGCGCAGCGAGATGCTCACGTTCAGGCGGCGGGCCGTCAGCAGCGTGTCGCGCAGCCCCTCGGTGGGCACCAGCCCCAGCCCGTCGATCTGCACCGAGTTCAAATTGGTAAAGCGGGCCGGGCCCAGGGCCAGCGTGACGGGGTATTTGCGCTCCACCTTGGTTTTGACTTCGCCCAGGGCGTAGCGCAGCAGCTCTTCGCGCTTCAGCAAAAACACGCCGAGCCCGATGAGCAGCAATGCCGCCACCGAGCCCAGGCTCCAGTACAATATTTTCTTGGTCTTCGGCTTCACGCGCGCTTCTGAAGGAGGTAATCGGCGGCCGCCCAGGCCACTTTCGTGCCGAACCGGAACTGCCGCTGGAACAAAAGTACCATAAACTGCCCCTACGCGCCGAGTTAAGTTGCGTTGCCGGGTCGCTACCTTCGCGGGCGAATCAATCCGGAGCGCCGCGCCGGGCAGGCAGGAGTTAGTGCTTCAGTGCCTGTAACCCCGGCCGCGGGCTCCGCCGTTCCGCCCTATGCTGCACGACGCGCTGACGCCCCTCTCCGCCCTCTCGCCCCTCGACGGCCGCTACCGCCGCCAGACCGCCCCGCTGGCCGCCTACTTCTCCGAACTGGCCCTGATTCGCTACCGGGTGCTGGTGGAAGTGGAGTATTTCATTGCCCTCTGCGAGTTGCCGCTGCCCCAGCTCACCGGCGTCGACGCGGCCGTGTTCGAGCCGCTGCGCCGCCTCTACCAGGACTTCACCGAGGCCGACGCGGAAGCCGTCAAGGCGCACGAGCGCGTGACCAACCACGACGTGAAAGCCGTGGAATACTGGCTGCGCGACCAGTTCGTGCGCCTGGAGCTGGACGCGTACCTGGAGTTTATTCACTTCGGCCTGACCTCGCAGGACGTGAACAACACGGCCGTGCCGCTGAGCCTGCGCGAGGCCCTGCAACGCGAAATCCTGCCTGCCTACGAGCAGCTCATCGACCAGTTGCGCGCCTTCGTGGCCCAGTGGGAGCAGGTGCCGATGCTGGCCCGCACCCACGGGCAGCCGGCTTCGCCCACCCGCCTGGGCAAGGAGCTGGCCGTGTTTGTGGCCCGCCTGGAAGCCCAGCTGACGCTGCTCCGGCAGGTACCGTTCGCGGCCAAGTTTGGCGGGGCTACCGGCAACTTCAACGCCCACTACGTGGCCTACCCCCAAACGGACTGGCACGCTTTCGGCACGCGCTTCGTGAACGAGCAGCTGGGCCTGCACCGCTCCTTCCCGACCACGCAGATTGAGCATTACGACCACCTCGCCGCCACCTGCGACGGGCTCAAGCGCCTCAACACCATTCTCATCGATCTGGCCCGCGACGTGTGGCAGTACATTTCGCTGGGCTATTTCCGCCAGCAGGTGAAGGCCGGCGAGGTAGGCTCCTCGGCCATGCCGCACAAGGTCAACCCCATCGACTTCGAAAATGCCGAGGGCAACCTGGGGCTGGCCAACGCCGTGCTGGAGCACCTGGCGGCCAAGCTGCCCATCTCGCGCCTGCAGCGCGACCTGACCGACAGCACCGTGCTGCGCAACCTGGGCGTGCCGCTGGGCCACATCCTGATTTCGCTTACGGCCCTGCAGCGCGGCCTGGGCAAGCTGGCCCTCGACGAAACCGCCCTGCGCCGCGACCTAGAGGCCAACTGGGCCGTGGTGGCCGAGGCCCTGCAGACCATCCTGCGCCGCGAGCGGTATCCCGACCCCTACAACGCCCTGAAAGCCCTCACGCGCACCGGCGGGGCCATTTCCGCCGCTACCATCAGCGAGTTTGTGGACGGCCTAGACGTAAGCGAGGAGGTAAAAACGGAATTGCGGGCCGTTTCACCCTGGAATTATGTGGGTGCTTAATAATAATATCTATATATTTATAAGCATTTAATAAAGTCAGGGTCTCGACTTTCATTCATGCTCCGGTAAAAGCCGCGCGTGCAAGATGCTTTGGCACTCTTGTGCGCGCGGTTTGCTTGCTGCATTGCTGGAATTTATCCTTCCGTCCCCGCACCGCCGTTCCACCTTTGCATGACCATGGATGAAAGTATTCAAGCCAAAATCGCAGAAATAGCCCCCATTGCTGAGTATTTCCCCGGCGTAGTCATCGTGCACAACATCCGCACGTTCTGCGTCGAGTACATGTCGCCGCGCGGCCTGGAACTGCTGCGCACCACTCCCGAAGAGCTACGGGCCCTGGGCCCTGAGTACAACACCCGCTTTTTCAACGCTGAGGAGTCGGTGGAGTACGTGCCCAAGATCTGGGGGCTGCTGGAAAACAACGACTTTGACCAGGTCATTTCGTTTTTTCAGCAGGTGCGCACCACCGAAAGCCCCGACTGGAGCCTGTACATGACGACGATGAAGCTGCTGCTGCGCGGCCCCGACGGGCTGCCCTTGCTGCTGATCTGCTTTGCCTGCCCGGTGGACCCGGGCAGCCACGTCACGCTGAACGTGCAGCGCCTGCTCGAGGAAAACCACTTCCTGCGGCGCCACCAGCAGCAGTATATGCAGCTCACGGCGCGCGAGCGGCAGGTGCTGCGCCTGCTGGCCATGGGCTACAGCGCCCCGGAAGTGGCCGCGGAGCTGCACATCGCCGCCCACACGGCCGAGACCCACCGCCGCAACCTGCGCCGCAAGCTGCAGGCCGATTCCGTCTTCGCCCTCGGCCAGTACGCCCGGGCGTTCAACCTGATTTAGTCTATCCCCCGGCCACGTCCGGGTTTGCCTACGCCACCAGCATGTCGCACCCCGACGCTTCCTCCCCCCTGCTCGTGCCCCCCACGGAGCAGCACCCGGCCACGGCCCGGCAGCAGGCCCGCATGGCCGCCGCCGTGGCCGAAATTGCCGCTACCGCCGACTTTCATCCGGGCGTCATCATTGTCGCGAACCTGCTTGTCGACCGCGTCGAGTACATGTCGCGGCGCGGCTTGCACGAGCTGCGCACGACGCTGCCGGAGCTGCAGGCACTGGGCCCGGGCTACTGGGCCAAGTATTTTAACCCGGCCGATGCCGCGGAGCTCCTGCCCAAGGTGTACGAGATGATTCAGAACCCGGACCCCTGGGCCTCCGTGAGCATATTTCAGCAGGTGCGCACCGCCCCGGATGGCAGCTACGTGTGGCACCTGAGCGCCACGCGCGTACTGCTGCGCGACGAAGACACCGGCCAGCCGCTGCTGCTGATTACGTCCTCCGTCCCCATCGACCCGTTGCACCACGTAACGCACAAGGTGAACCGGCTGCTGGAAGAAAACACCTTTCTGCGCCAGAACGCGCCGCGCTTTGCCGCCCTTACCACCCGCGAGCGGGAGGTGCTGCGCCTGCTGGTGCTGGGCCATAGTGCCCCGGAAATAGCGGCATTGCTCCATATTTCTCCCCAAACGGCCGAAACCCACCGCCGCAACATCCGCCAGAAGCTCGGCGCGGAATCGGTGTTCGAGCTGAGCGAGTATGCCCGGGCCTTCGACCTGATCTGACACCGGTTCGGGTTGCCACCGCCATCAGCCGCTCACATCTGGGTGCCAGCCCGGTGGACCCGTCCAGCCACGTGATGCTGAAGGTGCAGCGCCTGATTGAGGAGAACCGCTTCCTGCGGCGCCACCAGCAGCAGTACGTGCAGCTCACGGCGCGCGAGCGGCAGGTGCTGCGCCTGCTGGCCATGGGCTACAGCGCCCCGGAAGTGGCCGCGGAGCTGCACATCGCCGCCCACACGGCCGAGACCCACCGCCGCAACCTGCGCCGCAAGCTGCAGGCCGACTCGGTCTTTGCCCTCGGCCGGTACGCGCGGGCTTTGAGCTTGGCCTAATTTATTCATATACCAATATTTACACACATAAAATACCAGGAAGTGGGTATAGGATAAGTAGAGGCAAGGGAATGAAATTTGTAGGATTTTTCCAACCATGCTGCAACCTGTGCTCCACGTCTACTGAGCTCCTATTTCATTGTATTATCTGCTCGTTCGGCCCGCCTGAAGGGTCCCTCAACATTATTTTTTTGGGTTGCGGTCGCTCCATGGCGCCGCCTGCCGCTGCATAGCTCTGCCTGTAGTCCGAGCGGACTTTCAGCCTGGCGGTCTAGCCCAGATTAATTCCCCTGCTATTCCAGGTCCACAAGCAACCCGGTTTTTCCCCGAGTTGCACCTTCTCTTCTACACACACCTTTCTTCAACCACCTTTCTATGCACACACTTTTTACGCGTCGAACAGCCGGCGTCGGCAAGCCGCCTTGGGCTTGGCTGAGGGTATGTATGCTGCTCGTGAGCAGCATGGGGGCTGCAGCCCAGTCAACGGCTCCTCCGACCACATTTAACTTCAATGGGTCATACCCTAATTACATAGGGTCTCCCCAAACGTATACGGTGCCGGCCGGCGTAACTCAGCTACAGGTAGCGGCCTCGGGCGTTAGCGTTAGCGAGGTGTCCAGGGGTGCTTTGGTTACGGCCACGATTCAAGTAGTACCCGGCGAGGTGCTTACGGTAGTCGCCGGCGGCCCTGGCCTTACGGCCCTGGGCAACGGCGACCCGGGAGCAGGTGGGTACAACGGTGGGGGCATGGGCGGCAGAGCGACCGGCGTTGCTTCGTTTCAACCGGGTGGCTCAGGCGGCGGCGGCGCTACCGACCTGCGTCGTATCAGCGGGGCCACCGCCGCCAACCCCTTAGAGGGCGGCACGCTAGCCAGTACCCTGGGCGCACGTCTGGTGGTAGCCGGAGGCGCAGGGCAAGGATCCAGTGCCGGCACCAATGGGACCAACCTCATGGATGGTCGGGCCGGTACCAGCAGCGCGGGCGGTGCCGGTGGCACCGGGGCCTTCAATGGCTGGAGTGGCTCGCTCGGCGAAGGCGGCGCTGGCGCTACCGGTCAATCAGCCGGTGGCTGGGGCGGCGGCGGCGGCTATTACGGCGGCGGCGGCGGCGCGGTCAATGGAGGCCAGTATGGTGCCGGCGGCGGCGGCTCAAGCTATGTTCAACCAACCGCTCTGGTAAGTGGTACTACCCCCACCTTTGGCCTGCGTCCTACTAGCATTGGGGGTGCAGCCGGCACGCTTACGCTCACGCCCGTTTACAGCACGACGCCCACGCTGACGTCCTTCACGCCTACTACCGGCCCGGCCGGCACCAGCGTGACCCTCAACGGCACCAACCTCACCGGCACGACCGCCATTGCGTTTGCCGGCTCGAGCAACAACACCGTCACGACGGGTTTCACCGTCAACGCGGCCGGCACGCAGATTACCGGCGTTATCGTGCCTGCTGGCGCAACCAGCGGCGCCATCCGCGTAACCACCCCTAGTGGCACGGCTACCTCGGCTACGTCCTTCAACGTCACGATACCTGCGCCAACCATTACGGGCTTCTCGCCCAGCAGCGGCATTGCGGGCACGACCAGCGTAGTCATCACCGGCACGAACTTCTCCGGCACACCCATCGTGCGCTTCTACAATGCCTTCGCCACCAATGTAGTGGTGAACAGCAGCACGCAGATGACCGTGACCGTGCCCACGGGGGCCCGCACCGACTTTATCCACGTCACCACCCCGGGCGGCGGCGTGTTCTCGCCCACCCAATTCCGGGTGAGCAACTGCCCGGTGCCCTTCACCTTCACGGTGACTCCCTACGTGCAATGCGTAGGCCGTACTAGCTTGGTGAACGTCACGTCTACCGACAACGAACAGTACGTGTTCACGCTGGA
This sequence comes from Hymenobacter coalescens, assembly GCF_054783195.1. Taxonomy (NCBI): domain Bacteria; kingdom Pseudomonadati; phylum Bacteroidota; class Cytophagia; order Cytophagales; family Hymenobacteraceae; genus Hymenobacter; species Hymenobacter coalescens. The sequence goes on along the minus strand of NZ_BAAGRA010000020.1, from coordinate 12,226 downwards.
GAGAATTGGCGGAGTAGCTCCCCCCACGAATAGCAGTTCCCCTATGACGGCCAGCTATACGTTCGGCGCGGGCGGCTTGGCGAACGGATACGCCCAGTACCGCATTACGGCTTCGGCCAACGGCTGCAGCACCTCGCAGGACTTTACCCTGACTATCCAGAACCCTCCTGCTCCGTCGGCCGCACCGGCTACCCGTTGCGGGCCGGGCAGCGTTACACTCACGGCCACCGGCGCCCCGGCCGGCGCCACGTACGAGTGGTTTAACAGCCAGATGTCCGGTTCGCCGCTGGCCTCGGGACCATCCTTCACCACACCGGTACTGCCTGTTGGGCAGACGACTTACGGCGTCCGGTACCGTGAAAGCACCGGCAGCTATTGCGACAGCGACTTCCGGCCCGTCACGGTTACGGTTACTTCGGGCCCGGCCACACCCACCGCAACGGGCAGCCCCTCGACGGTGGCGGCCAACCAGCCGATTACGCTGAGCGTGACCAACCCCGACGCCAACCTGACTTATACCTGGACGGGGCCGGGCCTGCAAAGCACTACCGGCGCTACCGTCACGGCCCGCGTTACCAGCCAAGGCACGGCCCAGTACACCGTGGTGGCCAGCAACAGCAGCGGCTGCAGCAGCACGGCCAGCGCCCCGGTCAGCATTACGGTGCAGGGCGCCCCGAACATCAGCAGCTTCACACCCGTTTCCGGCCCGGTCGGCACGGCCGTAACCATCAATGGCAACAGCTTCACAGGGGCGTCGGCCGTCCGGTTCAACGGTACCAGCGCCGCGTATACGGTGGTATCCGCGACGCAGATTACCACGTCGGTGCCGACGGGCGCTACCTCCGGCTCGATCAGCGTGACCACGCCCATCGGCACGGTCTCCTCGCTCGGCGCCTTCACCGTCACGGCTCCCGCGCCGACCATTGCCTCCTTCACCCCCGCCAGCGGCCCGGTGAACATGCGCGTCGACATCACCGGCACCAACTTTACCGGCGTGTCGTCGGTGACGTTTACCGGCAACGGCGGCCCGGTACAGGCCAACATCTCGACGGCTAACGCGGGCGTGATTAGCGTCAACGTCCCGGTGGGGGCCATCAGCGGCCCGATCCGCGTGACGACGCCCGGCGGCACGGCCGTGAGCAGCACCAACTTCACCGTGCAGCCCGATCCGGTGGTGTACTCCTTCACGCCCGCCAGCGGCGCGCCAGGCACCCAGGTGGTCATCACCGGTGCCAACTTTACGGGAGCCCAGATTGTCTCCTTCAACTCGACCTTCCTGTTCGGCAGCGGCTTCGTGGTGAACTCGGACAATCAGATTACGGCTACCGTGCCGACCGGCGCCACGACCGGCCCCATTGGTGTAAACACGGGGGGCAGTACGGGCTTCAGCGCCACGAACTTTACCGTGACGGCCCCGGCCCCGACCATCAGCAGCTTCACGCCCGCTTCGGGTCCCGCTGGCACGAGCGTCACCCTGACCGGTGCCAACTTCACCGGCGCTACCGCCGTGCGCTTCAACAGCCTTGCCGCGACGTTCACGGTCAACTCCGCTACGCAGATCACCACGTCGGTGCCCACGGGCGCCACCTCGGGCCTGATCAGCGTGACGACCCCTGGCGGCACGGGTTCCTCCGCTAGTTCATTCACGGTGCCGGTGCCCAACGCGGCCCCGACGGCCTTGACCCTGAGCAACAGCAGCGTGGCGGAAAATCAGCCGAACAACGTCCTTGTCGGCTCCTTCTTCGCTACCGATCCGAACCCCAGCGACACCACGCACACCTACACGCTGGTAACCGGCGTGGGCAGTGGCGGCAATGGCAACTTCGTTATCAGCGGCCGCCGCTTGCTCGCCAACACCACGTTCGACTTCGAAACCCAGGCCAGCTACTCCATCCGGGTTCGGACCACCGACCAGGGCGGGCTCTGGTTGGAGCGCACGTTCACCGTCACTGTTACCAACGTGGCCGACGTGCCGACCATCACGGCCTTCACGCCCTCCAGCGGTTCGGGTGGCACGAGCGTGACGGTTACGGGCACGAACCTATTCAACCTCACGGGCATTTCGGTCAACAACGTGGCCGTTACCACGCCCTTCGTCAACGACCCGGTAAGCGGCACGCAGGTGTGGTTTGATGTGCCGGCAACGGCTACTACCGGCCCCATCCGCATCACCACCACGGCCGGCACGGCTACCTCGGCCCCGAATTTCGTGGTGGGCACGGCCCCGGCCATTTTCGCGGTGAGCCCGGCCAGCGGCCCCGCCGGCTCGGCCATTGCCCTGCATGGTGCGGGCTTCACCGGCACTGCCGGCTTAATCTTTACCCCCGGCGGGGCTGCGGCCTTCACGGTGGTATCGGACAGCCTGATTCGGGCGACGGTACCGGCAGGCCTTGCCCCCGGCCTGACGCAGCTGACCATCAGCGGCCCCAACGGCTCGGCCACGGCGCCGGGCGGCTTCACCGTCGTCAACAACGTATCGAACCTGGTGGTGAGCAGTGCGCAGACCGTAACCGGCACGTATAACAACGTCACGGTCACGGCCACGGGCGCCGCCACGCTGACGGGTAACCTGACGGTGCAAGGCACGCTGCTGGTACAAGCCGGCGGCCTGCTCGACGACGGCGGCTTTCTCATTACCGGCCTGGGCAGCTTTGCGCTGGCCAGCAATGCCACCCTGGTAACCCGTTCGCCGCAGGGCATCAGCGCCACGGGCAGCACGGGCGGTATTCAGGTGAGCGGCACGCGTACGTTCTCGCGCCACGCCCGCTACCGCTACAGCGGCACCGCCGCTCAGAACACGGGCTCGGGGCTCCCCGCGCAGGTACGCGAACTGTGGATTGCCAACGGCAGCCCCGTCACGCTCACGCAGCCGGTGGCCATTCGTGGGATGCTGACGCTGGCCGCGGCCGGGAACCTGGTGACGGGCGGGCAGCCCCTGCTGCTCCTCTCCGACGCCGATACCACGGCGCTGGTGGTTAACGCCGGCACGGGCCTGGTGCAGGGCACAGCCACCGTGCAGCGCTACCTCAGCCCCAGCCTGAACGCAGGCCTGGGCTACCGCCACCTCACGGCGCCCGTGCAGGGCACCAGCATGGCCGACCTGACCACGCCGCGCTCCGCGCCGGTAGCAAACCCGGCGTACAACACGTCGGCGACGCCCGGAACCGTTACGCCCTTCCCCACGGTGTTTGGTTACGACCAGGCCCGCGTGGTGAGCAGCCCGGCTACCACCTACTCGGCGTTCGACAAGGGCTGGTTCTCGCCGGCGTCGACGACGGACCCGCTGCTGGTAGGCCGCGGCTACACGGTGGAAGTGCCCGGCAATGAAACGGTGGACTTCCAGGGTACGCTCACCACGGGCACCCAGGCGCTGTCGTTCAGCCGCGTGCGCAATGCCGAGGCCGGCTGGCAGCTGGTGGGCAACCCCTACCCGGCCCCGCTCGACTGGAGCCGCGTGACGGCCGCAGACCGCGCCGGCCTGGATGCCGCCATGTACGTCTACGAAAGCACCGGCCGCTACATCGGGCGCTACCGCAGCTATGCCAATGGCATCGGCACCTCGCCGATTCTGCCGCTGGGCCAGGCGTTCTTCGTGCGCGTGGCCGATACGGCCACGACCGGCTCGCTCACGCTGCGCAACGCCCACCGCCTGACTGCGGTGGACGCAACGCCCCTGCTGCGCGCCACGGCCGACACGCGGCCGCAGTTGCAGCTGGCCCTCGCGGGGGCCGGCAGCCGCGACGAGGCGTACCTATACACCGAAGCCGGCGCTTCCGCCGGCTTCGAGGCCGCCTTCGATGCGCGCAAACTGCCCAACAGCACCGGCCTGAACCTGGCCTTGCTGAGTGGCAGCACGCCGCTGGCCATTTCCGGTCTGGCGCCCATCACCGCCCCGACCATTGTGCCGCTGCAGGTAAGCGTGCCCACCCCCGGGGTCTATACGCTGGAAGCCGTGCAGCTGCTGAACATGGCCGCTGGCGCCACGGTGTCCCTGCGCGACGCCCAGACCGGCCAGGACCTGCGCCTGACGAACCAGACTGCCTACCGGTTCTCGTTGGCCGGCACCACGGCCGGCTCGCGCTTCAGCCTGGTGCTCCGCCCCGGCAGCGTAACGGCTACCACCGCAGCCCCACTGGCTCACCACCTGTCGGTGCACCCCACCCCCGCCCAGGAGTCATTTACGGTGCAGCTGCCCGCGGCCGGCCTCGGCCACCGCGCCGAAGCCGCCCTCTACAACAGCCTTGGCCAACTGGTGCTGCAACGTACCCTCCAGGCCGGCAACAACGGCCTGCGCGCCGAATTCACGGTTGCGCACCTGCCCAACGGCGTGTACACCCTGCGCCTGGCCCTCCCCGATGGCACGCAGCTCACCAAGCGGGTCATCAAACAATAGTTTCGCCATGAAATTTGCGCGTTTCCCACATACCGCCTACTTCCCCGCTTCGCGGCTAGCCCTTGCCGGCCTGCTGCTCGCAGGAAGCGGCGCCCAGGCCCAAACGCCCGGCAGCGGCGGGCCGGTCCCCGGCGCCACCCCTCCGGCGCCCACTAGCATTCCGCTCGATGGCGGCGCCTCGCTGCTGCTGGCGGCCGGCGCCGGGCTGGGGCTGCGTGCCCTGCGTCGTCGGGCCCATCGGAGCTGATTGCGGCCTGCCCGAACCGCTAACCACACAAAAGCCGCTTCCCCAGGGAGGCGGCTTTTGTCTTGGCCCGATTTGATAGATTGACTCACGTTTTTGGCGCCTCGCGCGAGTCCATGACTCCCTGATTTAAAGCGCGCAAATACCTGAAAGTGGGTATTGTAGCGGCCCTGACAAAATGCGCACCTTTGTGAATGGCTACGCCGGGGCGCCGGGATAGGGGCAGCTTACTCGACTTATTTGGTCGTTGTTGTTGCTCTTCCGGCTCCGTTCATGCCTGCCTCGTCCGCTTTGCCTGCTCACATAACCAAGCTTGTTATCAACCGGTGGCCTCCGGGCCGCCGCTTTATTCTCCCAACCGGGCCCGCTGCCCCGTTGAGGCAGTGCAAAAGCCGCTTCCAGCTGGAGGCGGCTTTTTTTATGCGCCTGAATCAATGTCAGCGGCCCGGCTAGCCGGCGGCATTGGCAGCGGAACACTAATTTTAGGCTCCGCTTCACTCCCTCCGCCCCACATGCCCGACCTCCACGGCATCACCGTTCATCCCGACTGCCGCCACTTCCGCGGTGATTTGCCCTGCCGCCCCAACAAGGAACACGGTTACCAGTGCGGCGGCTGCCCGGTGTACGCGCCGGTGCAGCAGCGCATCCTCATCATCAAGCTCGGCGCCATCGGCGACGTGATTCGGACCACGCCGCTGCTGCGCCGCCTGCGGCAGGAGTATCCGCAGGCCTACATCACTTGGCTCACGCACACGCCCGCCATCCTGCCTGCGCAGGAGGGCCCCGATGAAGTGCTCAAGTTTGAGCTCAGCAGCGTGGTGCAGCTGCAGGGCCGTGAATTCGACATTGTTTATAACCTCGACAAGGACAAGGAAGCCGGCGCCCTGCTGAACGCCATCAAAGCCGGGCAGAAGTTTGGCTACGCCCTACGCCCCTACGACGGCGTGGTGTGGCCCCAGAACGCGCTGGCCGAGCACAAGTATCTTACCGGCGTCTTCGATGAGCTGAGCCTGCAGAACCAGAAGCCCTACGTGCAGGAAATCTTCGAGCTGTGCGGTTTCGAGTTCCGGGGCGAGGAATACGTGTTTGACACCCACGCCGACAAGGGCTACCAGTGGCCCATGCTTCCGCCCGCCGGCCGCCGCGTGGGCCTGAACACCGGCTGTGGCGACCGATGGACCACCCGCCTCTGGTCCGACGAGAAATGGGTGGCGCTGATCAGTCGGCTGCAACAGGCCGGCTACCAGCCCGTGCTGCTCGGCGGCGCGGCCGAAGCCGACCGCAACCAGCGCCTGCACGCGGCCACCGGCGCCGTGTATCCCGGGCATTTCTCCCTGCCCAAGTTCATCAACCTGCTCGACCAGATGGACCTCATCGTGACGCAGGTGACCATGGCCATGCACATCAGCATTGCCCTGCGCAAGCCCACGGTGTTGATGAACAACATCTTCAACCCCTACGAATTCGACCTCTACGGCCGCGGCCAGATCGTGCAGCCCGACCGGCCGTGCGTGTGCTTCTACCGCGGCTCGTGCCGCTTGGGCACCAGCTGCATGGAGGAATTGCCGGCCGAGAAAGTCTTCGCCGCTGTGCAGCAGAGCTTGGCGAGTCAGCCGCTGTAGCAGGCCCGGCAGTTGAGCGTTGCCGTTGTCTGGTCATGCTGCGAAGTCCCACCTGCCCGGAAACCATTGATTTCGGGCCGGTGGGACTTCGCACGTCGATAGAAACAACCGGCTTCGGGCCGGTGGGACATTCTACCACGATGACAACAATGGTTTCTAGGTGGTTAGGACTGCCTACCCCGGCCAAAACAATGGGTTCCGGGCCGCTGGGCAGAACGGCTTATTCCTTGCTTTCCGGCTGGGCCACGGCTTTGAGCGCCTTCACCATCTCGTTCCAGGAAAACTGCTGCTTGTAGTGGCGGGTGCCGGCCTCGAACGTGGCTTCCTTCCCGGGGTGCGTGCAGAAGTCCACCAGCGCGTCGGCGAGGGCCTGGGGCGTGGGCGGCACCACGTAGCCCACTTCCCCGTTCGGAATCAGCTCGGCCAGGCCGCCCACGTCGGTTACCAGCATGGGCCGCTCGAAGTGGTAGGCAATCTGCGACACCCCGCTCTGCGTGGCATCCTTGTAGGGCTGCACCACCAGGTCGGCCGCGCAGAAGTAGTGGGCCACCTGCCCGTTGGGGATAAACTCGGTGGCGCGCACCAGGCGGCTTTCCAGGTGGTGCTTCCGGATGAGGGCTTCGTAGGGCGCCGCGTCCTCGTAGAACTCCCCGGCAACAATCAGCTTCACGGGCAGTCCGCGCAGCCGCTCGTCGGCGAAGGCCGTGAGCAGTGTATCGAGGCCCTTGTAGGCGCGGATAAAACCAAAGAACAGCAGGTAGCGGTACTGCGGATCAAGCCCCAACCGCCGGAGCGCCTCGGCCTTGGGCACGATGGGACCAAAGTTGTCGTAGAGCGGGTGGGGCTGGTAGCGGGCGGGCTGCTTCAGGCCCAGGCGGCGCAAATCGGCTAGCACGGCCCGGCTCATGGTCACGAAGCCGTGATTCTGCGGCAGAAAGTAGCGCGTCAGCGGCCGGTCGCCGGGGCGGGGCTCGTGCGGAATGGCGTTGTCGGTGATGGTGACGAGGCGCGTGTGCCGGTTGCCGCGCACCAGGCGGGCAATGGTGCCCAGCGCCGGCCCCATGAAGGGCAGCCAGAAGCGAAAAATCACCAGGTCGGGCCGCTCCCGGCGCAGCCGGCGCCCGACCTGCCACCAGCTCAGCGGATTCACCGAGTTGATGCTGACTTCGATGTCCAAGTCGGTGGGCCGGGGGTCGGTGCTGTACTGCGTAGTGCCCGGAAACAGGAACTCCGGGTACTGCAGGCTAAAGGTGACAATGCGTACCTCGTCGCCGGTCTCGCGAAAAGCCCGTGCCAGCCGCTCGTTGTAGGTAGCTAGCCCGCCGCGCAGCGGGTACGCCGGCCCGATGATGACTACGCGCATAGGATTGATTATTAAATGCTGATTGCTGGTGGTTGATTGTTTTTGGCACGTCAGAACGGCTAACAATCAACCACCAGCAATCAAGAAGGTAATTAGTCCAGATTCAGCCGCTCGCGCACCAGGTACTCGCGCTGGCCGTTCAACTGCACCATCTCGGCCAGGAAGCCTACCAGGAACAGCTGCACGCCAACCACCACGGCCACCAGCGCCAAGAAAAACAGCGGCTGCTCCGTCACGTCGCGGGCGCGCAGGTTGTGGCTAGCCAGCCACACCTTCTCCCCCGTCAGCCAGAGCGTAATAATGGCCCCGATGAAAAACGAGAGCACGCCCATGGTGCCGAAAAAGTGCATCGGGCGGCGTCGGAAGCGGCTTACGAACGTGATGCTGAGCAAATCGAGGAAGCCGTAGACGAAGCGCTCCAGGCCGAACTTGGTCACGCCGTACTTCCGCTCCTGGTGCTGCACCACCTTCTCGCCGATGCGCCGGAAACCGGCCCACTTGGCAATGACAGGGATGTAGCGGTGCATCTCCCCGTACACCTCGATGCTCTTGACCACGCGGCTGTCGTAGGCCTTCAGCCCGCAGTTGAAGTCGTGCAGCTGAATGCCCGAAATCCAGCGCGTCACACCGTTGAACAGCTTCGTCGGAATGGTTTTGGTCAGCGGATCGAAGCGTTTCTTCTTCCAGCCGCTCACCAGGTCGTAGCGCTCCTCGGTGATGAGGCGGTACAGCTCCGGCAGCTCCTCGGGCGAGTCCTGCAGGTCGGCGTCCATGGTACACACCACGCGGCCGCGGGTGGCGCGGAAGCCCGTGTCGAGCGCCGCCGACTTGCCGTAGTTGCGGTTGAAGCGAATGCCGCGCAGGGCCGCGTCGCCGGCCACCAGCTCCTCGATTACCTCCCAGGAATTGTCCGTCGAGCCGTCGTCCACCAGAATGACTTCGTAGCTCAGCCCGCGGGCCTGCAGCACGCGCCGTATCCACTGGGTCAGTTCGGGCAACGATTCGGCTTCGTTGAGCAGGGGAATTACGATAGACAGCTCAACGGGGAAGGTTTTCGGGGGCAGCTTACTCAAACTCGGGGCGATTGTGCTTGGTAAAGGCGGAAATAACCAGCGAAATCAGGAAGGCAAAAAAAGCCGTGCCCAATACAGCTATCAGGATTCCAATCGGGCCATCGGAGGAAAAGCGCTGCGTGGTTTGGATCATCTGATCGATCTGCTCGTCGCTCATGTTGCCACCCTCTTCCAGCTTGGCGCGCATGGCCTCCATCGCGTTTTCCTGGTATTGCGGGTCGATGAAGTTCACGTACACGTAGCGGAAGATGCCGCTCAGCAGACCGATGATGGCCCCTTCCACCGCCGCAATGGTCAGCCCTTGCCCGTAAGACATGAACCCCGCATTGTGTTGCTTGTAATAACGGTGCGCCAACACGATGCCCGCTATCAGAATGCCAAACGTCAGAAACCCGAGCCCGGCATTCTGTTCCAGCCCCGTTATCATGAGCACGAACGAGTAAATCACCGTGACGATGCCGATGATGACGCCGTAACGGAGGCCCGCGGCGGTAGAGGTGACGGAAGTTGTAGAAGTGTTTTCCATGGAAAAAGGGGTTTGAATTACGAGACGTTACCGGCGTAAAAAAACGGCACCAGGCACCGAAAGCAACAGGCCCAACAACAGTTTTTTACTAAAATCATCCGTAGCCAGCCCTTGCGGCGTGGCCGCTATGCCGGCCAGGGTGCGCTCGTACTGTTCCTTACCGCCTTTTTCCTTGAGGAAGTTGGCCCGCTCCGCCCGCACGACCTGCTCCATTTCCTGCCGATTTTTCTCAATCAGTTCCGGACCGGCCACCCGGGCCAGGGTATACACCCCAGTCGCCGACAGCAGCGCCGTCACAAAAACTGTGAGCAGCCCCGTCAACAGCGAACGGCCCAGGCCAGGGCCTTCGGCAAAGTAGCGGCGCAATTGCCACTCTGCCACCACTGCGGCAACCGGCGGTACGAATACGCTCATCAGCCGCTTCGGACCAAAAGGGTTCTGCCCGGTAGCGTACAGCAGCACGCTCCATGCGATGCAGACAACCCCGGCTATAACACCCACACGCAGGGCCGTCCGGATTACTGCTTGATTCTTCATTATGCGTCGGACCGGGTTATGGCCCCAAGCTGCAAGTTAGGCCACTTTTGCCAACCTACGGCTGGGCTGTTAAGCGGCTGTAGCCACCGTACGTTCCCCCCGCCGGGCAAAACGTAACACCAGCGCCTCGCCGAGCAGGCATAGCAGCGCCGCTACCAGGCAGTAGCGCCACAGCGGCGTACCGGTACGCTCTTCTGCAAACTGACTTGCGGCACTCCGTTCGCCTCCGGCCTCGTACACGTGCACGTTGGGATAGTTCGCGACCATCTGCCGCAGTTCCTCGGCCGAGTAGCGCGCCAGTTCAGACTCCTTCTTGTCTACGTTAAAAGCCAGCGTGCCGAGTTCTTGACCATCCTCTGTAAGCCGGTAGAACCCGGCCTGTCGCATTTCGGGCGGCAGTTGCAGATACAAACGACCGTTGCGCGTTTGCTGGGCCGGAATGAAGGTGGCGCTGTCATTGCTGAGCTTGTACACCTTTTCGCGCTCCTCGGAGCCGGCATCTGGTTGCCGCAGGACGACAGCTCGGTCGGTAAGCCGGTAAGCCGGCAGTTGCGGCGTCGACTTGCTCAGCGTAGCCAGCCGGTACATTACGGGTACAAACAGCGGATGCTCGGCGAACGTGGAGAAGCCGTTTTGCAGCGGAGATGCAAAAACGTACACCATCCCCTGCCCCCGTCGGAAGCCGGATAGGAATGGTTGCCCGTCGCGGAACTGTAGTACATCGGTTGTCGAGCGGCCCCACGTCAGCAGCGGCGTGGCCCGCGGCAAATCCGGTTGCCGCACCTGCTCTGAAAATACGTCCTTGAAAAAGGGATTTTGCCGATTGGGCATAGCCAGATCCTGCGGAGCGCTGCCATTAGCATTGTTCCACCGCACCATCGTCAGTTCCAGATCGGCCAGCAACTGGTCAAAATCCTTGCGCAAGGCAGCGTTGGGCGGCGGTACCACGACCACCGTTCCCCCTTGCTGAGCAAACTGCTGCACAGCATTGCGCTGCTCACTGCCCAGCCGGGCAGTGCCTTGCAGCAGCAGCATATCGGTAGCCGCCAGCCCAGCAGCAGTCACAGCACTGGGGTTGAGCAACGCATAGGAGAACGTGCTTTCATTGGGGTACAGTTTCTGCGCAGCCGTTGCTCCAGCACTGACGTCCATAATGCGGATACGGCCACTTGGAGTCAGCGTGAAGTAGTAGACGTTGTCGAAGGTTACGGGTAACCCTTCAAGCTCGACCCGGCCAAGCTGGGGCTTAGCATCAGCCAACCGAACGCGAACCGTATTGACGGCAGTCGCGCCGGCAGTCAGGTCTACTTGATAGCTACCGACTTGCCGGTCTCCAACCAATACTCTTACTTGAACAGCGGCCGCGTCTTGGTCGCCGCCATTGCGCACTTTTACCTGCAAAGGCAGATCCACGCCTACCCGTATGAATTCATCCACTAGATAAACACTATCGACGAAGGGATTAGCAACGGCTCCTGCCGCCATTGGCAACAAATAAACTTGGCCGGCTTCGCGCATCAGCCTAACTTGTTCAGCTCCAAAATCGGTACGCTGGAAGTCCGATAAGAGGAAAGTAGTTTGTTGAGCACGTCCTGATTGATTTAGCAAACGGCGCAACGAATTACTGATTCCGTTGCTCGCCGCCGTTATTTCTGCCCTATCCAATGTCTCGACTAGCTTGTCTGCTGACACACTGCTTGCTGCTCCTGTCTCTGCCCACACCTGATATTGGGTAGTTGAGGGCAGTACTTCGCCCATGCGGCGCATTTCGATTTTGGCGCGCTCAAGCAATGGCTGAGCATTCTCCGACTCCACTGTCATGCTGGGAGAACTGTCCAGTACCACGTTTACGCTGGCTTCAGGTACACTGCCCTGTTGAGGCGCCATCAGAAACGGTTGGCAGAACAGCAAGACCAAGAACGTCAGAAAGCCCAACCGCAATGCTAAAACAAGCAAATGCTGCAGGCGTCGTTGCTTGGCAGTAACAAGTTTTACTTCCCGGATGAATTCTACGTTGGTGAACAATATCTGCTGCGGCCGCCGTAGTTCAAATAGATGAAGAACAACTGGTACAGCAAGGGCAAATAAACCCAACAGAAACCAAGGATGCAGAAAGCTCATGCAACAGCAGGGAAATTATCCTGAATCTCAATAACGCGAAATGCAAAGAAAAGACGCCTGAACCCGGATAAGCTAGCTCCATAGAAGTTAAGCCATGCTAATCAATGCTGACATCTTACATACCGAGGGCTAAAAGAAAGCTTTCCTTCCCCAAACAAGGGTGGATACTTTCGCCAGCACGGCGCTGGCAGTAATAAGATATTACTGCCATGAGTTTACCCAGCCGCTGGGGGTTCGCGGCCAGCGCCCCGCAGGGCGCCGCTCTTTGGCCGCCGCCTGGCAGAGGCCGCCGGTACGGGGGGGGGCAAACAGGCGCGCCCCGCGGTCCAGGGCAGGACCGCGGGGCG
>NZ_BAAGRA010000019.1:457900-599580 GCF_054783195.1 Hymenobacter coalescens | reverse complement strand
TTTCGGGTTGCAAAGGTAAGAAGCGCTCTGCTTCGTTTGCAAGCCCCGGAGCAACTTTTTTTTCGCGGCCCCGTTCTGGCAAGCTTTAGCCGGTTCGCGTTTCGAACCGGGCTGCAAAGGTAGCCAACTGCGGGGCCCGTTTGCAAGTTCCCGCCGCACATTTTTTTCCTCGCCGCGCTTTTCGCTGTGCCGTTTCGGCGCGAAACGGAAGGCAAAGATCGGAACCCTTCGGCGTTCGTGTCAAGCCCCGGCCGCAACTTTTTTTCGCCGCTGGCCCGCCTCGCCGCTTCCTGCTGAATCGGGGTGCGAAGGTAGTTGATTCGCTCCGAAATACCAAGAGTAGAAATATTCTTGCTCTTACTACTCTTGCCAAATTCAGCGATAACAGTCTAGAAGAAGCTCGACATACATTTTCGCCCACCGCGTCTCGGATTGGGAGTGCAAAAGTAGAAGGCTTGATTGGGTATAGCAAGCTACTAAACAAGATAATTAATGTATTGCGGACAGCGGAAGGGGTTAACAGCTGACTCTCTTACCGTTGGATTAGCAAAAAATATCAACGTGCGTTGGGACGTACCAAAGTGGGTCGGTAAGGGTGCGGCCGCTGCAATTCATATTGGTAGATTGTTTGTCCCAGCTGGGCTAGGAAAGGCATTCCGATGGATGTGTATTCGTACTGACCATCATTGAGAATACCATCGGCATTGACGTAGAGTGCAGCGCTGAGCATGAACTCGGTACCCGTGCGCTCATCCGCAAAGTAGGCGCAATCGGCCAAGTAGCCGTGGGACATGCCTACTATATTATAAATGCGCAACCCGGATTGGGGCACAGCGGCGCGTTGGCGCCCGTAAAAGAGGTACTTCTTATAAGAGGGAAAATATTCGGCGCGGGTATAAAGACTGTAACCAGACTCGGCTGGAGTGGCACTTAGGTAATACCGCAGGAAGGTATAATCTTCTTCTGTAAGCCCCAGTTGTGGGAATGATGCCCTTGGTTCGGGAAATAAGGCAGTGCGCAGCAGATCGGTGACAGCCTGCAGAGGCAGATAGTTGGCCGTCGTAAAGTCGTAAGGATGATTGACCAGTTTTCCGCCAGCATAGTAGCCTCTCCCCTTTTGGATGCGGCCTAGCGGATTGTTAAACAGGCGTGAGTTACAGGCCGCAGGCTGGCTCAGCAATACCGTGCCGTCGCGCCGGTGGAAAGCGACGGGGTTGGTGCAGCGGTTGGCGGCCGTATCGCACGGGGCAAAGCGGCGGGTGATGCGGACTCGCGGGTAGCCAAGAGCCTGCAGTTGCTCATGCAGGTATTGCTGCCCCAGAAATTCGTACAGTCTGTTGTACGCTTGGTTGTCGCTGACCAAGAGCATACGCTTTATGTAGTTGCCCACGCTGGCAACCTGGTCAGAATCGGCGGGGGCGGCAAACGGCACAGGAGTCTGGCAGCGGCCGGCAGTACCGGTGGTCATGATGCTGCGGCGCGTCAACTCCGGCACTTGGGCACGCAAACGGTTGATTTTCTGCAGGGAAAGCAGGGCCACAGGCAATTTCACCATACTGGCTGGGTTGAAGTAGGCCCGCTCATTCAGGCGGTAATCGAACTGAGTAAAGTGTGGCCGGTTTTGGGCGTCGCGGTCGATGCGGGTGTAAATAATCTGCAGTTCATGTCTCTCAGCTTGCTGCACCACACCGGACAGCCCTGGGCTGGTGTGCAACAGGCTGTCGAGCGGATTGGTATTGTGCGCTGATAGCTCAACCGTAGGGTTATAAAAAGCTGATAGGCAGCTGTAATGGCCGCCTAACAACATACAAATCAATAAACCCAAAGCGCCGACACGTTCCAACATCAGGTGCAATGAATACTACTTTGTACCAGGCTTTATTTTTTGTACCATCTATAACTAGCTAGCTGGTTCGCTCCGCTTCTTCGCTAGCAGCAGGTTAGAATCGTTGACTCGCCAGTTATAACCTGTTCCGAAGGGCAGCGGCCGCGGTTTGTTCACGGAGTCGCGGTAGGCAGCGGTGAGGGCCGGCTGGTAATGCATGGCGAACATAGGTATGGGTTTGCGGTAGGTACCATAGTGAATGAACTGCCACTCCGCAGGTTTAAAGTACTTCATGGCAATGCCAGAATCGTCCTGCAGCACGTAATTGCTGCGCTCCAGCACGAGGCTACGCACCTGACTAAAGTACGGCTTATGCATAAGGTATGTCGCCGACTTAACGTAGGTGGTCAGCGGCCCGAGGTTACGGGCATAGCGCAAAACAGCCGCTTTAGTTTGACTGAGCTTCCAGTCACTGAGGTCTGCTGAGAAGTAATATACCTTCTGCGGGCGACCAGCGGCATTACGCATGCTCACCTCAACGCCAGGGGTAATGTGATTAGCAGCGACAACAGAATCGGCTGGCACCAGGGCGCCATCCGGCGTCAGTTTAACGTAGCGAACATTGTCTACCTGGTGATTGGTACGAGCTGCGAAGAGCAGAATCAGCGGAAGCGAGCCGTCCAGCTCCAGGGATTTCAAATCGACCGCCATGCTATTGGTGCGGAAAAAGCTGAAACTAAGCACTGACCACAGCGACGTTTTGATAGCGTGGTAGAGCTTAGGGCTTTCGAGCGAGTTCTGACCCGGAACGGAGCCGACCGGCTCCAGCCCGACTAGCACATAGGTGTCGCTTTGGGGGAAAACCGTGGCTGCGTTCAGGAAATCAGGGCCACTGAACGGATAAAATACCACGGGGCCGGCGTGCCGTACAGAATCCAGTTCCTTACGGGCCCAGGCTTCGATTTTGTCGGTGCGCGTGCTGTGGTAGTTCTGCCAGCTTTTATCGGCGTCGGCGGCAAAGCGCTGCCATTCGGGCGTAGCGGTAAGGAGCCGTAGCGACGAGGTAGATTTTACGGGTAAGCCCGCCAAGTAAGCAGCAACGTCCTGTACGTCGGAAGTATCAGCGGCAATTATCGGCGCCGAAGCAGGTAACGGCAGGCTGGCAGTAGCCGAATCCGAAATGTGCGCAGGCGCCGAAGCCGGCTCAGTGGGTGCTGACTTGCGTTCGGAGCAGGCTAAGCTGGTCATCAGTACCGCAGGCAACAACCAACGACGGGACGGGAAATCCATAAAATGGCAGACAGTTATCAGCGGGCAAGATAAGCGGCCGGTTTTAACTCATCTATGCCTTTTGGTGTGGCTCCAATCAACTAGACCCACCGTATCTCTGCTTAGCTGCTGGCACGCAGCGCACCAGCAGCTTGGATAAAGCCGTATATCACTAGCCCCGACAGCACGGTTCCAAGCCCTAGCAGGGACTGCAACGGCTGGTCGCGCAGCAAGAATACCAGCGTCCAGCCATTCAGCGCCAAGAAAAGCAACGGGGTGAAAGGATAACCCCAGGTACGATAGGGCCGTGCTAGTTCGGGCTGCCGATAACGTAGCACGAATAGCCCCAACACCGTCAGAAAAGTAAACAGATTTAGCACGAAACCAGCATAAACCAATACTTGCTCAAACGTGCCTGAAACGATGAACAGCAACGTAAGCAGCGCTTGAAACAACGTAGCCCGCACCGGGAGGCCGCGGCGGCTGCGCCGGGCTAACCACCGAAGGGCGGGCAAGTCTTCCCCCATCGTTTGGATGATGCGCGGGCCGGCGAATACCATGGAGCTGACGGTTGACACAAGCAGCAGGGCTATGATGACGCCCATTAATTGCCCGACGGCAACGCCAAAAATTTGATTGGCAGCCAGGAACCCAATTTCCAGCTGCCCGGCTAGCGTATCCAGCGGAGTGGTGCGCAAAAAAACATAGTTCAGCACCACATATAGCACCACGACCGTCAGCGTACCAACCAGCAAAATACGGGGCAAATTACGCTGGGGCTGTTCTACCTCGCCGGCCATGTACACGGCCGCGTTCCAGCCGGAGTAAGCGTACGAAACGTATATCAGCGACACGGCAAATGCGGGTGACAACACCTGCTGCCAGTCGGCCGTGGCAGCCACAAAACGCAGTGGCTGGGCTTCCGCCAGTAGCCCGGCACCAACAAAAAGGATTAGCAGGGCAACCTTAAGTACCGTTACAATTACCTGAAAACGGCTGCCAGCACGATTGCTGATCAGATGCACACCCGTAATAGCTACCACAACCGCCAACGACAGCAAGTTGGCATGCACCTCAGGCCATACACTGGCCGCGTAACGGCCCAGGGCAATAGCAGCTAAGGCTGTGGGCGCAGCAAACCCCACCGTAGCCGACACCCACCCCGACAGAAAACCCACAGCCGGGTGGTAGATGCGCGACAGGTAGTGATACTCACCACCCGAGCGCGGCAGCGCGGCCGCTAGTTCGCCGTAGCACAAAGCACCGCAAACGGCAATGATGCCCCCCACCAGCCACAACATCAGCAGGGCAAAACCGCTGCGAATGCTCAGTACCTGAAAACCCAGGCTGGTGAACACCCCAGTCCCCACCATGTTGGCGACAACAATGGCCACGCCGGTGTAAAAGCCTATCTTATAAATAGGAGATGCAGCAGATTGCGGCATGACAAAGCAGACTAATGAACTGCTATTTTAAGCACCTTTTGTTTAGCCCTGGGAACATGGCGCAGCACGTGTTCACTCTGCCTTGGCAAGGATAAGTTGGTTCCGCCCAGTTGCTCAGCTACTTGCAGCGGCGCCACCCCATCCAAAGAGCACAAGCTTCTATAGTTCATTACTTTGCATTGATCCACCCCTTATTGATATGAAGACGCTGTTATGTACCGCCCTGCTAGGGGCTTTGGTGGCCTGCGAGGCTGCTGCGCAGCAAACCCCTACCCCTTGTATGATTGCAGTGCCTTTCGTAGAAGGGTAGCCAGAAAAGGAAACGAGGTCACCAACTATCCCTAAATGCGGGGCTTCGGCCCTGACATTGCGCGTTAGAGACTGTGCCTCGTTTCCCGTTTTTGCCTGAAGACTGAACAGTATGGAGGGAGCCCGGCGTTGGCATCCCGCATTTGTGCAAGGAGAGTTGCGGTAAAAACCGGACTGGCTAGTTCTTCCCCTTTTTTCATTTCCTTATGCCTACCGCCCATCCCTGCACCAGCCCACTCAAATTTGTCGTGGGCATCGACATTGCGAAAGATACTTTCGTCGCCTGTTTTGGGCAAATTGATGCCCGCCAGCACCTGCGCTTCGGCAAACAGACATCATTCGACAACACGCTGACTGGCTTTGCTGCTTTGCTTAGTTGGACTGAAAAACAAGCGGTGCTGCCGGCTCCCATTTGGTTTGTAGTAGAGGCCACAGGCGTCTACTACGAAGAACTGGCCTATTTTCTAAGTGATAAGGCGCAAGCACTCAGCGTGCTCCTCCCCAACAAGACGAAGCATTTTGCACAGAGCACCGAGCAAAAGAGCAAAACGGACCAACTTGATGCGCGCTTACTCTGCCGGCTCGGGTTGGAGCGTGCCTTGCCTGCCTGGCAACCGCCCTCACCAGCCTTACGGCAATTACGGGCGCTGGCCCGCGAGCGGCAAAGCTTAACCGGACATGGGGCACGCCTCAAGGTGAAAATCCATGCCTATCAGCACAGCTATCAACCCGATGCCCGTTCCCTGTCCCGCTTGGCCACCCAACAAACACTTATTCAGCAGCAGTTGCTCGCCGTTGACCAGGACCTCGCCGCCTTGCTGGAAGCGGAACCCGAACTTGGTCGCAAGTTGAGACAGCTGACGAGTGTGCCTGGCATCGGTTTGACCACCGCTATCGTGGTCGTCGCCGAAACCAGCGGCTTCGTGCTCGTGGATAACGAGCGGCAACTGGCTTCCTACGCCGGGTTGGATGTAGTGCAACGCCAAAGTGGGCTGTTTGCCGGAGCCACGCGCATCTCGCGCCGAGGGAACGTACGCTTGCGTACGGCCCTTTATCTACCGGCTATCAGCAGCTTGCGTTACAACCCGCAGCAGATGGCCTTCTATACCCGACTGCGGGCGAGACACCCCAACGGCAAGCCTGGTGTGATTGCGGTCATGCGCAAACTCCTCCTGCTTTGCTACTCTCTGTGGAAAAATGACCGGATGTACGACCCGCAGTACCACCCCGCAGTTAACGAATTAGCAGCAGCGCTCGAATCCGTTCACCCCGAAACCAACGAGAAAGCACCAGTTTAGCCGCAGCAACTTCCTGAACCTTGTTCCTGAATGGGCGGACAGGGCACCGAGCCATAAGAGCAGTACACGCAGCAATCACCGGCCAGCGGTTTCAAGACCGTGTGGCAACTCGTGCATTCGTAGAAATATTGACAAGCGTCGGTCGGCATTTGCTCCGCTTGCGCGTGGCCGCATACCGGGCACGTTAGGACGGAAGTAAGCAACGGGGCCTTTGGTTCGAGCGTAAGCATGGAGCAGGGGGAGGTTAGTTCGTGGCCAGCACTTTGTAGCCAGTGCCGTTAATAGCTTGGGCGACCTGCGCGGCGGGGCTTTTGGCCGCATCAAAGCGGACTTGCGCTGTGCCCTGGTCGTAGGAAACGGTCACGGCCTGCACGCCCGGCAGCTGCTGCACCGCGTGCTCGACGTGTTTCGCGCAGGCGTCGCAGGTCATGCCCCCGATGCGGTAGTTCGCCGTTTGCCAGACCGGTCCGGCTGCACTTGCGGCCACTGGAACGGGTGCGACTGGGGTGGGGTACAACTTTGCCCCGTAGTAAGGGAAGGCCAGCAGCAGCGCCGCCAGTACCGTTACCACACCTAGGAAGACCTTGGACTGCATAAAGGTGGGTTTTGTGTCCACTGTGCAGCCGCAGGCATCGGCGGCCGGCGCTGGTTTGAGTTGCTGATACCAGGCAAAGCCCAGTGCACCCACGGTAAGGGCTACTGAGTAGGGCCGCAGGGGTTCGAGCCAGGCAAAGGCCGAGGCCACGCCGCCCAGGCCCCCCAGGACCGCCAGCAACGGCGTGATGCAGCACAGCGACGCGGCCAGCGCCGCCACCAAGCCGGCCCCGAGCAGGGGTTTGTTGGAAGAAGGGGAAGTATTCATAAGGCCGATTGAAGCGAAGGAGTGGCCGCTAAGCCCGCCAATAGCGGTTGCAGAATGGGTAAATGCGGTTGGCTGAGGGCATAAAACACGGTCTGGCCGACCTTATGGGCGTGCAGCACGCCCCCATCTTTGAGCTTGCGTAAGTGCTGGGACACGGCCGAGACGGTCATTTGCAGCACGTCGGCGATGTCGCACACGCACAACTGCTGTTCGTCGGCCAGTAGCAGCAGAATTTTTAGGCGCACCTCGTTGCCGGCCAGGGCTAGGACCGAGGCCAGGGACTGAAGGGCCGGCTCAACGTGCGCCAATCGCGCCTGGCACTGCTCGATACGGGCCGTATCAGCGAATACCCGGATGCAGGCAGTAGCTTTTTTAGTCATGGTTATGCAAAGGTACTACTTGCGAATTTAAGCAATTGCTAAAATAAAAAGTTTCTTCTTTTTAAGCTAAAGCGCAGTCTTTGCTTGCATTTCATCACAGTATCTCACGCAGCGGGCCGGCTTTGGGCCACGGATAACCTCGACGCGCTGCTGGACGGCAAAATGGCCCACAACTACGTGGCGCCCCGCCGCGACGTGCAAGGCCAGATTTTCTTTCAGCGGACCTGGCAACCCGGTGAGATTATTCTGACCAACACCAAGCAGCGCATCGGCAACATCCTGCTGCAGTACGATGCCTACGGCGCGCAGCTGCTGGCCGTGCCGCAGAAAGGCCGGCGTGACACGCTCCTGCTGAACACGAATTCCATTCAGGGCTTCGTGGTGCAAGATGAGTTGATTCCGAACCGCGTGCACACGTTCCGCCGTTTCGATAACGCCCCGCGCCCTGACCAGCAGCATAAGTACGTGGAGGTATTGCATGATGGCAAATATTCGCTGCTCAAGCGCCACGGCCGGCAGATATACCGCGGCGACGACGGGCGGGTGTTCAACAGCGGCCGTAATTATGACCGGATCGAAGAGCACGTCACCTATTTCCTGAGCCGCCCCGACGGCAGCGCGGTGCAGGTAAAGCTCAATGCTAAAGCCATCAGCAACGCCGCGCCGGCCCTGGCAGCCGCCATTAAAACCGAGATGGAGCGTCAGCCGGCCAAGACGGAAATGGAAGTAGTGGCCCTGCTGCGCAACGTAGACAAAGCGCAGTAACTGGGAACCCACGAAAAAGCCCCCGCGCCGGTATCCGGTGCGGGGGCTTTTTCGTGGGTTTGTATATGCTACGCTTTCGGCCGCTTGTAAAGCGGGACGGTGCTGCACGGCTCGCCGTACATGATGCTGGCCGTTACGGGCAGCAGCTTTTGCATGATGGCCACGTAAGCGTAGGTGGGCACCGGCTCGTTGCCACAGCCTTTGACCACCAGCTTGGCGTCGCGGTAGTCTTCGGGGTTGATGGCGGCAATGGCTTCGTGGAACAGTTCCTGCTCCAGCGCCTCCAGGTTGCCGAACACGTAGCGGTGCGCGTGTCCCTGCAGTTTCGAAGCCAGCAGCATGTAGGCCCAGGTGGGCACGATGGCATCGGCCGAGCAGATGATGGCGACGTTCTTGCCGTCGTACTGGCTCCAGTCGTGCGTTTTGACAAAGTCCCGGAAGTCCTTCTCGCGCAGCATCAGGCCGTGAAAGAGGTTGTCCTTGATGTCGTACACAACCCGCTCGCCGGGGTGCTTCAACTCTTCCAGATTGAAGCTGACCAGGGCGCTCTGCGCGACGCGGTTGATGATTTCGTCCATGGTAGTAAAAGCAATGACGGCGGCCGCAGCGGCCGTTGCCGGTAAAACAACGGCCGGCCGGTTTCGTTCGACCTTCGATGTGGCAAAGGTAAACACGGGAATCACTGCTCGACTGCAAACAGCTTTTGCAGCCTCTTAGCAGCACCCGCACTCCAACGCTTGGTGGCCGGGATAGCGACGCCGGGTCAGGTCTGCGTAGGTTTAGGAGTCGTGGTATATACTTCTTTCAGGTAGAAGGGCTCGTAGTAGGCCAGGTCCTTGAACTCCTGTCGGGCGTAGGCAGCCTCGGCCAACTGCGCCACGGCAATGGCCGAAGGCTGTACGTTGGTCAGGAACTGGGCATTGGGGTTATCAGCGACCAGCGGCTGGAACTTGGCGGCACCGCTGCCGAAGAATACGACCGGACCTTCGGCCAGCTCGCCGGCCCAGCTTTGCGCATCAAGGATCATGGGCTCCGGGGCGTGCAACTGCTGCCCATCGGCGGTGTACAGGGCGGCATACACTTCCATGCGACGCGCATCCAGCAGCGGCGCGAAGCGGTATCGACCGGCACCGGGCACCTGCTGGGTTACCTGGTGGGCCAGCGCGGGCAGCGTGCCCACGGCCAGCAATGGCAATCCAAGGGCGTAGCACAGGCCCTTAGCCGCCGCCGCGCCAATACGCAGGCCAGTGTAGGAGCCTGGCCCATCCGAAACGGCAACGGCTGCCAGTTGCGCCAGCGTATACCCCGCGTTGCTGAGCAACTGCTCGATGAGCACGGTGAGGTGCGAAGAGTGCGACTTTTCCAGCCGTAGCTCGGCGGCGGCCAGCAGGGTGCCGTTCAGCGTTAGGGCTACCGAGCAGACGGGCGAGGAAGTTTCAAGAGCGAGAATCAGGGGCATGGAAGCGGCG
Source organism: Hymenobacter coalescens (assembly GCF_054783195.1). Classification (NCBI taxonomy): domain Bacteria; kingdom Pseudomonadati; phylum Bacteroidota; class Cytophagia; order Cytophagales; family Hymenobacteraceae; genus Hymenobacter; species Hymenobacter coalescens. The sequence goes on along the minus strand of NZ_BAAGRA010000019.1, from coordinate 589,958 downwards.
CAAAATCAGGAAAGCAACAGGGCAGCGTCAAACCAGACGTCCTCGAAGCCTTCATCATCTATGATGAAGCGAAAACCGGGAGGCAAAGCTAAGTAGGTAATTACTTCGGGTTTGATGGCGAGCAAGTGCCGCAAGTGAACGGGCCGAAAGAAGTCATCAGCTTCGGATAACTCGCCTGACCATAGATACCAACACGAAATATTCCCTGCTTCGGCATGCCGCAAGCCATGCGTTGGCTGCTCTTTGCCTAGGTTGTTTGATATTCCAACTATGGAATTAAAATCTACTGCTGCGTAGGGTTGACCCTGAATTTTGCAGATTTCCTGCTGGGCAGCAACAAAGGATTGGTATGCAGTTTCGGGCATAATTCGAGCACCCCAAGTTTATCCCAACAAAAAAGCAGACCCGAAACCGAGTCTGCTTCCTGCTAGCAAAGGTAAGCTAAACCTCACTGCTTGTGGGATGTGCCGCTGCTCTTCATAGCGCTGGCTGACTTGCCGCCCGGTTTCAGCAGGGAGCTGTAACGCGGCTGGTCGTTGAGCACCTGCACGGCGGCCAGGATGTTGGGGTCGTCGTCGAAGGTAGCCTCGATCTGGCCCTTCTGGAAGTAGTAGCGCGACACGATTTCCTGCTCCAGCAGCTCCCGGATTTCGGGCTTGAAGCGCTGCAGGTCGTTGGCCTTGTTGGTCACCACTTTCTTGCGAATGGCTTCCAGCTCGGCCTTCACGTCGTCGTAGTGCTTTTCGTCCTTGGTCTGCGTGGTGAGGCTGGCCAGGGCTTTTTCGGCGGGCGTGGAGTAGCTGATGTCCTTGCCCTGCAGCCACTGCGTGAACTTCTGGTACTCGGCGTCCGAAAGCTGGAATTCGCGCGAAGGCGGAATATTTTGATGCTCAGCGCGGTAGCGCGTGGCGTAGTCGAAGAGGTAGTTTTTCTGCAGCAGCACCCGCGTGATGGCGGCTACTTCCTGGTCTTTCACTTCCACGTCGGGGGCTACGCCGCCGCCGTCGTACACCACGCGGCCGGCGTGGGTTTTGAAGGCCGTGCGGAGCGAGTCGGGCACCTTGCCCAGCGTGCCGTCGTCGGCGCGGTGCGAGTAATCGATTTCCTGGATGCAGCGGCCGCTCGGAATATAGTACTTGGCCGTCGTCACCTTTAGCTGCGAGTTGTAGCTCAGGGGGCGCGTGGCCTGCACCAGGCCCTTGCCGAAGGTCCGCTCGCCCACCACCACGGCGCGGTCGTAGTCCTGCATCACGCCCGTCACGATTTCGGAGGCCGAAGCCGAGCGGCCCGAGGTAATGATGGCCAGCGGAATCTGCGTATCGAGCGGCGCGTCAAGGGCCTTGTAGGTCTTGTTCCACTCGGTCACCTTGCCCTTGGTGCTCACGATGTCGAGCCCTTTGTCCACGAACAGGTTCGAGATGTTCACGGCCTCGTTGAGCAGCCCGCCGGGGTTGTCGCGCAGGTCAAACACGATTTTCTTGGCGCCCTGCTCCTTGAGCTTGGCCACCGCGTTGCGCACCTCGCGGGAGGCATCCACGGTAAAGCCCGAGAGCTGGAAGTAGCCGATATCGTTGGTGAGCATGCCGTAATAGGGCACGTTGTCCACCTGAATTTTGTCGCGGGTGATGCTGATTTCGACAGGCGCATCCTGCCCGTAGCGCGTCACCATGAGCTTCACGGTGGAGTTGGCCTGGCCCTTCAGCAGCTTACTGATATCGGAGTTGGTCTTCTTGTCCAAGCTGATGCCGTTGATGGACAGAATTTCGTCGCCGGGCAGCAGGCCCGCCTTCTGGGCCGGGAAGCCTTCGTAGGCCGTCTGCACTACGGTTTTGCCGCTGCGCTTGATGACCACCGCCCCAATGCCGCCGTATTGCCCGGTCGTCATGGTGCGGAAATCCTCGATGTCGTCCTCCGGAATGTAGTTGGTGTAGGGGTCGAGCGACTTGAGCATCGCGTCGATGCCGGTCTTGACCATTTTCGAGGGAGGCACGTCGTCGACGTAGTACGTATTCACCTCCTTGAAAAGGGTGGCGAAGATGTCGAGGTTCTTCGCGATTTCGAAGTACCGCTCACTGTCGGTGGCCGACTTGAAAGAAAACAGCAGGGCGGCACCGGCGGCAAGGCCGAGGGTAGTTTTGCGGACGTTCATAGGAGGCAGTAGCTGTACAACACAGACACTTATACCGCGGCGGAAGTTGCCTTGTTCGGCCCGGCTTCCCCGTCGGCAGTGCGTACCAAACGCTCTAGCCCTGAAATTAATTTATTCTGCACCACGGTGAAAGGCTTTTTTTCCTTTCCCGAGTAGATAATGGCCAACTGCCCAACGCGGTGCCCGCCGGGCGCCTCCGTTAAGCGGTGCTTGTTCAACCGGTACGCCTCCCGTAGGAGGCGTTTGAGGTAGTTGCGGTCGACGGCGCGCTTAAAGCTGCGCTTCGACACGCTCACCAACACCTGTGGCGGGGCCGTGGTGGCCTCTGCGAGCGGTAGCCAGACCAGCCGCAGGGGGTACATACCAAAAGAAGAGCCCTGGCCGAAAAGCTCAGTGATAAGCTTTTTACGGCACAGGTGCTCTTCTTTCGAAAACGTGTAAGCGCGCGCGCCCGGCATGTAAAGCAGGGGCACAGTCGGAGTGTTGCCGGAGTTCAGCAAGCGAACTGTGCGACGAGGCTACTAGCGCTTGTGTTTGTGCTCGTCCGAAACGGTGAGCTTTTTGCGACCTTTTTTGCGGCGAGCGGCGAGTACGCGGCGGCCGTTGGCAGATTCCATGCGCAGACGGAAGCCGTGCTTGTTACGGCGCTTGCGCTGAGAAGGCTGAAACGTTCTTTTCATGACGGGGCACGGTTATGTAAGGCCGGCAAAGGTAAGGACTTATATCGGAAAAGGCAATTGCGAATTAGCGTATGTGGAAGAAAGTTGCATTCCGGCAATGCGTTACGGGGCAGGCTGCCCTTTTCCGCCGTAGCTTTGCTACGCGTTTGATGTGCTGCGCTGTATGATTCACTACTACGTCTCGTTTGCCAACCCCCTGACCTTTTACCTGCAGGTCCAGCTGCAGCTCGCGGTGCCCGCCGAGGCCACCGAGCCGCTGGAGCTGCAGCTGCCGGCCTGGCGCCCGGGACGCTACGAGCTGCAGAACTTCGGCCAGAAAATCCAGCGCGTGGAGGCTTTTGACGCGGATTCCGGCGCTCCGCTGAGCCTGCAGAAGCTCACCAAGGACCGGTGGCAGATCGAGCAGGTAGCGGGCCGTACGGTACGGGTGCAGTACAACTTCTACGCCCACCAGATGGACGCCGGTGGCTCCTGGCTCGACGAGACGCAGCTGTACCTGAACGGCATTCAGTGCTTCATGTACGCCGAAGGCCGCCGCTCGGAGCCCTGCCAGCTGCACCTGGCGCTGCCCGAGGGCTGGCGCATTGCCTGCGGCATGCCGGAGGTGGAAAAGCACGTGCTCCAAGCCGCGTCGTTCGATGAGCTGGTGGATTCGCCGCTGATTGCCTCTCCCACCCTGCAGCACGCCCAATACGAGGCGGGTGGGTTGCCCTTTCACGTGTGGGTGCAGGGCTCGGAAGCCCGCCCCAACTGGCCGGTGCTTATCCGCGACTTCAAAGCATTCAGCGAGGAGCAGCTGCGGCTGTTTGGCGGCTTTCCGGCCCGCGACTACCACTTCCTGAACCAGATCCTGCCCTACAAACACTACCACGGCGTGGAGCACCTGAATTCCACCGTGGTCACGCTCGGGCCGGCCGAACTGCTGATGACCGAGGGCCTGTACAAGGAATTTCTCGGCGTGAGCTGCCACGAGCTATTCCACGTCTGGAACATCAAAGCCATCCGACCGGCCGAGATGCAGCCCTACGACTACACCCGGGAGAACTACTTCCGGACCTGCTTTGTGGCCGAAGGCATCACCACCTACTACGGCGAGTACCTACTGGCGCGGGCGGGCGTGCGCACGGCCCGGCAGTACTTCGAGGAAGTAAACACCGTGCTGCGCAAGTACTACGACGACCACGGCCGCTACCACCTCTCAGTGGCCGATGCGTCGATGGACCTCTGGCTCGACGGCTACAAGCCCGGCGTGCCCGACCGCAAGGTGTCCGTGTACCACAAAGGCGCACTGGTGGCCCTGCTGCTCGATTTGCACATCCGGCGCCTGCACCACCACCAGCGCAGCCTCGACGACGTGATGCGGCGCCTGTGGCAGGAGTTTGGCCAGACCGGCATCGGCTACACCGAGGACGACTACCGCCGCATCGTGACAGAAGTGGCCGGCACCGACATGGACTGGTACTTCGAGCAGCACATCTACGGCACCCAGGAGCTGGAGCCAGCCCTGGATGAAGCCCTGCACTTCGTGGGCTGCGCGCTCATGATTCAGCCCAGTGCCTCGGCTTCCGAAGGGCTGTTCGGGTTCCGCACGGTGGTCAAAAACGAGCGGACCGAGGTAACCGACATCTACCCCGACTCGCCGGCGGCCCGCGCCCTGACCGTGGACGACCAGATTGTGGCCGTGAACGGCCGCCGCGTGGATATGAACCTGCAGAACCTGCTCAGCACCGGACAACCGGAGTACGATATCAGCGTATTTCGGCAGGACCGCCTGCTGACGGTGCCGCTGCAGGCGGAGCCCGGCCAGTGGTTCTGGTCGAAGATTACCGTGGATAAGCGCCCCGACGCTACGCCGGCCGAGCAGGCCAGCTTCCGCCAGTGGCTAAACCAAGCCTTTTAGTCGTTTCGCCACCTCCGCCGCTCCGAGTATGTTCCCGCTCCGTCCGCTGCCGGCCCTGCTGATGCTGGGGGGCCTGTGCCTGCTGACTTCCTGCTCGCTGCGCATGCAGACGGCGGAGCGTGCCAAGCCGGGCGTGCCGGGCCGCCCACCTTCGCCGGCGGTACTGGCAGCCATGTCGCAGCCTTCCCCCGCGAAAAAGCGCCCCGTGCCGCCGCCGGTGTACCGCTTCGGCCACCTCGACACGCTGGCCGTCGGCGACAAACTCCTGCGCCTCTACCCCGGCTCCCGCGACACCTACGAGCGGCTGCCCGTGCAGGAATGGCTGCTCAGCCAGGCCGCCAACGAAGGCGACGAGCTGGACCCGGAAGCCGAAGAGCGGCGCCGCCTGCGCAAAGCCGGTGCCAGTGTTCAGCGCAGCGGCCCTACGCTCGCCCTACGCTGCCGCAATGGCAAGGCCGTGCGGCTGGTGAACAACCCCACCGAAAACTACGAGAGCAACGTGCTTTACGAATACGTGGCCGCGTTGCCGCGCATTCACCACTGGCTGATTGCCGTGCGCCTCTACGAAGGCGGCTACTACCTGCTGGTGGATCAGCAAACCGGGCGGCAAACGGTGGTTTGGAGTCCGCCGTCCGTGTCGCCCGATGGCCGCTACTTCGTGTGCGGTTCCTCCGACGTGCTGGCCCGCTACGAGCCCAGCGGCCTGCAGGTGTGGAGCATGAAGGCGGGCCGGCCCGAGCTGCTCTGGGAGCGGCAGACGGAATGGGGCGTCAGCCAGCCCCGATGGCTAGATGGGCACACTATCCTCTTCGAGCAGGACTTTATGCACAACGGCGACGTAGACACCCGCGTGATGCGGCTGACCTTGCCGGACTGAAGAACAGAGTAAGAGGCTGTACGGAAAGGGGTTTGGGAGTCATCGACATCAATAACTCCTATCCCTACACCCTTTTAACCTGATCTTACCCCAACAAAAAGCCCCGCCGGACGAATCCAGCGGGGCTTTTACTTATTGACCAGCATCAAACGCTAGTCAGCTTTGCGACCGGGGCCTTTCTGGCTGCTGTCGACCGACATGGGCCAGTTGCCCTGCGGGTTGCTGCGCGGCTTGTTGGAGGCATTCGAACGGATTTCGTTCTGGTTACCACCAGCAGCGTTGTTACGGGTTTCGTTGCCTTCTTCCGAAATGTGGTTGCGGCTCACGTTCTGCGTCTGATTGCCGCCGCTGTTCGAAGTCGGAACCTGGCTGTTTTCCAGGTGGGTATCCTTCTGGGAGTTCGGAATCAGCTCCTGGTTCTTATTGTGGTTATGCTTGCTTTTGCTCTGTGACATGGCGGGAGGTCGTTATGGGGAAACGAATACTGCTTTTACCCCGACTTCCGCTGCCGGGTTGCCTTAGGCCAGCACTTCTTCCACGCGCACCAGGTCGCCGAACTGCTTTTCGCGCTCCTGAATTTCCTCCTGCGTTAGGTTCAGCAGGCGCTCCGTGCCGAATTTCTCCACGCAGAACGAGGCCATGGCCGAGCCGTGAATCACGGCGCGCTTCAGGTTCTCGAACGAGCAGTCGTCGGTGGCGGCGATGTGGCCGATGAAGCCGCCCGCGAACGTGTCGCCGGCGCCGGTCGGGTCGAATACTTCTTCCAGCGGCAGCGCGGGGCAGAAAAACACCTGCTTCTTGTGGAAGAGCAGGGCGCCGTGCTCCCCTTTCTTGATGATGAGGAACTTCGGCCCGAGAGCCAGGATCTTGCGCGCGGCCTTCACCAGCGAGTATTCGCCCGAAAGCTGACGGGCTTCCTCGTCGTTGATGCTGAGCACGTCGACCATCTGAATGGTTTCGAGCAGCTCATCCATGGCCACGTCCATCCAGAAGTTCATCGTGTCCATCACAATGAGTTTGGGACGATTCACGAGGCGTTGAATCACCAGGCGCTGAATCTGCGGGGTGAGGTTGCCCAGCATCAGGTACTTACAGTCCTGGTAAGAATCGGGGATGATAGGGTCGAAATCGGCCAGCACGTTCAGCTCGGTGGCCAGCGTGTCGCGCGAGTTCAGGTCGCGGGAGTACTTGCCGGCCCAGAAGAAGGACTTCTCGCCTTGCTTGATCTGCAGACCCTCCACGTTTACGCCGTGCTCCTGCAGCAGCAGGATGTCCTTGTCGTGGAAGTCGTCGCCGACCACCGACACGATTTTTACCGGCTTGACGGAGTAGGAGGCTGCCAGCGAAGCAAAAGTGGCGGCGCCGCCTACGATTTTGTCGGTTTTGCCGAAGGGCGTTTCGATGGCGTCGAAGGCCACGGTACCGATTACGACCAAGCTCATAGTAGAGAAATCAGGGAGTGACGAGGGAAAACTAAGTTGCGGGGTTAAACCGCAATTGACAAAAAAAAGTCCCCGGAGCGAAAGTTCCGGGGACCTGAGAGGGTAAGTAATGGGGCTCGAACCCACGACCTTCGGAATCACAATCCGACGCTCTAACCAGCTGAGCTATACCTACCGTGTTGGTTTAGGTTGGCAAAAGTAGCGCAACGGGGGCTTGCAGGCAATATTTCCCCTGAAAAAATTTTGCGCCTGCCTCCACCAATGGCGCATCGGACCGGGTTTGCTGGTCCCTGGCCACTGCTGTTCTGCCTGACACGGCGGCATATACGCCGGCCGCCGCCAGGGTCACGCCAAGCGAAAAAGCCAGCCTGGCCGCTACCGGACGGCAGCTGCGCAGAATGGCCAGATTCAGGATAAAAGCCGCGCCCCCGAGCGCGGTGCCCATCAGCCCACCAACTACGGCCAGCAGCAGGGGCAGCAACGCCAGGCCCGCCTGCCAGGGAGCCAGCGGAGGCGCGAGTAGCAGGCGGTAGCCATCCAGTTTCAGCTCGGGCACGATGTCGTACGCCGGGCGCCGCAGCTCCACTTGCCGCATGTGCCCGGCGGCGTCGGGTAGGGCGTATACGCGCGGATTGCGGCCCGTAAAGGCCGTGACCTCGCGCCCATCGGCGTAGAGGCGCAACCGGCCCGTAAACAGCGAAGAAGTAACGCGCAGCGCGGGGGCGCCGGGCGGATTGATGGTATATTCCATGGGGTTGGGATGCAGCACGAGCCTGGAATAACGGCCAGAATACCGTCGAGGTTGGGAGCCGGCCGGGCCGGGCGGCAGCGGCGCCGTACCTTTGCGCTTGGAATCACCGTTTTGCCCGTTATGACTGAGCCGACTTCTGACCAAGCCAACCTGCCGCAATCGTTCGACGATTTTAAGCTGAACAAGCAGCTGCTCACGGCCGTGGCGGAAGCAGGCTTTGAGCGCCCGACGCCGGTGCAGCAGCAGGCTATACCGCTGCTGCTGGCCGGCCACGACTTGCTCGGCGTAGCCCAGACCGGTACCGGCAAAACGGCGGCCTTTGGCCTGCCGCTGCTCATGAAGGTGAAGTACGCGCAGGGCACCCATCCGCGCGCCCTGGTGCTGGCCCCGACCCGGGAGCTGATTCTGCAGATTGAGACGCACCTGAAGAAGCTGGCCGTGTACACCGACCTGCGCATCGTGGCGGTGTACGGCGGCGTGGGCGTCAAAACCCACTCCGAGGCGGTGTTGAAGGGCGTCGACATCCTGCTGGCTACCCCCGGCCGCCTGATGGAGCTGTACGGCCGCGGCGACCTGATTTTTAAGGAGCTTAAGACTCTGGTGCTCGACGAGGCTGATAAGATGATGGACATGGGCTTCATGCCCCAAATCCGTCGCCTGCTTGAAATCATCCCGCGCAAGCGGCAGAACATGCTGTTCTCGGCCACGATGCCGGCTAAGGTGGAAGAGCTCAGCGCCGAGTTTCTGGAGTTTCCGGTCAAAATTGAGGTGACGCCACCGGCCGCGCCGGCCTCCACGGTAGCGCAGACGCTGTACCAGGTGCCCAACTTTCTAACCAAGATTCACCTGCTGGAGCACCTGATCAAAGGCCAGGAAGAGTTTAGCCGCGTTATCATCTTTGCCCGCTCCAAGGAAACGGCCGACAACATTCACCACTTCCTCCACCGCAAGATTGAGGGCGAAGCCCGCGTGATTCACGGCAACAAGGGCCAGAACACGCGCCTGAACTCCATGGACGCCTTCCGGGAAGGTAACATCCGCTTTCTGGTCGCTACCGACGTGGCCGCCCGCGGCATCGACGTGCCGGCCGTCAGCCACGTCATCAACTTCGACGTACCGGTTATCTACGACGACTACGTGCACCGCATCGGGCGCACGGGCCGGGCCGAGCTGACGGGCGCCGCCATTACCTTCGCCACGCCCGCCGAAATGCCCCACGTGCAGCGCATCGAGGAGCTGATGAAGCAGCCCATTCCGCAGCTGGAGCTGCCGGCCGCAGTGAAGGTAACCGAGACGCCCTTCGAAGAGGCGCAGCGCATGGCCCGCGAGCTGGACGCACTGCGCCGCAAGCAGGACCCCGATTTTCAGGGGGCCTTCCACGAAAAGCAGGAATGGCTGAAAACGGGCGTCACCATTGACAAGCGCACCGGCAAAACCTACGATGGCCCCGAGCGCAGCAAGAAAGGCAGCAAGGTGAATCCGTCGAAGGGCCGCGCCTCGTCGCCGACGGCCAAGGCCGCCCGGACGGCCGCCGCCAAAAACCGCAACGCCCGGCGGAAATAAACAAAACGGCCCTGCTGCTCAGCAGGGCCGTTTTGTTGATATTGGTTTCTAGCCTCAGTTGCTGCCGTGCTGAAACAAGTGGCTGAAACGGATGGCCAGGAAGGCGCCGGCGGCTCCCCACAGCAGCGCGCTCCAAAACATATGCAGCAGAATGTGGTGGCGCCGTACGCCCAGCAGCGTGGCAATAACGGCCCCACCGATGGGCGTAAACAGCACCGGGGTCAGAAAAGCAATGCCACCGATGCCAAACCGGCTGAACACGCGCACAATCTGCCGGCTGCGGCGCGTAAAGACGGGCTGATGGCGCAGGCGCCGTCGACGCTGCAAATGTGCCGTGAAGGCCCTCCCTACCCCCGTAAAGACGAACACGCTGGTCATCATGCCGGCTACCGACAGGACCCAGATGACAAAAAACGGCAAGCCCGCGGCGGCTCCCGCCAGCGGGCCCCCGAAGAACTTGACCATGCTGAGCAGGAACACGGACGCGTATTTGACGACGTGCGGCATCACGGACGGTCAGGCGTTAAGCGTTTCGGGCAAAGCAATCGGAACATAGCGGGCTGACCCGGCGACGGCGCGGTTGGTTCCCGTAATGTGAGCAGCAGCGCTGCTAGAGCTTGCTGCCGTAGGCCAAATCCCCCGCGTCGCCCAGGCCGGGTACAATATACGCGTGTTCGTTCAGGTGGTCGTCCATGGCGGCCAGCCACAGTTGGGCTTCGGGCACTTCCTGCATCACGTGCTGCACGCCCTCGGGCGAGGCAATGACGGCGGCAATGTGCACCTGCCGGGGCCGGCCAAAGCGCAGCATGGCCCGGTACGTCAGCGCCAGAGACTTGCCGGTAGCCAGCATGGGGTCGGCCAGGATGAGCACGCGGCCGTCGAGGTTGGGGGCCGACAGGTAATCTACCTGCACCTCCACCCGCGAGGTGGCCTCGATGCGGTAAGCCGCCACGAAGGCCGAGGGCGACTGATCAAAGTAATTCAGAAAGCCCTGGTGAAAAGGCAGCCCAGCACGTAGCACGGTGGCCAGCACCGGAAAATCGGCCAACAGCTCACCGGTCGACTCGGCCAGCGGCGTCTGCACCGTTTGATGGGTGTAGTCGAGCTGCGAGCTGATGCGGTAGGCAATGATTTCGCCCAGGCGCTGCAGGTTGCGGCGGAAGCGCAGCGAGTCGCGCTGCACGGTCACGTCGCGCAACTCGGCGAGGAAATGGTTGGCAATGCTGGGCTCAGCGCACACAATGTGCACGCGGCCGCTTTGGGTCAGCGCATCCAGGTCAGGTACCACGGGCGGGTGGTTTGGGTGAGGGTATAGTACGGCACGGGCCGCGCCCCGAAATTCGCAAAAAACCGCGCAATACTCGGAATCATGCCGCCTTCGAAGTCGAGCACGAGGCCGGGCGTGCCGGCGCAGCGGCGAATGGCCTCATCGAGCAGCAGCAGGGGGGCGGCCACTTTCTTACCGGCCGGAGTAGCGGTGGCAAACAGGTACACGAGCCGGCCGCGGTAGCGCACGAACAGCGCTCCGGCCAGCAACTCGGCGGTGCCGGGGGCGTGAGCTAGGAGCAGCAGCGTTTGTTGCTGGCCGTGCAGCGCCACCTGCAGCTGCTGCAGCCGCTGGTAGTACGCGGGCTTCATGCCGCTGACCTCCGCGCCTTTCTCCCGCTGAAACAACTGGATCAGCGCCGCTGCTTCTCCGGATTCGGTTAGCTCCACGGCTAGTTTTTCGCGCTGCTGCCGCAGGCGGCGGCGGTAATCGGCGCAGTAGCCGGCCTGAATCGTTGCGTACTCGGCTTCCAGCGGCAGGTGGTAAGTGACGCGCTCGGCCGCTTGCCAGTCGGGCGGCAAGGAGGTGGGTGCGGGGTTGCCGTCATTGAGCTGCAGGTGCAGCCGGGCAAAGCGGCCGGCGAGCAGGCGCAGGTACTCCCCTGCTTCCCGGTGCTGACTAGCAGCTGTTGTCAGCAGGCCCAGCTGCTGGGTAAAGGGCGGCTGCAGGGCTTCGCGGCCCCAGGGACGGCGCTGCACCGGCACCGGCAGCACCGACAGGTAACTGCCGGCCGGGCCGGGCTCTACCACGGCGTCCCAGGGGCCGGCGTTGGTAGCCAGCAGCCACGCAGCCTGCGCATACGGCACCGCCTGCTCGGCCGTCGCCACGCAGGCATTCCAGGCAGACAGGTCAAGCTCATGGTGGCGGAGGTAGCGTAGCGGCACGCGGGCAAAGGTAACCGTAGCGTGGTCCTACCGGAGTTCGGTCACTGGCAGCAGGAACCAAAAACAAGCGGCGCCCCGACTCCGGGATTCGGGGCGCCGCCGTAGGCAGCAAGCAGGCCGCTTAGGCCGCTACTTCCTCTTTTACTTTGGCAAACTGCACGCTGGCCAGCAGCTTCACGTCGTCGCTCACCACGATGGCACCGGCTTCGGTGACGCCGTTCCAGGTCAGGCCGAAATCCTTGCGGCTGATTTTGCCGCTCACCTCGAAACCGGCTTTTTCGTTGCCGTAGAAATCGGTAGCCGAGCCGCCGTACTCCACGTCCAGGGTTACCGGACGCGTCGTTTCGCGGATGGTCAGGTTGCCCTCTAGCTTGTATTCGCCTTCCCCCACCTTGCGCAGGCTGGTCGACTCGAAGACCAGCTTGGGGTGCTGCTCGGCGTGGAAGAAGTCCGCCGACTTCAGGTGCTGGTCGCGCTGCGCCTGGTTGGTGTCGATGCTGTCGATGTCGGCCGAAAAACGCACTTTGGCGTTTTCAAACGAGTCGTCGGTGGATTCGACCTCGCCCTCAAACGTTTTGAACGAGCCGGTGACGGTGGAAATCACGAGGTGCTTGATCTTGAACTGAACCTCGGAGTGCGTGGGGTCGAGAACCCATTTCGTGGTGGCCATGGTATTTGGTTTGTTGTGGCCGGCCTAGCCGGCGGGTTTGTTGTTTCTGTTATGAGGCAGATGCTGTCGCATTCAACATGACAAAGATAAAAAGCATGTATGTACATTTGTTGTAAGTAACCATGAGGTAACCGGTAACCTCTACCCTACCGCATCCTCGTATTTTGCTCTGCCATGTCGACTGCCCAAGCTTGCAACGCCTACCTCCGCCCCGTACGTGACGCCATGGACGTACTCGGCGGCAAGTGGAAAATTCCCATCATCATGCTGCTCTCTATGAAGGAGCGGCGTTTCAAGGAAATTCAGCGCGAAATCGGGGTGACGGCCAAGGTGCTGTCGCAGGAGCTGAAGGACCTGGAGAGCCACGAGCTGGTGAAGCGCACGGTGTTCGACACGGTGCCCATTTCGGTGGAGTACGCGCTGACCGACTACGGCCGCACGCTGGAGCGCGTCATCGGCGAAATCCGGGAGTGGGGCGTGCACCACCGGGAGCGGATTCTGGAGCACAGCTAGGGTTGCCTGCAGGTACAGGCTGCGGCCCTGCCTTTAGCGGTTTAATCTGCTAACGGATGGCTTCGTTGTCCTCTCGTCACACTCCTATGCTGGTGGCCATGCTGGCTGGCCTTGGCTATGCCCTTGCGTACCGGCGGGTATTCAATACCGCCCGGTGCAGCGCCTCGGCGGGCTGCTCATGCTGTCTTTTCTGGTGGCGGTGCTGCTGGGATTGGGCGCTCTGGCAGCCCATTTTCCTGGCAGGGCGCCCGGCTCTACAAGCTGTTCGAGCCCATGGATGACAATCGGCAGGCCCCCCTGTTGGTATCAGCCATAGCTGTGCTGCCCCTGTTGGCGGCCGTGGTAGAAAGCCGGTTTGCCACGCCCGACAGCCTACGGCGGGTCGAAAACGTGGTGGATATTGCCGCGCCGCCGGCAGTGGTCTGGCAGCGTATCATCCGGGTGCCGCCCATCCAGGCCGCCGACGTCGGCCCTAGTCTAATGGTGAGCCGCATCGGTTTCCCGCGCCCGGTAGAAGCCACTCTCACGCACGAGGGCGTGGGCGGGGTGCGTCATGCCACCTTCGAGCGGGGCTTGGATTTTATCGAAACCGTGGATGAGTGGGTGCCGCAGCGCAAGCTGTCCTTCAGCATCAAGCCGAACACGGCCACCATTCCGCCCATTACCTTCGACGAGCACGTAACCGTGGGCGGACCGTTTTTCGATGTGCTGCGCGGTACCTACGAGCTGCGGCCCTTCCCCGACGGCCGCACCCGCCTGATCCTGTACAGTCAGCAGCGTCTGAGCACCAACCTGCATGATTACGCCGGCCTTTGGACCGACTACGTAATGAGCGAGATTCAGCGCCGCATTCTGCAGGTGGTCAAGCGCAGTTGTGAGGCCGGGGTGCGTTAAATAAGAATACTGATCTGCGGCTCGAAGTTGCTATGCCCAAGTGCCTATGGGCGCTGCGCCCGTTGACGGGCTTCCACGGGCTGCTCCGCATGGTGTAAAAAAAAGAGCACCAGCCTTAGCCGGTGCTCCCGAAGCAATATCTTGTTTGGCGGTTTCTACCGCAGCAGCTTGCTCGTCTGCGCGGCCGTGACTTTAGCCTGCATGTCGCGCACGGCCTGGGCAATGCCGGCGGCATCGTAGCCGCATTCCTTGTACAGCTCGTCCTGGGAACCGTGCTCCACGACCTTGTCGGGGATGCCGAGGCGCTTGACGGGCAGCGAGTAGCCGTGGTCGGCCATGAACTCCAGCACGGCGGCGCCGAAGCCGCCGGGCAGGCAGCCGTCTTCCACCGTCACCACGGCCTTGTAGCGGCTGAATACCTGGTGCAGCAGCTCTTCGTCGAGGGGCTTGCAGAAGCGCAGGTCGTAGTGGCCGGTGTCGAGGCCTTCGGTGAGCAATTGTTGCGTGGCGCGCACGGCGTAGTTGCCGATATGGCCGATGCTGAGGATGGCCACGTCGCCCTGGCCTTCGCGCACGGTGCGGCCCGTACCTACGGCCACGCGCTGCAGGGGCTTGCGCCACTCCGGCATCACGCCTTCACCGCGCGGGTAGCGGATGGTGAAGGGGCCGGCGTTTTCGGGCAGGGAGGCCGTGTACATCAGGTTGCGCAGCTCCTCCTCGTTCATGGGCGAGGCCACGACCATGTTGGGCACGCAGCGCATGTAGGCCAGGTCGTAAGCACCGTGGTGGGTGGCGCCGTCGGCCCCGGCAAAGCCGGCGCGGTCGAGGCAGAACACCACGTGCAGGTTCTGCAGGGCTACGTCGTGCACTACTTGGTCGTAGGCCCGCTGCATAAAAGACGAGTAGATGTTGCAGAACGGCACCAGGCCCTGCGTTGCCAAGCCAGCGGAGAAAGTCACTGCGTGCTGCTCGGCAATACCCACGTCGAAGGCGCGGTCGGGCATGGCCGCCATCATGATGTTCAGCGAGCAGCCCGAGGGCATAGCCGGCGTCACGCCCATGATTTTGGAGTTCTGCTCAGCCAGCTCCACCATCGTGTGGCCGAACACGTCCTGGTACTTCGGCGGCTGCGGCTTGTCGGGGACTTTCTTGTAAATCTCTCCGGTGATTTTGTCGAACAGCCCAGGCGCGTGCCACAGGGTCTGGTCCTTTTCGGCCAGCGCGTAGCCCTTGCCCTTGGTGGTGACGCAGTGCAGCAGCTTGGGACCCGGGATGGACTTCAGATCCTTCAGAATCGAGGCCAGGTGCTGCACGTCGTGCCCGTCGACGGGGCCGAAGTAGCGGAACTTCAGGGCTTCGAACAGATTGCTCTGCTTCATCAGCGTCGCCTTCATGGCCGACTCGACTTTGCTGGCAATGGCCTGCGGGTTGGGCCCGAATTTCGAGAGCTTGCCGAGCACGTTCCACAGCTCGTCGCGCACGCGGTTGTAAGTGCGCGAGGTGGTGATGTCGGTAAGGTATTCCTTGAGCGCGCCCACGTTGGGGTCGATGCTCATGCAGTTGTCGTTGAGGATGACCAGCAGGTTGGTGTTGGCCACGCCGGCGTGGTTTAGCGCCTCGAAGGCCATGCCGGCCGTCATGGCGCCGTCGCCAATCACGGCAATGTGCTGCCGCTCAAACTCCTTTTTGTAATCGGAGGCCACGGCCATGCCCAGGGCCGCACCGATGCTGGTGCTGCTGTGGCCCACGCCGAAGGCGTCGTACTCGCTTTCGGCGCGCTTCGGAAAGCCCGACAGCCCGCCGTACTTGCGATTGGTGTGGAACTGCGCGCGGCGGCCGGTCAGGATTTTGTGGCCGTAAGCCTGGTGTCCCACGTCCCACACGAGCTGGTCGTAGGGCGTATTAAATACGTAGTGCAGCGCCACCGACAACTCGACCACGCCTAGCGAAGCCCCGAAGTGGCCGCCGTAGATGGAAACCGTGTCGATGATGTACTGCCGCAACTCTTGGCTGACTTGGACCAGCTGATCTTCGCGCAACTCTTTCAGATCGGCGGGCGAGTTAATCGCCGCCAGCAGGGGTCCGGGTTCGACAATCATCGGGGTCAGGGTACGGCAATCGGTGGGAGGTAGTCGGCTAACCGGCTTAACTGCCAGATTGTTGCGGGGCGACAACAAAGAGGCGCAGGCTAGCGGGCAAAGGTACGACATTTTCAAGGTGCCGGTTCACACTAGTAGGTTATCGTGCTATTCGTTCAGGGTGTACGCTGGTCGCGTTCTAACTAGCTGCAGCAATTGACCTTGGCCAACAGCTTCTCCATTCACGCCGGAGCTTGTCAGCTTTCATTTCACGCTTTAGGCAGCTCCCGCACTTCTATTTGGCGCCCACAGATCAGCCGCGTTTCTTTTTCCGCGTCCGCCACCAGCCGCACGGGCAGCGCCAGCGTTGGCTTAATGGTTTTTTTACTCACCCGCCGCAACCGATATCCGTACTTTTGCCTGTCACCTTCCCACCTTCCCGCATGACTACGCCCCAGCAGGACCGCCAGCTGCTCGATAAACTGTCGCCTTCGCGCATGCTATTGCCAGTGGTCATCGGGCTCGGAGTGGTCGGGTTTATGTTCTGGCGCAGCTACCGGCCCGGCGACCTGGCCGGGCTGGCCCACGCCAAACCGGAGTGGCTACTGGTCACGCTGCTGGTGCTGCTGATTCGCGACCTGGGCTACATGTACCGCATCCGCCACATCGCCGAAAAGCAGCTCACGTGGAAGCAGAGCGTCGACGTGATTATGATCTGGGAGTTTGCCTCCTGCCTGCTGCCCTCGGCCGTTGGCGGCACCGCCATTGCCTCGCTGCTCCTCAACAAGGAAGGCATTCCGCTGGGCAAGTCGCTGGCCTACATCATGGTAACGGCCATGCTCGACAATCTCTACTTCGTGGTGGCCGGGCCACTGGTGTGGCTGCTGGCTGGCTCCCACATTTTTCCGCACGAAACGCTGGATTCAGGCTTGGTGGTGACGCTCAAGGTGGCGTTCTGGGTTAGTTACGTGTTCACCATGGCTTATTCCGGGCTGATGGCGTACGCGCTGTTCGTGAATCCGCACTCGGTAAAGCGGTTCCTGGTGCGCCTGTTTTCCCTGAAAGGCCTGCACCGCTGGCGCCGCCGGGCCTACCACCACAGCTTGGAAATGGTGCACGCCTCCGCCGAGCTGCGCGGCAACAGCTTCCGTTACTGGGCCGAAGCAGCCCTGAGCACGGCCTTCGTCTGGACGGCCCGCTACTTGGTTATCGGCTGCCTGATTGCGGCTTTCATCGATGTGTCGTGGGGCGACTTTGGGACCATCTTCGCCCGCAACCTCGTCTACAAGGTAGTGCTGCTGATTGCCATTACGCCCGGCGGCGCAGGCTTTGCGGAAGGGGCTTTCCCCATGTTTTTCCGCACGTTTGCCGGCTCGGCCACGATGACCAACTTCATCCTGTTGCTCTACCGCATCGTGACTTATTACCTCTACCTCATCCTGGGCACCATTTTCCTGCCGCGCTGGGTGGGCCGGGTGTTCGGTCGGCAAGCCGTCAAGGAGGTTATGGCTTCGTAGCTCGCAGCTCCGGCGCGGGCGCAGCCGGCACCGGGCGCTGGTAGGTTTGCCAGAACTCGGGCCGGTAGGGCACCGGGCTGCTTTCCGGAAGCACTGCCGGCCCGGGCTGCTCGGTCGGCAGCGCTTCCACCACAGGTACGCCCGGGTACATTTCGCAGTATTTCTGCACGTAAAATGGCTGCCCTGTGAGCCTGCGCCCGATGCTCAAGCTTTGCGCGACGCTGCTACTGACCCGGTAACGCCCGTTGGCGTCCTGCACGTAGCGTACCACGTGGCTGGTGCGCTTGTCCGTGTACTGTTGGTTGTAGAGCCGGGCCGACAGGTTATTGCCGCCCCGGTATTTGCGAGCCACGGCGTTGTGAAACAGGGTATCGTACTGCCACAGGGCCTCGTAGTGCACCACGGCGTAGTCGCGCTGCCGAATGCGTACCCGGCCGGAGTAGCCAGTTATCAGGTACTGGTCGGTGGTGCGGTGCGTCGCGCGCTTGGCGGCGAAACTGATGAGGTAGTAGGTTTCGTCGCCGCGCTGCTCAATACTGTCGAGACGCACATCGTACTTACCGAGCGTACCCAGCTTAAACAGCGGCGAGATGCGCACCGGGTCAAAGCCGCCGCTGAAGCCGTGGCCGCCTTCGACGTAGCTGAATTCCTCGCCACTCCCGGGCTGGGCTGCGGGCAGGGGCACTATCTCATGCTTTTCCAGCGTCCGGCTGGTTGGCTTGGCCCCCAGCATCAAAAAGCCGCCGCCCCAGCGCCGGGCCCCGGCCGGCACACGCATTTCGCTCACGGACTCCATTGCACCGCGCAGCGAGTCGTAGTTGCTGACGCGCCGGTGGGTGTAGGTCTGGGTGCGGTAGTCGCGCTGCTCGTAGTTGACCGCCGTAGCCTTAATAACCCGTCGCATAATGTGTTTGGGATTTTGCGAAGCGGCGCTGACGCGCACCGCGCCCAGGGCGTAAGCCGTAGGCCGTAGGCGCACCGTCAGGCCCGGTTTTCCCGCCGCGGCCAGGCTAGCCGACTCGTAGCCCAGGCAGCTCACCTGCACCAGCTCCCCGGCGTGCACGGCCAGCGTGAACCTTCCTTCGGCATCGGAGACCGTGCCAGCGGCCCGGGCGGGCACCGCAACGGAAGCAAACGGGACGGGCTGCCCGGTGCGGGCATCCAGCACCACGCCTTGCAGGCTCCGGCGAGCCGCCTTGGCGTTGGCTACCGCTTTGGCCCGAACGGCCGGGTTCAGACGAGTGGAGGCGGGGCGGTTTTCGTGATACGGCTTGCTGTCGGCCACCGCTTCGGCCGCCGAAGCAGCGCCGGCGCCGTGCGGTGGATTTACCGCGCGCAGAAACAAAAAGCCGTCTACTACCTCGCTCCAGGGCCCGCTCAGCGGCTGGTACTCGAAGGCGTACGTAGTCAGACGCCGGCCCGCAGCGGCGTGTTTGAGGCTCACAAAGCCGTACTCGTGCCCCGTGGCCAGCAGCTCGGCTTCGAGCGTGCCCGGAGCGGGCGGCGGCACGGGCTGGTAGCCGCCCATGCCCAGAAAGCCGTGGGTGCCGCCACCGGCCAGCGTGCCGAGCACGTACACCGCGTCGGGGCCCAGGGCTGCTTTCACGGCCCGGCCCATCGGGTGGTAGGCTTTCATTTCGGCGTCGTCCAGGGCCTCCACCTTGTTGGCCAAGTGCGGCAGGGCGCCCCAGCAGATGACTTTTTCCTGAGGGCGCTGGCGCAGGTACCACAGCAGGTTGTCGGCCATCTGCGCGTCGCGTGGGTTGCTGTCGGGAGCTTTGAATTCCTGCTCCGTTTTGGCGCTGGGGTCGTTGGTGGCGTAATCGTGGGCCAGGGAATGCAGGCTGCGCAGCGTTTGCAGCCAGAAGGCCGCCCGCTCGCGCCGCCGGGCGTCGGGGCCGACGGCTACCTTTTCCAGCAGCTTGCGCGCTTTGCCGAGCTGCAACTGAAACAGGGCCGGCTGGTGCGTGGGCGGAAACAAATACATTTCCCCCATCACGCCCAGGCACTCGTCCAGGTAGTTGTAAGCAATGGCGTCGGCGCCTTTTTCGGGTTTGAGAAAGGCTTCCAGCTCCTCCAGCAGCTCGTCCTGGTACGGCCCGGTCAGCTGGTTGTCGAAGCCCGCCACGCGCAGGCCGCCGCGGCCCAGCAGCGGCAGCAGCGCCTGAAACTCCCGGGTGCTCGTCCAGACCGGAAACACCCCGCCCGCTACGGCTTCGGGCACCAGCACACCGGCTTCAATGGCGCGTTGCCCACGGTCCAGCTCGTAGAAGCCGCTTTCAAAGGCGACGGTGGTAAAACCCATGCGCTGCTGCAAGAACCGAACAAGGCGAATTTTGGCTTCGAATACGTTGCCCTCACCGTGGGTAGGCTCGCCCAGCATCACCACCCGGGCCGCGCCAATTTCGCGCTGCAAAAACGCCAGGTCCCGAAAATCAGGGTCGGTGGGGCTGATGGTGCGAACCGGCTGCACAGGCAGCGGCTCGGCCATTTGGGCCCGAACGGGCGCGCTCAGTAGGAACAGGCCGAGGGCGAATAACCCGAATAAGCGCCAAGGCAGACGATGATGCATCACACTAGCAGTTAAAGTTCCGCAAGCTAGTGGATGCAATCAATTTTGTACAGTGGGTAAGCACGCGCAAAAAAGGCCCTGCCAGCTCTGGCAGGGCCTTTTTATAGTATCATATCAACGGCGTACTTACTCCGCTTCCAGCTGCAGCTCCGCGCCGTCGGGGCTGCGCAGCGTGAGGCGGTCGTCGGTCAGCGTGGCCACGTCAAAAGTGTTGCTGGCGTTGCCGTTGTCGGGCGTCATAGTGATTTTCTTACCGGCTTGGTCAAAGGTGTATTTACCATTGATCGACTGCGTGGGCGAGGTCATTACGTACTGGCCGTTGGCAAAAAAGCGGATTTCTTCCTGCTTCTGCTCGGACGTTTGCTTGACCTTGTCGCCGGTGGCATCTTCCTCTTTGCGGGTTTTCCACACCTTGCTTTCGGTACCGTAGAGCATGTTGACACCTTCTACTTTGCCTTCCTTGCTGCCGCAAGCGTAGGTCACAAGGGTCAGCAGCATGAGCAGGCTGGCTAAGTAGTGCAGGGGGGTGTTGAATGGTCGTTTCATGGGGAGTGTCTGGAATGGAGAATGGATGTAGGGGGTGCGCTTCGCGGCTACCGTCGGGTTGGTTGCCGTTGGGCGTTTCTTACGGGCAGTCGGCCAAAGGGTTAAGCCGAACCTATTCCCAAGCGGCCGCGTAAAGCACCTCGAATCCGCTGTACCCGGTATGGCGGCCTTCGTTCCCCACACCTCAACCAAGACCACACTATGGGACTCTTTGATTTCCTGAGCGATAAGGGCGAGAAGAAGCCCGTACAACCTACCCAGCCCCAAACCGGCAGCGCTACCGATTTCTTCGGCAACAAGGCGCAGCCGGCGGCCGCACAGCCGGCCGCGGCGCAGGGCGAGAGCTACACCGTGGTAAGCGGCGACTCGCTGTCGAAAATCGCCAAGAACCACTACGGCGACGCCTCCAAATGGCACCAGATCTACGACGCCAATAAGTCCACCATCGGCTCCAACCCCGACCACATCGAAGTGGGCCAGGTACTGAAGCTGCCGAAGCTGTAAGACGCTTCCATCGCCTCTGATTATTGAGCCGCCCCGGTCCGACCCCGGGGCGGCTTTTTGTTTGCCGGGAGCTAGGTTGTGCGGGGAAGACCAGCCTTTTTGCCGGACGCCAACCGCACATTATACTCGCCGTAGCAGCCTGTTTCAGAGGCCTAATGCACCTTATTCGGTCCTGAAAAGCATTTTCTGCAAGTGGCGGAAAACTTTTTGCCGGATTTGCGTTTTATGCATCCGGTACTACCTTTGTGCCACCCGTGCTTCCGGCGCAGGCTTTTTTTGACGCATTTATTCCGAAGAGGCGAGAGAACAGGCTCCACGACCCTCTGGCAACCACCAGCAATGCACAAGCTGGCAGGTGCCAAATCCTGCCCCGCTGACTATCAGACCGGGGGCAAATAAACCGCGTGCTATGAACACTTACCTCCCTACACCCGACAACTTCCCGTCTCCGCGCACCGCCGCGGCGCCCGTTACGGCTTTGCCCGTAATGCTTGGCGCCCCCGCCGGTGCCCGCACGCAGCCGCACCCGATGCGCGCTGCTGACCTGTGTTGTTGCTGTTGTTGGTAGTGTCACGTGCGGGCCGCTGATGCCCGCTCCTACCCTTCCTCGTTTTTTATTGGCCGCCGGGCTTCCGGGCGGCACGTGGCTTAGCCGCACCCGTTGAGCTACTCCGGGCGCTGAGCCGCACGCTGGCATACGCCGCTGCTTTGGGCAGCGCGTAGCTGCCTTCCCGCATCGATTCTGTCATCCACAACCCTCTTTTCAGCCTACGTATGTCCGCTCAAAACCTGCACTTCGAGACCCTGCAACTGCACGCCGGCCAGCAGCCCGACCCCACCACCGGGGCCCGCGCCGTGCCGCTGTACCAGACGACTTCCTACGTATTCAAGAACGCGGAACATGGCGCCAACCTCTTTGCCCTGAAGGAGTTCGGCAACATCTACACCCGCCTGATGAACCCCACCACCGACGTATTCGAGCAGCGCGTGGCGGCACTCGAAGGCGGCGTGGCCGCCCTGGCCACGGGTTCGGGGCAGGCGGCCCAGTTTCTGGCGCTGAACAACATCCTGCAGGCCGGCGACAACTTCGTTTCGACCTCCTTCCTCTACGGGGGCACCTACAACCAGTTCAAGGTAGCGTTTAAGCGCCTCGGCATCGAAGTGCGCTTTGCCGACGGCGACAACCCCGCGAGCTTCGAAAGCCTGATCGACGAGAACACCAAGGCGCTGTACCTGGAAACCATCGGCAACCCGGGCTTCAACATTCCGGATTTCGAGGCCATTGCGGACCTGGCCCGCAAGTATGACATTCCGCTGATCGTCGACAACACCTTCGGGGCGGGCGGTTACCTGTTCCGGCCGCTGGAGCACGGCGCGCACATCGTGGTGCAGTCGGCCACGAAGTGGATCGGCGGGCACGGCACCAGCATCGGCGGCGTGATTGTGGACGGCGGCACCTACGACTTCGGCAACGGCAAGTTTCCGCAGTTTACGGAGCCCTCGGAGGGCTACCACGGGCTGGTGTTCAACGACGTATTCGGCAAGAACGGCCCATTCGGCAACATCGCCTTCATCATCCGGGCCCGGGTGGAAGGCCTGCGCGACTTCGGCCCCTCCATCAGCCCGTTCAACTCCTGGCAGCTGCTCATTGGCCTCGAAACGCTGAGCCTGCGCGTGGACCGCACCGTGGAAAACGCCCAGAAGCTGGCCGAATGGCTGGAGCAGCACCCGCAGGTGGAAGCCGTGAACTACCCCGGCCTGAAAAGCAGCCCCTACCACCAGCTGGCCACCAAGTACCTGAAACGCGGCTTCGGCGGCGTGCTCACCTTCGCCATCAAAGGCTCCAAGGAAACGGCCACGCAGTTCATTGATAACCTGCAGCTGATCAGCCACCTGGCCAACGTTGGCGACGCCAAGACGCTCATCATTCAGCCCTCGGCCACCACGCACCAGCAGCTGTCGGACGACGAGCAGCGCGCCGCCGGCGTGGCGCCCACGCTGCTGCGCATTTCGCTGGGCCTGGAGCACATCGACGACATCAAGGGCGACCTGCAGCGCGCGTTCGACGCGGTGCGGCAGAGCGCCGACCGCCCCACCGAGGAAGACGGCGAAATCCTCCTCGAACAACAAGCCGGGCACCCCGCTACGCTGGAAGTTTAACAAGGGAGGGAACCTGGGGAAGCTGGTCCGCTGCCATGGCCCGGCTTCCCGTCCAGCAGCGGGGCGCGGGCGGCGCGTTTCGGGAGAAAGCGCGTCGTCTCTGCCCCGGCCTCTTTGCTTTCCGGCCTCTTCCGTAGCGGGAGGGGCCGGAAGCAAAGAATTGTTTTTCCGGCTGCGGCTTCGGCCGCGGTCTATTCTACATCCTTTCACCTCCGAGAGGAAGCCGCTATGAGCAACCCCCAAGTGCTGAGCCTGCCCGAGCCGCTGCCGCTGGAATGCGGCGGGCGGCTCGACGGTGTGCAGATTGCCTACCACACCTACGGCACCCTGAACGCGGCCGGCGACAATGTGGTGTGGGTGTGCCACGCCCTGACGGCCAACGCCGACGTGCTGAGCTGGTGGCCGGGCCTGTTCGGCGCGGGCCATTATTTCGACCCGGCCGACTGGTTTATTGTGTGCGCCAACGTGCTCGGCTCCTGCTACGGCAGCACCGGGCCGGCCTCGCCCGTGCCGCCCCATCACCGGCCGCTGTACCAGGCTTTTCCGCGCCTGACGGTGCGCGACCTGGTGGCCGCGCACGAGCAGCTGCGGCAGCACCTCGGGCTGCAACGCATTCACACCGTCATCGGCGGCTCGCTGGGCGGGCAGCAGGCGGTGGAATGGGCCATTCAGCAGCCGAAGGTGTTTGAGCACCTCGTGCTGCTGGCTACCAACGCGCAGCATTCGCCGTGGGGCATTGCCTTCAACGAGGCCCAGCGCCTGGCCATTCAGGCCGACTGCACCTACGAGGGCGGCGGCCCCGACGGCGGCAAGCAGGGCCTGCGCGCGGCCCGCGCCGTGGCCCTGCTCAGCTACCGCAGCTACGACGCCTACGGCCGTACCCAGGTGGAGCCTGACCACGACACCTTGCCGGCGTTCTACCGGGCCAGCTCTTACCAGCAGTACCAGGGCGACAAGCTCACGGCCCGCTTCAACGCGTACAGCTACGTTACGCTCTCCTACATCATGGACTCGCACCACGTGGGTCGTGGGCGCGGGGGCGTGGCCACGGCTTTGGCCGGAGTGCAGGCTCGGACGTTGGTGCTCGGCATTTCGTCGGACGTGCTGTTTCCGCCTGGCGAGCAGCAGTTGCTGGCCCGCCACATTCCGGGGGCCATGTACGCCGAAATGGACTCGCCCTACGGCCACGACGGCTTCCTGATCGAAACCGCGCAAATAGCGCATTTTCTCGAACGATTCTATGTCCAGACCTTCGCCCACTAACCCCACCCGCATCGGCCTGATCGGCTTCGGCTGCGTGGGGCAAGGGCTGTACGATATTCTGCAGAAGCGCCCCGAAACGGCGTTTGCGGTGGCGCGCATTGCGGTGAAGAACCCCACCAAGCTGCGCCCCCTGCCCGCCGAGCGGTTTGAGTTCCACGCCGACGACCTGCTCGACGATGCGAGCCTGGACCTGCTGGTGGAGGTCATCGACGACGCCGACGAAGCCTTCCGGCTGGTGAGCGAGGCGCTGCGCCGCGGCCGGCGCGTGGTGACGGCTAACAAAGCCATGGTGGCGCGGCACCTGCCCGAGCTGCTGCAGCTACAGCAGGCCTTCGGCGGGACGCTGCTCTACGAAGCGGCCGTGTGCGGCAGCATCCCGGTGATCCGTACCATCGACGGCTACTTCGCGCAGGAGCCGCTGCTGGGCGTAAGCGGCATCTTCAACGGCTCCTCCAACTACGTGCTGACGCGCATGACCGAGGGCGGCTCCGACTACGCCGAGGCCCTGGCCGAAGCGCAGGCGCAGGGCTTCGCCGAAACCGACCCCACGCTGGACATGGCCGCCTTCGACCCACGCTCCAAGGCCGTCATTCTGGCCGCGCACGCCTACGGGCTGCTGCTCGACCCCGACGAGGTGCTCAACCTCGGCATCGAAAACGTGTCGTCGGCGGATATTCGCTTTGCGGCTGAGCGTGGGCAAAAAATCAAGGTGGTGGCCAGCCTGCAGCCCCTGCCCGGGGGCGGCGCCACGGTATTCGTGACGCCGCAGCTGGTGGGCGCCGATTCGCCGCTGTATGCCGTGGAGCGGGAGTTCAACGGCGTGGTGGTGGATGCTGAGTTTGCTGGGCAGCACTTCTGGCGCGGCCGCGGCGCCGGCGGCCACCCCACCGGCTCGGCCGTGCTGGCCGACTTGGTGGCTCTGCGCAACGGAAGCCGCTACACCTATAATAAACTGGGAGCCGACGCGCCCGCCCCCGCTGCCGATCTGGAGCTGGAAGTGTACCTGCGCCACGCCCCCAAAGGACTGCGCGAAGAGCTGGGCTTCGTCGGCACCTCGGAGGCGCTCAGCGCACCGGGCTTCGGCTACGATTCCGCCGTGGGCTACGTGCGCCTGAGCCAGCTGCACCGCCACCGCGACGCGCTGCGGACAGCCGGCGCCTTTGTGGCCCGTACGGGCCGCACGCGGCCGGTGCCGGAGCAGGAATTGGTTTCAGCGGCCACCCCGGAAGCCGCGGTAACAGCCGAGTAAAGTATCTTTCGGCTTCGGCAAGCCGCGCCTCCGTTTCGCAAACAGCGTTTGTGGAACGGGGGCGCGGCTTACCATTTACCTAGCTTCCTATTTAAGCTCAGGCTGGGCCGCTAGCGTGATGGTGTCGCGGGCTTGCAGTACCAGCCGCCCCGGCGCCTGCGACAGTATTTTGAACGACTTGCGGGTGCCGGCTGCGTAGGGTTGATACGGTTGCAGGGCCAATGCCACGTGGTAGCGCACGGCTTGGGCGGGCCATGCCTGCCGCCAGGTCGCAAACCCGATTCCGGTAACCTCCAGGGTGCCGGGCGCGGTGGCCTGGGCCAATGGCAAAGCAGCGTAGCCGTCTGCCCCGGTAGAGGTTCCACCAATGATCTGACCTGCTGCGTCGCGCAGCAACACCGTGACGCCCCCTACGGCCGCCTGCTGGCCGGTTTCTTCCAAGGTGGTCACCAGCACCTGCACTTCCGGCTTGTCGGTCACGAAAGGCACGGGCTGCGCGCTAGCCCGGGAGGCGGCGGTATCCGGCAGCCCGTCGAAACGCAATTCCAGCTGCTGGCCGCGCAGGCGGTAGGTGCCCGCACCGGTGCGGGCCATAGCCAGCACGTCTTCGTGCTGAAAATAGCGAAACCGATGACCGGGGTAGAGGCGCAGCTCTTTGCTGGAAAACAGAACAGCGTTAGGCCGCGTCTCGATGTAGGTACCGGGCAGGAGCTCCGGGCGCGTAGCGGCGCAGCTGGTCAGCAGCTGGGCGGTGCAGGCAAGGATGGATATAAGGCGCATACGCAATAGCTGATGTGGAATGCCCCAATAATCCATAAGGCCTTGAAACGAAAGTGCAGGAATAATTTGACTGTCCCCGCCGGCGGCCCGTGGCGCAGGTGCGGGCGGTGCTGTAGGTTTGCGGCTGATAACTGCTTCGCTCATGCCCACCACGCCTCCCCCCCTCCGTTTCGGTGACCAAGTCGCCATTGTATGTACTGCCCGCAAAGTCTCGCGCGAGGATCTGGCGCCGGGCATCGCGGTGCTGGAAGGCTGGGGGCTGCAGGTAGTGCTGGGCGAAAGCGTGGCGGCCGAGCACCACCAGTTCGGGGGCAGCGACGAGGTGCGGGTCCGCGACTTTCAGCACCAGCTCGGCAACCCCGCCATCCGGGCTATCTTGGTGGCCCGGGGCGGCTACGGCACCACCCGCATCATCGACCAGATTGACTTTTCCGGCTTCGCCCAGGCCCCGAAGTGGATTGCCGGCTTCTCCGACATCACCACGCTCAATTGCCACCTGCTCCGGCTCGGCCACGAAAGCATCCACGGCGTAATGCCCTTCATTTTCACGCAGGAAGGCGGCGCCGATGCGCTGGAAAGCCTGCGCCGAGCCTTGTTTGGGGAGCCGGTAAGCTACGCGGTGGCGCCGCACGCGATGAACCGCCCCGGCACAGCCGAGGGCGAAATCATCGGCGGCAATTTGAGCCTGCTGCAAACGCTGAGCGGCACGGCTTCGGACTGCTCCACCGCCGGGCGGATTCTGTTTCTGGAGGACATCGATGAGTACCTCTACAACGTGGACCGCATGATGGTGCACCTGGACCGGGCCGGCAAGCTGCGCGACCTGGCGGGGCTCATCGTCGGGCACTTCACCAATCCGCAGGACAACGCCGTGCCCTTCGGGCAGACCAGCTACGAAATCATCGATAGCTACGCCGCCAAGTACGGCTTCCCGGTGGCGTACGGCTTCCCGGTCGGCCACGAGCCGGCCAACCTGGCCCTGATCTGCGGGCGCCGGGCGCGGCTGGAAGTCGGCGCGGCCGGCACGCGGCTCAGCTACCCAACCGTAACTGCCGCCGAGCAGCCTACTGCCGCACAAGCTTAACGTGCTGCCGCTGGCCGGCGGTGCGCAGTTCCAGAGTGTAGAGCCCCGCGGGGCGGCCAGCCAGTTCCGGTAGCGGCACCCGCGTGGTGCCGGCCGGCAGGCTCAGCTGCCGCTGCCCCACCAAGCGGCCCTGGGCGTCGCGCAGCTCCAGCTGAGCGGCCGGCAGGGCGGTTGCGCTGCTGATGACGGCCGCGTTATCCTGACTTGTTGCCGGGTTGGGCACGGCGGCCAGCGTGATGCGGCTTTGTTCCGCGCCAAAAAGCACCGCCCGCGGCCCGTAGTAGCTGCTGCTGCCGTCCAGGTCCACCTGGCGCAGGCGGTAATAGCGCCAGCCCGGGGCCGTGGGCTCCGCCGTGCGAAACCGGTACTGCCGGGCGTCGGAGGTATTGGGAACTGCGCTGGCCACAAAGCCGATGCGCCGGAATGCGACGCCGTCGGCCGACTCTTCCACCTCGTAGCCCGCGCTGTTCTGTTCCTGGGCTGTTTCCCAGCGCAGCAGCGCCTGTTTCCCCTGGCGCTGCGCCTCGAAGCGCACCAGCCGCACCGGCAAGGGCGACGCCCCCGCCAGCAGCGGCCGCAGAAAGTCGCGCACGGTGCGGAACGTGGTATCCATATAGGCTTGCTGCGTGGCACTCAGTCCGTTGTAAGGAACGTGGCCGGCCCCGCGAAACGTGTAAAGCGTATTGGGTACGCCCACGGCATCGGCGCGGAGCTTGATGGCCCCGCTGCCGTTGACCACGTCGCCGGTGAAGGTGAGGCCGGTAGCATAGGGCACCACCGCGTCGTTGGTGCCGTGCACGCTCACCAGCGGTTCGTCGCCGGGCTCCAGCCAGTTCAGGTTGCCAAGGGCGCCGCAGAGGTTGATGGCCGCCACCGCGGCGCTGCTGTAGCCCGGATTGCCGCTGGCGCCTTCCAGCCCCGGCGCGACACCGGGCGCATTCAAGGAAGCCAGCTCGGCTTCTTGATCGAGGTAAGCCAGGTGCACGGCCGTGATGGCGCCGGCCGAGGAGCCCCCCACGAAGATGTACTGCGGGTTGATGTTGTACTGATTGGCGTTGGCTGCATCCTGCCGAAAAAACCGCACCGCGGCCCGCAGGTCATGGGTAGCGTTGACGACGGCCCGCGCCCCGTTGAACGTAAAAAACGACTCCAGCCGGTAGTAGATGCTGGCCGTGACGTAGCCCAGGCGCGCGAAGCGCCGGCATAGCTCCGACACGTCGTAATCGGCCTTATTGCCGCCCAGGAAGGCGCCGCCGTGGGCCAGGATAATCAGCGGCCGCGGCGTGGCGGGGGCGCCCACGGGTTGGTACACGTCCAGGAGCAACACCTGCGTGCCGGTGCCCACCGCTACGCTGCCGTAGGCCACGTCGGTGGTCACGCTCGGGGCCGGGTCGCGGTACAGGGGCTGGAAGAACTTGCCGCCGGTAGTATCTAGCTGAGCAGCGGCCGGCAGCGCCAGACCATTCACCAGCAGGCTCAGGAACAGGAAGAAGTGCTTCATCGTCGGGCAGCGTACGGTTCGGGTTATAAGGTAACGTTTACCGGCGCGGGCCGAGGTGGGGTTGCGGCGGTCCGCCTTACTTTGCACCGCCAACTTGTTTCGCCGACTTCGAGCCGCCGCCCCCGATGACCATCAAACGCCTCTCCGCCGCCGAAGCCCGTGCCCTGCTGCCGGCTCTCACCGACCTGCTCATTGATTCCGTCGACCACGGCTCGTCGGTAGGATTTCTGCGGCCGCTGGCTCCCGCCGAAGCCCAGAACTACTGGCACAGCGTAATAGAGGCGCTGGAGACGGGGCCGCGCCTGCTGCTGGTGGCCGAAGCGGCCGGCCAGCTGCTCGGCACCGTGCAGCTCGACCCGGCCACCAAGCCCAACGCCCCGCACCGGGCCGAAGTGTGCAAGCTGCTGGTGCATTCGGCCCACCGCCGCCAAGGCGTTGCCCGCCAGCTGCTGCAGGCCGCCGAAGCAGCGGCCCGCGCGCTGGGCCGCACCACGCTGGTTCTCGATACCCGCCTCGGCGACGCATCGGAGCAGTTGTACCAGGGCCAGGGCTACACCCGCGTCGGGGCCATTCCGGAGTACGTGTGCAACGAAGCGGGCGAGCGGCAGGCCACCGTGGTGTACTACAAGTTGCTGGAGGCAACTTCTTAGCCCGTCATCTGAGTGCGCTCAGCAAACGGCACCTCAGAAAAGCAAAAAGCCGCCCGGATGATCATCCGGGCGGCTTTTTGCTGACTTAGCACGCGGCTTACTCCTGGTACAGGGTCTGCAGCACCGTCTGCCCCACCGCCTTCAGGGTGTTGCGGTCGATGATGCTCATGTTGTCCTGAGTGGTATGGTGGTAGGGCGGGAAGAATTCGTCGCCGTAGGGCACGTGGTCGATAATGTCGATGGTGCGCACGCCGGCCTGGTTGGTAAACACGTGGTCGTCGGTGATGCCGGGCATATCCTGAGCAATGAAGTAATCGGAATAGCCGAGGCGGCTGGCGTGGTACCACACCTTGCCCACCACGTCGTTGGCCTGCTGGCGCGAGAGCTCCTCGCGCGAGAACCGCGCCCCCTTGGCGCCCACCATATCGAAGAGGATGCCGTACTCGGCCTTGTAGTTGACGGGCAGCTTGTTGCGCATCCAGTGCTGCGAGCCGAGGCACCAGCTTTCCACGCCCGCGCCTGCCAGCTTGTTTTCCTTGTCGGCCTGCGTGGAGGAATCGTAGCCGTAGTCTTCGGCGTCGAAGAGAATCACGTCCACCCCCACGGCGGGCGTCAGCGAATCGGGCTGGGCGGACAGCTGCCGGGCAATTTCCAGGGCCACGGCCACGCCCGAGGCGCCGTCGTTGGCCCCGTCGAGCGGGGCGTTGGGCTTGGTCTTGTCTTTATCGGCGAAGGGGCGCGTATCCCAGTGCGCAAACAGGGCCACGCGGCGGGCGGCCTGCGGTGCGAAGCGCGCCACGATGTTGCGCCCGCGCAGCATCGTGCCATCAAAGGCCGTCGCGGTGAAAGGCTGTTCCTGCACCTGCCAGCCGAGGCTGCGGAACTTCTGCACCAGCCAGTCGCCGCACTGCGCGTGCGCCTTGGAGTTGGGCACGCGGGGCCCGAAGCTCACCTGCTTGGCGGTAAAAGCGTAGGCCGAATCGGCATCGAAGGCCGGGGCTTTGCGCAGCGCCTCCTCGGCGGCCGGAGCCTCGGCGGTTTCGGTAGCGGCCGGCTTGTTATCGGGGCAGGCCGTGAGCAGCACCGTAGCGGCGAGCAAAGCGGCGGGGCGCCACAGCAGGCGCAGGGGGTTGCGAATCATGGGGGGAGGAAAATCGGAAATCAAATTTAAGTAGGAACGTCATGCTGAGCTTGCCGAAGCATCTCTACCGCACGGTTTCGTCCGATTGAAGCGGTAGAAATGCTTCGGCAAGCTCAGCATGACGTTCGATATAAGGCGCCGTCAGCTGGCCTCTTACTCTTCGTAGGCCCAGTCGACGCCGGCCTTGGTATCCTTCACCAGAATGCCCTGCTCCTTGAGCGCGGCCCGGATGACGTCTACCTTGGCGTAGTCCTTGGCCGACTTGGCTTCGGCGTAGAACTGCAGCGTGAGGCCCAGCAGTTCCTCGGCGTTGGCGCGCGGCTCGTCGCGCAGGCCCAAGATGTCCACGACCAGCGTGCGGTAGGCCGCCGTGGCCTCGGCCAGGGCTTCTTCCCCCACCTGCGCCAGCGTGACTGGCTGGTTGTAGTAGCCGTTGAACTTGCGCAGCAGGTTGAAGAGCGAGGCAATGGCCCGGGCCGTGTTCAGGTCGTCGTTCAGGCCCACGTAGCACTCGGCCACCAGCTTGCGCAGCTCCGCGTCGGCCGCGGCGGTGTCGGCGGCGCGCTCGGTGCCCTCGGGCAGTTGCAGCCGCTCAATCTGGCGCAGGCCGTTCATGAGCTTACGGTAGCCCTTGCTGGCCGCTTTCAGCCCTTCATCGGAAATATCGACGGTGCTGCGGTAGTGGGCCTGGAGCAGGAAGAAGCGCACGACCATGGGCGAGTACGCCTGCGAGAGAGAGGCGTGCCGCCCGCTGAACAGCTCGGAGATGGTGATAAAGTTGCCGAACGACTTGCTCATCTTCTGGCCGTTCACCGTAATCATGTTGTTGTGCAGCCACACCCGCGCCTCGTCGGTGTGCGAGTGGCTGGCCTGGCTCTGGGCTATTTCGCACTCGTGGTGCGGAAACATCAAATCCAGCCCGCCCCCGTGGATGTCGGACACCTGCCCGAGGTACTTGCGGCTCATGGCCGAGCACTCCAGGTGCCAGCCGGGGAAACCTTCGCTCCAGGGCGAGGGCCAGCGCATGAGGTGGCGCTCATCGGCCTTTTTCCACAGGGCAAAGTCCAGCGAGCTGCGCTTCTCCTCCTGGCCGGCGAGGTTGTCGCGCGAGCCGGCCAGCAGTTCCTCCGGCACGCGGCCCGAGAGCTTGCCGTAGTTATTGCCGTTGGCGTTGTACTTGGGCACGTCGAAGTACACCGAGCCGTTGGCCTCGTAGGCGAAGCCATTTTCGATGATTTCCTCAATCATCTGAATCTGCTCGATGATGTGGCCGGTGGCCAGCGGCTCGATGTCGGGCGAAAGGCAACCCAGCGCGTCCATGTGGCGGCGGTAGCGGTTGGCGTACTCCTGGGCCACCTGCATGGGCTCGAGCTTCTGAGCACGGGCCATCTTGCTGATCTTGTCCTCGCCCTCGTCGGCGTCGCCCACCAGGTGCCCCACGTCGGTGATGTTGCGCACGTAGCGCACCGTGTAGCCGAGGTGCCGCAGGTAGCGCGTCAGCACGTCGAACACCACCGGGCCGCGGGCGTTGCCCACGTGCGCCTCGGAGTACACCGTCGGGCCGCAGAGGTACACGCCCACGAAGGGCGCGTGCACGGGGACGAAGGGTTCTTTGCGGCGCGTGAGCGTATTGTGGAGCGACAGGGGGTGTTGCATGGGGCAAAGGTAGTGAGATGGTGAGATGGTGAGACGGTGATTTTGATGTTCTCGTGACCTGAACAGCACTCACCAGTTCACCATCTTAGCGCGGGCGCAGCTCGTACTCCGCTTCTATCGGAAAATGGTCGGAGAAGGGAATATCGCGGCGGACGCGGCAGCCGAGCACCTCAAACCGCGGGCTGGCGAATTGGTTGTCGATGCGCAGCAGCGGCAGCTTGCCGTTGTAGGTGGCCCCCACGCCCAGCCCGGCCTCGGCCCAGGCATTCTGCAGGTGGTCGGCCAGCTGGTCGTAGCTGTAGCTATAGGGCAGGTCGTTGAGGTCGGCGCAGAGCACCACCGGGTAGCGGCTGGCCTCGATGCGGCGCACCAGCGTATCCACCTGCACGCTGCGGGCCACCAAGCCGCGCTTGAAGCGGCGCAGCAGCCCCACGCTCTTGGCCTGGAAGCCGGCCTTGCTGGAGTAGCTGTCGACGATGTCCTGCTCGGCCATGCTCATGCTCTGCAAGTGCACGTTAAACACGCGCACCGTGTCGCCCTCGGGCAGGCGCAGATCGGCCCACATGGCGTGGTTTTGGGTCAGCTTCTCGCCAAAGTGTAGTACGCCGCGGCGCAGGATGGGAAAGCGGGAAAAGATGGCCAGCCCGAACTTGGCGCCGACGCCGTTGGTGAGCGTGGTGGAAACGAAGCCCTGGCGGCCGCTGAGCCGCCCTAGCCGCCGCTCGGTATTGAACACGGTGCCGTCGTGCGTGGGACGGGGTTCGGTGTAAAACTCTTGTAGGCAAAGCACATCGGCCGGGTGCTCGGCCAGCCAGCGGATCATGGTTTTGGACGAGTGCAAGTCCGGGTCGCGCAGCTGCGGGTACACATTGAAGATGCGCACGTTGGCACTCAGCACGCGCAGGCTGCTGGCAGCCGGAGAGGTTTTCACTGGGTGCAAGGCCAGGCCGCGCTGCAGGTGAGGCCAGGTGAGCAGCAGGGCGGCCAGCGGCAGCAGGGCCACCGGCCAACGCCGCATAGCCCAGTACACCAGCCATAGTGCATTGATTGCCAAGGCTACCGGCAAAGTAAGCGCCCCGAAAGCGGCGGCCCAAAGCAACCTTGTTGGCACTTGCATGCACCCTATGGCCAGCAGCACCCACGCGAGGGTCAGCAGCGTGAGCTTAAAAGCAAATGAACGACGCACCGGAAACCAACCAAACCTTGAATACGCAAACCTACGACGCATTTCGGCGCCGACCACATGATGGGGTGACGGCTACAATAAGGCGCGGGTTTCGTCGTACCTTCGGAGTACTAGATTATCTACTTCCCATGGTGCTTTCTACTCTCGGCCGCGTCGCTGGCCTGTTAGGCCTTCTTTCCCTCCCGCTCGGGGCCCAGGCGCTGCCTGCGCCGCCCGCCCGGAGTTTGGAATTCATCGAGAACAAAGGTCAGTGGGACAAGCGGGCCCGCTACGCGGCCCCGCTGCCGGCCGGGCGCTTGTTCGTGGAAGCCGGCGGCCTGACGTACACCTTCGTGGATCCGCAGCAGCTCGCGGCGCACCACCACGGCGGTAAGGAAGGCCATCCCGAACCCGCCCCACCCTCCACCGATAAGCTCAACGGCCACGCCTACACCATGCGCTTCGTGGGCAGCCGCAGCGGCGTCGCCCTGCAGCCCGATGAAGCGACGGGCGAGGTGCGTAACTACCTGCTCGGCAACGACCCGAAGCACTGGGCCCAGAATGTGGGCGGCTACCGCCAGCTTCGCTATCAGGGCTTGTGGAGCGGCATTGATGCGCACCTCTACGAAAACCAGCAGGGCTACCTGGAATACGACTTCGAAGTGGCCGCCCGCGCCGACGCCGACCGCATCCGGCTGCGCTACGACGGGGTAAACAACCTGCGCCTGCGCCCCGACGGCGCGCTGGAAATCAGCACATCGGTGGGGCAGGTGACGGAGCTGGCGCCGCGGGCGTACCAGCTCGACGGCGGCGGGCGGCGCCAGCCCGTGGCCTGCAGCTACGTGCTGCGCGGCCGCGACGTCACCTTCGCCCTGGGCCGCTACGACCGCCAGCGCCCCTTGGTCATCGACCCGACCGTCGTCTTCTCCTCCTTCACCGGCTCTTCGGCCGACAACTGGGGCTTCACCGCCACCTACGACCAGCAAGGCCACATGTACTCCGGCGGCATCGTCTTCGCGGCGGGCTACCCCACCAGCCCCGGGGCGTTCGATACCTCCTTTGGGGGCGTGGTCGACATGGGCATCATCAAGTACAACACTGCCACGACCGGTTCTGCAGCGCGCCTGTGGGCTACCTACATCGGCGGCGCTGAAGTTGACGTACCCCACTCGCTGGTCGTGAACAGCCAGGGCGACCTGCTGGTGCTCGGCACCACGTCTTCGCTGAACTATCCGGCCCTGGGCGGCAGCCACGACGCCAGCTTCAACGGCGGCAGCAGCAATTTCACCCCCCTCAGCGGCATTACGTACCGCAACGGCTCCGACCTGGTGGTGACGCGGCTGACCGCCAACGGCAACGGCCTGGTGGGCTCCACTTACCTGGGCGGCACCGGCAACGACGGCCTGCTTACCAATACCGGCAACTTCAACCAGCTGGTGCACAACTACGGCGACCAGTTTCGCGGCGACATTACGGTGGACGCGGCCGACAACGTGTACGTGACCAGCAGCACGTCCTCCAACAACTTTCCCACCGTCGGGGCCGTGCAGGGCGGCTTCCGCGGCGGCATTTTCGATGCGGTGGTGGCCCGCTTTTCCCCCACGCTGAGCGCCCTGACGTGGTCGAGTTACTTTGGCGGGGGCGGCGCCGACGCGGCCTACTCCGTTCAGCTTAACGCCGCCGGCGACGTTTACATTGGCGGGGGCAGTACCAGCACCGATCTGACCCCGACTGCCGGGGCGCATCAGCCCACGAACGTTGGCGGGGTAGAAGGCTTCATCCTGCGTCTGACGCCGACCAACGGCGGCGCTTCTTACCAGGCGGCGCGCGTCACCTATCTGGGCACCGGCCAATACGACCAAGTGTATTTCCTGCAAGTGGACGGCCAGGGCGGCGTGTATGCCCTGGGGCAGACCCGCGGCACGTGGCCCATCGTCGGCAACGTGTACCGCAACCCGAACGGCCGGCAGTTTATTGAGAAGCTGACGCCCGATTTGAGCACCGTGTTGCTGAGCACCGCCTTCGGCACGGGCCGCAGCAACCCGGACATTTCGCCCACGGCGTTTCTAGTGGACCAGTGCGAGCGGATATACGTGTGTGGCTGGGGCGGCGACATCAACCAGCCCAGCCCTTACGGCAACGAGGACGTGCGCGGCTTGCCCACCACCGCCAACGCCATGCAACGCAACACCGACGGCAACGACTTCTACCTGATGCAGCTGACGCCCTACGCCGCGGCGCTGGAGTACGCTACGTTCTTCGGCAGCAGCAGCTCCGAGCACGTCGACGGGGGCACGTCGCGCTTCGACCGCCGGGGCTTCGTGTACCAGGCCGTCTGCGGCGGCTGCGGCGGCTCTTCCAACTTTCCCGTACCGCCGGGCGCGGGCTCTTACTCCACCCGCAACAACGCGGCGAACTGCAACAACGCGGCCTTCAAAATTGACTTCGGCATCAATGCGGCCGTGGCCGGCCCGAACCAGAGCGTCTGCGCCGATGCCAGCGTGCTGCGCCTGACCGGCTCGCCCGCCGGCGGCACCTGGACGGGCACCGGCGTAACGGGCTCGGTCGCCACCGGCTACTCCTTCACGCCGTCGCCGGCCCTGGTAGGCACGCACGCGCTGACGTATTCCGTGGCCAGCACCGGCACCTGCGTCACCACCAGCACCCTCACCATGACGGTGCGCCCCATCACGCCCGTAACGTTCACGCCCCTGGCCCAAACCTGCTCCAACGCAAGCGGCACCATGCGCCTGCTGGCTACCCCCGCGGGCGGCACGTTCAGCGGGCCGGGCGTTTCGGGGCAGGATTTTTCGCCTTCGTTAGCCGGCCCGGGCACCCACACCATTACCTACACCCTGCCCACCGACCAGTGCGGGCAGGCTACCCAGGTCGTGCGCGTGCTGCCGCCGCCCACCGTGGTGGCTGGCCGCGACACGGCCCTCTGCGCCTTTCAGCGCGCCGCCTACCAACTGCGGGGCTTCTCCCCGACGGGCGGTACCTGGAGCGGCCCGGGTTGTACGCCGACGGGCTTTTTCACGCCCCCGGCCGGCGGCAGCGGCCCTATGACGCTCACTTACAGCTATACCGACGGCAACGGCTGCACCCAAACGGCTGCCCGGCGCGTGATGCTGGTGCCCGACGACCGCACCAACAACCCCCTGAACCTGCCCACTTGCCCGCTGAAGCCGCGCCTTGAAGAAGGCATTCCTTCTTACACCGGCATGGCGCCGTTTACGCACACCTTCGACCACGACCTGCTGTTCGCCAGCAGCTACGAATGGGATTTTGGCGACCCGTCGTCGGGGGCCAGCAACACCAGCACCGAGCAGTTTCCGACGCACCTGTACACCAAGCCGGGCATGTACAACGTGAGCCTGACGGCCCGCTACAACAGTTCCTGCGTGTCGAAGACGGTTTTTGCGCCGGTGTACGTAGGCGACCCGTTCATTCCGAACATCATCACGCCCAACGGCGACGGCAAGAATGATTTCTTCGAGCAGCGCTTAAGCTGCCTCCCCGTAACGCTGAAAGTGTTTTCGCGTTGGGGCAATCAGGTGTACGAGAACAAAGACTACAAAAACGACTGGAACGGCGGCATTTCCGAGCCGACCACGGGAGGCGGGCTGCCTGATGGCGTGTACTATTACCACCTCACCGACACGGAAGGCCGCAAGGCCAAAGGCTGGCTCGAGATTAGGCGCTGATCAGCCGCCCCTTACCCCGCAAGGCGGCAGGACTTGCGCCGGCCCGGCCAAAGTTGTATCTTTGCCGTACTTAAATCAGTAATCAAGGAGAGGGGACGCTAGTCCCCTCTTTCTTTTCCCACCCATCCCACCCCATGAGCTTCGACCGCAACCGCATTCAGCAGATGCTGGACGCCAGCCTGCCGGGCCCCGAGTACTTCGTGGTGAGCCTGACGGTGAGCAACACGGCTACCCGCCCCAAAATCACCGCCACCATCGACGGGGAGCAGGGCATCGGCATCGACGAGCTGAGCAGCACCACGCGCCGCCTGACCCGCCAGATCGACGAGGCCTACGGCGAAGAGGCTGCCTACAACCTGGAGGTGACCTCGCCCGGCGCCGACCAGCCCCTGGTAGACCCGCGCCAGTACGCCCGCCACGCCGGCCGCACCCTGGCTCTGAAGCTCACCGACGGTTCCGAAAAGGAAGGCACCCTGGAAGAGGCCACTGCGGAAGGCCTCCTGCTCACGGAAGTAGTAAAGGAAAAGAACAAGAAGAAAACCCTGCCCACCGTGTTGATTCCGTTTGCGGATATCAGCGAAGCCCGGGTGGTTATTTCGTTTAAATAAGGTGATGGTTGATTGCTGATAGTTGATTGTTGGACGTTCTGCCCCGAACCCCCCAACGGTTAACAATTAACAATCAACAATTAACAATCAACTCCCAACCCAATGAACACGCTCAACCTCATCGAGTCCTTCTCGGAGTTTGCCAAGTTCAAGAACATCGACCGCCCCACGATGATGAGCATCTTGGAAGAGGTGTTCCGCACGATGATCCGGAAAAAGTTCGACGACGACTCGAACTTCGACGTCATCATCAACCCCGACAACGGTGACTTGGAAATCTGGCGCAACCGTGAAATCGTGGACGACGACTCCGAGGACATCTGGGACCACGACAAAATTGCCCTGACCGACGCCCGCAAGATCGAGCCGGACTTCGAGGTAGGCGAGGAAGTATCGGAGCAGGTGAAGCTGGAGGATTTTGGCCGCCGCGCCGTGCTCATGGCCCGCCAGACGTTGATTCAGCGCGTGAAGGACCTGGAGCGCGACAACCTTTACCAGAAGTACAAGGACATGGTCGGCGAAATCATTGCCGGCGAAGTGTACCAGGTGTGGGGCCGCGAAACGCTGGTGCTCGACCAGGAAGAAAACGAGCTGAGCTTGCCCAAGCCGGAGCAGATTCCCAAAGACCGTTACCGCAAGGGCGACACCATCCGCGCCGTCGTGCACCGCGTGGACGTCATCAACGGCGCCCCGAAAATCATCCTGTCCCGCGCCGCCCCGGCCTTCCTGGAGCGCCTGATGGAGCAGGAAGTACCGGAAATTGCCGATGGACTTATCACCATCAAGAACATCGTACGCGAGCCGGGCGAGCGGGCCAAAGTGGCCGTGGAAAGCTATGACGACCGCATCGACCCAGTGGGCGCCTGCGTGGGCATGAAGGGCAGCCGCATTCACGCCGTGGTGCGCGAGCTGGAAAACGAGAACATCGACATCATCAACTACACCGACAACCTGGAGCTGTACATTCAGCGGGCCTTGTCACCGGCCCGGTTGTCGTCGATGAAAATAAATGAACAAACCGGTCGGGTTTCGGTGTTCTTAAAGCCGGACCAGGTTTCGCTGGCCATTGGCCGGGGCGGCGCCAACATCAAGCTGGCTTCCCGCCTCGTGGGCATGGAAATCGACGTGTTCCGCGAAGCCGACTCCTACGAGGAAGACATCACGCTGGAAGAGTTCAGCGACGAAATCGACCAGTGGATCATCGACGAGCTGAAGAAAATCGGTTTGGATACGGGTCGTGCGGTCTTGGCCGTAAACAAAGCTGATATCGTGCGCCGCACCGAACTGGAAGAAGAGAACGTGGACGAGGTTTTCCGTGTCATCCAAGCCGAATTTGACGGCGAAGCAGAGGAAGAAACGCCTGCCGAAGGCGAACCTACCGAAGCCCAAGAGTAACCCGCAGGCCGGCCCTTTTCGTAAGGGCCGGAACCTGCGTGGCATAGTCCCGGCGGAAGACCTGCCTGATTAGGCGGGTTTTCCGCCGTTTGGCAATAATTAAATCGTACTTTTGCACCCAACTACGAGTATCGAGCGCAACCCAAGAATGGCGGAAGCAGCAAGCAAACGACTGAAACAAGCGGCCACGGACCTGAACGTCGGGACCCACACTATTGTGGACTTTCTCGCGACGAAGGGCATTTCTGTTGAAAATAAACCCACCACTAAGCTCTCGGCCGATCAGGTTGCGTTGCTGAACAAGGAGTTTGCCTCATCGGCCCAAGACAAGGCCGAAGCCGCACGACGCGGCCAGACGCTGCGCCACACCGAGCTTGAGCAGGCTGCTCAGGCCAAAGAGGCCGCTAAGGTGGTAGCGCCCTCGCCCAAACCCACGGAGCCCGCAAAGCCCGCTGCCCCGCAGCCGGCCCCGGCTCCTGCCGCCGCGGCCCAACCAGCCGCGCCGCAACCCGCAGCCCCGCCCGCGCCCGCCGCGGACAACGGCCGCACCGTGCCCGGCCTGAAAGTGCTGGGCAAAATTGAACTCGACGCCAAAGGCCGTCCGGTACCGCCGCGCCCTGCCCAATCGGCACCGGCACCCGCACCGGCCCCGGCCGCTGAGGCGAAGCCGGTAGCACCGGCTCCCCAGCCCGCTCCGGCACCTACCCCGGCCCCGCAACCGGCTCCGGTCGCAGAAAAGCCCGTGCAGGAGAAGCCCGCACAACCTGCGCCGGCTCCGACCCCGGCTCCTGCTCCCAAGCCGGCTCCCGTAGCGGAAGAGCGCCCGGTCGCCCCGGCACCTGCTCCTGCTGCGGCGCCCGTAGCCGAAAAGCCGGCGCAAGCGGCTCCGGCAGCGACTCCCGCAGCCGAGGCTAAACCAGCAGCACCGGTGGCCACGCCTCCGGCAGCTCCCGCTGCCCCGGAAGCACCGGCTGCCCCTTCGGGCGAAGCCGGCGACCAAGGCACTATCGTAGCCCGCGGCGAGCAGCTGAAGGGGTTGACGGTACTCGGCAAGATCGAGCTGCCCGTCGACGCTTCGCGCCGTGGCGGTGGCCGTGGTGCCCGTCCGGTGGCTTCTTCGGATGTGCGCAAAGCCGGTATCGGCGACAAGAAAAAGCGTCAGCGCATTGCCGTGCCTGGCAGCGGCCCCCAGCAGGGTGGCCAGGGCCAGCCGCAGGGCGGCGACCGTCCGCTGGGCACCGGCTACCAGGGCAACAACCGCCCCGGTGGCCCCGGTGGCAACCGCGGCCCGGGTGGTGGCGGTGGCTACCAAGGTAACCGCCCCGGCGGTGGCCCCGGTGGCAATCGTGGCCCGGGTGGTGGTCAGCGCCCCGGCCAGGGCACAGCTCAGCCCGGTTCGCCCGAGCAGAACGATAAGCAGATCCAGGACCAGATCAAGGCTACGCTGGCCCGCCTGAGCGGTGGCCGCGGCGGCAACCAGGGCAACCGTGCCAAGTACCGCCGCGACAAGCGCGCCGGTATTGCGGAAGCCACGGAGCTGGCCCGTCAGCAAAGCGAACTGGCCTCGAAGACCCTGAAGCTGACCGAGTTCATCTCGGCCAACGACCTGGCTTCGCTGATGAACGTGTCGGTGAACGAGGTTATCAAGGTCTGCCTGAACATGGGCATGTTCGTGTCCATCAACCAGCGCCTCGACGCCGAAGCCATTACCGTTATTGCCGACGAGTTCGGCTACGACGTGGAATTCCTCTCGGCTGAGGATGAGCAGGACGTGGCCATCGTCGACGAGGATGATCCGGAGTCGCTGCAGGACCGTGCCCCGATCGTGACCATCATGGGCCACGTCGACCACGGTAAAACCTCGCTGCTTGACTACATCCGGAATGCGCAGGTAGCCAAAGGCGAAGCCGGCGGTATCACCCAGCACATCGGTGCCTACGAAGTAAAAACCGCGTCAGGCAAGCGCATCACCTTCCTGGATACGCCGGGTCACGAAGCGTTTACCGCCATGCGTGCCCGTGGTGCCAAGGTCACCGACATTGCCATCATCGTGGTGGCAGCCGACGACTCGGTGATGCCGCAGACGAAGGAAGCCATCAACCACGCTCAAGCGGCTGGGGTGCCCATCGTTATTGCCCTGAACAAGATCGACAAGCCGGGGGCTAACCCCGATAAGGTCCGCGAGGAGCTGTCGGCCATCAACATTCTCGTGGAAGAATGGGGTGGTAAGTACCAGTCGCAGGAGGTGTCCGCCAAAACGGGTGCTGGCATTGAGGATCTGCTCGAAAAAGTTCTGCTCGAAGCCGAACTGCTGGAGCTGAAAGCCAATCCTGACCGCCGGGCGGTAGGTTCGGTTATCGAAGCCTCGCTCGACAAGGGCCGTGGCTACGTAACCACCATTCTGGTGCAGACGGGTACGCTGAACGTCGGCGACATCGTGCTGGCTGGTCCGCACCACGGCCGCGTGAAGGCCATGACGGACCACCGCGGCAAGAAGATGAAGACGGCCGGACCTTCTACGCCGGTTCAGCTGCTGGGCCTGCAAGGTGCCCCGCAAGCTGGCGACAAAGTGGTGGTGATGGAAACGGAGCGCGAAGCCCGCGAAATTGCTACCCAGCGTCTGCAGCTGCAGCGCGAGCAGTCGATGCGCACCAAGAAGCACATCACGCTCGACGAGATTGGCCGCCGCCTGGCGCTGGCTTCGTTCAAAGAGCTGAACCTCATCGTGAAAGGCGACGTGGACGGCTCGGTGGAAGCCCTGTCGGACTCCTTGCTGAAGCTGAGCACGCCGGAAGTGGCCGTGAACATCCTCTCGAAAGGCGTAGGTGCCATTTCTGAGTCGGACGTACTGCTGGCCTCGGCTTCCGACGCCATCATCATCGGCTTCCAGGTGCGTCCGTCGCTGGGTGCGCGTAAGCTGGCCGAGCAGGAGCAGATTGACATCCGCCTCTACTCGATCATCTACAACGCCATCAACGAGGTGAAGGACGCCATGGAAGGCATGCTCGCCCCCACGGTGAAGGAAGAAACGGTGGCTACCATCGAAGTACGCCAGGTGTTCAACATCACCAAGGTTGGCACCATTGCCGGCTGTATGGTGACGGACGGCTCCATCAGCCGCAACACCAAGGTGCGGGTGGTACGCGACGGTATCGTGCAGCACACCGGCAACATTCAGGCCCTCAAGCGCTTCAAGGACGACGTCTCGGAAGTGCGCCAAGGCTACGAATGCGGTATTTCGATCAAGAACTTCGATGACCTGCGCGAAGGCGACATCATCGAGGGCTTCGAAGAGAAAGAAGTTAAACGGACGCTGTAAGCTTCGGCTGCTGCGCCCCAAGCAAGCCCCGGCCACCACGGCCGGGGCTTTTTTTGGGCCCGTGCGCAACGTACCGCTCGAATGGGGCTCTATATGCGCATTGTGTTGTATATTCAGGATGCGCGCCTTTTCAACCCACCGTTCCGCATGAAATACCTGTTACTCAGCATCTGGGGCTGGCTAGTGCTAACGACGGGAGCCTGGGCCGCCGCCCCCGTAATGGCCTTGCAGGATACCTCCAAGTGGCATTACCTCTACAAAGAAGCCGACGTGCTGGCCGCCCCCGCCGGCCTGACGCTGGCGCAGGTGCAGGCTGGCCGCTGGGCCAGCAGCTTCCGGCCATTCAATGCCACCGAGCTGCCCACTACAGCCGCCGACCAGTGGATTCGGAGCCGGGTGCGCTCGGAAACCGGCACGGCGACGCGCTGGCTGCTCTGCGTGGTGACCGAGTACATGGACGGCGTGGACGTGTATGCCGTGCGGGCCAACGGCGCCGTCACGGCGCACCAACTGAGCTCCACCCAACCCCGCGCCCAAACCCATGCCTTCAATGTGCGCAGCTTCAACGTGCGCCTGAACCTGCCTCCTGGCGAAGCCGTGACGCTGTATGCGCGGGCCCCGGCCAATCAGCGGGTGTACCTGGCGGTAGCCGAGCAGGCCACCGTGCTGCAGTTTTACCGCAACAGCGATTGGACCATGGGGCCTTACTTCGGCATCATGCTGGCGCTGCTGGCTTACAACCTGCTGCTGTTTGTTTCGGTACGCGACAGCAGCTACCTGTATTACTCGCTGTACGTGGCGTTTTTCACGGCCTTGCAGCTGGATATGACCGGCTACTGGCGGCAGCTCTGGCCCGATTCGCTACCGGGTTTCGCTATTGATCTGCGCCAGAACGTAGTGCTGGCCTGCACCATTTTCTTTGGGGCCCTCACGGCCCGCGCCTTTCTGGAAACGCCGCGGCTGCTGCCGCGCTTCGACTTCTTTCTGCGCCTGACCCTGCTGATTGCTTGGATTCCCCTGCTGAGCTTTCTGACGCCCGAGCCGCAGGTGGCCGTCTGGTGGCAGGCTTCGGTGGCGCTCTGGACCAGTATTGTCCTGCTGACAGCCGGTACGCTGGCCCTGCGCGCCGGGTATCGCCCCGCCCGGTACTACATGGTGGGCTGGACGTTGCTGCTGGCGGCCGTGGTCAACTACTATCTCGGGCAGGTGGGCATTATGCCGCGGGGCGGATTTTGGGATGCTCACGGGGTGCACGTCGCGTCGGCGCTGGAGATGATTCTGCTTTCGTTGGGCTTGGCGGATCGAATTAACCTCGCCAAAAAAGACAAACAGATGGCTCAGCAGGAGGCCATGCGCGCCCTCGAGGCCAAAGAGGCGGCCCAAAGCCAGGTGCTGGCCGCTCTGCGCACCACGCAGGCCGCACAGGAGCAGGCGCTGCGGGTGTCGCGCGAGAAAGAAGAAATCCAGCAACGCTCCAACGTCGAGCTGGCCGAACGCGCGGCCGAATTGCAGCGCGCTTATCAGGAACTGCAAGCCAGCATCCGGACCTCGCACCAGCTGCAGGAGCTCGACGAGCTGAAAACCAAATTCTTCACCAACATTTCGCACGAGCTGCGCACCCCGCTTACGCTCATTATTAGTCCGCTGGAGCAACTGCTGAGCGAAGCCCGCCAGCGGCAGGAAGAAGCCGCTCACCCGGAGTACGCCCTGATGCTGCGCAACGCGCGCCGCCTGTTGCAGCTCATCAACCAACTGCTCGACATTGCCCGCCTGGAAGCCGGCCAGACGCGGCTGGCCGCCGCGCCGGTGGACTTGGTGCGTACCGTGCGCACCAACGTGCTAGCCTTTGAGTCACTG
Source organism: Hymenobacter coalescens (assembly GCF_054783195.1). Classification (NCBI taxonomy): domain Bacteria; kingdom Pseudomonadati; phylum Bacteroidota; class Cytophagia; order Cytophagales; family Hymenobacteraceae; genus Hymenobacter; species Hymenobacter coalescens. Next base: position 545,559 of record NZ_BAAGRA010000019.1, on the reverse strand, counting down.
GCGGTCAGCCACGAGGTGGAGCTGCGCTTTGAATCGGACCTTGAAACGCTGGAAGTCTACCTCGATGCCGATCAGTTCGATAAGGTTTTGTACAACCTGCTGGGCAATGCGCTAAAGTTTACCCCGGCTGGGGGCCACGTGGTGGTAAGCGTGGAAAGCCAGGCGGGCCGGGCCCTGCTGCGTGTCCGCGACACCGGCGTGGGCATCCCGGCCGAGCACCTGCCCCTTATTTTTGACCGCTTCCACCAGGTCGATGACAGCCATACCCGGCACCACGAGGGCTCGGGCATCGGCTTGGCACTAGTCAAAGAGCTGGTAGCCCTGCACCACGGCCACATCCGCGCCTCCAGCGTGCTGGGCCAGGGCAGCACCTTCGTGGTGGAACTGCCGCTGGGCAAGGCACATCTGCAGCCCGACGAGTTACACCCAGTGGCCAGTTCGCCCGCGCCTCCCGCGGTCCTGCGGCCCGAAGTCGAGCCATCCTGGGCCAGTTCCCACGCGGCCGAGGAAACCGGCAACGAGGAGGCCAAGCCGCTGGTGTTGGTGGTCGAGGACAACCCTGAGATGCGCGCCTACATCGAAAGCTGCCTGACGGCGGAGTTCCGGGTGCTGACTGCCGCCGACGGTGAGGATGGACTGGCGCGCGGCACGGCAGCGGTGCCCGATCTGATTGTGTCGGACCTGATGATGCCCCGGATGGACGGCTTGGAACTGTGCAGTCGCCTGCGCGAGGACGAGCGCACCAGCCACATCCCTGTCATCCTGCTCACGGCCAGGGCCGGCGACGAGGCCCGCCTGATCAGCTTTGGGCTGGGCGCCGACGAGTACCTCACCAAGCCCTTCCGCCCCGAGGAGCTGCGCGTGCGCATGCACAACCTCATCCGGCAGCGCGAGCTGTTGCGCCAGCGCTTCGGGCGCGCCGTCACGCTGCAGCCCCGCGACATCAGCATTACCTCGGCCGATGAAAGCTTCCTGAACCGCGCCCTGGCGGTCGTGGAAGAGCGCATGGCCGATTCAAATTTCAGCGTGGAGCAATTCGCCGATGATATGGCCATGAGCCGGGTGCAGCTCCACCGTAAGCTCAAGGCGCTGACGGATCAATCGACTTCGGAGTTTGTGCGCACGGTACGGCTGCGGCGGGCGGCCGTGCTCCTGCAGGGGCAGGCCGGCAACGTCGCCGAAATAGCCGAGCAGGTTGGTTTTGGCAACCTCTCCTATTTCAGCAAATGCTTCCGTGAGCTGTACCACCAGTCGCCGTCGGAGTACGCGGCCGCGGGGGTGCTGGAGTCCTGAATGAATACTTTCGTGTGAACTTTCATCGGCAAAAATGAACCGCAGTGCTATTCTATTAGCTATAACTACAAAATCAAAGCACTGACAAACAATTACTTACAGCCAATGATACATACGTGTCATGATTTGAAACATGCGTGTTAGCGCTTCGGGCGGCGAATGACTCACCTTTGATTCGTCGGAACGGGACCAACCGGGTAGCCCTTGCGCTGCCCCTTCCCTTACCGCCGCCAGGTCTCCGTGATGGAGGCGCGGCTCCTCAGGTAACTCATCAGCTTTTGCACACCGATATGCTTGCTTTGGAAAGACTTTTGGCGGCTGACATTGTGTGGCGTTTCAGCAACCGGTTTGGTAATTGGTTAGGCGACTTTGAGGAAGTCGGGATTTCCCCCCTCGCTTCACACGAAATGCACGGTGCCGATTCGGCGCAACTCGACCGGAAAATGGCCATCATGTGTTACCTCTCGGTATTCGGCTGGCTGGTGGCTTACCGTTGCCCCCGGCACCAGCGCGGCAGCCTGACCAGCTTCCATCTGCGCCAGATGACCTTGGTCATTGCCATGTCGGCCGTGTTGTTGCTCACGCAACTGCTCATGCTGCCTTTTCTAGGCTGGAGCAGCTTGGTGGTAGCAGGTGTGGGCCTGGGGTTACTGCTCATGCTGCGCATGCTGGGCGTCATGGCAGCCATGAGCGGCCTGCACGAGCCGCTGCCCTTGGTGGGCACGCTGGCTCAGCGTTTGTTTGCTGAGCGGTAGCCCGGCTCCTGCCCTATCACTGACTACTGGCTAGGTAAGCCCGCCGTCAGATCAGCGCGTTTCTTGGTGCACACGTCACCACCCATCTGCCCAGCTTTCCGAAGCTGGCCAGATGGGTTTTTTTATTCACAAATCTGGATTTCAATTCATTACGCAAATCGTCACATCATCATGCGATTGACCGCGGGGGGCGCCGACGGTAGCTTTGTCCCAGACGATTGGCCTTGCAGCCGGCCGGGTAATCCTTCCAGTTCCTTAACACCGTTCACCCCCACGACCTATGAAAACGCTTAGCCTCTCCGCCCTGCTTGCCCTTTCGGCGATGACCGCTGTGCCCGCCACGGCGCAAACCCGAACCACTGCTCCCAGCGCCGCCCGTTCCACGGCTGCCAAGCCGGCTGCTACCGTCGGCAAAAGCACCACCGCGGCCAAAACTGCCGCCAAGCCGGCCACTACGAAAACGGTAGCCGCCAAGCCGGCCCCTGCTGCCCAACCCCCGGCAGTAGAAGAAACCGCCCCCGCCGCACCAGCCGCGGCTGCCCCCGCCAAAGCCACCGCCAAGCCCAAGGCAACCAGCCAGGGGCACGAGTTCGGTGTGGGGAGCACAGCTGCCAACCTGGGCGTGGGCTTTGGCCTGGGCTACGGCTACGGCATTTTCGGGGGCGTTCGTTCCACCCCGGCCCTGAGCCTCTCGGTTGAGCGTGGCATCATCGATAACATCGGTCCGGGCGTTATCAGCGTGGGCGGTTTGGTAGGCTACAAAAGCTACTCGTGGAAGTCGGGTAGCTACAAGGGCTCCTGGAAAAACTTTATTGTATCGGCCCGCGGCGCCTACCACTACAACATCCTCGAGAATCCGAAACTGGATACCTACGCCGGCCTGAGCCTGGGCGTACGCGTGGAGTCGTACTCCGACAACTGGAGCAACGAGCAGTACCGCAACGACTACGGCGGTGCCACGCTCACCTCGGGCGTCTTCCTTGGCGCACGGTACATGCTCACGGACAACCTCGGCGCTTTCGGCGAATTGGGTTACGACATGTCTTACCTAAAACTCGGCCTCACCGCTAGGTTCTAGCCAACAATTCCCTCCGCCACCCACCCACGTCCTCCTTTCCTGCCATGGAAGCCCTGCGCACCTTAGCCGGCCTAGCCCTGCTGCTGCCTTTGCTGGGAGCCTGCCGTCCCGAAACCGCCGGAGTAGCTTCCAGTGCTGAGCTGAGCACCAGCGTAACAGTAGCGCCGAAGGCGGAGCGCAGCCTGGCCACTGCCCACCGAACGGCGCGGGTTTCACGCGGCGACACCACGTCTTTGCACTACGAGGCGTTGGAGAAGTTTCTGCCGGTATCGGTGGCGGGTTTTGTGCGCGAAGGCGGCCCGCAGGGTGAATCGGTGCAGATGGGCGGCATCAGCTATTCTACTTGCGAGCAGTATTACCGCAAAGGCAGCCAGCGCCTGAAGGTGCAGCTCGTGGACTACAACGGCGCGGAAGCGCTGTTTGCCGGCGCCACGGCCCTGATGAGCGCCGACATCTGGCACGAAAGCGACGAACAGCTCATGCGCGGCTGCGACCTGGGTCTGCCTGGTGTGCGCGGCTACGAAACCGTACAGAAGATGGAACACCGCGCCGCCGTAGCCCTGGGCGTTGGCGACCGGTTCTTTGTCTCCGTCGAATCGACCGGGCAGGAGGACACCAAGTTGGTGAAGGCCGTGGCCCGAACGCTGGACTTGCGTGGCCTGGCCGCGATGTAAGCGCCCTGGCCCAAGACTACTCATTTCGCACCGTTCTGCTTTGTATCATGAAATTCCTTCTCCTTTGCGGCAGCCTGCTGTGCCTGCTGCCCATAGCCAGCCACGCGCAGTTTGGCCTGCTCCACGGCGCCGTGGAACGCGCTGCCAACCGTGTGGCCGAGCGTAAAATCAGCGAAGCCGTGGAGCGCAAAATCACGGAGAAAACCGGCGACTATTACTCGCAGCTGCTCGAAAACGGCCGTGTCGTGTCGCACAGCATGCAGTTCGAAGAGGGCTCCGCCACGCTGCTGGCCGACTCTCAGCCCTTCGTGAAGGGCATGGCCGACATGCTCCGGCGCAATCCGGATGTGCGCCTGCGCATTGAAGCACACATGCTCCTCGGCGGCGAAGCTGCGGCCAACCAACGCCTCTCGCAGCGGCGCGCCGACGCGGTGCGGGCCGCCCTCATCAGCCTGGGCATCGACGGCACCCGTCTTTCGGCCAAAGGCCTGGGCAACACCCAGCCGCTGTACACCGAGCCCGACGACGAGTATGCCACGCTCAACCAGCGTATGGAGTTCGTCAAATTATAAACGCCGCTTGCTGCCTCACGCCTGTGCTTTCCGCTGCTATGAACCACGTGTTGTTAAGGCGCTGCGCCGGTCTGCTGCTGGCTGCCTTGCTGGGCTGGGTGCTGAGCATCGGCTGAAGCACGGCGGCACACTCCTTATTCCATTCATCCCGACTTTCTTCAGCGCTCAGAGGCGAACGGTGGCTCTGATACGTACTCTGAAGAAGCAGAAAGCCCCGGAGCGTTGCGCCGGGGCTTTTTCTTTTTGAACCGATCGGAACAGAACCTAGAGGCCCAGGAATCCGCGTTTGGCTTTCTTGTGCTTGAGCGGCTTGCCGGGCGGATCTATGCCGGGCGCCGGGCGCGTCTGGCCGCGCTTCTGCACGGCAGCGTTGCGCTTGTCGCGGAACTCGCGGACGGTGAAGCCGCCGGAAGACCGGTCGTAGCTGCGGGCCGAAGAAGAGCCGTTGGTCAGGGTGCTGCTGCTGATGCCGGCCCGGGCTTCGAGCACTTCCATCTGTTGGTCGCGCTTCACCTCATCCGGGTTCATGCTCATGCGCTGCTGCATGCGCGCTAGTTCCTCTCCCGAGGGCTGCTTGCGCTTTTTGGGCGCCGTTTCCCGCTTGGGTTTCTCGCCAGTAAACGGCGTGGCGGTTTGGGCCTGCACAGCCGCAGTCGTCATCAGCCCACTGACCAGCAGGGCCGCGGCAGCAACGTATTTTCTCATGGGTGAGGAAGTAAGGTACGCGTCGGAGAACAAGCAGGGTGGCAACTACGCCGACGCAACGGGTGGTAAGGAAAGTTAGTTCATCCCAAGTCAGGTACTTGGTAGCTGACGTCAAGGTTACTGAAAATACTCCGATCCGACAATCCCCAGACCTACAATTACTTTCCTCGTCGCTCTTAAAGCCTTACCCCAACTCAACCCCGCCCGCCTGATCTTTCCGCGAAGGGACCAAGCGACCGGTGTTGAGCTGGCAGGTTCAGGCCTCTTACACGCGGTTGCGCAGCGCGTCACGAATTTCCATCAGCAGCACCTGTTCTTTGGAGGGCGTCGGCTCCGACACCACGGCTACCGGAGCGGGCTTCTTGAAGCGGTTGGCCAGTTTCACCACCCAGAAGATGACAAAGGCAATGATGAGAAAGTACAGCACTGCGTTCAGGAAGTTGCCCACTTTCATGGGCCCCAGCATGATGCGCGAGTAATCCACTTTGCCGGTCACCATCCCGACTACGGGCATAATGATGTCATCCGTCAGGGAGGAGACGATTTTGCCGAACGAAGCCCCGATGATAACCCCAACGGCCAGATCGAGCACATTGCCCTTGGAGATGAATTCCTTGAACTCAGAAACGAAGCCCATAGTAAACGGTGTGGTTTAGGAAAGTGAGAAATTGATTCAATGCGAGTAATATAGAACATTTTACATTTCATCCATTTGACTGACGGGTTACGGGCGCTTTTGCCAAACCGATACAACTCCCCGCGCCCTTCGTTCCCGGCTGCCGCGGCCCCGCTTGGCTGGTTGCCGACTGCGCCGAAGCTGGTCGGCGGCAGGTGCGCATTGTCTCTATCTTTGTCGCCACGCTGTTTCCGCTCAACTCATCCGTCCCATGCTTCCCGTACTGGAAAATCTGGCTCTCGACCTCGCCGACAACGGCATTCTGACCATTACCCTGAACCGGCCCAGCAAGCTCAACGCCCTGAATGCGGCTACCATCGAGGACATTGGCAAAGCCATGCAGGTGGCGCTCGATGACCGGCAGGTGCGCGGCATCATCTTTACCGGCGCGGGCGACAAGGCCTTCGTGGCCGGCGCCGACATTGCCGAGCTGGCCGCCCTGAGCGAGCCACTGGCGCGCCACGCCGCCGAGCGCGGCCAGGAAGTGTTCTGCATGATCGAAGAAAGCACCAAGCCCGTCATTGCGGCCGTCAACGGTTTTGCGCTGGGTGGCGGCTGCGAGCTGGCCATGGCCTGCCACTTCCGCGTGGCCGCCGACAACGCCCGCTTTGGCCAGCCCGAGGTAAACCTGGGCCTGATTCCGGGCTACGGCGGCACCCAGCGCCTGACGCAGCTGGTGGGCAAGGGCAAAGCCCTGGAGCTGATGATGACGGCCGACATGGTGAAGGCCGACGAGGCCCTGCGCCTGGGCCTCGTCAACCACGTGGTGCCGCAGGCCGAGCTGCTCGATTTCACCCGCCAGCTGCTGAGCCGCATCCTCACCAAAGCCCCGGTGGCGGTGGGCCTGGTCATCGAAAGCGTCAACGCCTACTTCGACAAGGAGCGGCAGGGCTACCAAACCGAAGCCAACGGCTTTGCCCGCTGCTTCACCTCCGACGACTTCCGCGAGGGCACGCAGGCTTTCCTGGAAAAACGCCCGGCTGCCTTCACTGGTAACTAATTAAGAAGGACGACTGAGGAAGACAGCCGGCCGGCCCCAATTCTTCCTCATTCGTCCTTCTTCCTTCAATTCTATGAGCATAGCCAAACGTCTGGCTTCCCAGACCGTCGTGTACGGCGTGAGCAGCATTGTGGGGCGCGTGCTCAACTTTCTGCTGACGCCGTTTTACACGCGGCGCTTTGCCCCGGCGGCTTTTGGCATCGTGACGGGGCTCTACGCCTACGTGTCGTTTCTGAACGTGCTGTTCACCTACGGCATGGAAACGGCCTACTTCCGCTTCGCCAACCGGCCCGGCACCGACCGCCGCGAGCTGTACAACCGGGTGCTGACGCTGCTGCTCCTCAGCACCGTAGGGCTGACGGCCCTACTTATGGCCCTGGCGCCTACGCTCGTGGCCCTGCTGGGTATTCCGCCGGGCCACGAGCGGTACGCCGTCTGGATTGCCTTGATTCTGGGCCTCGACGCAGCGGCAGCTATTCCCTTCGCACGCCTGCGCCTGGAAAACAAGGCCATCAAGTTCGCCGCCATCCGTCTGGCCAGCATCCTGCTCACCGTCGGGCTGAACCTGTTCTTTATCGTGCTCTGTCCCGATGTGCTGGCGGGCAAGTACCTGACGGCGCTGCGCCCGGTGGTAGAGCGCGTGTACGATCCGACGATGGGCGTAGGCTACGTGTTCCTCTCCAACCTGGCCGCCAGCGCCTTCACGCTGCTGCTGCTGAGCCGGGAGTTGCTGGACTTCCGCCCGCGCCTGAACCTGGAGCCGTTGCGCCCGCTGTGGCAGTACGCTTACCCTATCATGCTCATGGGCCTGGCCGGCATGGTCAACGAAACGCTGGACCGCATCCTGCTGCCGCGCTGGCTGCCCGAAGGCTTTTACCCCGGCCGCAGCAGCCTGGCGGCGGTGGGCATCTATGGAGCCTGCTACAAGCTGAGCATCCTGATGAGCCTCGTGATTCAGGCGTTCCGCTACGCCGCCGAGCCCTTCTTCTTCGCTCAGAGCTCCGACAAGAATTCCCCCCGCACCTTCGCGCTGGTGCTGAAGTGGTTTACCCTCAGCTGCGCGGTGTTGTTTGTGGGCGTGAGCCTGAATGTGGAGCTGGTGGGCCGGCTGTTTTTGGGCAACGCGGCCTACCGCGAAGGCTTGGCGGTGGTACCCGTGCTGCTGCTGGCCAACCTGTTTCTGGGCGTCTACTACAACCTCTCGGTGTGGTTTAAGCTCACCGATAAAACTTACTTTGGCACCTACATCAGCTTCGGCGGCGCGGTGTTGACCATAGCCTTGAACTTCCTGCTGATTCCGCTGCTGGGCTACATGGGCTCGGCCATTGCCACGCTGGTTTGCTACGCCACCATGGCGGTGGTGTGCTGGGCCCTGGGCAACCACCATTTCCCGGTGCCTTACCCGGTAGCCCGCTTGCTGCTGTGGCTGCTGGCGGCCGTGGCCTTGGTAGCCCTGAACTGGAGCCTGCCGCCCTTGGCCGAGTGGACGGGCTACGCCGTGCACATCGGCCTGACCCTGGCTTTCGTGGCGGCTATCTGGCTGGTGGAGCGCCCCGAACGGGCCCTGCGCACCACGGCCGCCTGATTTACTTTTTGCTTTTCCTCCCGATGCAAGTTGCCGTCATCAACCGCTCGCACCACCCGCTGCCCGCTTACCAAACCGAACACGCCGCCGGCCTCGATGTGCGCGCCCACCTTGCCGAGCCGGTTACGCTTCGTCCCCTGGAGCGCGCCCTCATCCCCACCGGCCTGTACCTCGAAATTCCGGTTGGCTACGAAGCGCAGGTGCGGCCCCGCAGCGGCCTAGCCTACAAGCACGGCATTGGCTTGGTCAACAGCCCCGGCACCATCGACGCGGACTACCGCGGCGAAGTGAAAGTGCTGCTGGTCAACCTCTCGAACGAGCCCTTTGTGGTGCAGGACGGGGAGCGAATTGCTCAGCTCGTGTTTGCCCGCTACGAAGCCATTCAGTGGCTGGAAGTAGCCGAGCTCAGCGCCACCGGCCGTGGTGCCGGCGGTTACGGCAGCACCGGCACGAAGTAATGCTGGCAGACGCCCCGTGTGGCGGCGGACGGCAGGAGAGTACATGACGTGTGGGCGGTTGCAGCCGTCTAACTCGCAGCTGTAGAGAGCGACTATTAACGCTTGAGCTCCTTTATTCTGAAACCGCTATCATTCTGACGTACAAAAAAAACTGCGAAATCAGTAAAATCCGTTAACTCTATACTTCAACTTTGCGCGGCGGTCTGTGCCGAGCATACGTACACGCCCCCAAACCAACCTTTCCAATTCACCCGTTTATGAAAATCATCGTCCCGATGGCTGGCATGGGCAAGCGCATGCGCCCGCACACGCTTACCGTACCGAAGCCGCTGATTCCGATTGCCGGCAAGCCCATCGTGCAGCGCCTCGTCGAAGACATTGCCAAGGTCGTGGGGCAGCCCGTGTCGGAAGTGGCCTTTATTGTGGGTCGCTTCGGGACCGAAGTGGAGCAAAGCCTGCTCAAGATTGCCGAATCGGTGGGTGCCAAGGGCACCATCAATTACCAGGACGAGCCGCTGGGCACGGCCCACGCCATCATGTGCGCCAAGGACTCGCTGAACGGCCCGGTGGTGGTGGCCTTCGCCGATACCCTCTTCAAAGCCGATTTCACCCTCGACACCTCCACCGACGGTACCATCTGGGTGCAGCGCGTGGATGATCCGAAGCCTTTCGGCGTGGTGAAGCTCAACGAGCAGGGCCACATCACGGAGCTCATTGAGAAGCCCCAGGAGTTCGTTTCGGACCTCGCCATCATCGGCATTTACTATTTCCGCGACGGCGAATACCTGAAGCGCGAGCTGCAGTACCTGCTCGACAACGACATCAAGGACAAAGGCGAGTACCAGCTCACCAATGCCCTGGAGAACATGAAAAACCAGGGCGCCGTGTTTATCCCCGGCCGCGTGACCGAGTGGCTGGACTGCGGCAACAAGGACGCGACCGTGTACACCAACCAACGCTACCTGGAGTACCTGCAGGAAGCCGGCGAAGACACCGTCTCGAAAACCGCCAAGCTCACCAACTCCGTTATCATTCCGCCGGTGTACATCGGCGAGAACGTGGTGCTCGAGCACAGCATCATTGGCCCGCACGTGTCGGTGGGCGACGGCTCCACGGTAAAGCACTCGGTAGTGGCCAACAGCATCATTCAGAAGTCGGCTACGGTGCAGAACGCCAACCTGCAGAACTCCATGATCGGCAGCCACGCCAGCTTCACGGGCACGCCCGCCGACCTGAGCGTGGGGGATTACAACGCCTTGAAACTGTAGCGCGCACGGGGTGGTTTCAGGGTTATGCCGTATCTTTTCTCACGAGCCGGCAGCCCCGAAGCCACCCTTTTTTCCGTTGCCGCGTCTGTTCCGCATGATTCGTTCCGCTTCTACCCTCTTGCTTGCGCTGGGCCTGCTGATGGCCGGGCCTGTGTGCGCCCAGCAGCCAGCCGCGCCCGGCAAATCTGCCGCGTCGGAGAAGCCGCAAAAGCCGCGCAAGCTCACGCGCCGCGAACGAAAGGAAATGCAGCGGCAGGCCGCCCTGGAGGCCGCCAAGGCCCAACAGCAAACTCAGCTCACGGAGAAGGACCGGGAGCTGAGCGCCGCCTACTTCGTGGACGGCGTGAAGTTTATGCTGCTGGAAGACTACCCCAAAGCCCAGGAGCGGCTGCTGAAGGCCTACCAGCTCGACCCGAACAACGCAGCCATCAACTACAAGATTGCCGAAAACAACCTGCTGATCGGCAACCTGAAGGACGCCGGCAACTTCGCGCAGGCCGCGTTGCGCCTCGATGCCAAGAACCCGTATTACTACTTAATCCTGGCTCAGATCTACGCTTCGCAAAAGCAGTACACCGAGGCGGCGCAGGTGTACACCAAGCTGATTCAGGACGTTCCAGAATCTAAGTCCTACCTCTTCAACCTGGCCGAGCTGTACTTGGCGCAGGGCAAGCTTACGGACGCGCTCAGCGCCTTCGAGCAGGCGGAAAAGGAGTTTGGGCCTATGGACGAGGTGTCGTTCAAGAAACAACAGATCTACCTGAAGCAGAACAACCTGGACAAGGCGCTGCAGGAAGGTGAAGCGCTGATTTCGGCCAACCCCGACGAGGTGCGCTACGTGCTGGCGCAGGCGGAGATGTACGCGGCCAACAACCGCCTGCCCGATGCCATCCGGGTAGCCCAGCAGGCCCTGCGAAAGGAACCCGACAACCCGCAGGCACACATGATCCTGGCCGACGTGTACCGGCAGCAGGGCAACGCGGCCGAGTCGGAAAAGCAGATCAAGCAGGCCTTCGAAAGCCCCGGCCTGAGCATCGACCAGAAGGTGCGCATCCTGGTGGACTACCTCAAGCAGCTGCCCAACCCGGCCGTGCAGCAGACGGCCCTGGAACTGGCCGACATCACCACCCGCGTGCACCCGCGCGAAGCCAAGGCCTACTCCGTGGCCGGCGACGTGCAGCTGCTCTCGGACCAGAAGCCCAAGGCCCGCGACAACTACCTGCACGCGCTGCGCATCGACAACTCGCACTACAAAATCTGGCAGCAGGTGGTGCTCATCGACGCGGAGCTGGCCCAAGCCGATTCGCTTCTGAAGCACACCAACCAGGCCTTGGAGTTGTTTCCGAACCAAGCCGTGTTCTGGTTCTACAACGGCGTGGGCCACACCTTCGCCAAGCAGCCGCAGAAAGCCGTACGCGCCTTCGAGCAGGGCAAGAAGCTCACCACCGACAACCCGGAGCTGGCCGCGCAGTTCGACACCCAACTCGGCGATGCCTACCACGAGCTCAAAGAGTACGATAAGTCGGATGCGGCCTACGAGGCGGCGCTGACCTTCGACGCGAATAATGCGCAGGCCCTGAACAATTACAGCTACTACCTGTCGTTACGCGGCAAAAACCTGCCCAAGGCCCGCGACATGGCCGCCAAGCTCGTGAAGCTGTTTCCCGACAACGGCACCTACCTCGACACTTACGGCTGGGTATTGTATCAATTGAAAGATTACTCCGGCGCCCGCCAATACCTCGAAAAAGCCGTACGCACCTCCAAAGACGGCACCGTGCTGGAGCACTACGGCGACGTTCTGTTTCAACTGGGCGACCCGACTGCGGCCGTGGAGCACTGGCAGCAGGCCAAAAAGGCCGGCGGTACCTCCACATTCATCGACCGCAAAATCAAAGAACGAAAACTCTATGAATAGACGCTGGCCTCTGCTGCTGGTGCTCATCGGCAGCCTGAGCCTGGGTGCCTGTACCCGCCGCGCCGTTCCTGCCAAATCGGCCACTACCCCCGCCCGTCCGCCGGCGCCCGAAGTGCGCGCCCGCAACTTGGATTTCCGCTACCTCGCGGCCAAGGGCAAGGCGCAGATCGACGCCAACGGGGAGAAATACTCCGTCAACCTGAACGTGCGCATGCGCAAGGACAGCGTCATCTGGTTGCAGGCCTCGGTATTGGGCCTGGGCGTGCGCGCCCTGATTACGCCCGACTCGGTGCAGGTGGTCAACATGCTGGAGAAGACCTACTACGCGGGCAATTTTGACTATCTGCAGCGCCAGTTTAACGTGCCCGTGACCTTCACCCAGCTACAGGCTATGCTTCTGGGTGACTACGTGCCCGCTGCCCGCGACTCGGCGCTGACTGCCACCACCGAGGGCCCGGTGCAGCGGGTGGAATACCGCCAAACCGGCATCCTGGTCGAGCAGTTCATCGAGCTGAGCCGGGCCCGCCTGCAAAAGCTGAACGTGGCCGACCCCAAGTCGCAAAGCACCTTGACCGTTACCTACAACGACTTTCAGCCGCTGCAACCGGGTGAGCAACCGTTCGCCCATGGTATTCTGGTGCAGGCCCAGCAGCCGGGCCGGCAGCCCGCCACCGTAATGATTAATTACCGCAACGTGGATCTGGACAAGGAGCAACTCTCCTTTCCCTTCTCCGTGCCGGCCGAGTATGGGCGTAAGAACCGCAAGTAAGTCGGGGCCGACCTGGCTGCTGGCGGCGGTACTGCTGCTGGCCCTGTCGGCGGCGCCCGCGCAGCAGCGCCGCCGGCCGGCCAAGGAAGCGCCCAAAACCAAAGCCCAGCTGGAGCGAGAGCGGCGCAACAACCTGCGCCGCATTCAGGAAACGAGCAAGATTTTGGAGCAGACGCAACAGAAAAAGCAAAGCTCCCTGGGCCAGCTCAACGCCATCAAGGAAAAGATTACCGTGCAGAAGGAGGTTATCAAATCGACCTCTTCGCAGCTGCGCTACATCGAAACGGGGGTCAAGCAGACCACCACGCACGTGCAGCTGACCAAGGCCGAGCTGGAGCGGCTGAAGGCGGAGTACGCCCGGCTGATCTACGCGGCCTCGAAATCGGCCAATGCCTACAACCGCATCATGTTTTTGTTTGCGGCCGAGTCGTTCAACGAGTTCATGCTGCGCCTGCGCTACGTGCGCCAGTACTCGGAAGTACGGCGGCAGCAGGTCAGCGGCATTCTGCGCACCCAGCAGCAACTCACGGCCCAGCTCACCGACCTGACCGAGAAAAAGCAGGAAAAAAGCTCATTGCTGACCAATCAGCTGCACGAAAACCGCAACCTGGAAAGCATGCGCACCCAGCAAGACCAGGTGGTGCGGCAGCTTAGCCAGCAGGAGCAGCAGTTGCAAAAGGAGCTGGCCGCCCGTCAGCAGGCCGTACGCAAGCTCGACAACCTGATTGCCCAGCGCGTGCGCGAGGAAATTGCGCGGGCGGCCCGCGCCGCGGCCCGTGCCGCCGCCGCCAAAGCCGCCGCCGCCAAAGCCGCCGCCAAGGCCAGCGCCGAGCGAGCCGAGCGCCCCGACGCCACGGCTGCCGAGCGCACCACGGCCAAGCGCGAAGCCACCGAAGCCGCCGTGGCGGCCGAAGCGGCCGAGGAAGCGGCCACCACCCGCGTTGACCGGGTACCGCTTACGCCCGAAACGGCCGAGCTGTCGTCGTCCTTTGCCGATAACCGCGGCCGCTTGCTCTGGCCGGTGGCCCGCGGCTTCATTGCCCAGCGCTTCGGGCGTCACCCCCACCCCGTACTCAAACATGTGACGGTGGACAACCGCGGCGTGGATATTCAGACCACGGCCGGCGAATCGGCCCGCGCCATATTCGATGGCAAGGTGCTGACTGTAGCCAACATTGCCGGCATGAACAACGTGGTAATGGTGCAGCACGGCGAATACTTCACGGTCTACGCTAAGCTGCGCACCGTGAGCGTAAGCGAAGGCCAGCAGGTGAAAATGCGCCAGCCCATCGGCACGGTGTACACCAACGGCGAGGGCACCACCGAGCTGCAATTCCAGGTGTGGCGCAACAGCACCAACCTCAACCCGGAGCAGTGGCTGGGCCGCAAATAGCTGTTGCTACACGATAACTGCCAATTTTGACCGGCCCGGAAATAAAAAAACACCGTACAGCGTACGGTGCCTTTCTGAGCTATGAAAACAAACTTAGCTATCAGTTAATCCCTCCTTGGCAGGGCCTGAGCCCCGGCGCCAAAGGATTAATCCCCCGATAACAGCCGAAAGATACGAGGTCTATCGGTTTTAGGTCATGCGGTTTTCGTCCAAATTCAGAATTTTGTCGACCAAGAGAGGCTTTTACTATCTGAGTGTGCCGATCTGACCAGCCGAATTAAACTAGGTTCAGGCGGCCCATCAGTTCCGCTTTGTAGGAATTGCCAATGGGCACGGATGAGGCCCGGCCACCATCGACAATCAGCGAGTCGCCATCAATGGCCACGATGCTGCTGATGCGCACGATGTATTTGCGGTGCACCCGTGCGAAGTCGCGGGCGGGCAGGCGCGTGAGCATGTCCTTCATCGTGGTGTACACCGTGTACCGCTCGCTGCCTACGTGAATGTTCACGTAGTCGCCCAAAGCTTCCAAGTAGGAAATCTGAGCCGTGTGCAGCCGCACCAGCTTGTGGTCCTGCTTCACGAAGATTTCTTCGCGCTCAGCCGAGTACAGGTGAGCCGCCTTGTCGTTAGCCATGCGCAACAGGCCATCCATCTTGTCCCGTTCTTTTTCCAACTGAATGCGGGCCCGCCGTAACTCCAGGTGCGAAACGACTTCGCGCGCCAACGTACGCAGGGCGTCGCGCTGCTCTTCGCTGAGGTGCCGCGGTCGGGTATCCAAAGTACACAAGGCACCGAGCGGTTCGCCTGCGGGGGTCACCAGCGGTGCCCCGGCGTAGAACCGGATGTTCGGGTCCTGGGTCACCAGCGGATTGGCCATGAAGATGGGATTAACGGTTGTGTCTTCCACTTCATACACGCCCCCCGATACCATGGCATACTGGCAAAATGAATGCTCCCGCGGCGTCTCCGCTACCCCATTCAGGCCGTAGTTGGCTTTGAACCACTGCCGGTTGGCATCGACCAGGGAGATGAGAGAAATGGGGGTACCGCAGATATAGGCGGCCAACCGCGTCAGGGCGTCAAAATCAGCATCTGGCGCAGTGTCCAGGATGTCGTAAGCCCGAAGCGCATCCAAGCGCTGTTCCTCGGTGCTGGTCATCAAAGCGTCAGAGGTGGGGGGTACGTAAAGAGCACGCACGTTCATACCAAGCGGAATTTTGATCAAGTAGGCTTGCACGAAGGTGCAATGCTTTCAAACGGAAAAAGCGCGCCGAAGGGTACCTACGCAGCCCTGCCTTTAACCGGTTTTTCGCGTTGAATAATAAATTTTGCTAGCCAAACTTACTGTTTTACTGGGTGAACTTCCCAACGGCCAGCGGCGGTTTTAGCAGCCGCAGGCCGCGTGCGGGCCTTGGCCGCCCGCCCTGCCCGGACCGGTTTTGAAAATTATCGGGTACCTTTACCAATCCCTATGACAGGCAAGCGCGTAAGCCTGTTATAGCCAAACACCCACTGCGGACTCCCATGCTCAATTCGCTTTTCCTGATCGGCAACTTCGGTACGACCGAGATTCTGCTGATCGTTTTCATCATCATTTTGCTGTTCGGTGCCAAGCGCATTCCGGAGTTGTTCCGCGGTATGGGCCAGGGCATGCGCGAGTTCAAGGACGCTTCCAAGGAGCAAAAACCCGAGTACCGCGACCAAAACCCGGACTACCGCGACCCGCAGCAGCCGCGTTCCTAACCGCTAAGCTTCGTCTGTCATGCAAACACCCTTTTTGCTTTTCCTAGGCGACCTTGGAGGTGGTGAGATTATGCTCATCATGGTCGTCATCCTGATTTTCTTCGGGGCCAACAAGATTCCGGAGCTGGCGCGGGGCCTGGGCAAGGGCATCCGCGAGTTCAAGGATGCTTCCCGCGAAATCCGCAGCGAAATCGAAAGCGCCGGCCAGCCGGGCTTCCAGCCGCAAAACAACTACCAGCAGCCGGCCGCGCCGCAGGTGCCGCCCACGGCGGCCGCCCCCATCGCCTACCAGCCCACCGGCCTCGATCAGCCCGATGCGGCCCCGGTAGCTGCCCCCGAGCAGCCCACGGTCACGCCCGCCGGCCTGCCCCACGAATCGAATACTTCGGCCAAGTCGATTTAATTTCGAACTTTCGCCTCCTGACTTTTGACGGCCGCCGCGTACCCCGCGGCGGCCTAGCCTTTTCCCTCCAGCCCTGCCGCGCGCCGCGGATTGTTTGGCCTACGACATGAAACGCTTTAACTCCCTCACGGAAGTTCGTAACGAGCTGACCGCCGGTACCCTTACCTGCCGTCAGCTCGTTGAGTATTACCTGGATAACATCGACCGAAAGGCGCACCTGAATGCCTTCTTGGAAGTGTGGCCCGACGAAGCCCGGCAGCAGGCCGACGCCGTCGACGCGAAGCTGGCGGCCGGCACGGCCGGCAAGCTCGCCGGCATGGTTATCGGCCTGAAGGACGTGCTGGCCTACGAAGGCCACGCCCTGCAGTCCAGCTCGCACATCCTCGACGGCTTCAAGTCGCTGTTTACCGGCACGGCCGTGCAGCGCCTGCTCGACGAGGACGCCATCCTGATCGGCCGCCAGAACTGCGACGAGTTTGCCATGGGCGCTTCGAACGAGACGTCCTACTTCGGCCCGGCCCGCAACGAAATCGACCCGGAGCGCGTGCCCGGCGGCTCCTCGGGGGGCTCGGCCGTGGCCGTGCAGGCCGATATGTGCCTGGCCTCCATCGGCTCCGATACCGGCGGTTCGGTACGCCAGCCGGCCTCGTTCTGCGGCGTCGTGGGCCTAAAGCCCACGTACTCGCGCGTGTCGCGCTACGGCCTGGTGGCGTACGCCTCGTCGTTTGACCAGATCGGGCCCATCACCCGCTCGGTGGACGACGCCGCCCTGCTGCTGGAAGTAATGGCCGGGCCCGACGAGTTCGACTCGACGGTAAGCCAGGAGCCGGTGCCGGCCTACTCGCAGTTGCTGGAGCCCCAGGCGCATTACCGCATCGGCTACATCCGCGACACGCTGGAGCGCCCGGGCCTCGCGCCCGCCATCAAGCAGGCCACGGAAGGCGTCATCGAGCAGCTGCGCGGCCAGGGCCACGTGGTGGACGCGGTGGACTTTCCCTACCTCGACTTCATGGTGCCCACGTACTACATCCTGACCACGGCCGAGGCCTCCTCGAACCTGGGCCGCTACGACGGGGTGAAGTACGGCTACCGCGCCGGCGACGCCACCGATCTGGAGTCACTCTACAAAAAATCGCGCAGCCAGGGCTTCGGCCAGGAGGTGCAGCGCCGTATTCTGCTGGGCACCTTTGTGCTGTCGGCCGACTACTACGACGCCTACTACACCAAGGCGCAGCGCGTGCGGCGCCTCATCAAGGAGCAGACCGACGAGCTGCTGCGCCAGTACGACTTCCTGATTCTGCCCACGGCGCCGTCGACGGCCTTCCGCATCGGGGAGAATACGAAAGACCCGCTGGCTATGTATCTTGCTGATATCTTTACCGTTCAGGCTTCCCTGGCAGGGGTACCGGCCGTGTCGGTGCCCGTGGGCCACGATCAGCAGGGCTTGCCCATTGGCTTGCAGGTGCTCAGCGGCGCGTTCCGCGAAGCCCAGATGCTGGCCTTTGCCAAACACCTGACCGAATCGGTGGGAGCCGCCGCCCCCGTAGCCCCGTAGTCGCATGAAAAAAACGCTCCGTGCCTCCGCATTCCTGTTGATGGCAGCCGCCTTTGCCCGCTCCGCGGCTGCTCAGACGACGCTGCCGCCGCTGGTGATGCCGGAGGCCGGCGCGAGCGACGACACCACCCGCCGCGTGAGCCTGGAGCTGCTGCCCGATTCGCTGGCCGCCGAGCCGGTGCAGATCGACTCGGTGCGGCTGGCCTGGCTGCAGGCCCCGCCCGAAGTGCGCGACCTGATCTGCGACCGGGTATCGTGCTTCGATACGGAGGCCCCACACGCGGTCAATAGCACGGTGCTGGCCCACATCAACTACTTCACGCTGCGCAACCGCAACTACATGCAGCGGGTGTTGGAGCGCGAAAACCTGTACTTCCCGCTGTTCGAGAAGTACCTGGCCAAGTACAACCTGCCGCAGGACCTGAAGTACCTAGCCGTGGTGGAGTCGGCCCTGATTCCGACGGCCAAGTCGCGGGTAGGCGCCACCGGGCTGTGGCAGTTTATGGGCCCCACGGCCGGCGACCTGCGCCTGCGCCGCGACGAGTGGGTGGACGAGCGGATGGACCCCGAAAAGGCCACCGAAGCCGCCTGCAAGCACCTGCGCTACCTCTACGGCATGTTTCATGACTGGGAGCTGGTGCTGGCCGCCTACAACTGGGGCGGCGGCAACGTGCAGCGGGTAATGAAGCGCACCGGCAAGCGCAATTTCTGGGATATGTACCCGTACATGCCCAAGGAAACCCGCAACTACGTGCCCTCCTTCACGGCCATCATGTACGCCATGAAGTACGCGCAGCAACACCAGCTGCACTCGCCGGAGCTGAAGTACCAGTACGCGCAGCCCATGGACACGCTGCAGCTCAACGGGCAGCCCTTCGACGTGATGCGCCTGAGCCAGGCGCTGAGCCTTGATTCGGCCGCCATCGGGCGCTTCAACCCCGAACTGCGCCGGACTTTTCTACCCCTGGGTTACCGCCCCTACGCCGTGAAGTTTCCGGCTTCGCTGCGGCCGCAGCTGCAGGAAGTCGACCGCAGCACCCTGTTTACCTACTGCCTACCCCAGGCCTCGCTGCCTACGCCGATAGCGCCGCTGCCGCCCCGCCTGGAAGGCGTGGAACCCTTCCCCACGGCGCTGATGGCAGCCAACACCAGCCGCCGCTCCCGCCCGGAAACAACCTCAGCGGCTGCCACCGAAGCGCCGCGCACGCGTCGCAAGGTGCATACTGTGAAGCGCGGACAGACGCTGGCCGAGCTGGCCGATTGGTACGGGGTGTCGCAAGCGCAGCTGCGCCGCTGGAACAACCTGGCCAAGGGCCGGGTCCTGAAGCCCAAGCAACAGCTGGTGGTGTTCTTGCCCGCCAAGGAATCGGACCCCACCCCTACCGCCGTGGCAACCCGCCCGGCCGCCGCGCCCGCCGTGGCAGCCGCGCCGCGCACGCCCGCCGAAATGGGCGTGAGAGTTACCAAGCGCCCGGTAGCAGCCAAGCCGGTGGAAACGCAGCCCGAGCTGGCTGCCGTGGATAATGCCCCTGAGGAGCCCGTAGTGGCGCCCGAGCCCCGAGCCGTAGCCCGCACGACCGCACGCCCGGCCAGACTGGAAAAGGACGCAGCGACGACACCGGTCAATGAGCCAAGCGCCGTGGAAACGGCCAAGGAGCAAGCCACCGCCCGCGTAGCCGCAGCCACGGACTACGTGGTGCGCCGGGGCGACCACCTCACCAAGCTGGCCCGCGAGCAGGGCCTGTCGGTGGAACAGCTGATGGCTTGGAACAAGCTGCGCTCAGAGGTGGTCACGCCTGGGCAGAAGCTGCGCCTCACGCCGCCGGCCGACGCGGAAGCCGTTGCCAGCGCCGAGCCCGTGAAGCCTACCTCCGCGTCCCGCCCGGCCCCGAAGCCGAAAGCAGAGAAGCCCGCGCCGTTTCCTGAGCAGCGCGTGCACATCGTGCAGCCCGGCGATACGCTCTATAATATCTCGCGCCGCTACCAGGGCCTGACGGTGGAGCAACTCCGCAAGCTCAACCACCTCAAATCGGACGAGGTGAAGCCCGGACAAAAACTCATTGTGGCTAGCTAAACGCCTTTGGCCCATCAGCAAAACGGCTCCGCCTGCAGAGGCGGAGCCGTTTTGCTGATGGGCCATTCGCTCGTTCAGGCCGGGCAGACGGTTTTCAACCCGCCAACAGGACAGGGCAGCACAGCAACCGGCAAGGGTTGGGCGACTTGCTTCACCAGAGTTGCTGGCACGCACAGCGGCCGCCGAAACCGGCGGCGGAGCCAGTATAGTAGCCTGTTGCAGGGTAGCTTTTGCTGCGCTGCGGCCTTTGGATGGCGCCCAGCTCTTCTGCATCCGGGCCACACCTGATGCTGCCAATGGTTTTCACCTATAATTCAGGACGGTACAGGACGCTTGCGCCTGTGGGATGTGGGAGCTTACGCTGCTCTGGAGCCCCCGAGCCGGCGCCTGCAGACTGCAGCGCTGGATGCACCCCCACTTCCAATTCATCCTGTATGCTTACAAGCTTACCGCGTATTCGTCCGCTCTTAGTAAGCGGTATTGCCGCTCTGCTGCTCGCCGCCCCGGCGCACGCGCAGAAACACCTGGAAAAGCTCAACCGCGGCGTGGTAGCCGTGCGCACCAACCCGGGCGAGGTGTACGTAGGTTGGCGCCTGTTCGGCACCGACCCGGCGGGCATTGCCTTCAACGTGTACCGCAACGGGCAAAAAGTCACCCCGGCACCGCTGACGGGCGCCACCAACTTCGTCGACCAGGCCGCGGCCGATGCGGTGTACACCGTGCGGCCCGTGGTAGGCGGCGTGGAGCAGGCTGCCTCGGCCTCGGCCTCTACGTGGGCCCGGCAGTTTAGGAGCATTCCGCTGCAGGTGCCGGCCCCGGGCGTGACGGCCCCGTACCGCGTCACCAACAACCGCGTGGTGGAGGACTACCCCAACGGGCAGGCCTATACCTACTCGCCCAACGACGCGTCGGTGGCCGACCTCGACGGCGACGGGGAATACGAAATCGTGCTGAAGTGGGACCCGTCGAACGCGCGCGACAACTCCCAGGCCGGCTATACCGGCAACGTGTACATCGACGCCTACAAGCTGAACGGCACCCGGCTGTGGCGCATCGACCTGGGCCGCAACATCCGGGCCGGGGCGCATTATACCCAGCTGATGGTGTATGACCTGGACAGCGACGGCAAAGCCGAAGTAGCCGTAAAAACCGCCGATGGCACGGTGGACGGTACTGGAGCCGTCATCGGCAACCCGGCCGCCGACTACCGCGTGACCACGTCGGGCACCAGCCTGGGCTACGTGCTGTCGGGGCCGGAATTCCTGACCATTTTCAACGGGCAGACCGGGGCGGCCATGGCCACTACGAACTTTCTGCCCGAGCGCGGCGCGGTGTCGAGCTGGGGCGATTCGTACGGGAACCGCGTCGACCGCTTCGTGTCGGCCATTGCTTACCTCGACGGGCAGCGCCCCAGCCTGGTGATGGGCCGGGGCTACTACACCCGCCTGGTGCGCGTGGCCTGGGACTGGCGCAACGGCCAGCTTACCAACCGCTGGGTGTTTGACAGCAACGCGCCCGGCAACAGCGCCTACGCCGGCCAGGGCAACCACCAGCTCACCGTGGGCGACGTGGACGGCGACGGCAAAGACGAGGTCTGCAACGGGACCAGCGCCATCGACGACGACGGGCGCGGGCTGTACGCGAACGGCTCCGGCCACGGCGACGCGCTGCACATGACCGACATGGACCCCACCCGCCCCGGCCAGGAAGTGTGGCAGTGCCAAGAAGAACCCGCCAAGTACACCACCCGCGGCGGCGGGCTCCAGCTGCGCGACGCGCAAACCGGGCAGCTGATCTGGGGCGTGGCCTCCACCGGCGACATCGGCCGGGCCATGGCCGCCGACATCGACCCGCGCTTCCCCGGCTACGAAATGTGGGGCTCCACCGGCGGGCTGTACACCTGCACCGGCCAGCAGATCGGCACGACCCGGCCCAGCGTCAACTTCGGCCTGTGGTGGGACGGCGACCTGCAGCGCGAGCTGCTGGAGTCGTCGTACAACGCCACCTCCGACTTCAGCACCGTGCGCCTGGATAAGTGGAACTACGCCGCCAACCGCTCGGACCGCCTGCTCACGCCCAGCCTGCCCGAAAACGGCGGCGGCCAGACCAACAACACCACCAAAGCCAATGCGTGCATCACCGCCGACCTGCTCGGCGACTGGCGCGAGGAATTCGTGCTGCGCTCGGCCGACAACCGCAGCCTGCTAATTTACACCACCACCATTCCCACGGGCGTGCGCCTGCCC
Organism: Hymenobacter coalescens; assembly: GCF_054783195.1. Taxonomy (NCBI): domain Bacteria; kingdom Pseudomonadati; phylum Bacteroidota; class Cytophagia; order Cytophagales; family Hymenobacteraceae; genus Hymenobacter; species Hymenobacter coalescens. Next base: position 523,391 of record NZ_BAAGRA010000019.1, on the reverse strand, counting down.
ACGCTCATGCACGACGCGCAGTACCGCGCGCAGGTGGCCCTGCAAAACTCGGCCTACAACCAGCCGCCGCACCCCAGCTTCTACCTGGGCGAAGGCATGACGGCTCCCACGTACAACATCACGCTGACCAGCGCCGTGGCGGCGCCTTGGGTGAACCAAGTCGCCAATGTGGCCCCCGGCAACGGCGCGGGCGTGCACGCCGACGACATCCGCCTCGACTGGGAGGGCGCGGCCGAACGCTACAACGTGTTTGTGGGCACCTCGCCCGGCACCCTGCAGCTGGTGGCCGAAGGCATCACGCCCTCGGAGTACACGCTGGCCGGCACCACGGCCCTGGGCACCTACTACTGGCGCGTAGATGCCGTGAAAGACGGCGACACCGTGCGCGACGGGGAAGTAGCCACCGGCGCGGTATGGTCGTTTCAGGCCCGGGATCAGCTGCCGCCGACGGTGCTGACCCGGAACATTACCGTGACCCTGGCCGGCGGCGTGGCCACCATCGCGCCCGCCGACGTGGACAACGGCAGCTCGGACGCCTACGGCCTGGCCTCGCTCACCCTCGACCGCAGCACGTTCGACTGCACCAGCATCGGCGACCAAGTGGTGACGCTCACCGCCACCGATAACCACGGCAACACGGCCAGCGCCCCGGCCACCGTGACGGTGCTGGGCAGCATTCCGCAGCCGACCATCGGCGTGACGCCGGCCAGCGCGGTGTATACCGGCGGCGTGGCCGCCATGCTCTACCTGGGCTACGGCCCGCAGAGCCTGACGCTCACCGCCACCGACGGCGCCTCCTACCGCTGGAGCCCGGCCGCGGGCCTCAGCAACGCGGCCATTGCCAACCCAGTCTTCCAGGCCACGGCCCCCGGCACGTACACCTACACCGTGACGGCGACTAGCCCCACCGGCTGCACCGCCACGGCCCAGGTAACGCTGACCGTGGTGGACGCGCGTTGCGGCAATAAAAACGACAAGGTGCTGGTGTGCCACAACGGCCAGCTGCTGTGCATCGCCCCGAGCGCCGTGCCGGCACACCTGGGCAACCACTCCGGCGACCAGCTCGGCAGCTGTGCCCCGACGGGCGCTGCCCGCGCCAGCGTGGCAGCGGGCGGCACGGCCTCGGAGCAGCTGCAGCTGATGGCTTACCCGAACCCGGTGGGCGAGCGGGCGACGGTGCGCTTCCGCTCCAAGGAGTCGGGCGCGGCCCGCATGGTCGTCTACAACGCCATGGGCCAGCTGGTGGCCACGCTCTACGACCAAGTGGCTGAGGCCGGACGGCAATACGAGCTGACGCTGGACGGACGCCCGTTGCCGGCGGGTCTCTACACCTGCCGCCTTAGCCAGAACGGCCGGACGCTGACCCAGCGGTTGACCATCGTCAAGTAACATCCGCCGATTAAGCCCCGCCCGGGCGCGGCTAGTCCCCTACAAGTGTGTTGGCAGCTTCGGAAGCTATCCGGAGTGGTCAACACACTTCTTTTTTGGCCCCAGGATCTGCTTGGCACCGGCAGCTTCAACGGCTTCCGTAAGCGTTCCACGGCTCCGGATCAATCACATCTTTTGTAAAGTCTAGTAATCAGCGCGTTAATATTTATCCGCAGCAAAGCATCACCGGGACCCCAGCCGTGGCACACCGATTGAAAGTGCCCGCCACGCACTTTTCTGCCCGTCTGAACTATGAAACAACGCTTCTCCGCCCCTCTGCTCGGCACCGCCGGCACCCTGCTCCTGCTGCTCGGCTCGGCCTGCAGCTCTGACCCCGCCACCGAGCCCCAGCCCGCCCCGGCACTGCCCCCGGCCCCGGCTTACGCCCTTAACCGCTCCTTCCACTACCCCGCTTCGACGATGACCAGCGCCATCAGCTACGCCCCGGCGGAGCTGCGCGGCAGCGGCCTGCTGCGCGAAAACCTCAGCCTGGAGTTTACCCAGGACGGCAACGCGCAGCAGGATATGCTGTTTTTCACCATCGAAGCGGGGCAGCTGCGTCCCGGCCTTACTCACGCCTACACGCTGCAATCGACCAGCGTGCCGGGCGGCACGGCGCAGGTGCGCTACGCCTTCACCGGCCGCGCGGGCAGCACGGCTTGGGGCCGCACGTACGCCAGCAGCTTTACCGATCTGGAGGGCACGCTCACCATCAGCCAGTACGACGCGGCCCAACGCCTGATCAGCGGCTCCTACCGCGTGCTCGTGCCCGACGTGGCCGACCCGCTCAATTCCGCTCCCGTCGATCAGGGCAAGGCCCGCTGCCGCATCACGGTGAGCGGCAGCTTCGAAAACCTGGTGCTGCGCTAGGGCCGCGCGCGGGGCGGTGCGGCCCGCGGGCCAAGCAGGCGGATGGCGCTATATAGCCCGTTCAACAATGGCCGGGGTTTTGATTCCGCTTAATTTCGCCCCAACTTGCTTAACGGCGCTGCCTTCAGCGGGTGGCGCCGTTTTGCTTTTGATTTGCCCCTATGCTGAAAATAAACAAGGAAGACGCGCTTAACTACCACCTGCAAAACCCCGCCGGCAAGATTGAGGTGGTGCCCACCAAGCCCGTCAGCACCCAGCTGGACCTGGCCCTGGCGTACTCGCCGGGTGTAGCCGAGCCCTGCAAGGCCATTGCCGCCAACCCCGACGACGTCTATAAGTACACCGCCAAGGGCAACCTCGTGGCCGTTATCAGCAACGGCACGGCCGTGCTCGGCCTCGGCAACATCGGCCCCGCCGCCTCCAAGCCCGTGATGGAAGGCAAGGGCGTACTGTTCAAGAAATTTGCCGGCATCGACTGCTTCGACATCGAAATCGACGCCACCGACCCCGACGAGTTTATCCGCGTGGTGAAGGCGCTGGAGCCCACGTTCGGCGGCATCAACCTGGAAGACATCAAGGCCCCGGAGTGCTTCGTCATCGAGAAGGCCCTGCGTGAGCAGATGAACATTCCGCTGATGCACGACGACCAGCACGGCACGGCCATCATCTCGTCGGCAGCCCTGCTGAGCGCCTTGGAGGTGGTCGGCAAGAAAATCGACGAAATTCAGGTGGTCGTCAGCGGCGCCGGCGCGGCGGCCATCAGCTGCCTGCGCCTGTACCTGGAGCTGGGCCTGAAGCGCGAAAACGTGGTGGTGTTCGACAAAGACGGCATCATCAACGCAGAGCGCACCAACCTGGCCGAGCTGCAGATGCAGTTTGCCACCCAGCGGCCCATTACCTCGCTGGCCGAAGCCTTGGAGGGCGCCGACTTCTTCCTGGGCCTTTCCGCCGGCAACGTGCTGGCGCCCGAGCTGCTGCTGAAGATGGCCCCGAACCCCATCGTCTTCGCCCTGGCCAACCCCGATCCGGAAATTGCCTACGAGCTGGCCCTGGCCACCCGCGAGGACATCATCATGGCCACCGGCCGTTCCGACCACCCGAACCAGGTCAACAACGTGCTGGGCTTCCCCTACATCTTCCGCGGGGCCCTGGACGTGCGCGCCACCGAAATCAACGAGGCCATGAAGCTGGCCGCCGTGCACGCCCTGGCCGAGCTGGCCAAGGAGCCCGTGCCCGACATCGTGAACAAGGCCTACGGCGACAACACGCTGAGCTTCGGCCGCACCTACCTGATTCCGAAGCCGCTGGACCCGCGCCTGATTACCACCGTGAGCCTCGCGGTAGCTAAGGCGGCCATGGAAAGCGGCGTGGCGCGCCGCGACATCACCGACTGGCACGCCTACGAAGACGAGCTGCGCGCGCGCCTGGGAGTCAACCAGAAGCTGATGAACCGCATCACCTCGCGGGCCCGCTCGGCCCCCAAGCGCGTGGTATACCCCGAGGCCGACAACTACAAGATCCTCAAGGCCGCCCAGATCGTGCACGACGAGGGCATTGCCCACCCCATCCTGCTCGGCAACCGCGAAAAAATCGAGCAGATTGCCCGCCAGAACTCCCTGGACCTGGAGGGCTGCGAGATTATCGATATCCTGCAGGACGAGCAGAAGCGCAACGAGTACGCCGAGCTGCTGTTCCGCAAGCGCCAGCGCAAGGGCATCACGCTCTACGAAGGCAAGCGCCTGATGCGCGAGCGGAACTACTTCGGGGCCATGATGCTCGACAACAACGAAGCCGACGCCTACATCACCGGCCTCACCAAGGATTACGGCAAGAGCATCCTGCCCGCGCTGCAGATCATCGGGGTGGAAGACGGCGTGCAGCGCGCCGCCGGCATGTACATCGTGCTCCACAAGAAGGGCCCGTTCTTCTTCGCCGACACCACCGTAAACATCGACCCGACGGCCGAGCAGCTGGTGGACATCATCGGCCTGACGGCCCGCGCGGTGCGCTTTTTCGACACGGAGCCGCGCATCGCGGTGCTGAGCTACTCCAACTTCGGCTCGAACGTGGGCCCGCTGCCCGACAAGATGCGCCGGGCTACGGAGCTGGCCAAGCGCCGCTTCCCCGACCTGCTGCTCGACGGCGAGATGCAGGCCAACACGGCCCTGAACCACCAGCTGCTGAAGGAGCACTACCCCTTCTCGGAGCTGGCCGAGAAAGGCGCCAACACGCTGATTTTCCCCGGTGTCACGTCCGGCAACATCGCCTACAAGGTGCTGCAGGAAATCGGCGGGGCCGAGGTCATCGGGCCGGTGCTGATGGGCATGCGCAAGCCGGTGCACATCCTGCAGCTCGGTGCGTCGGTGCGCGACATCGTGAACATGACGGCCATTGCCGTATCGGACGCGCAGACCTATAACCAGCCGCTGTAACCAGTTGCTGCTCAAGCGGCTGAAAGGACGTTCCGCTCAGCCCATGGCTACTTTTTTTAGCGTCCTGAAAAAGGTATTGCGTCAAGGAATTTCTCGCTGCAATACCTGCGTTGCGAGTTACGGCCGGCAGTCCGGGCAGCTATTTTTCCCAGCTGCCGGCCCTTACTTCCTAACTTCTTTAGCAAGCGTATGATTGCATACCTCGACGGTAAACTGGCCTACAAAGACCCGGCACAAGCCATCATTGATGTGCAGGGCGTGGGCTACGAAGTGAAAATCTCGCTGGCCACGTACGCCAAGCTGCCGGCCGAAGGCGAAAAGGCCAAGCTTTACACCTACCAGCACATCAAGGAGGACGCGCAGGCGCTCTACGGCTTCCTCGACCCGAACGAAAAGGCGCTGTTCATGCACCTGATTTCGGTGTCGGGCATCGGGCCGGGCACGGGCATTGTCATCGTCTCGTCGATGTCGGTGGGCGAAATCCGGCAGGCCATCGTGCAGGAAGACGTGCGCTCGATTCAGGCCATCAAGGGCGTGGGGCCCAAAACCGCCCAGCGCATCGTGCTGGACCTGCGCGACCGGCTGCGCAAGGACGAGTTGCTGGCCAAAGCGGGCGTGGAGACCGTGCCGCTGGCCCGCCAGCACAATACCAACCGGGCGGAAGCGTTAGCCGCGCTAGTGACACTGGGCTTTGCGCGGGCTGCCGCCGAGAAGACGCTGGATGGTATTCAGCAGAAACACGGCAACGACCTGAGCGTGGAGGAATTAATTAAATTTGCTCTTAAGTCGAATTAGGTTTTCGCGGGCCTTCGGGCCCTTTCGCTTTCTGCTTGCTTGACCACCGGTACTAAGTCCCTCACCACCCTTTCCTCCGTCGTTGTTGCGTCGCTGCTGACCTGGTGGTCACAGGCGGAGCCGGTCGGTGGCCATACGTTCGCGTTTTCGTCGCTGTGGAGCTGGCTGGAGACTCGGCCCCACATGCCGCTGCTCACGCCGCCGGACACCACGCGCCCGGTAGCCGGCGACACGACGCGCTACCGGCCCAGCCGGCGGCCGCGCGTAGCCCCGCAGGACCGGTCGGGCAATTTCCTCTCCGAGCGGCGCCGCCGCTCGCCGCTGGTGCTGCCCCTGCCCTCCAACGTGAAGCCGCAAGTGACGCTGAGCGACTCCCTGGATTACGTGGACGTGGAGGAAAACGTTGGTACGGACATCGATTTCCGAGACCCGGCCCGCCTCTCCTACAGCGAGTTTCAGCGCCTGCAGGAGCAGCAGGCCATCCGCAACTACTTCCGCAACAAGGCGGAAGGCGGCGTGGCGGGCGCGCCCGGCGGCGAGGCCACGGCCAAGCGCCTGATTCCGAAGATCTACCTGGCGCCGGGCCTGGGGCGCATCTTCGGCGGCGAATTCATCGACATCCGGCCCAACGGCTCGGCTACGGTGGCGCTGGGCTGGCGGCAGAACTTCAACGACAACCCCTCGCTCACGCTGCGGCAGCGCCGCAATGGCGACTTCAACTTCCAGCAGAATTTCAACCTGAACTTGAACGGGCAGATCGGCGACAAGCTGAAAATCCTGTTCAACTACGACACGCGGGCAGCCTTCGATTTTGAAAACCAGATCAAGGCCGACTTCACGGGCTACGACACGGACATCATCCGCAAGGTGGAGATGGGCAACGTGTCGCTGCCGCTGAACAACTCCCTGGTGCAGGGCGGCCAGAACCTCTTCGGCGTGAAGACGCAGATGCAGTTTGGGCGCCTGAGCGTGACCAGCGTGGCGGCTCAGCTGCGCGGCACGGCCGACGAGGTGCGCGTGCAGAACGGCGCCCAAAGCCGCAACTTCGAAATCAAGGCCTCGCAGTACGAAGCCAACCGCCACTTCTTCCTCTCGCAGTTTTTCCGCGACCGGTACGACCAGGTGCTCCGCAACCTGCCCACCGTGCAGAGCGGCATCGAGGTGCGCCGGGTGGAGGTGTACATCACCAACGACAACCGCTCGCCCGAGGCGCTGCGCAACGTGGTGGCCCTGCAGGACGTGGGCGAGCCGCTGCGCACGTACCGGGAGCGTTTCCTGAAGCCCGGCCGCCAGCGCCAGCCCGCCGACAACGAAGTCAACGCGCTGCTGGAAACCGTGCTGCCGCTGGGCACCACCGGCACGTCGCGGGCCCGCGACGTGCAGCAGGTCGATGACTACCTGCAGAACTCGGCCGGCCTGCGGCTGGAGAAGACCGTGGATTACGAACGGGTGCGGGCGCGCCGGCTCGATCCGCGCGAGTTTACCATCAACCCCCAGTTGGGCTACATCTCGCTGAACACGCCGCTGCTGCCCGAGCAGGTGCTGGCCGTGTCGTTTCAGTACACGTTCAACGGCAAGCCCTACAGCGTGGGCGAGCTGGCCCAGGAAGACTACTCCAACGTGCCCGAGACGGGCGTGGTGTACCTGAAGCTGCTGCGCGGCACCAACCCCGGCGTGGGCTTGGCCGACCCCACCCAGAACCCGCAGAACAACCGCCTGGCGACGACCAATCTGCCAGTGTTCGACCTGATGATGAAAAACATCTACGCGTTGAACGCCTCGCAGCTCAGCCGCGACCAGTTCCGCATGGATATCGTCTACAAGGACGACGCGACGGGCGTGGACCTGCTTTCCTTGAAGGAAGGCCGCAACCTGCAGAACGTGCCGCTGACGCAGGTGCTGAACCTGGACAACGTCAACCCGAACAACGACCGGCCCTCCGACGGCAACTTCGACTTTCTGACGGGCCTGACCATCGACCCGGAGCTGGGCAAGATCATCTTCCCGGTGCTCGAACCTTTCGGCAGCTACCTGCAGGCCCGCTTCGACGCGGCCACCGAGCAGGCGCTGATTCAGAAGTACGTGTACCCGGAGCTCTACGTGCAGGTGCAGAGCGACGCGCAGCAGCGGCAGGAAAAGGACAAGTTCTTCCTGAAGGGCCGCTACGCCGCCACCGCCACCGACGAAATCAGCCTGCCGGGCATCCGCATTCCCGAGGGCTCGGTGCGCGTGTACTCGGGCTCGACGCTGCTCACCGAAGGCCAGGACTACCAGGTATTCTACGACCAGGGCAAGGTCAAGATTCTGAACCCCAGCTACCTGAGCTCAGCCAACGAGCTGCGCGTGCAGTTTGAGCGCGACGCCGTGGTGCAGGTGCTGCCGCGCAAGCTGCTGGGCACCCGCCTGGACTACAAGCTGTCGGAGGACGTGAACTTCGGCGGGACGGTGATGCACCTGATTGAAAACCAGGCGCCGGGCATCAACCGCGTAAACCTGGGCGATGAACCGAGCAACAACACCATCTACGGGCTCGACCTGAACCTGCGCCGCGACTCGCGGGTGCTGACCAAGTACCTCGACATGCTGCCCTTCGTGAACACCAAGGCGCCTTCGTCGGTGGCCTTTAGCGGGGAGTTTGCGCAGTTCGTGCCGGGCAAGTCGCAGCTGGGCCGCGGCGAAGACGGCGTGTCGTACCTCGACGACTTCGAAAACTCGCGCACGCCCTTCACGCTCGGCAACAACAACACGGCTAACCCCTGGCGCCTGGCCACCACCCCGCAGCGCATCATCGACGAGCAGCGGCTCTCGGGCCTGGGCATTGCGTACCCGCGCGCCCGGCTGGCCTGGTACACCATTGACCAGACCTACTTCACCGACGGGCCCTCCAAGCCCAACAACGTGACCACGGCGGACCTGCGCAACCACTACGTGCGCGGCGTGACGCGCTCGGAAGTGTTTCCGAACCGCGACAACGGCGCGCTGGGCAACAGCTACGAAAACACCTTCGACCTGGCTTACTACCCCAACGAACGGGGCCAGTACAACTATAGCCCGAGCGCGACCAACGACGGGCGCTTCCTGAACCCGAGCAACCTGGGCCTGAACCGCCGCAACTACGGCGGCATCTCGCGCGAAATCACGTTCGATACGGACTTCGACAACGCCAACGTAGAGTACCTGGAGTTTTGGCTGATGGACCCGTTCATCGGCGGCGCCAACGGCGTCATCGACGACCAGGAGGAAGGCCCGCGCCCGGCCGGCCTGCCCGCCCCCGGCCCCAACACCGACACGCAGGGCGAGTTGTACTTCAACCTGGGCTCGGTATCGGAGGATTTGCTGCAGGACGGCGCTTACCAGTTTGAGAACGGCCTGCCCGACGGCAGCGCCACCCTGGCCCCGCTGCAGCAGACGCCCTGGGGCTACGTCACGCAGCTGCAGTTTCTGACCGATGCCTTCAGCACCGCTCCCGGCGGACGCGACCGGCAGGACATCGGCCTCGATGGCCTGACCTCGACGGAGGAGCAGAGTTTTTTCAACGGCATCTATCAGAACGTCGACGACCCCTCGGCCGATAATTTCCGCCACCACCTCGACCCGTTCTACGACCAGGCGGGCACGGGCGGGCAGGGCACCAAAATTCTGGGCCGCTACAAGTATTTCAACGGCATGGAGGGCAACTCGCGCGCCATCGGCACGCAGAGCTCCACGGCCTTCCCGGATAAGGAGGACCTGAACCGCGACAACGTCATCAACGACACGGAACGCTACTACGAGTACCGCGTGCCGCTGAACAAAAGCCAATTGGTGGTCGGGCAGAACTTCATCGTGGACAAAGTGGAGAATACCATCAACGGCGACGCCGTGGCCTGGTACCTCTTCCGCATTCCGATCCGCCAGTACACCGGCATCCGCGGGGCCCAAAGCGAATTTGGCTTTAAGTCCATCCGCTTCCTGCGCATGTACCTCACGGGCTGGTCGCAGCCCACGGTGTTGCGCTTCGTGCAGATGCAATTCATTGCCAACCAGTGGCGCCGTTACCTTGGCGTCATTTCCGAGCCGGGCGCCCCGCCGTGCATCAACTGCACCAACGACGCCGATGCTTTCGCCATTTCGACGGTGGGCATCGAGGAAAACGGCCCGAGCGCCGGCCAGGGCAACGCCATTCCGTACGTAACGCCCCCCGGCATTCAGCGCGACCGGGAGTACGGCTCGACCACGACCCTGCGCCAGCAAAACGAGCAATCCTTGCGCCTGTGCGTGGAGGGCCTGAAGGACGGCTACGCCAAGGCGGCCTACAAGAACGTGAGCCTGGACCTGCTGCGCTACAAGCGCCTGAAGCTGTTCCTGCACGCCGAAAGCGAAAACACCAACCTGCGGGACCGGCAGGTGGAAGGCTTCGTGCGCTTCGGCACGGATTACACCCAGAACTACTACCAGTACACGCTGCCGCTGGAAATCACCCGCACCACCGACGCCAACCCGGACCTGATCTGGCCCGAAGCCAACCGCGTGGATGTGCCGCTGGAAGCTTTCGTCAACGCCAAAGCCCAGCGGGCCCGCTTGGGCCTCAGCCTGCTGGTGCCCTTCACCATCAACTACCCGGTTACGCAGCGCGACGGCTCCGTCGTCGACGCCAAAATCACCGTGCTCGGCAACCCCGACCTGAGCGCGCTGCAGGGCCTGATGATTGGTGTGCAAAACCCTTCGGACGGTGGCCAGGGCCCCGACCAGTCGCTGTGTATCTGGGCCGACGAGCTGCGGGTAAAGGACTTCGACAACAAGGGGGGCTGGGCCGCGACGGCGCGCTTCAACACCCGCTTGGCCGACGTGGCCAACATCACGGCGACCGGCTCCTTCACGTCGGTGGGCTTCGGCGCGCTGCAGGACCGGCCTTCGCAACGCTCCCTCGACAACATTGCCCGCGGCGACGTCAACGCGGCCGTGGCCGCCGAGAAGTTTTTGCCCGAGAAGCTGGGCCTGCGCGTACCGGTGCTGCTGCAAGCCGGCCACGAGAGCCGCTCGCCCAAGTACGACCCGCTCGATCCGGACATGACGCTCAAGCAGTCCTTGGACAGCAAGTTTGCCTCCGACGCCGACCGGGCCGCCTACCGCCGCGAAGTCACCGACCAGACGCGCAGCAAGTCCATCAGCCTGCTGAACGTGCGCAAGGAGCGCCTGAACCCCGACCGTAAGCCCAAGCCCTACGACATCGAGAACCTGGCGCTGAGCTACTCGCTCACCGACCGCCTGCACACCGATATCCAGACCGACCGGGATTTTTACCGCACCTACACCGGCGCGCTGGCGTACACCTACCAGCCCACGCCCAAGTCGTACGCCCCGCTGAGCAACGTAAAAGCGCTCAGCTCGCCCTACCTGAAGCTGCTGCAGGAACTGAATTTCACGCCCCTGCCCTCGCGCTTCGCCTTCCGCGCCGATCTGGACCGCCGCTACAACGAGCGGCTGCTGCAGCGCACCCAGGCCCAGGGCCAGGTGCCCACCGCTGAGGGCATCCCCGGCGTGTACCAGAAGAGCTTCTTCATCACCCGCATCTACGACCTGAAGTGGGACCTGACCAAGAGCCTGATCCTGGATTACACGGCCAATAACCGCAGCAGCGTGGACGAGGGCGTGGGACCGGCCATCGGCAACTCCCAGGTAGCCCAGGACAACCGGGACCTGATCAAGCGCAACCTGCAGCGCGGGGGCCGCACCACGAACTTCAACCAGACCGTGGCGCTGACCTACCGCCTGCCGCTCGACAAGTTCCCGCTCACCGACTGGCTGTCGGCGGATGCGCGCTACGCGGCCAACTACAGCTGGCAGGCGGCCTCCACCGCGCTCCGCGCCCCCGTGGGCGGCCTCGACGATACGACCACGACGCGCGTGAACCTGGGCAACACCCTGCAGAACAGCCAGGACGTGAGCCTCAACGGCCGCATCGACTTGGTGAAGCTCTACAACAAGGTGAAGTTTCTCAACATCATCAACAACGCCCCGGCGGGCGGGGCCAAGGGCGGAGCGGCCAACGTGAGCACCATGGACCGCCTGCGTCAGGGCGCCGCGGCCAAAACGCCCATGGCTGATGCGCCTGCGGACTCGGCCAAGGGGCCGGAGCTGCGCGTGCTCAAGGCGGTGCTGCGCTCCTTGATGACGGCCCGCTCGCTGAACTTCACCTACACCCGCACGGCGGGTACACTGCTGCCGGGCTACCTACCCAAAACGAGCATGTTCGGCCTCAACAACCAGCTCGCCCCGGGTATTCCGTTCGTGCTCGGCCAGCAATACGAGCTGCCGGAACTCTACGACCTGGCCATTCGCAACAACTGGTACACCGACCGCAGCGACCTGTTGAACACCCCGCTCAGCTCGCTGCGCACCGAGAACCTGCAGGTACGCACTTCGCTGGAGCCGTTCCGCGACTTCAACATCCAGATTGAGGCGCGGCAGCAGAAAGTGCGCAACCGCGAGGCGTTCTACCGTTTGGCCGTGGATGAAATTACCCTGCAGCCGTACATCGACCCGTTGACCGGGGAGCTGGCGCAGGCTCCGCGCCTACCGCTGGGCTCGGGCTCGTTCAGCACCACTTTTATTGCCGTAAACACACTCTTCGGCGACCTGAACAAGAACAACGCCTCGGCGTCGTTCAACCGCTTCGTGGAAAACCGGCGCCTCGTACGCAACAGCTTGCAAGGCGCCAATTCGGCGGGCATTTACGGTTACAACTCGCAGGATGTGCTCATTCCGGCCTTCCTCGACGCGTACCGCGGCCGCTCGTCCAACGACTACCAGCCCAAGCGCTTCAGCCCCTTCACCTCGCTGCCGCTGCCCAACTGGCGCGTCGATTACAACGGTCTTTCAAATCTGCCCTTCGTGCAGCGCTTCTTCCGCTCGGTGGCCATTACCCACGCCTATTCCACCGAGTACCAGGTGCTGGGCTACAACACCTCCACCGAATACGAGAGCGAGCCGGGCGGCCTGGCCACGCTGACCAACAAGGAAGGCCAGCTGATTCCCTACTACGTGCTCAACCAGGTTTCCATTACGGAACGCCTGGCCCCGCTGGTGGGCATCAACTTCCAGACCTTGGAGAAGCTTAACGGCCGCCTCGACTACGGCCTGGAACGCATGTTGTCGCTGAACACGACCAACGCCCAGGTGACGGAATTGCGCAACACCACCATCACCGTCGGTTTGGGCTACACCACCAACCGCTTCCGCATCCCGTTCCGCATCGGCGGCGAGCAGCGGGTGCTGCGCAACGAGCTGAACGCCCGCCTGGACCTCTCCATTCGCGACAACGTGACCATTCAGCGCAGCATCATCGGCGTGACGCTGCCCACCGCCACCGACCCGGGTAACGGCGGCGAAGCCACCCAACAGGTGACCAACGGCAACCGCCAGTTCCAGCTGCGTCCCACCATCGATTACGTGGTCAACCAGCGCCTGAACCTGCAGTTCTACTTCACGCGCAACGTGTCGCAGCCCCGCGCCGGCACCTCCTTTAAGAACGCTGCCACCGAAGGCGGCATTCAACTGCGCTACAGCCTCTCGCAGTAGCGCACGGGCAAAAGCGCACCGGGGAGCGGAGCTTCGGGAATCCGAAACCTCCGCTCCCCGGTGCGCTTTCTCACGGTTTCACTTCTTACCTTTGGCCGCCGGCTCCTCGAAGCTGGCGTACACTCCAATTCCCTGCTTGCCCGATATGAACCTCCCCGCTAACCTGAAGTACACCAAAGAGCACGAGTGGATCCGCATCGAAGGCGATGTGGCCTACGTGGGCATCACCGATTTTGCGCAGAAAGAGCTGGGCGACATCGTTTACGTGGACATTGATTCGGTCGACAAGGAAGTCAGCAAAGACGAGGTGTTCGGCACGGTGGAAGCCGTGAAAACCGTTTCGGACCTGTTCAGCCCCATCAGCGGCACCGTGCAGGAAGTCAACCCCAAGCTCAATGACGCGCCCGAAACCGTTAACTCGGATCCGTACGGCGACGGGTGGATGATCAAAATCAGCATCGGCAACCCCGCCGAGCTGGAAGGCCTGCTGTCGGCGGAAGCCTACGGCGAGTTGGTCGGCGCTTAATTCCGCGTACCGCCGTGCTCCGGTCACTGACGGCGCTGACGGCCCTGGGCTGGACGGCGTTCATGCTCTGGGGCACGCTCAGTCCGCTTGCGCAGCTGCCGCCCCTGCCCCGCTGGGAACTACTGTCCTTCGACACGGCGGCGCACGCGGGCATGTTTGTGGTAACGGCGGTCCTTTACGTCTTGGCGGCCCGGTGGCAACGGCTATTTCCCAGCCTGCGCCACCGGGCTTTCCTGTGGACGCTGGTGGTGTGCCTGCTGCTGGGCGGCTTCATCGAGTTGGTGCAAACCCTGATGGACCTGGGGCGCCGCGGCGAATGGTCGGACCTGATCAGTGATTCCCTGGGTACCGTGGCAGGCCTCTGGTTGATGTATGCCACGCGTCGCTGGTGGGAAAACCTGCCCGTCGCCGCTGCCTAGCCACTGACGTGTATGAGGGCTGCCCTACGCCACCTGCTCTACCCCACTCTGTGCGCTTTGCTGGCTGGCCCGGCCGTCGCCCAGGACATGGCGCGCGTTCGTCAGACGGTGACGTACCTGGCCAGCCCGCGTCTGCATGGCCGCGGCTACGTGCAGCAAGGTGAGCGGAAAGCGGCCGCGTATCTGCAGGACCGCTTTCGGGCCTTGGGTTTACAGCCGTTGACCCCAGGTTTTTTCCAAGGGTTTACGTTCGACGTCAACACCTTTCCGAACCGGCTCGACCTGCGTATCGGCCGGCAGCGATTGCGCCCCGGTCCCGACTTTATTGCCGAGCCAGGGTCGGGGGCTGGCCACTTCACGGGCCAGCCAGTCTACCTCGATTCACTGATCTTCACCGACGAAGCGGCGGGCCGCCGCTTTCTGGCCAAGCCGCTGCAGGGTCACGTTCTGGTGCTACGCCAGCGCGACGCCGAGCGGCTGCGTACCCTGCCGAGCATGTTTGCCCAACACGTGGCCACGGCCCCGGTCCGCATCACGCTGGTGCCGGGCAAGCTTACGGCCTCACTGGCAGCACAGCAGGCCGGGCAGGTGCAGCTGCAGGTGCTGGCGCACCGCTGGCCCACCGAAGCGTTGGGGCGTGTATCCGTGCGCGTGGATGCCCAACTGCGGCAAGCCTACCCTACCCAAAACGTGGTGGGCTTCCTGCCGGGCACTGCGCAACCCGACTCGTTTCTTGTGTTCAGCGCCCATTACGACCACCTGGGCCGCATGGGGCGCCGCGCCTACTTTCCCGGTGCCAACGACAACGCCAGCGGCACGGCGCTGCTGCTGGAACTCGCGGCTCACTACGCCGAGCCAGCCAACCGCCCCCGCTACTCTGTTGCCTTCCTTGCCTTCGGCGCCGAGGAAGCCGGGCTGATTGGCTCGCGCTACTTCGTAGGCCAGCCGCTGGTGCCGCTCGACCGGATTCGGTTTCTCTTCAACCTGGACCTCGAAGGCACCGGGCAAGACGGTGCGACGGTGGTCAACGGCAAAGTGCACGAGCTTGAGTACCGCCAACTCGAACGCCTCAACGCCCAGGGCCGGTACCTGCCGGGGTTGGCGCCGCGGGGCCGCGCCGCCATCTCCGACCATTACCCCTTCTCCGAGGCTGGGGTACCTGCCTTCTTTTTGTATCTACGCGGCACCCCGGCGCACTACCACGATGTGCACGATAAGGCTGCCATGTTGCCCCTAACGGGCTTTCCAGGATTATTCAAGCTGCTACTGGCTTACTGCGCCGAACTGCAGCGGACACCATAGCCGGGCTTACAGGTCTTCCTTGCGGCGCGGGCCTAGAAGCTGACCCGCTACTGCTCGGAGCTAACTAAGCTTAAGCATATATCAAACCGCCGAAAAACAATCATCCCGGAATCGTCCGCGGTGGAGGCGGATGATTCCGGGATGGTAGAAAAACAGAGCGGGTGGCGCCGCGCTGTTTAGCCGTTGCTGCGCAAAGAGCCCATTACTTGCTTGGCTACCGATTCCCACTCCGGCTTCTGGCGGTCGGGGCAGGAGAAGGTGCACATCAGCAGGCGGCCTTCCACGTCCGTGAAGAAGATCAGCTGGTAAACCTGGTGGCCCAGTTCGGGCTTCATCATCTCGATGTAGCCGATCTTGCGACCATTGATTTCTTTCACGCCATCGGCGAAGAACGTCGCATCCGAGTACTGCTTGCGGTACGTCTTCATGAAGTTCGTCGCGTACATGTCGACCATGTCCTGATCGGCCGTGTTATCGGTGTACGAGAACGAGAGGCTGGCGTGCGAAGCGTTGGTGTAAATGACGCTCGGACGGCTCTGCGCTTTGGCGTAGAGGAAATCCATTTGCTGTTCGCTCATCACTTCGAATCCTTTCGGAATCAAGATTTCGACACGCTCGCTCAGAACGCGCTTCTTGATCAGCTCCACTTCAGCAAAAGGCTTAGCGGCCATGAGCAGCACTGCGAGGCAGAGCAACGGGGCGAGTAGAACTTTCTTCATGACTAGAACCAAAAAAAGGTGAACATTCTTTCTGGGTTAACTACCGAACAGGCCAAAGTCAGTCTGTTTGGATAACACAATTTAGGAAGAAAAGCCGGCTGCGCAAGATCTTTATACAAAAATAATTTTGTGCAAAAGATAAAGGCGCAACTTAGGCTTGTAAAAACGGCTCTACGAGGCCAGAATCGACCTTTGTGAGCTTCTCAATAGCTCTAGCGAGCGAGCGAGCAGCGTCCGGCAAGCATCTGCATACTGTTATACTAGATTGTATTGAGAATGTTCAATTGCATTTACGAAATATGTAGAAACATGGATTTGGGTTTAGAGAATATTATTGAGCTGTTCCTTGATTTTCTCGAGCTCCTCCTTCATTCCGACTACTAGGTGTTGAATGGTGGAATCGTTGGCTTTGGAGCCGATGGTGTTGATTTCACGGCCTATTTCCTGCGAAATGAAAGCCAACTTTTTGCCGCTGTATTCGGGCAGATGCACCGTTTCGGTGAAGTAGTGCAGGTGGCTTACCAAACGGACCTTTTCCTCGGCGATGTCGAGCTTCTCGATGTAGTAAAGTAGCTCCTGCTCGAAGCGGCTGGGGTTGAACTGGTCGCTCTGAGCCAAGTCGGCCAGGCCGTCGTGCATGCGGCGGCGCACGTTCTCCAGGCGCGTGGGGTCGTGGCGGTCCACGTCGGAGAGCTGAATACGGATGCTGTCGATGTAGCTCAGGATTTCCGTGGTCAGGTTCTGGCCTTCAGCTCGCCGGAACTCCATCGCGCGGTCGAGGGCTTCCTGCACGATGGGCAACAGATCGGCCCAGGCCAATGCTGGCTCGTCTTCCGTGGGGGCGTTGCTTTCGTTGGGCGACTGCACCACGCCGGGCAGGCGCAGGGCCAGTTCCAGCAGGTTGTCGGTGGGGGCGCCCAGCTCCTGCGCCACGCTCTGCAGCTCCTGATACGCGGCCGTCAGCGCCTCGCGGTTCAGGGTGGCGCGGGAGCGAACGGCGGCCGGCCGGCTGATGTCGACGCTGACGTTGACCTTGCCCCGCACCAACTGCCGGCTGACCACGTTGCGCAGCTCCAACTCATGGGCGGCCAGGGAGCGAGGAAAGCGCAAACTCAAATCCAAGCCCTTGGAGTTCAAAGACTTGATTTCGACGACAACGGTATAATGCTCGGTTTCGCGCTGGGCGACGCCGTAGCCGGTCATGGACAGCAGCATGGGGCAGGGTGGTAGATGGGGGCACAAAAGTACGGCCTAATCCAGATATTCAGGTAGTTGCACGGTGAATAACATAAGCATAACCCGGCCGTCACACTGGCATAACAGGGTCAAAATACTTTTGCGACGCCAACCAGCCCATGCTTATGCGCCGTTCTTTTTTACTGTTTTTGTTGCTGATCATCAGCAGCTTGACCTACGCCCAGCAGCAGGGCAGCCTCGTGGGGAAAGTCCTCGATAAAAAAACCGGCGAAGCGGTGATCGGGGCGACGGTGGTGGTGACGGGCACGACCCAAGCCGCCCCGGTGGATGTGGAGGGCCACTACGAGCTGCGCCTCGCGCCCGGCACCTACGGCATCACCATCACGAACATCGGCTATAAGCCGCTGAGCTTCCCTGGCATCGTTATCGAGGCCGGGCAGAAAACCACCCTCAATAGCACGCTCGAGGAGAACGTGCAGGCCATCCAGGAGGTGACCATTACGGGGCAGCGCCAGACCGGCACCGAGGTGGCGCTGATCCAGGACCTGCGCAAGAGCGAGGTGGTGGTCAGCGGCATGTCGAACGACCAGATTGTGAAGACCCTGGACCGCGACGCGGCCGAGGTAGTCAAACGCATTCCGGGCGTGACGGTGCAAAACAACAACTTCATCGTCATCCGCGGCCTGTCGGAGCGCTACAACACGGTGCTGCTCAACGACGCGCTGACGCCTTCGGCTGAGGTGGACACCCGCTCCTTCTCCTTTGATATTCTGCCGTCTTCGGTTATCGACCGGGTCCTGATTTTCAAGTCCGGAGCGCCGGAGCTGCCGGGTGAGTTTGGCGGCGGCGTGGTGAAAGTGTACACCAAGAACTCGGTGCTGGAAAACTCCACTTCGCTGAGCGTGTCGGGCTGGGCCCGCAGCACCAACACCTTTAAGGGCGGTTACCTGCAGTCGAGCCAGAGTTCGGCGCAGCACTTCGGCTTCGGCGGCGACCAGCGCCGCATGCCCGGCTCGCTGAACAGCCTGACGCCCCTGAACCCGTCGACGGCGAGCGAAACCCAGGCCATCGGCGGCGCGCTGCGCAACGAGTTCATTCCGCGGGCGGTTCAGTCGCGCCCCGACCTGCGCTTTTCGCTGGGCCTGAACCGCAAGTACGAAATCGGCAGCGTGTACGTGAGCAACGTCACCTCCGTCTCCTACTCGAACACGCAGGAGCAGTACACCTCGGAGCGCCAGCGCTACAACGAGTACCGCGCGGGCATTCTGGACCCGAAGTTTGACTACGTGGACACCCGTAGCCTCTCGGCCGTGCGCCTGGGCATTATTCACAACTACCAGGTGCGGCTCAACAACCGCCACCAGCTGGAATTCCGCAACTTCTTCAACCAGTACGGCACCGACGAGGTGGTGAACCGCCGGGGCCTGAACTTCGAGACGGGCACGGGCGAAGACGCGCAGCAGCGCAACGACTACGCCCTGCACTACCAGAGCCGCAGCATCTACTCCGGGCAGCTCAGCGGCCGCCACGACCTGGGCGCCCGCGCCCTGACCACGCTGACCTGGGCTGCGGGTTACAACTACGTGAGCCGCGACGAGCCGGACTACCGCCAGAACCAGCAGACGCGTTTCAACCGCCCTGACACCCCTGACAATCCTAACCCCTTCCAGGTGTCGGTGGACATCGTGCCGCAGACCAGCTCGCGTTTCTACTCCAAGCTCGGCGAGGACACGTACATGGCCAGCGGGCAGCTGGAGCGGCGCTTCTTCGGGCGTGATACGCTCAGCGCCAACCAGTACAAGGTGCGCGTGGGCTTCTACGCCGAGGAAAAGCAGCGCGACTACGCCAGCCGCTACTTCAACTATACGCGCACGAATCGCCGCACCTTCAACAACCAGCTGCTGACGCTGCCGCTGACGGAAATCTTCAACCCGGCCAACCTGAACGCCGAAACCGGCTTCGTGCTGCGCGAAGGCACGCTGCCGCAGGACCGCTACCGCGGCGAGAACCGCCTGGTAGCCGGCTACATCAGCGCCGTGGCGCCGGTTTCGGCCAAGCTGAACCTGAGCGGCGGCGTACGCCTGGAGTACAACCGCAAGTTCCTGGCCTCGGGCGAAACGGAGGCGGCCAACGCGGTGAAGAAGCCCTACGAGGAAATCCGCACGTTTGTCCTGCCCTCGCTCAACGCCACGTACACGTTCAACGAACGTAACCTGCTGCGGGCCGGCGGCAGCGTATCGGTAAACCGGCCGGAGTTCCGCGAAATTGCCGACTACACGTACTACGACTTCAGCACCAACTTCTTCATCGAAGGCAACGACAGCCTGCGCACCGCCCGCATCTACAACGCGGACCTGCGCTACGAATTCTACCCGACGCGCTCGGAAATGATTTCGGTGGGCGTATTCTACAAGCACTTCACCGATGCCATCGAGCAGGTGACGCGCTCGAGCAACAACGTCACGCTGAGCTACCAGAACGCCGACCAGGCCTACGACGTGGGGGTGGAGCTGGAAGCCCGCAAGTCCTTGCTGGGCGTGGTGAGCAGCCCCTTCCTGCAGCGTTTCTCCTTCGTGGTGAATGCGGCGCTGGTGAAGAGCCGGGTACAGCTGGACATGGAAAGCCCGCGCAACAAGGGCTTTGCCCTCAACAACCGTCCGCTGCAGGGCCAGTCGCCCTACGTGGTGAACCTGGGCACCTTTTACCAGGACGACGAGCACCGCTGGCAGGTATCGGCGCAGTACAACGTCATCGGGCCGCGCATCACGTTCGTGGGCGACCAGACGCAGAACTTCAGCGTGTTTGAGCTGCCGCGCCACGTAGTGGACCTGGCCGTCACGAAGGGCTTCGGTTCCCACCTGGAGGTGCGGGCCGGCGTGCAGAACCTGCTCAACCAGCAAGTGGAGCAGTACTACGACATGGACCGCAATGGCAAAATCACCGGCTTCGAGCAGCAGGCCGTGTACGCCCGCTACCAGCGCGGCCTTTACTCCACTCTGGGCCTGACCTACCGCTTCTAACGCGCTCAGGACTACACAAAAACGTAACACCGCCGCAACGAAAGGATAACGCCCGCCCTGCCCCGGCGGGCGTTTCTGTTGCGGACCTTCGCAGCGTCAAGTTTAAGTACCACGCACTGCTCCTTTACTCATGAAAAAGACCGTACTCACCCTGCTTGTAGCGGCTTTGCTGGGCACCACCGCCCAGGCCCAAACGTGCCCTACCGCGTCGAACGTGGTGGCTGTGGGCACCGGCACGCCGGATAAATCGGGTTTTGATATCACGACCAACACCACCTGGACCCGCAACAATATCTACCTGCTGAACGGCATCGTGTACGTGAACAGCGGCGTGACCTTGACCATTGAGCCAGGTACCATCATCAAGGGCAGCTTTGCCAACCAAGGCGCGCTGGTTATCCGGCAGGGCGGCCGCATCAACGCCGCCGGCACGCCCACGCAGCCCATCGTCTTCACCTCTGAAAAGCCGGCCGGGCAGCGCGGCCCCGGCGACTGGGGCGGCCTCATCATTTGCGGCAACGCTCCCACCAACCGCACCGGCAACCCCACCATTGAGGGCGGCACCCAGGCCACGTACGGCGGCAACAACCCGGCCGACAACTCCGGCGTGCTCCAGTACGTGCGCATCGAGTACCCCGGCATCCCGTTCCTGCCCGGCAACGAAATCAACGGCCTGACGCTGGGCGGCGTGGGCTCGGGCACCACCATCGACCACATCCAGGTGACGGCCTCCGGCGACGACTCCTTTGAGTGGTTTGGCGGCACGGTGAATGCCAAGTACCTGATTGCCCTGGCCGGCACCGACGACGACTTCGATACCGACTTCGGCTACTCGGGCCGGGTACAGTTCGGCGTGGCCGTGCGCGACCAGAGCCGCGGCGACGTGGCCACCGGCGGCGTGTCGAACGGCTTCGAAAGCGACAACGACGGTACCAACAGCGCGGCTACGCCCCAAACCGCGGCGGTGTTCTCCAACATGAGCATCTTCCTGCCGACTACGCCGGCCCCGGCCAGCCCGTTTGCCAACTCGGCCGGCGCGCTGATCCGCCAGAACTCGGCCCAGAGCATCTTCAACAGCGTCTTTGCCGGCCGCCGCGCCGGCCTGGAAATCAACGGCGGCGCGCCGGGCACCACCCAGGCCAACGCCACCTCCGGCGCCCTGGCCTTCCAGAACAACGTGCTGGCCGGCTACAGCCCCCGCGCCGCCCGCCTCGGCGGCACCACCGCCGCTACGCCGGCCTTCAACATCAACGCTTTCGTGGGCGCCGGCGGCAACGACACGACCCGCACGCTGGCCGGCCTGGGCCTGAACGGCGACAACCTGTACTTCGAAGGCAACTGCAGCAACAACGCTCAGTGCGCGCCCAACTTCGCCCTGCCTGCCGCCTCGCTGCTGAACACGGGGGCGGCCTTCACCAACGCCAAGGTAACCGGCGCCGGCAACGGCGGCGCGAACAGCACCTTCGACGTGGTAAACTTCCGCGGCGCCTTCGGCAGCACCAACTGGGCCGCCGGCTGGACCAACTTCAACCCGCAGTTTACCTGCTACAACGTGGCCGGGCAGGTGACGGCCGCCAAGCCCGCCTCGGACCAGGTGCAGGGCCTGAGCGTGTACCCCAACCCCACGGCCGGCGCCGCCCAGCTGGCCTTTGAGCTGCGCCGCGGCAGCGCCGTCACAGTGCGCGTGCTCGACGTGACCGGCCGCGTGGTGGCCGTGGTAGCGCAGGGCCAGCCGCTCGGCACCGGCCAGCAGCAGCTGGAGCTGCCCGCTACCCTGAAAGCCGGCATCTACACCGCCACCGTCCAAACCACCGAAACCAGCGAAGCCGTCCGCTTCGTGGTCAACCGCTAAGCTGCCTTATTCCCGACCGCGTTACCTATCCTTATCCACCCCGGCGGCCCGTTTCCGAAAGGAGGCGGGCCGCCATCGTTTTTCTGCCCCGGCACGGGCTGACTCGCCGATTCCGCGGCCGATTGCCGAACTTGCTTCCGCCCGCCCTTTGACGGCTGTGCCAGCCCCATGCCCCACCCGCCGCTTCCCCGCGTGCTCATGCTGCCCAAGTGGTACCCCCACCGCTACGACGACCAGGACGGTGACTTCGTGGCGCGGCACGTGGCGGCCATTGCCGGGCACGCGCAGGCGGCGGTGCTCCTGGCCACGGTGGCGCGCGGCCCGCTGCCGCGGCTGGCCGTGCTGGAGGCCGACTGGCAGAGCTCCACGCCCACCCTGCGCTACTACTACCGGGCGCGCCTTACCGGCCTGGGCCCACTCGACCGGCTGCTGAAGCTGCTGCTCTACTTCGGCTGCGTGCTGCACGGCTACCGCCTGCTGCTACGCCGCTGGGGTCGCCCCGACCTAGTGCACGTGCACGTGCTGCTGCGCACCGGCGTAGCAGCCTGGCTGCTGCGGCGGCTGCAGGGTCTGCCCTACATCGTAACCGAGCACTGGACGCTGTATCTGCCCGAGCGCCACCACCTCATCGGGCCGCTGCGCCGCCTGCTCACGCGCTGGGTGGTGCGGCGCGCCGCGGCCCTGCATACCGTCTCGCAGGCCCTCGGCGACGCCATGCGGCAGCTGGACTTTACCAGCCCGGAATCGGTGGTCATTGCCAACGTGGTAGATACTGCGCTGTTTTTTCCGGCGGCCGAGTCGGCTTCGCCAACGCCGGGCCGGCCGTTGCTGCACGTATCGGCCTTTCACGATGCGGTAAAGAACGTGTCGGGCGTGCTGCGCGTGGTGGCCGGTCTGCGCGCCGAGCGGCCGGGCCTGCGGCTGCGCATTGCCGGCTACGGCCCCGACGAAGCCCGGCTGCGTGCCTACGCCGCCGAGTTGGGCCTGCTGGCCGACGGCACGGTGATTTTTCTGGGCAAGCTGGCCCACGCCGACGTGGCGCGCGAAATGCAGCGGGCTGCCGCCCTCGTGTCGTTTAGCCGCGCCGAGACCTTTGGCTGCGTATTGCTCGAAGCCCGGGCCTGTGGCTGCCCGGTGGTGGCCACGCGCACCGGCGGCGTGCCCGAGCTGTTCCAGCCCGAAGGCGCGTTCGGCCTGCTCATCGCGCCCGACGACGAAGCAGCCCTGGCCCATGCCCTGCGCACCGTGCTCGGCGGACAGTTGGCGCTGCCCACCGAGCGGCTGCGCGCCGATGCCGAAGCCCGGTGCAGCCCCGCCGCCGTGGGCCAGGCCTTTGGCGCGCTGTACCGCCGCGTTCTTTCCCCGCCGCCTCGCCGATGAATTTGCGCCGCCTGCTGCACACCTTCGCCGCCCGCGCGGGGGTGGCTGTGCTGAACTTCGCGGTGGTCATGCTCACCACCCGCAACCTCGGGGCCGCCGGCCGCGGGCAGGTCAGCCTGTTCGTGACGGACATGGCCCTGAGCCTGCTGTTCATCGGGTTGCTGGGCGGCTCCTCGCTGATTTACCTCGCGCCGCGGCGCAGCGTGTGGCACCTGCTGCTGCCCGCTCTGACCTGGGCCACGGTGGTGGCCGCGGTGGGCAGCGCGGCTATCTGGCTGTGGCGCGACACGGGCTTGGTGTACGCCGCGCACCTGTTCGGGGTGTCGTGGCTGCAGGCGGCCTTTTCCATTACCACGCTGCTGCTGCTGGGCCGGCGCCGCGAGCAGGCCTTCAACTACCTCAACTTGGCGCAGGCCGGCCTGCTGGTGGCCCTACTGCTGGCCCTATTCGCGGGGCTACAGCTGCGCGTGGTGCCCGCGTATTGGTGGGCCTGCTACCCGGCCTTCGGCCTGCCGCTGCTCCTGGGCGTGGCCTTGCTGCTGCGCCTGCCTGATCCGTGGCGGTGGGCGCCGGGCGAGTTGCGGGCCGTGGTGCACGAGCTGGCCCAACACAGCCGGGGGGCGCACCTGGCCAACATCCTGTCTTTTCTGAACTACCGACTGAGCTATTATTTCCTGGCCGCGCTGGCCGGCGCCGGGGCCGTGGGCGTGCTGTCGGTGAGCGTGGCGCTGGCCGAAGCCATCTGGCTGATTCCGCGCTCGGCCGCGCAGATGCAGTATGTGGACCTGGTGCACGCCGACGACAAAACCGCTCAGGCGGCGGCGCTGGCGCGCACGGCCCGGCTGGTGCTGCTTGCTACCGGCGGGGCCGTGCTCACGCTGGTGCTGATTCCCTCCCCGGTGCTGACGGCCGTGTTTGGTCGCGAGTTCGGCGCGACGCGGCCGCTGCTGGCGCTGTTGGCCCCGGGCGTGCTTGCCTTCAGCCTGAACATGCTGCTGAGCAGCTACTTCGCCGGCCTGGCTGCCTACCGCATCAACAACCTGGGCACCACCATCGGGCTGGGCGTCACGCTGGCGGGCGCGCTGCTGATTCCACGCTTCGGCGCGGCCGGCGCGGCCCTGGGCACCACGCTGTCCTACTTCGCCTCCACGGCCTGGCTGCTGTGGCAATTCCGGCGAGCTACCGGGCTAGGGCTGGGCGCCCTGCTGCCTGGCCCGGCCGATGCGCGGGGCCTGCTGCAGCTGCTCACGCCCCGCCCCCGGGCCAACGACCCCGCCCCCAACGCCTAAGGGCGCCCAACACTGGTTTGGCTGATTATTCGTCCAGCGGCCGCACGGTCACCTCAAACCCCTTGGGCTCAGCAAACCGGGCCAGCGGCGCGGCGGGCAGCGGCGCAGGGCTGTACAGGGCGCAGAGGGTATTCTCCACCGCGTACAGCTGCCCGGGCGCCGTGGCCGGCAGGCCGTCGAGAATGCCGCTGAGCACTTCCCAGCGCGGCACGCCCGGCTGCCGGGCGGCATCGTGCCACACCACCACCGACTGCGGGTGCAGCAGCTCCCCAAACACGCGGGCGGTATCAGCGCGCACGGCCTCGTAGCGGTGGTCGCCGTCGATGAACACCACGTCGAAAGGGCCCAGGCCGCGGTAATCGAAGGTGGCGGAGTTGCCGTGCAGGTGCGTGACGTTGGGCAGCGGCCGCGAAAAGTGACCGTGCAGGCGAATGTACTCCTCGGGCAACTGCAGGCGGCGCAGCTCCTCGTCGGAGAGGTTGAGCGTGTGCACGCTGGCGGCTACCTCGGCCACGGCAGCCGCGCTTTCGCCGCGCCAGGTCCCGATTTCAAAGTACCGGGCCTGCGGCCCGACGCGGCGCAGCAGGGCGCGCAGCAGCAGCAAGTCGGTTGGCAAGGAGCCGCCCTCGCCGAAGGCAAACGGGCGCAGCACGTCGCCCCCCGGGGGCAGCAGCGGCCGCAGCGGCGTGACGGGCAAGCCGCCCTCGGGGGTAAGCTGCCAGCGGGCGGCACGGCGCAAGGCCTGCTGCTGCCACTGCTGCTCGTCGGCGGTGAGCACCACGTTGAGCAGCCAGGGGTTGCGCATCAGGCTACCAATAGCGCGCAGGGTTTTGGAAAGGCGAGACAAAGGGAAATGAGCTGATGTGGTTAATGTGCCAAGGCGGGAATGTGCGGAATGCGGCTACTGCTGTGTTGCATCGGCCCCTCCGTCACATTGGCGAAGCGCAGCACACTAGCTAATGGGCACCTTGCGCAGCATGGCTTCGATCAGGTCCTGGGTGCGCACGCCATCGGCTTCGGCTTCGTAGGTAAGCATGATGCGGTGGTTGAGCACGTCGGCGGCCACGTCCTTGATGTCCTCGGGCAACACGTAGTCGCGCTCATCGAAGAAGGCCACGGTGCGGGCCGCACGGTGCAGGGCAATGCTGGCGCGCGGGCTCACGCCGTACTGCACGTACTGGGCAAATTCGGCCAGATCGTACTCGGCGGGCTTGCGCGTGGCAAACACCAATTCAATGATGTACTTCTCCAGCGTGTCGGAAATCTGCACCTGGTTGATCAGGCCGCGGATGCCGAAGATGTCCTCCTTGGTAAGCACGGCCTGCACGTCGCTGGCGTAGCTGAGGTTGGCCATGCGGCGCATCACTTCCAGTTCCTCCGCCTTCTTGAGGTAGTCAACATACACCTTCATCATGAAGCGGTCGACCTGGGCCTCGGGTAAGGGGTAGGTGCCTTCCTGCTCCACCGGGTTCTGGGTGGCCAGCACCAGGAAGGGCAGATCCAGCGGAAACGTGGTTTCGCCGATGGTGACCTGCTTTTCCTGCATGGCCTCGAGCAGGGCCGACTGCACCTTGGCCGGGGAGCGGTTCACTTCGTCGGCCAGCACCAGGTTGGCGAAGATGGGCCCTTTTTTTACCTCGAATGCCGAGCGGGCCTGGTTGTAGATCATGGTGCCCACCAGGTCGGAGGGCAGCAGGTCGGGGGTGAACTGCACGCGCTGAAAGTGCAGGTGCAGTACCTGAGCCAGCGTGCTGATGGTAAGCGTTTTGGCCAATCCGGGCACGCCTTCGAGCAGAATATGGCCGCCGGTAAAGAGGCCAATCAGCAGGCGATTGAGCATGTACTGCTGCCCCACCACCACCTTGCCGACTTCGGCCGATACCTGCCGGATTTTCTGCTGATAGTGCTGCGTGAGGTCGGAAGTATCCATGAGAGCAAGGCGTAGGCAAACGACGGCACAGGCCGCCGGCTTAAAGGTACGAGCGGGCAGCGTAAGCCCCTACCGCCGCCCCGAATTGCGCGGGGCAGCGCCGTTTTATGCTTCGTCAGCCCCGCGCACCGGCTTCGTCCGGCTCATCTTGATCCACAAAAAAAGCCCCACCGGCAGCGCCGGCGGGGCTTTTTAGCTTAACGCGAAGCGGTGGTTACTGGCGCACGATGCGGCGGGTATCCAAGCCGCCTTTGGTGGCCGCGCGCAGCACGTATACCCCCGAGGGCAGCGTGCTCAGGTCCAGCTGCTGCTGGGCCTGGCCGGCCGGCAGGTGGTGGCGCTGCACCACTTGGCCCAAGGCATTGAGCACGGTCAGCTCCACGGCCTGGTGGTAGCCGCGCAGCTGCAGGGTCAGCTTGCCGTCGGGCGTCGGGTTCGGGAACAGTTCCAGCGCCGAGCCGGCCAGCGGCTTCACGGCGGAGGTCACCGTGAGCGTGGCCGAGGCCGGCGAGGCGCAGCCGCCCGTGCCGGTCACCACCACGGTGTAAGCGCCAGGCTGCGCCGTGCCGTTGGCCGTGTAGGTCTGGCCCGTGGCCCCGCTGATGAGCTGCCCGTTCAGGTACCATTGGTTGCCCGTAGTAGCCGAGCTGGTGAGCACCGCCACGCCGGGCGTGGTGTACTGCACCGTCACCACCGGCTGGGCCGGGGCAGCCGTGATGGTCACGGTCGTCGTGGCCGTGGCCGCCGCGCAGCCGCCGCCGGCGGCAATCGTGTTGGTCACGGTGTAGGTGCCCGCCGTCGAAGCGGCCAGGTTGATGACGCCCGTCGACGCATTGATGCTCAGGCCCGCCGTGGAGCTGAACGTGCCGCCCGAGGCACCCGTGCCGAAGGCCGGGGCCACCGTGCCGGTCGCCCCGGCGCAGTAGTTGGCCGTGGCGTAGCTGAACGTAGCCACCGGCGCCGTCGTGATGGTGACGGTAGCCGTGGCGGTAGCCGAGCAGGCCGTCCCCACCGTGTAGGTCACGGTATAGGTGCCGGGCGTGGAGGCGGCCAGGTTAATGGC
Organism: Hymenobacter coalescens; assembly: GCF_054783195.1. NCBI lineage: Bacteria > Pseudomonadati > Bacteroidota > Cytophagia > Cytophagales > Hymenobacteraceae > Hymenobacter > Hymenobacter coalescens. The sequence continues at coordinate 495,609 of NZ_BAAGRA010000019.1, read as the reverse complement.
GCCCGTCGTGGCGTTCAGGCTCAGGCCCGTGGTCGAGCTGAACGTGCCGCCCGCCGTGCCCGTCACCGTGGCCGTGGGGTTGGTACCGCTCACGCAGTACGTGCCCGCGCCGTAGCTGAAGGCCGCCGAAGCAGCCGGCGTAATGGTCACCGTGGACGTAGCCGTGACGGCCCCGCAGGCGCCGGTGGCGGCCAGCGTGTTGGTTACGGTGTAGGTGCCGGCGGTGCTGCCCGCCAGGTTGATGACACCCGTAGCGGGGTCGATAACCAGGCCGCTAGTCGACGAGAACGTGCCGGCCGTAGCGCCGGTGCCCAGGGTGGGCGTTACGGTGCTCGTGGAGCCCGCGCAGTAGGTCGTCGTGCTCGGGTAGCTGAAGTCGGCCACGGCCGGCGCCGTGAGCGAAAGAACCACCTGGGCCGCAGCGGCCGAGCAAGCCGCTGGGTTGGTGGAGGTCAGCGTCAGCGTTACCGTGCCGGCGGCTACGTCAGCGGCCGACGGGGTGTAGGTGGCGTTCAGCGTGGTGGCATTGGGCGAGAACGTGCCCGTGCCGCTGCTGGTGTAGGTGCCGCCCGTAGCCGAGCCGCCTACGGTGCCGCCCAGCGTGAAGGGCGAGGTGCCGCAGCTGCTGGCCGTGGCAGCCGGCAGGCTGGCCGTCGGCAGCGGCGTCACGTTCACCTGGATGGGGGTACGCGTGGCGCTGGCACACTCCGTCGAAATCTGCCAGTTGTAGAAGAAGTAGTGCGAGGTGCTGGTATTGCCCGTGAGCACACCCCCCGTCACGGTAACGGCGCCGCTGGCCGAAGCAAACGGGAAGCCGCCGGTGAAGTCGCGGTACAGCTCGGGCGGAGCCGGCGACGTGGCCGTCACCAGGCGGTAAGTACCGGCGCCCGGTACGTTCAGGTTGATGGGCAGCACCAGCGGGTTGCGCTGGGTGCTGCTGCCGGCCGGCACCGCAAACGGACCGGCCGTGGCCAGTACCGTGCCGGTGCTGGAGCGCAGCTCCACCGACATCGAGCCAGCCGTGGTCGAGCTCGGGAACACCGTAACCGACTGAATGGTCACGGCCGTGGTGGCGTTGAACACCAGGCCGGTGTTGCCGCCGCTGTAGCCGCCGTCGGCGCCGGTGGTGGTAGCCTTACCCGCCGTTTCCGTGCCGCCGCTCACGGCTTCCACGAAGTACTGGCGCGAGGCCGTCAGCGCCGGTGTGGTAAAGGAAGCGCCCGTGCCCAGGGCGGTGCCGCCGGTAGCGGCCTCAAAGTAACGCAGCGTGGTGCCGGCCGAGCCGGTTGCCGTCAGCGTAGCCGTGCCGCCTTCGCAGATGGCAACGGGCGTGTTCGTAGAAGTCACCAGCGGGTTGTTGACCGTGACGGTCGCCACGTTGCTGGTAACCGTCTGCGTGCCGCAGCTTACCTGGGCGCGGAAGTACGCCGTTTGCGTCAGTACGGGCGTGGTGAAGCTGGCGGCAGTGGCCGCGCTTACGTTCGTGAAGGTCACGTTGTCGGTCGATTGCTGCCACTGGATGCTGCCGTTGGCCGCGCCGGTCAGTGTCAGCGTGCTCGTGCCGCTCACGCAGATGATGGCCGCCGCGGGCGACACGGTGCCGGCCACCGGGGCCACCACCGTGCGGGCGACGGCCGTAGCCAGGGCGTCATTGGCGGTGTTCAGGTCACCCTGCACCGTGCCCGTCAGGGCGAAGGAGTAGGCGCCGGCGACGCTCATGTCCAGCGTCGGCGTCAGCGTCACGTTTTGCGTGGCGCCAGCGGCCAGCGTACCCGTCGTCAGGGTGCCGGTCAGCGTCTGCGGGCCGCCGGGCGTGGTTACCACGGCCGTCACGGTGGCGTTGTTGGCGGCGAAATCCAGCGCCTGCGAGCCTTCGTTGCGCACGGTTACCGTCACGGTTTCAGTGGCGGAGTAGCAGCCTTGGTTGGCGGCCGGCGTTACCAGGGCCGTAGCGGCCAGGTCGATGGCCACCGGGCTGTTCACGCGCACGTTGTCGATGTGGAAGTCGTAGTCCGGCGCGTTGGTCACAGTGCCTTCGGAAGCGAAGAAGGCCACAATGATCTGCTGCCCGGCGTAGCTGCCCAGGTTGATGGAGTAGCTGGTCAGGCTGCCGTTGCTGGGCTGGTTGCCGGCGTTGAACTGCGCAAACGCGGGAATGCGGGCAAACGTGGCGCCGCAGTCGGTGGAGATGCGCACTTCCACGAAGTCGTCGGTGCCGGTCATGCCGGCCGGGTCGGCGCTGCTGCTGGCAAAATCAGAGATGCCCGCGTCGAAAGTCAGCTGCGTGGTGGCCGAGGCCAGAAACTTCGGCGAGACGAGCCAGTCGTTTTTGCTGTTCGAGAACAGGTTGATCTTCGCCGTGGTGTTGCCCGAGGGCAAGGAGCCATTGGTCCAGCCCGACGTGGTACCGGTGGGCAGCGTGGCCCCGGTGGCTTCAGTCCAGCCCGGGAATACCGTGTTCAGGTTCGAGCCGGTAAAGCCCGTGAACGTGACGAGTTGTCCCTGCGCGACCGGAGCGGTTACGGTGCGGCTCTGCTGGGCCAGCGCGTCGTTGCCGGCGGTGGCGTCGCCGGGCAGCAGCGTGGTGGCGTCGAAGGTGTAGGTGCCCAGCGCCGTCATATTGACCTGGCCGACCGTGAAATTAGCCGTGCCGTTGGCCGGGATGCTGCCGGTGAAAGTACCCGTCAGCGTCTGCGTCACGGGGCCACCCACTACCACGCGCACCGGAATGTCGCTCTGAGCGGTGGTGCCGTAGTTGCGGATGGTCACGGTCACGTTCTGCGTGGCCGAGTAGCAGCCGGCCGTGCCCGGTTCCGTCAGGGCCGTGATGCCCGCGTCGCTGGCGGCCGCCTCGATCAGGCTGATGTCGTCGAGGTGGAAGTCGTAGTCCGGGGTGTTAGATACCGGTCCGTCCGTGGCTTTGAAGGCCACGATGATGCTCTGCCCGGCGTAGGCGCTCAGCGGCACCGAGTACTCCGAGAAGGCAATGGCCGTCGGCGAAGGCTGGTTGGTGGCGTCCACGCGGAACGCCTCCGTGAAGGTCACGCCGCAGTCCGTCGACACCAGCACGCGCACCGCGTCGTCGGTGCCGGTCATGCCGTCGCCGGCACCGGCCGGCGAGGTGGTCGAGGCAAAATCCGTTAGCGCAGCCTTAAAGGAAAGACGGGTGGCGGCCGTCGCCGCGATTTTCGGCCCGATAATCCACTCGTTCTTGGAGGTCGAGAACAGGTTCACCTTGGTCGTAACGTTGCCTGTGCTGCCCACGCCCGTGGCGCTAACCCAAGCAGCGTTGCCGGCCAGCGGCGCGGTGGCGCCGGTGGCTTCGTACCAGTTCGGGAACACGGCGGTCAGGTTCGAGCCGGTGAAGCCCGTGAAGCTCACGACCTGGGGCAGCGCCACCGTCGGGGCCACCGTGCGGGTCGCCGTCAGGTTGTCGTTGCTCGCGTCGCCGTCGCCGGCCACGGTCACGCTCGTGGCAAACGTGTAGGTACCGGTGGCCGTCATGTTCACTGTCCCCAGGCTCACCGTCTGCGAGGCGCCGGGTGCCAGCGTTCCGGTGCTCACGGTAGCCGTCAGCGTCTGGGTAGCCGCGCCGCTCAGCGTCACGGTCACCGTGGCCGGGGTGGTGGCGAAGTTCAGCGGCTGCAGGCCGTTGTTGCGGATGCTCACCGTCACGGTTTCAGCGGTGCCGTAGCAGCCCACGGTCAGCGGCGACACCAGGCCGTTGGCGGCCACATCGGTGGCCGAACCGCCGGGCGTGAAGGAGCCTTCGTCGGCCCCGATGTCGGGCGTGGAGGCGTTGCGCGTGTCCCCGTCGAAATCGGTGGTGATGCCGCTGATGGGCAGCGCCCGGCTTTCGGCCAGCGTGGGCACGGTCGGGCTCAGGTGCAGGAAGCCCGCGTTGGTGCCCGTGGTGCTCACGAAGGTGGGGTTCTCCGTAGCGGAGGCCGTCTCGCGGCTGTTGCCGATGTAGGAAATGTAGTTGGCCAGCGTCTGCTGGGCGTTGGCCAGCGTGCCCGTGCCTTCCACGTAAATCACGCGGTTGGCCGCCGGCGTGCCGGCGTAGTAGAGGTTGTTGTTGGTGGCGTTGCCCAGGCCGATGCCGGGCGCACCGGTGTAGCGCAGCGCGGCCGTGGCCCCGCCGGTAGCGCCCGGCGTGGAATTGTTCACCACGAGGTTGTTGCGCAGCGTCACCACGGGCGAAATCGAGCTGACGTAGATGCCCGACGTGCCAAAGGTGGTGGTGCTGGTGCTGCTTGCGCTCAGCGCCAGCGTGTTGTAGTAGGCGTTGATGGTGGTGCCGCCGGCGATGAAGAGGCCCACCACGGCGTTGCTGCCGGTAGCAGCCGGGGCCGAGAGGTTACCCACCAGGTTGTTGTGCACGGTTACCGTGGTGCCCGAGCCGATGTAAAGGCCGTACACCTGCCCGCCCGTGCCGCCGGCGCTCAGGTCGCTGACTTTGTTGCGGTACACGTTGGTCGTGGCGCCGGTCGTGCTCTGCACGCCGTACACCGTGGCCGCGCCGGTCGCCATGTTGCGCACCGTGTTGCCGTACACCTCGGTGTTGGTCGTCGAAGAAGGGTTGTTGTACACGCCGTACACCGAGCCCGTCGAGGTGCCGGTGAAGTCCCGAACGGTGTTGTTGTACATGGCGGCCGTACCCACACCCGCCGATTGGTACACGCAGTACGACGTGCCGCTGCCGCTCCGGCTCCAGCCGGGGGTGGTGTTGCCGTACATGTTCACCGTGCTGGCCGTGGCCGTGTTGTACACGCCGTACCACGAGCTGGAGGTGGCCGTGGTCGAGGTCAGCGTAACGGTGTTGTTGTAGAGGTTGATGGTGTTGGTGGTACCGCTGCCGCCCATGGCGTTGTTGATACCGTACACCGACGACGACGTGCCGCCGAAGGTCAGCGTGACGGTGTTGTTGTACACGTCGGCGCTGCTGTTGGTGCCCGTGCTCAGGAAGATGCCGTAGAGCGTGCTGGTGCCCGTCGTGCTGCTCACCGTGTTACCGAACACCTTCACGTTGTTCTGGTAGATGGCATAGATGCCCTGGGCCGTGGAACCAGCGCCGTAGTCGAAAATGGTGTTGCCCGTGGCGCCGCCGATTTCGTTGTTCTGGTCGTAGAAGTCGTAGGGCGCGGAAGCGTTGAAGCCCCGCAGCTCAATCGGACCGTTGACGTTGCCGATGGTGTTGCCGAAGAACTTGTTGTTCGAGTTCGTGCCCTCCGCCGTGGTGGGCGTCAGGGCCGTCGTGGCGGCCGTGGTGTGGTTGGCCGAGTAGATGCCGACCGAGCTGGTGTAGGCGCGCTGCATCGTCACGCCGCAGTTCTTCACCGTCACGAACTGGCAGCCGTTGACCGCCGGCGTGCCCACTTTCAGCAGGGCCAGGCCAAACTCCATGCGCGTGGTGCTGGTGGTGTTCGTGGTCGGGTCCACCACCGAAATACCGTCCAGCGTCACGTAGTCGGCGCCTTGCAGGGCCAAAATAAAGTCCAGCGACGTGCTGGTGCCCGCGCCCGCCGTGATGGTGGGGTTGGCGCCCGTGCCCGATTTCTGGAACACGATGGGGTTGGCGGCCGTGCCGGTGGCCGTCAGGATCAGCCCGTTGGCCGTTTCGGTGTGCCCCGCCGCTACGTTAAACGTGACGCCGCCCGTCCCCACGCCCGCGGCGTTCAGGTCGGTGATGGCCGCGCTCATCGTCGCGTAGTCGCCGGGAATGGATTTGGTACCGCTGAGCTGCGCCCAGGCCGTGGAGCTACCGAGCACCGACAGCAGCAGCGCCGCCATCAGCTTGGGTGCCCATCGGCCCGAACGTGGCCGAGCAGTCGTACGGAGCCCAACGGGCCGTACTGCACGTAAAGGTGTGTGCATGAAATGGGGGTTAGGTGGTAAAAAAGAGGGAAAACTGCTAGCCAACCATTACCTACACGCCGGAGGCTGCTCCGCCGGCGGACGGCGCAGCAGCGGCGGTGCAGAGCAACGTCCGACTGGCGGGGTAAAGCACTGAGAGAGAAGTTGTCCGGCATCGAAAAATGACTACCGGCAAAATCCCTGAAAACTACGCAATGGTTTTTGTATTGTACTATCGTCCCATTAATATTCAATTAAAACGAATGGCTGCAGCCCCTAGCCTGTTCCGGCTCTCGCAGCTCAGTTGCGGGTAGCCCCACATCATTATGTAGCTGCTCGGCGTGCCAATGCCCCCGCGGCGGTGCTATGTTTACTGTATGCAAGCTTACGCCACTCATCCCCGGCACCTGCGCCGCTTTTTGCTTACGGCGGCCGGTCTGTACCTGCTTTGGTTTATTGGCTATGAACAATGGTTGAAGCCCGCCGGCCGGCTTGATGAGGTCCTCTCACTCAACATTGCCGCCGTCAGTGCCGGCGCGCTGCGGGCCGTGGGCCTGGCTGGCGCAGCTACCGAGCGCGTGGTATCGGTGGGCGGACAACCTGCTGTAATTGTCGGCGACCCCTGCAACGGCTTGGTGCTCTACGCCCTGTTCGTGGGGTTCGTGCTGGCGTTTCCGGGCGGCGGCTGGCGCCGCAAGCTGCCGTTTATCGCCGCAGGAGTCGCCGCCATTTACGCCCTGAACATCGTGCGCGTCGGGGCCTTGGCCCTCAACCACCTATACTCGCGCAGCACCGTCGACTTCAACCACCACTACACCTTCACGTTCGTCGTCTACGGCTGCATTTTCCTGCTCTGGATGCTGTGGGTGCGGCGCTATGCCACTTCGCCCGATGCCTGAGCCAGCCCGCTCCTTTTTCACCGCTACCTGGCTCCGCCTGGCCCTGGCAGCGCTGCTGGCCGGTCTGCTATTCTGGGTCGGCACCTACGACGAGCCCGTTTTTGCCTGGCTGACCGACTTTTGGCACCAAGCCCTCCGGGCTCTGGGGCTGGATTCTTGGGCCGAGCGTATTCAGCGCGGCACCAGCGGACAGATTACCCGGCGTAGCGTCCCGGCCATGCTCACCTACGGGTTGGGCTACACCAGCGTGTGTTTGCTGATTCTGGGCTTGCTGGTCCCGCGTCGGGCCCTGCTCACCGCGTTTTGGATATACGGCGGCATTTTCGCCCTGAGTGCGCTGCTGCTGCTGGGCGGCAAAGCGGCCGGCGACGTTGCCTGGGCCTACAAACTGGGCCGGCAGCTGATCGACTTCATTGTTTCGCCGCTGCCCGTAGCTGCCTTGGTGCCGCTTCTGCGCTGGCATTACGCCGCCGCTGCCACACTACCTAAGCAAGCTCAACAATAGACTTAAGTCAATATTTTTTTTAATTATAAGACCATTGATATGGTCTTTTTTTATGCATATTTGATCATAGCAATTGCGAAGGCGGTTCCCTTGCAAGGACCATGGCACAGTGAGGTAGCCGGGGCAGATAGCGCCGGAGTAGGGTTGACGTTGCCCTTTGGGCAGACTTGGTTCCATTTGTTTCCTTCCCCGTTATGCATTTCCGTTTTACTTGTGTTTTTCTGCTGCTCCTTTGGACAAGCAGCGCGCTTGCTTCGCCTCAGTGGCAGTTGGCCATGAGCCTGAATGTGAAACCCGCCGCCGTAGCCAGCGACGCCACCGGCAACAGCTACGTAATAGGTGGCTTTGCTGGCACGGCCCAAGTGGGCAACACCACGCTCACGAGCAACCCTCTGTATGCTGGTGACACCGACGCTTTTCTAGCCAAATTTTCGCCTACCGGTGCGTTGCTCTGGGTTACGCAGTTCGGCGGCCCCTACGCCAGCGTACGCCCCAAAGCCATAGCCGTAGACCCCGGTGGCAACTGTTACTTTACCGGCACAGTGCGTGGCACGGTCACGTACGGCGCAGGTCAGACGCTCACGGGCGTTATGGAGTGGCCCGGTGTGCTGGTGGGCCGTTGCAACGCAACGGGCCAGATCAGCTGGCTGCGCCGCGACGGCAGTTCCGGCTACGCCAGCATCGGCGGCAGCGGCATTGCCGCCGACGCCGCTGGCAACTGCTACGTGGCAGGCGCCGCTACCACGCCTTTCGCAGCCAACACTTCCCAAACAGCGCTTCGTTACCAGGTATTCATTGCGAGCTATTCCGTGACCGGTGCCCTGCGCTGGGCTGATGTGGGCCAGAGCCCGACCATGTTCAACAATGCCTTCAGCCTGGCCTTGGACGGGCAGGGCAGCGGTTATGTCACCGGCTCCTACACCGAGCGGCTCACCTTGGCGGGCACTACCCTGACCGCTCCCGGTGTCCGGGGCTTTGTCGGCCGCTTTCGGCAGCAGGATGGCGCGTTGAACTGGCTGCAAAACCTCGACAGCAACGTCGGCCACGTGAGCATGGCCGCGGCCGACGGCCAAGGGCTGGTGGTGGCGGGCCAGTACAGCCGCAACACCACCTTTGAGGGAAAGCCCTTAAGCCACCGCGGCGGCGATGATGCCTTCCTGGCCCACTTTACCAAAGCCGGTCGTCTGCGCTGGGTACGGCCGCTGCCTGCTACCGCCGGCGACGACGTGCCCGTAGCGGTGCGCTGTGACGGTTACGGTGGCAGCTTCGTGCTGCTCAACCAAAGCGATGCGCAGCGCGGCTCCGGCACCACCATCAATAACCTGACCTTGGTTAGCTCGGACCTCGCGGGCCAGCCGCGCTGGGTTACCACCGTAGCGGGCACGCCAGCCGTCAGCGGGGCGGGCTTTGCGTTGGATGCCGGCTTGCGGGCCTGCGTTGTCGGGTCTTTTAATTCCACTTGCCAATTTGGTCCCTACACGCTTACTGGCGGCTCCGACACCGGCTTTGTGGCCCGCCTGCATGGTACGGCTCCCGACGAAGGACGGGCCGTGGCTGCGCTTGCTCCGGCGACGGTGGACGTTTTTCCAAATCCGGCAGCCGCGGGGCGCTGCACCGTGCGCATTCCCGACGCTACGCCTCAGCACCCGGTGCAGCTTAGTTTATTGGACCGTTTTGGCAAAGTGGTGCTTGAGCAAAAGCTTACGGCTGCTGAAAGCAACCTGCTGATGCACGGCCTTGCTCCTGGGCCGTACACGCTGCGGCTCATTGCCGCCGAACACAGCAGCAGTCGGCAATTGCTTATCAATCCTTAAAGCAGCGAAGGCCGCCACACTGCTGTGGCGGCCTTCGCTTTGGGTACCAGAGACGGGACTCGAACCCGTACTTCCTTACGGAAAAGGGATTTTAAGTCCCTCGTGGCTACCATTACACCACTCTGGCGTGTGCAAGGAACTTGCACTAAACTAAAAAAGGACGCTGCCTGGGCAACGTCCTTTCTTGAGCGGGAGACGAGGTTCGAACTCGCGACCTCGACCTTGGCAAGGTCGCGCTCTACCAACTGAGCTACTCTCGCTTGAGGTCAGCCACCGTAGTGGCGTTTTGATGTGACAAAGGTACTGCAAGAATCTTTGAAGTCAAGAGGTGGCCCTGAAAAAAATTCTTCAAAAACCGCTTTCACTTCATTCTCAGGCACTTTTTTTTGCTTACCCTCCTAAAAAACATTGTAAGTCTACTCCAAGCTGGTCTATAAGGAAGGAGCTGGCAAAAGCCTATCAGGCCCAATTCTTCCTAAAAAATATCAGGGCCGGCTGCGCAGCACGTGCAGCCGGCCCTGACCTTGGTCAATGGCAGCAATACCTTAGCCTTTGCGCGCCAGCGCCAGCTTAAGCTCATTCAGCTTCAGCAAGGCTTCAATAGGCGTGAGTGTATTCACATCCAGGTGCTGAAGCAAGTCGCGAATACCTTCCAGGACGGGGTCAGCGGGCTCGAACATGCTGAGTTGTAGCGTAGGGCGCGGGGCCGTAGCCGTAGCTACCGGCCGGGCATGGGGCTGAGAGATGTTGGCGCGGCCGTTGGAGGCAGCTGGCGCGGCGCCGGCTTCGACCAGTTCCTGCCCTGCCCCACCGTCATCCGCACCGACGCTAGTGCGCTCCTGCTCTAGGTGGTGCATGATTTCGTTGGCGCGCAGCACCACGGCGGGCGGCATGCCGGCCATGCGGGCCACGTGGATGCCGAAAGAGTGCTCGGATCCGCCTTCCTGCAGCTTGCGCAAAAACAGGATGCGCCCGTCGGCTTCCTTCACGGCCACGTTGTAGTTGCGCACCCGCGGGCACTGCTCGGCCAGCTCGTTTAGCTCGTGGTAGTGGGTGGCAAACAGCGTCTTGGCGCGGGCCTTGGGGTGGTTGTGCAAGTGCTCCACGATGGCCCAGGCAATGCTGATGCCGTCGTAGGTGCTGGTGCCGCGGCCGATTTCGTCCATGAGCACCAGGCTGCGGTCGGAGAGGTTGTTCAGGATGGAAGCCGTTTCGGTCATTTCCACCATGAAGGTACTCTCGCCCTTCGACAAGTTGTCGGAAGCGCCGACGCGGGTGAAAATCTTGTCGATGACGCCCACGTGGGCCGCTTCGGCGGGCACGAAGGAGCCGATCTGGGCCAAGAGGGCAATCAGGGCCGTCTGGCGCAGCAGGGCCGATTTACCAGCCATGTTCGGGCCGGTGATGACAACGATTTGCTGGTCGTCGCGGTCGAGGCGGATATCGTTGGGGATGTACTGCTCGCCGGGGGGCAGCTGCCGCTCGATGACCGGGTGGCGGCCCTGGCGGATGTCGAGCAGGGAACCGTCGTCCACGGTGGGGCGCACATAGCGGTGCTGGCGGGCGGTGCTGGCAAAGGAGGCCAGGCAGTCGAGCACGCCGATGGTGCGGGCGTTCTGCTGCACCTGGCTCACGAATTCGTTCGCGGTCAGCACCAGCTCGTCGTAGATGCGCTGCTCGATGACGAACAGGCGTTCCTCGGCGTGCAGGATTTTCTCCTCGTAGGTTTTCAGTTCCTCGGTGATGTAGCGCTCCGCATTCACCAGGGTCTGCTTGCGAATCCACTCCGTGGGGACCTTGTCCTTGTGGGCGTTGGTGACTTCCAGGTAGTAGCCGAAGACCTTGTTATAGGCCACCTTCAACGAGGAAATGCCGGTGTTGCGCTGCTCGCGCTGCTGCAACTGCAGCAGGTAATCCTTGCCGGTGTAAGCAATGGCGCGCAACTCGTCCAGCTCCGCGTCAATGCCGTCCAGAATCAGGTTGCCCTGGTTCGTCAGCACGCCGGCGTCGGGGCGGATTTTACTTTGAATTTCGCGGCGCAGCGTGTCGCAGGGGTTGAGCTGGTCGGCCAGCTTCTGCAGGGCGCGCACGTCGGTGGCGTGCAGCAGCTCGCGCATGGGGGCCAGGGCTTCGAGGGCGCGGCTAAGCTGCAGCAGCTCCCGCGGATTCACGCGGCGCACGGCCACTTTCGATATCAGGCGCTCCAGGTCGTTGATCTGGCGCAGCTGGTCGCGGATGGCTTCGAGCAGCTCCGATTGCTCGTGCAGGGCCTGCACCGTGTCGAGGCGGCGCTGAATCTGAGCGGGCTCCTTCAGCGGCAGCACCACCCACTTGCGCAGCAGGCGGGCGCCCATCGGGGTCAGCGTCTGGTCGAGCACGTCGATGAGCGGGACGCCGCCGGCGTGCTGGGCCGAGAGCAGCTCCAGGTTGCGCACGGTGAAGCGGTCCAGCCACACGTACTTGTCCTCCTCCAGGCGCCCGATGCCGTTGATGTGGCCGATGTCGTCGTGCTTGGTTTCGGCCAGGTAGTGCAGAATGCAGCCGGCAGCAATGATGCCGTCGGTCAGGTTATCCACGCCGAAGCCCTTGAGCGACGTGGTCTTGAAGTGGCGCGTCAGCGTCTCGTGGGCATAGTCGCCGCCGAACACCCACTCATCGAGGGCATACGTGCAGAAGTCGGGGCCAAAAGCCGTTTCGAAATCACGGCGGCTGTTTTTGCAGAGCAGCACCTCCGCCGGTGCGAAGTTCTGCAGCAGCTTGCCCAGGTAGCCCAGGTCGCCTTGCGCCACTAGAAACTCGCCGGTGCTGATGTCGAGGAAGCTGATGCCCGCCTGCTGCCCGCGGCCGAAATGCACGGCGGCCAAGTAATTGTTGGCGCGGCGCTCCAGCACGTTGTCGTGCAGGCTCACGCCGGGCGTCACCAACTCGGTGATGCCGCGCTTGACGAGGCCCTTGGCCTGCTTGGGGTCTTCGAGCTGGTCGCAGATGGCCACGCGCTGCCCGGCGCGCACCAGCTTGGGCAGGTAGGTATCGAGCGAGTGGTGCGGGAAGCCGGCCAGGGCGGTTTCAGCGGCGGTGCCGGCGCCGCGCTTGGTTTCGACGATGCCCAGGATGCGGGCGGCCGTCACGGCGTCCTCGCCGAAGGTTTCGTAGAAGTCGCCCACCCGAAACAGCAGCAGCGCACCGGGGTGCTGCTGCTTGAGCTGGTGGTACTGCTTCATCAGGGGCGTGTCGGCCACGGGGGCGGGGCCGAGGGTGCCGTGCGTGCGAACGGGTTTCTTAGCGGTAGTAGTTTTCACCTGCGGGAGCGTGCGGTAGGATAGGACGGTCGTGGAACGCGCCCTGGTGTGGCCGGGCAAAAAAGGCTCGCAAGCCGTAGCTTGCGCGTTCGTCTGAACAATTCGTTCGGGCGGTATCGTTCGACCAGCAACGCGGCCGCGCGCCGGCGCCGACCTAACTAGTATGCGGAAACTAACCATCCACGAGCTGAACCGGCTCACGGTTGAGGACTTCAAAAATACGGAGAAATTCCCCTTGTGCGTGGTGCTCGACAACGTGCGCAGCCTCCACAACGTGGGCGCCGCCTTCCGCACCTGCGACGCGTTTGCGGTGCACAAGCTGTGGCTGGGCGGCATTACCGGCCGCCCGCCGCACCGCGAAATCACCAAAACCGCGCTGGGCTCCACCGAGTCGGTGCCGTGGGAACACGCGCCCGACGTGCCGGCGCTGGTGGCGCAGCTGCGGGCCGAGGGCTGGCAGGTGGTGGCCGTGGAGCAAACTACCGGCTCGGTGCCGCTGCCGCAGTTTCAGCCGGCCCCCGGGCAGCCGCTGGCGCTGGTGTTCGGCAATGAAGTGTTTGGGGTGGACGACGAAGTGCTACGGCATTGCGACGCGGCCGTGGAAATTCCGCAGTTCGGCACCAAACACTCTCTAAACGTGTCGGTAACGGTGGGCGTGCTGGTGTGGGACGTGCTGACGAAATGGGGCGTTACGCTGCCGCCGAGTTAATTCTGTGCCATCCCTGACTGCCGTTCGGAAATTCTCCGTCTGATTTGTATTTTTAACGGCCGGTTACGTTGCTCTTCGGGTTAGTGGCCGGCTTTCTCGTTTGTCTTTTCCCCAGTCTACTGCATGAAACACACGTTTACCCACTACGGCCGCACCATCACCCTGGCCGCCCTCCTGGCTCTGCCCGCCCTGGGCTTTGCCCAGCAGCCCACCCCATCGTCGCTGGCGCGCGGGTTGGAGTACCTCAACGGCCGTCGCGTAAAGCTGGGCCTGACAGAAGCCGATCTGCGCAACCCCGCCGTGGCCTCGGAGTACACCGATGCCGACAACGGCGTGACGCACCTGTACCTGCGCCAGCGCCACCAGGGCGTGGAAATCGACGGCGCCGTGATTGAGGTGCACTTCGACCGCAACGGCCGCGTTGTACAGTCGCACAACACCTTCGTGCCGAATGCCGCCTCCGTGGCCAATAGCGCCACGCCCGGCCTTTCGCCGCAGCAGGCCGTAGCCGCCGCTGCCCGCGCCCTGCAAATGCCCGCCCCCCAAGGACTGACCCTGATTGAGGACGGCGCGGCCACTGCGGGCATGACCTTCTCGGAGGCCGGCATTTCGCTGGCCCCCATTCCGGTGAAGCTCGTGTACGCCAAGCGCGCCAACGGCCAGCTGGCCCTGGCCTGGAACGTGACGCTTTACCGCCTCGACGCCCAGCACTACTGGGACGCGCGCATCGACGCAACGACGGGCGAGCTGATCGACCGCAAAGACTACGTGGTGCACGAGGAAACTTCGTTTGCTGATGCTGTTCGGCGCAACGCCCAGCGTCGCTTGACCACGACGCCGGCCGCCCAGCGCAGCGCGCCCGCTCCGGCGCCGCTGCCCAGCACCGCCAGCCGCACCAACACGCCCAACAGCTACAACGTGTGGCCGCTGACCATCGAGAGCCCCAGCCATGGCCTGCGCCAGGTGCTGTCGAACATGGCCAACCCGCTGGCTTCGCCCTTCGGGTGGCACGATACCAACGGCCAGGCCGGCGCGGAGCACACCATCACCCGCGGCAACAACGTGTACGCCTACGAAGACCGCCGCAACCTAAACCAGCCCGGCTACAGCCCGGATGGCGGCGCCACCCAGATCTTCGACTTTCCGTACGTGGCCACCAACTCGGCCCTTTCCAACCAAAACGTAGCCATCAGCAACCTGTTCTACTGGAACAACCTGATGCACGACGTGATGGAGCGCCACGGCTTCACCGAAGCCGCGCGCAACTTCCAGTCGACTAACTACACCGGCGTGGGCCGCGGCACCGATTTTGTGCGGGCCGAGGCGCAGGACGGCCGCGGCATGGACAATGCCAACTTCTCCTCGCCCCCGGATGGCAGCGGCACGCCCCGCATGCAGATGTACCTGTGGACGACCAACGACCAGTCGCTGACCCTTTCGTTGCCGAATGGCACGACGCTGGGCCCGCTGCAGTTTGCCCCCTCCAGCCTGGGACGGCGCCTGGCCAATTTCTCGCCCCTCACCGGCCAGGTGGTATACGCCGGCCCCGGCTGCACCACCCCCCTGCCTAACGCCGCGGCCCTGAGCGGCAAAATCGCGCTGATGAAGCGCGGTGGCTGCAGCTTCGCGCTCAAGATCAAGGCCGCGCAGGATGCCGGCGCCACCATGGTCATCATGATGGACAGCATCCCGAACGCGCCGCAGCTGGTGAACATGGGCGGCTCTGCCCCCGACTCGGTGGGCCTGCGCATTCCGTCCCTGTTTGTTTCCAAAGCCCACGGCGACCAGATTCTGGCGGCGCTGGCCACGGGCGCGGTAACGGCATCGGCTTCGATCATCGACCGCGACGGGGACCTCGACAACGGCATCATCTCGCACGAATACGGCCACGGCATCAGCAACCGCCTGACCGGTACCGGTTCGAGCTGCCTTTCGAACGCCGAGCAGATGGGCGAAGGCTGGAGCGACTTCTTCGCCCTGTGGATGACGACCAGACCCGGCGACGTAGGGACCACGCCGCGCGGCATCGGGACGTACGCCGTTTCGGAGGCCCCGAATGGCGGCGGTATCCGCACCAAGCCGTACTCGACGGACATGACCGTCAACGACCTGACGTACGCCAACCTTGGCACTGCCCCCTACAACGCAGTGCACGCCAACGGTGAAATCTGGTGCTCGGCACTGTGGGACCTGAACTGGGCCCTGATTAACCGCTACGGCTACAACACGGACCTGTACGGCACCACCGGCGGCAACAACATCGCGCTGAAGCTGGTTATCGACGGCCTCAAGTACCAGGGCTGCGAACCGGGCTTTATCTCGGGCCGCAACGGGATTCTGAAGGCGGATTCGGTCAACAACAACGCCGCCAACGCCGCCCTGATCTGGCAGGTATTTGCCCGCCGCGGCATGGGTGCCACCGCCAGCCAGGGTTCTTCGCAGAGCCTCACCGACCAGACGGCCTCCTACAGCCTGCCGACCGTGCTGGCTGCCAAGACCAAGCTGGCTGCTGATGCCCTGACGGTGTTCCCGAACCCGACCCAGGACCGCGTAACGGTGCGCCTGCTGGCCTCCAGCACGGTGCCTGTGCAGGTAGAGCTGGTCAACAACATCGGCCAGGTAGTGAAGCGCACGACGGCCGCCGCCACTGCCCTGCAGCGCGACGGGCTGGAGCTGAGCACGGCTGAGCTGCCCTCGGGCATCTACGTGGTACGTCTGACCGGCTCGACCGGCACGGCCACGCAGAAGCTGGTGGTGCGCCACTAATTCGCCCTTCTTATGGTTAAGCAAACGCCCGGCCTTGGTGGTCGGGCGTTTGTTGTTTACGCGCCGAGTTACGGCCCGCCCGTTATGCCCGATTCCACCACCGACCTTGTTTTACTGGGCCTGCGTCCCGCTGTGTCCGCGGCCGTTTCGCCCGGTGCCAGCCCACCTGATCAGCTGCTGCACGGCGCGCTGCGCCCCATTCTGAAGCTGCACAACGAGCGGCTGCTGCAGCTGGTGGCCGACTTCGCCCGCGACTACCGCCTGCCGCTGGCCACCGCCGCCCCCGCCGATCAGCAACGGCTGCTGGAAGATTTGCTGCGCCGCAACGCCCGCCTGCAACACACGCTTACGGGGCTCGTGACGGCGCTGTTCACCGAAGGTGAATACGCGCTGTACCGGGCGCACCGGGCCGAAATGAATCGTCGCTTGCTGGAGTTGACGCGCCAGCGCGTGGCCTCGCAAACCGCCGCCGTAGTTGCCCTAGCCACCGAAGCCGCCCCGTGACAAATTATTACGACGTGCTGGAGTTGACGGAGCAGGCCAGCGCCGCCGACATCCGGCGGGCGTACTTGCGGCTGGTGCGCCTTACCCACCCCGACCGCACGCCCGACCCGGCCGCGCACCGCCGCTACCTGCTCGTCAACGAGGCGTACGACACGCTGCGCCAGCCGGCCCTACGCGCCCACCACGACGCGTGCCTGCGCGCCATCCGTCAGCCGCCGCGCCCGGCCCCACTGGCTTATACGCAGCCTTTTGGCGGCAATGCGTATCAAGTACTGCGCGTACCGTATTCGGCCAGCCACGCGCAAATCGACCAGGCTTACCAGCATTGGAAGCGGCTGTTGCAGCGGGCACCCGGTGCTGATCCGGCCATTCAGCGCCAACTCGCCGACCTGGAGCACGCCTACGCCACCCTGCACGACGCGGAGCTGCGCCGCCGGCACCACGAGCAGCTGCGGCACCAGCCGCCCCGCGCCGCTGGCCCCGCCGGCTGGCGGCAGCAGGCCTATGCCCGATACGCGGCGTGGGTGCGGCGCTGGGGCCGGCTTCCGGGCCTGCTGCCCGTGGTGCTGTGGGCCGACTACCTCCTGCCGGGGCGCCAAGTACAGGCCCAGCCCATCCTGCTGCAGTGCCAGCACTACCGGCAGGCTTTTTCCTGCTTGCTGCGCACGAGCCACGGCTCCTTGCTTACGCCCATGGACTTACCCGCTGGCATCGACCACTACCGCCTGGAAGTGTCGTGGTTGTTTGGCTGCATACAGCGGGCTTACTTGCCGTCGGGTCAGCCGTTGCCCGTGCTGCACCCCGTGTACGCCACGCTGGCCGGATTGTCGCTGCTGGTGCTGCTGCTGGCCGGGCTAAGCGCGCGGCGGCAGCTGTCGGCGGGTGCGGTGGTTAACGTGGGCGTAGGCTTGCTCATGGCCACGCTGCTGCTGCTGTTGATGGCCCTCGACAGTGCTTCGCCCTACTAACCACAACGCCCCGCCACCTGGTAGGCAGCGGGGCGCAGCGAGTGGCGTACACCGGGACGCTTTTAGTCGAAGCGCGAGTCGCGCAGGTGCACGGGCTCGGCTTTCTTGCGCAGCCGCAGGTTGAGCAGCTCGACCACCAGCGAGAAAGCCATGGCGAAGTAGATGTAGCCCTTCTCGATTTCCTTGTGGAAGGCCTCCATCACCAGCATCACGCCGATCATGATCAGGAAGGACAGCGCCAGCATCTTGATGGTGGGGTTGCGGTTGACGAAGTTGCTGACCAAGCCCGAGAAGGCCAGCATCACGCCCATCGACAGCACCACGGCCACAATCATGATCAGCACGTTGTCTACCAAGCCTACGGCCGTTAGGATGGAGTCGAAGGAAAACACGATGTCGATGAGCACGATCTGAAAGATGATGCGGCTCATGGTGCTGTAGACCTTGTTGGGGCCGTCGTGCTCCTCCTCGCCCTGCAGCTTGGTGTGGATTTCGGTGGTGCTCTTGCCGATCAGGAACAGGCCGCCGATGAAGAGAATAATGTCGCGGCCGGTGACGCCGAACCCCTGCTCGGCCCAGGGCAAGTCAACGGTGAACAGCGGGGTTTTCAGGCCCACGATCCACGAAATACTCATCAGCAGCGCGATACGAATCAGCAGCGCCAGCACCAGACCGATGGTGCGGCCCTGCTTTTGCTGCGCCGGGTTCAGGCGGTTGACGACGATGGAAATAAAAATGATGTTGTCGATGCCCAACACGATTTCCATGAACGTGAGGGTCAGCAGGCTCACCCACGCCTGAGGGCTGGCGAAAACGGAGAAGTCAAACACTTGTCAAATGATTAAATGGCCAGATGGTTAAATGGTTGGCGGTGCTGCTTTCCGACTGACCTTGAAAGACCAGCCCTATAGCCATGCAGCCATATAACCATTTAGCTTTTCATGTTGACGAACTGCAGCGGCTGGCCCAAGGTAGCCGCGTTGGCACGCAGCAGCGCAATAACGGCCTGCAGCTCGTCGATTTTTTTGGCGGTGACGCGCAGCTGGTCGCCCTGAATCTGGGCTTCCACCTTCAGCTTGGAGTCCTTAATGAGCTTTTGCACCTTCCGGCTCAGGTCCTTGTCGATGCCGGCGCGCACTTTCAGCTTTTTCTTGACCAGCGCCCCCGAGGGCTCTTCTTCGGCTGAAAAATCCAGGCTGGTCGGGTCGATGCTCTGCTTCACCATGCGCCCCATCAGGATGTCCTCCAGGGACTTCACCTTCATGGAGTTTTCCGAGGAGATGGTGATGACGTTGTTGGCCTTGTCCAGCTCGATGCCGCCCTTGGTGTCGCGGAAATCGTAGCGTGTGAGCAACTCTTTCCGGGCATTGTTGACGGCGTTTTCCAGGGTTTGCGGGTCTACTTTGCTGACAATGTCGAAGGAAGCCATGGGACGGGCGGGGCTGGTGGAACAAGCCGGCGACGGATGCGCCGGGCCGCCGGGGCGGCAAAGTTGGCTAATTTGCCCCGAAGGACAATTCTTCCCCAACCTGCTTTCCCGCCGGCGCTGCTTCGGCCTTGTACGCATGAGTGCTTCCGTTGATTCACCCCGCAGCGCCGCCGACTGGGCCGCGTACTACCAGCTGCGCTACCAGGTGCTGCGCCAGCCCTGGCAACAGCCCCCGGGCTCGGAGCGTGCCGACGACGATGAACAGCCCAGCACCACCCACGCCCTCTGGCGCGCGCCCGACGGCACGGTGGGCGGGGTGGCTCGCCTTAGTCCCAGCGGCCCCAGCCAGGGGCAGGTGCGCTACATGGCCGTGGCGCCTGCGTGGCAGGGCCGGCAGGCGGGCCGGCAGCTGCTGGAGTACCTGGAGGCAGCGGCCCGACAGCAGGGCTTCACCGAACTGGTGCTGCACGCCCGCCAAAACGCCGTGGGCTTTTACGAGCGGCTGGGCTATGAAACCGTAACACCCTCACACACGCTGTTCGGCGTGATTCCGCATTGGTTGATGCGCAAAACGCTATAACGCGCTACGCCCCGAACCGCTCCTTGCCGCGCCATAGGTCCCAGTACAGGCGGAAATCTCCGCGCAAGGACAGCCACGGGTACTGAAACGTGGCGGGCCGGTTGTGCTCCACGAAAAAATGGCCCACCCAGGCGCAGCCGTACGCCGATAGCACGCCTGCCAGCACCAGCCAAGACAGAAACAACGTGGTACCCACAAAGTGCAGCACGCGCGTACCGCGCCGCCGGTGCTCGGCCAGGTAATAAGGGTAGAACTCGGCGAAGGAAAGACGGGGGGGCAGCTTGGCAGCCATGGCACAGGGCATCGGTTTCCGGGAAAGAAACCTAACTTTTCCCCGTTCCCAAGCTTTCCTTCGCTTCCCGGCCATGCCCGAAATGCCCGACCTCGCCACCATGGTGGCTCTCTACGACCAGATCAACCATTACGGCCGGGCCAACGGCATGCAACTGACCGTGCATCGTCCTGGCGTGGTGAGCTACCGCATGCACGTGCAAGACCAGCACCTCTCCTCTCCCGGTGCGGCCCACGGCGGCGCCGTAGCGGGCCTGATGGACGCCGCCCTGGGTGCCGCAGCCCTGACCCAGGCCTTTCTCGACCAGGAGTTCGTCTCCACCGTCGAGTTCAAACTCAACTTTCTGCACCCCGTGCGCCCGCACGACGAGCTGGTGGCGCACGCCGAAGTGGCGCACCACGGCAAAAGCCTGGTCGTGGTCAACGGCCGTATCGAATGCCCGGGGCGCGACGTGGTCGTGGCCCTGGGCTTGGGCACCTTTAACCGCTACCCGGCTACCAAGCGCGAGTTTGTGCAAGCCCTGGCCGGGCAGCTCGGGCTGGAAAAACCCGGCGAGGAATAACGGTCTAGGCCAAAGATAAAAGTCGCCTCAGCTCCCAAACGCCACCGCCGGACGCAGCCGGCTTTCCGGGGAAAGCGGCTGGTCCGGCGGCAAACAAACCGGGCTAAATCAGGTGCGGGGCTAGAGGTTTTCCGACTCGGCCGACTCCGGCTCGTGCTGGTACTCTCCTTCCGCGGGGGCTTCTACTTTGCGCACGTTGCGGGCGCAGTCTTCGTTGCGGTGGTTACGTCCCACGGTGAATTCCACCCAGTCACCCTCGTGCAGCTCGTTGAAGTCCTGGCCTTCGGCCATGTCGGCGTACGAGAAGAACAGGTTGTTGGGGGGCATCACCACGAAGCCGTAGCCGTTCTTGAGGTTCTTGATGGTGCTGATGCCAATGGAGCCCTCCGGACCGGCGGCTGAGGGCTGATAGGGCTTCGGCGTGGCCACGTTCGGGAAGGGCGAAGGCTCCGGCTGGTTCACGAACAGGTTGTCCACCAGGTCGCCGCCGCGGTTGTTGTCGATGACCTCGTTCATGGCCACGGCGTAGTTCACCGTCTCCAGCAGCAACTGCGAGGGACGGGTTACGCGGTTTTCGCCTTTGAAGTCGGTGTACTTGAAGTCCCAGCTCAGCAGCATCACGCGGGTACCGATGGTGTTGAGCTTCTTGATCAGCGGTACGTAGTCCGAGTCGCCGGCGATGAGCACCACCACGTCCAGATGCTTGGTCATGGAGAGTTCCAGGGCTTCGAGGGCCAGCCACACGTCCACGCCTTTTTCCTGCAGGCGCCCGTCGCGGGTCTTCAGGGGCATGTAGTGCGTCTGGATCGACATGTTCATCAGGATGTCGTCGAGCAGGCGGTCGTGGAACAGGCGGTCTTTGTCGCGGGCTTCGGTGGCCGAGAGGCGGCCGCGGAAGAAGTGAGGTTCCGTGATTTGGCACAAACGCACATCGGCGTCTTCATCTTCGGCTACTTGGTGCCGGATAAAATCGTGCAAGCCTTCCAGGCTGATGCGGGCTTTCCGATCGTGTTGGAAGTAGTAGTAATCACTGATCTTGAGGAAATAGTTGCCGTCGTAGAAGACGCCGATCCGGATCAGCGGGCTATTGATGTGATTCATGATTGCGAGAGGTGTGCAAAAGGAGAGAGAGAGAGGACGGGAACTCCGGGCCCGGTAGCCGGAAGTGGCCAAAGGTACAAAGACATAGTGAGGTTTGGATGGATGGAGGGTGCAAGATGCTCTCAGTCGAATGCAAGATTTTACCCCTGAATAGTGCTAAAAATAATAGCTGCATAGCCTGCTACCCAGCTACTGACCCACTGTTGGGGGTAGGGTTGCAACGGTTGCCATGCTACCCGGCAGTAGCTAAGCAGGCCACCCGCTGCGGGCCCAATCACAGTTCCGTCTGAGACTGCAATGTTACAAATCCTAGCCCATTCCTAACTATCGACCCCTTGTTTTTGTTGCAATCTTCTGTAATACAGTTATTTGACACTGCACTATTCCCATAACAGGAAATAGCACTGCTTACCCCAAATTGTACCGCTGCCACCACAGCAAAGCAACCAACAGCCCGTAGGCAGTGCACACTCCCAGCTCGATCAAATTGCCCGTAGACGAACCGGTTGAGATGATGGGCAGCTTCAGGGCTTTATCGGAAAGGGGCAGCAGGTAACGCACCCCTGACTTGGTGAGCGTATCGGCCAGCAGGTGCGAGAGGTAGCCTGCGCCGGCGTAGGTGGCCACGCCGTGCCACCCCAGATCCTGGTTGGCCAGGTGGCCAATGTAAGTCCAGAGCGCCGCTGCCCAGATGGTGTGCGTCCAGGAACGGTGCGTGGTAAAGGGGGCAGTGGCCACAAAACCGCCGAGCAAACTCAGCCAGAGCACTTGTACGTACAGGCCCGTGAGCACCGCCGCTACCCCGGTAAACAGCAGGGCTAGCTTGCGCGCCGACTGGCTCTGCATGGCCATGCCTACTAAAAACATGGCCAGAGCAGCCATATACATCACACGCTGGTTAGGACCGGGGGGCACGTTCAGAAAGGCATAAACCGAGAGCACGGCGGCCCCGGCAGCAAAAGACCAGCGCATGTACCCCTGCATGAATCCCATACGCTTGCTCAGGCGCGAGTTGGGGTGGTCGAGGTCGGGGGCCAGGGCGGAGAAGCCGGCCAGGGCGATGCCGGGCAACGAGAGGCGCACATCGGCAGTGACGGCGGCGATGCCCGCGCCGGTAATCAGGCCAATAGCCAAGTGAGATGAACCGCGCACGCGTAAATCGAAGGAAAAAGGACCTGGCAAAGGTACGGCACGCCGCCAGCTCCGGGCCTGCCCCGGCGCCCAACGTCCGCTTTTTCCATCCGGCGGCCCTGATACAGTAGCCGCGCGTGCTGGACCCTTGGCCGACTGCGTTACACGTTCGGCAAAACGCACTGCTCCCGCGACCAGTTTCGGTAGCAGTGGTGCCGGCATAATCCCCTGCGAGGCTTGGCAGGTCTGGCTGGGCCGCTCCTATCGGCTGGGCCCTCCCGGGAAACTTTACCAAGCCCGCGGCGGTATTGGGTAGCAGTGTGCCCGACCGGAATTCCATCCGGCCGGGCTTCTACCTTTGCCCCCTCTCCCAGCCGATACCCCGTGCAGACGTCCGAACTCCTCCGCCTTTACTCGCTCGACACCGACATCCAGACCCTGGCCCTGAACCTCAAGCCGGCGGCGGAAGGCGGCACCGGCCAACGCTTCCATTTGCGCGGCCTCGTGGGCAGCCAGGACGCGGTGGTGGCTGCCACCCTGCACCTGGAGCGGCCCGATGAGCACCTGGTCTTCATCCTGCACGACCGGGAGGAGGCCAGCTACTTCGCCTCCGACCTGCAACACCTGGTGGGCGAGCGGGAGGAAGTGCTGACCTTCCCCAGCTCCTACAAACGCTCCTACTCCTTTGACGAGACGGAAAACGCCAACGTGCTCATGCGCGCCGAGGTGCTGAACCGGCTGAGTGGCAAATCGGGCGAGAAGGGCAAGAAGGAATCAGCCAACGACAGTGGTAGTACCACTTCCGCCAGCGCCGCCAAGGCCGACGAGAAGCCGCCCAAGGGCGCCCTCATCGTGACCTACCCCGAGGCGCTGAGCGAGAAGGTCATCAACCGCCAGAGCCTGGTGAAGAACACCTTCACCACCCGCGTGGGCGAGCGGCTGGACGTGAACTTCCTGGGCGAGCTGCTGGCCGAGTACGACTTCGAGCGCACCGACTTCGTGTACGAAGCCGGTCAGTACGCCGTGCGCGGCGGCATCGTCGACGTGTTCAGCTACGCCAACGAGCTGCCCTACCGCATCGAGCTGTTCGGCGACGAAATTGACTCGATTCGCACCTTCAACCCCGAGTCGCAGCTGTCGGTGGAGCGGCAGGACAGCATCAGCATCGTGCCGAACGTGCAGACCAAGCTGCTGACGGAGAAGCGCGAGGGGTTCCTGGAGTTTTTGCCCGCCAACACCGCCATCTGGACCAAGGACGCGCGCCAGCTCCTAGACGTGGTGGGCGAGCAGTTCGACAAGGCCGAGCAGAACTTCCAGCAGATGATGCAGGAGGCCCACGGCGTGCAGATCAAGTCCAAGCCTGACGAGCTGTTTGAGACGACCAAGGCGCTCAAGAAGCACCTGGAGCGGTTTCCGGTGCTGGAGTTCGGCAAGCGCTTCTACTACAAGGAAGCCGAGCAGGTGCAGTTTACCTCCAAGCCGCAGCCCTCGTTCAACAAGGACTTCTCGCGCCTCACGAAGAACCTGCTCGAAAACCAGCAGCGCGACTTTACCACCATCCTCACCGCCGAATCCATGCGGCAGCTCGACCGGCTGCGCACCATCTTCGACGAGTTGGGCCGCGAAATCCGCTTCCAGCACCTGGCCCTGGGCCTGCGCGAGGGCTACATCGACGAGGAACGCAAGCTGCTGGTGTACACCGACCACCAGATATTTGAGCGGTACTACCGGGCCCAGGAGAAGCGCAAGTTCTCGAAGAAAAAGGCGCTTACCCTCAAGGAGCTGCGCACCCTGCAGCCCGGCGACTACGTGGTGCACCAGGACCACGGCATTGCGCGCTTCGCCGGCCTGACGCAGGTGGAAATCAACGGGCACCAGCAGGAAGCCATCCGCCTGGTGTACCGCGACGACGACGTGCTCACGGTCAGCATCCACGCCCTGCACAAGATTGCCAAGTACTCGGGCGCCGAGGGCACGCCGCCGACCATGTCCAAGCTGGGCTCCCCGGAGTGGGAAAACAAGAAAAAGGCGGTCAAGAAGAAGGTCAAGGACATTGCCGCCGACCTCATCCGCCTCTACGCCAAGCGCAAAACCGCGCCCGGCCACGCCTTCGCCAAGGACTCCTTCATGCAGGCCGAGCTGGAATCCAGCTTTATCTACGAGGACACGCCCGACCAGGCCAAGGCCACCGAGGACGTGAAGCACGACATGGAGCAGCCCCACCCCATGGACCGCCTCGTGTGCGGCGACGTGGGCTTCGGCAAGACGGAAGTGGCCATCCGGGCCGCCTTCAAGGCCGTGGCCGACGGCAAGCAGGTGGCCGTGCTGGTGCCCACCACCATCCTGGCCATGCAGCACTTCAAGACCTTCCGCGACCGGCTGGGCGAGCTGCCCGTCACCGTCGACTACATCAACCGCTTCAAGACCACCAAGCAGGCCAAAGCCACGCTGCAGAAGGTGGCCGAGGGCAAGACCGACATTCTCATCGGCACGCACCGGCTCACCAACAAGGACGTGCAGTTCAAGCAGCTGGGCCTGCTCATCATCGACGAGGAGCAGAAGTTCGGCGTCAAGACCAAGGACAAGCTCAAGGAGCTGAAGGTGAACGTGGACACGCTCACGCTCACCGCCACGCCCATCCCGCGCACCCTGCACTTCTCGCTGATGGGCGCCCGCGACCTGTCGGTAATTTCGACGCCGCCGCCCAACCGCCAGCCGGTGCAGACGGAGCTGGCCGTGTTCGACGAGCACCTGGTGCGCGACGCCATTGCCCGCGAATTGAAGCGCGGCGGGCAGGTGTTCTACGTCCACAACCGCGTGAAGGACCTCACCGAGCAGGCCGCCATGATTCAGCGCCTGGTGCCCGATGCCCGCATCACCAGCATCCACGGGCAGATGGAGGGCGACGTGCTCGAAAAGCGCATGATGCAGTTCGTGGAGCACGACTACGACGTGCTGGTGTCGACCAACCTCATCGAGTCGGGCCTCGACATTCCGAACGCCAACACCATCATCATCAACCGCGCCCACATGCACGGCCTCTCCGACCTGCACCAGATGCGCGGGCGCGTGGGCCGCTCCAACAAGAAAGCTTACTGCTACCTGCTCACCCCGCCCGTGGCCGGCCTGCCCTCCGACGCCCGCAAGCGCCTGAGCACCCTGGAAGAGTTTTCGGACCTCGGGGCGGGCTTCAACGTGGCCATGCGCGACCTGGACATCCGCGGCGCCGGCAACCTGCTCGGCGGCGAGCAGTCGGGCTTCATCAACGACCTGGGCTACGAAACCTACCACCAGATCCTCGACGAAGCCGTGCAGGAGCTCAAGGAAACCGAGTTCCGCGACCTGTTCCTGGGCGACACCACCGGCCGCCTCAAGGACGCCGCCGACTTTGCCCGCCCCCGCGAGTGCAACGTGGAAACCGACCTGCAAATCCTCATCCCCGACAATTACGTGGCCTCCGTCTCCGAGCGCCTGCAGCTCTACAGCAAGCTGGACCGCGCCCGGGAGCCCGAGGAGCTGCGCCGCCTGCTCACGAGCATGGTGGACCGCTTCGGCCCGCTGCCGCCCGAGGTGGAGCAGCTGGCCGACATCGTGCGCCTGCGCT
This sequence comes from Hymenobacter coalescens, assembly GCF_054783195.1. Lineage (NCBI taxonomy): Bacteria > Pseudomonadati > Bacteroidota > Cytophagia > Cytophagales > Hymenobacteraceae > Hymenobacter > Hymenobacter coalescens. Next base: position 469,590 of record NZ_BAAGRA010000019.1, on the reverse strand, counting down.
GGCAGGCCTGCCGCGTGGGCTTCAGCAAAGTCTCGCTCAAGAAGGACACCCTCAAGGGCTACCTCGACGCGGGCGAAGGCCACGAGCCCTACTTCCAGGGCGAGCAGTTCGGCCAGATCCTGAACTACGTGCAGACCCACCCCCGCCGCGCCAGCATGAAGGAGCGCAAGGAGCAGCTCATCGTCACCATCACCGACGTGCCCGGCGTGCTGCCCGCCCGCGAGCTGATGAACGAGCTGGCTGTGGAATCCATGCCGCCGGTGGTAGCCACCGCTACCGTGTCGGATGACGAGGATGAGGGGTAAGCGGCGCTAGCAGCTGCGGAAACTGATGCCGCCCCGCTGGGGCCTTCTGATGCAGGAGGCTCCGGCGGGGCGGGTGTTATTATGGCTTAGATGTAAAAAAGATTTACTTACGCCGCAACTGTAAACTTAGCATCCTTCAGATTCAAGGACCTACATTGACAATATATATCGTCACTATTCTTACGAACGTAAGTCCCACAATCATCACATCTTAGCAAAGACTCAATATCCATCCACTTTTTATAAATAATATCTATTTCTTCTACCGTAAACTCAGTTTCAGGAGCCTTGTAATGAGCGCAATAATTCCTAAACATTGAATCACTTGAAAAGTCATTCAATTTCTGATATAATAAATGTTTTACTTTCAAATCTTTATTAACTCTAGCAATTAATGCATCTAACAGCTCACTTAATACATACTGATTATCCGGCTTATATTTAAGCATCCCCTCTAAGCTATAGTTATAATCCTGCAATGAAAATTCAAGATATCTACCCAAAAGTTGACCTGCTTGAACAGCGTTATCAGACTTTATACATTCTTCAATTTGCTCAGAAACACTTTTACCTAGATTAACTTTTGGCCCATGCGTCAAGTCCCAAGATTCAAACCGAAGCTTATTCCACTGCTTAAATGCTTTTAACAATCTTTCAAACCAAATTACGTCATGTGTAAGAACTAAAAATTGATAATCCTTAAAGTGAATTTGTAACAACTCAATAATCCTCGGCCTTTTAAAAGCATCAAAACTATTAACTATATCATCAAGTATAACGAATTTAAAATCAGGATTAAAATTTTTGATAGCAGCCAAGAACACAGATAGCCCAAAACTATTTATTTGAGATTCACTTAAGTATTTATAAACAGGAGATATAACCTCATTATTAAATTTTATCTCAAGTTCCACTGCTTTATTTTTGTCTGTATTCAATTTTATAGTCGGTTCAGAAATGTGGGACGCTGTTTGTTCCAGAATATTAAAATACAGCATCACATCTTTCGATATCACCCCAAATGCAGCTAACAACTTCGATTGCATCCATTCCACATAATTAGTGTATACTTTTTCAATAGATACCGATGAGTGTTCATACTTATCCTTTTTAACCTTTGACATCACAAAACGACCGTAGCCTTGATACAATGCCCTGGCCCTCTCGTAATCGTTAGCCAAATTTTTTACTACCAAGTCCTTGGACAACTGCTCTATCTTAAATTCAGCAACGGCATCAACTACTCCAACAATATCCAATAACTCCAATAATGCCAATTTTACATCAATTAGAGCCTCAAGATTTTCTATATCCTGAACTTTTGAAACAAGTAGTGAATCCGCTGCATCAACTAAATCGGGCAATTTGTTTGAGCACATGAAAACGTTTACTTCAATAGCTCTAACAATATCCAAGCCTTCACCGCAAAGAACAACACAGGCATTCTTTATTACAGATAAACTACTTTTAGCAAGGGCACATTTTTTATCATAAGATTCTTTTAACTGCTGAAAAGCAACTAACGATTCGTGCTTTTCTCGTATATGAGCAAGCAAGTCCCCATCAAATACATTATCACATACAGGGCAGCTACCATCAAAATCATTCTGCCGAAGAACTACCAACGCAGAAGAATACAAGTCAGACAGTATTACCTTCGACAAAATTTCCTCATCGCTTTTCAAATTATCAAAAGCAACAACTAAGTCATCAACAAGACCTATAATATGATTGAAATTATTAAAAACAACTAACTTTTTCCTAAACTCCATCCATTGATTAAGTTCATTATTCAAAGGGTTACTATCAATGAGAACTTGAAGTTGATCTGAAGGTCTTTTCAGATCCAGCAACCCGGTTGGTTTATCAAAGCCATATTTTTCACAAATAGCAGCAAGCGCATTTATAACCGCACCCTCGTTCACCTCGTCTCCCCCAACCAAAGCAAGCACCTGATGCCTTTTTTCATCATAATCCGATTTCACCCTATAATATTCTTCATTTAACTGCTTTGAATAAGAAAAAAGATCAACTTGAAATTTTAACTGTTTTTCAAACCCCAAATACTTTGCCATATAGGCATATTTGTCAGCTTTTGTATTATACACAAACTGCTGCAATTCTCGATATCTAAGATAACATGGATGCTTAGCACTCATTTTGAAATCATCAAATTCACCTTCAATTTTTGGTATAGTAATTTTCTTTTTATCAAAAGATGATTTCACTACACCGTTTATATCACCCTCAAACTCAACCTCAATGTAACACTCACCCTCGCCAACATATTTATTTGGATAATCTTTTTCACCTGAATTTTCTCTTGTTAGATGCGAAATTTTCCCTGATTGCAGCCATTCCCAAGCGTCAGCAATTGAACTCTTACCCGTACCGTTTCTTCCATACAAACCAACCGAAGTAAAATTCTTACCTTTCTTAAATGAAATTTCTAAAGGCATTCTAATACCTCTAAAATTTTCAATCAATATTCTTTTAACCTGTATCATCTCTTATTTACTCAATTTATTTACAAAAGACTTTTCAGCTTGTGATATTTCCGCAACAAGCCAATTATCAAATTTATACTTATCAAATCCACCTTCATTTAACTGTTCAATAATTTTATCAACTAAAGAGTTTTGAAAATCATCATCAGGATCTTTCTGTTCCTGCAACCATCCGAGAACTTCATCCATGTTTATTATGCTTGTGTAGTGAGTTAAATGAAGCCTAAATATAACGCAAACAAGAGCTTTCAATCAAATACTTAGCTATAATATTTTCATCTTATACTACCTCAAAATGCCCTCTCCGCTCTAGTAGCCTGCGCCATTCTGTCTCTTTCCCTAAATCATAATCACTCTTTCTCTTTAAGGGCGGGGTGAGGCGCCCCGCCCCCACCCTCCTGACGCGGCTGCTGAAGCTCCTGTCACCCCGCGTCAGGTTCATGTCACGCGCGTTGAACCTCATGTCACCGCCGTTGAGGTTCATGTCACCCGCGTTGAAGTTCATGTCACGCCCGTTGAGGTTCATGTCACCGCCGTTGAACCTCCCGTCAGCCCCGGTGAAGTCCATGTCACTGCCGCCGAGGTTCCTGCCACCGCCGGCAAAGGCCATGTCAGCCCGCACCGCCCAACTACCGGCCCGCCCGCATACAAGCAACCCGGAATCCGTCTACCTTAAGCTCAACCATTTACCCTAACCCAATTACTCCCTATGAACGATTCGCAACGGGCCAAGCTGGCCATGCTGCACACCACCCTGCGCGTGCTCGACGGGCACGCCGACCTGTACCCCACCAACAAAGCCCTCGGCAACGCCCGCCTCGAGCTGGCCACCCTGGTCGCCGACCTCGACCCCACCGCCGAGCGGCAGCAGCGCGCCGCCACGCCCCAGAAGCCCGGCGCCGTGAAGCAGGCCACCAAGCAGACCCTGGCCGAGCGCGCCGCCGCCGTAGCCGCCGCCCTGCTCGCCCTGGCCGACGAGCGGCAGGACATCCGCCTGCACACCGCCAGCGACTACTCCGAGCGCCAGCTCCGCCGCCAGCCCGACGCCGACCTGCTGCGCATCACCCAAAACCTGCACCAGCGCGCCACCGAGCACGCCCCGGCCCTGGCCGAGCAAGGCGTCACGGCCGAGGAGCTGACGGAGCTGCAAGCCGCCATCCAGGCCTTCCAGCAGGAGCAAACCACGCCCCGCGCCCGCATGGCCGACGGCAAAGCCCAGAAACAGGAAATCGACGCCGACCTGCGCCAGGCCACCGCCCTGCTCCGCAACCGCGTCGACAAGTTCATGGTCCGCTACCAGCGCAGCCAGCCCCAGTTCCACACCGCCTACACGTCGGCCCGCCAAACCATCAACACCGCCGCCCGCTCGGAAAAAGCCCCCAAGCCCGCCGCCCCCGCCGTCTAACCCCGCACCCACTCCCCAAGTCGTCAGGCTCCCCCTCTCCTTTTCATGTCGCGCATCAAGCGAGGGAAGGGGGCCGGGGGGTGAGGCGCACAAGAGGTGCCCCGTTGCCCGGCCTATCTGCTTAGCCCCCTATTGCAACTTATGCCAGCGCCCGGCTTCCCCTGCGGAGGCCGGGCGCTTTGCGTTGCAGCAGCCGGCCAGCTCCCTCACCCACCAGGCAATGTGAAGAGCAAACCACCAGAACGCCCGGCCGACACCCTGGAAAGCCGCGAAACGCCGCATCCGGTTGCCGTCCGCACACCCCAAAAAAGCCCGTCCGGCACGGCGGCCTGACGGGCTTGGTGAAGCGCAAGCTATTCCGGAAGGGTTAGGGCTGGGCCGCCGTGGGCTGCTGGCTTTCCAGGGCGCGCAGCCGCGCCTCCAGCTTCGCCAGGCTGGCTTCGGCGGCGGTAGCGCGGGTATCGGCCTGGGCCGCGGCGGCCGTGGCCTGCTGCCGCAGGGCGGCGTTCTGCTGCTCCAGGGCCTGCACCTTGCGGGCCAGCTCCTGGGTAGCCGACACGTTCAGCATCGACAGGGCCTCGTAGTCGACGGTGCGCACGTCGGCGCGCTCCAGGCCGTACACGAACACCTGGCTGGCTGGCTGCGCGGCCAGCGCCCCGGCGCCGCGCACGGTGAGCGTGGTGGCGCCGGCGGCCGCCGGGCGCGCCAGCCGGGCCAGCACTTCGCCGGCGGGCCCGAGCAGCTTCAGGCGCTGCCCCGCGGCGGCGGCTTCGGCCAGGCCGGCGGGCAGGCGCAGGAGCAGCAGCGAGTCGCCGGGCAGGGCCGTAAGGCCTGCGGCCACCTGGTAGACGTCGGGCAGAAACGCGGTTTGCTGCTGCACGGCCTGCGGAAACACCTGCTCCACTTCCTGGGCAATGACTTTCTTGAACGGCCGCGGGCCGAACTGCACCCGGTCGCGCATCTGGTAATCGATGATGCGCAGGCGGCGGAGCAGGGCCAGGTCCTGGGCCGCGTCGCTCAGGCCGATAACGGTTTTCAGGCGACGGTCGGAGGTGGCGTTGAACTCGGTGGCCACCATGCGGCCCGAGGCCCGGATGCTCACGTCGCTGTTGGCGTTGGAGGCGTAGCCGGTGTTGGCGGCGTTGCCGTTGCGGGCGTAAAAGGCGAAGTCGTAGCTGCCGAGCGAGCCGCTGCTTTGCACGTCCAGGGCCACGGCCGGGGCGGTGGTGCCGATGCCCACGCGCACGGCGTTGGCCCCGGTGCCGCCCAGCACCAGGCTGTTGCTCTGGCTCACCTTGGCGTTGTAGCCGATGGCCGTGGCGTTGGTCAGCGCGTCGCCGAGCAGGTCGGCCTGACTGCCCAGGGCCGTGTTGTTGTTCCCGACGGCGTTGTTGGTACCGGCCTCGGGCCCCACGAATACGTTGCGGTTGCCCGAGGTATTGCGCACGCCCGCCGACGGCCCGCTGAACACGTTGTTTTGCCCCGTGGTGTTGAAAAGACCGCTCTGGTAGCCGCTGAACACGTTGTAGCCGCCCGACGTATTGCGCAGGCCGCTGTGCATGCCCACGAAGATGTTGCGGATGCCATCCGTGTTCAGGCCGCCGCTCTCGGTCCCGATAAACACGTTCTCCGCCCCGCTGGTGTTCCAGTAGCCGCTCCGGTAGCCCACGAACACGTTATCGTCGCCGGTGGTGTTGGAGAAACCGCTCCGGTAGCCGGCAAAATAGTTGCCGCGCCCGGTGGTATTCGACTGGCCGGCCTGGTAGCCCAGGTAGATGTTGTTGCTCACGGAGTTCTGCCCCAGGTTCAGCCCCCCGTCGGCGCGCACGCCCACGCCCACGCCGCTGATGTTGTCGCCGGTGCCCACCAGCGCGTTGCCGGCCAGGTTCAGGCTTTGGGTGGCGGCGTGGTTGCCGAGGTTGTCGCCCTGGCTGAGCAGCGGCAGCCACTGCGTGCCGGTATAATAGTAGTAGCCGGCCGGGGCCGCCGGGCTGGTGCTGGCGTCGCTCTGGTACACCAGCAGGCCGGCGGCGGCATTGCTGATGCCCGTGCGCTGGGCGTAGGTCAGGCGCGGGGGCAGCAGGCCCTTGCCCGTGCTGCGGATGTCCAGGGCGGCCGAGGCGTCGGGGGTGGTGGTGCCAATGCCCACGCCGCCCGTTTGCGCCAGGGCGGGGGTGGCAAGCAGCATCGCAGCGGCCCACCAGGGAGTGAGTAGGTTTCTCATTGGAATCAAAGGATTGTGTAGCCTCACCCTTGTCGCACGACAAGCCGCTGAATACACTCCGCAGTTTGCACGCAAGTTAGATGGTTTGGTACAAGTCCGCAACCAACCCTGAGTTCTACCCGGGGCGCCCGCCGGACGCGCGCCGCGGAGCGCGCCTACAGCACCGCCCGCCCTCAACTGCCCGTCAAGCTGAGCGCAAGCTTGTGGCTCGTGCCCAGCTTGGCGGGAGGCTATGCCTCCCTGCCGCCCCAGCGGCCATCTGGCTTTGTCTGCTACGAAAGCTACTTTCCCCTCCCCAGCAGCCCGCCCCCCTATCTCAGACCACAGATAGGAACGGATACAACAACCGATACCACTGATACCGTGCGGGCCGCACCCCACCGCCAGCTACTAACCACTCTCCCGAAGAGGGGGCCAAAGGGAGAGGTGCCCCGCCTTCACCCTCCTGACGCGGCCGCGGAAGCCCCTGTCACCCCGCATCAGGCTCCTGTCACCGCCGTTGAACCTCATGTCAGGTCTGTTGAACCTCCTGTCACGCGCGTTGAGGTTCCTGTCACCGCCGTTGAACCTCCCGTCAGCCCCGGCGAAGCCCATGTCACCGCCGCTAAGGTTCATGTCACGTCCGGCGAAGGCCATGTCAGCCCGCACCGCCCAACTACCGGCCCGCCCGCATACAAGCAACCCGGAATCCGTCTACCTTAAGCTCAACCATTTACCCTAACCCAATTACTCCCTATGAACGATTCGCAACGGGCCAAGCTGGCCATGCTGCACACCACCCTGCGCGTGCTCGACGGGCACGCCGACCTGTACCCCACCAACAAAGCCCTCGGCAACGCCCGCCTCGAGCTGGCCGCCCTGGTCGCCGACCTCGACCCCACCGCCGAGCGGCAGCAGCGCGCCGCCACGCCCCCGAAGCCCGGCGCCGTGAAGCAGGCCACCAAGCAGACGCTGGCCGAGCGCGCCGCCGCCGTGGCCGCCGCCCTGCTCGCCCTGGCCGACGAGCGGCAGGACATCCGCCTGCACACCGCCAGCGACTACTCCGAGCGCCAGCTCCGCCGCCAGCCCGACGCCGACCTGCTGCGCATCACCCAAAACCTGCACCAGCGCGCCACCGGGCACGCCCAGGCCCTGGCACCCCCGCGGAGCTGACGGAGCTGCAAGCCGCCATCCAGGCCTTCCAGCAGGAGCAGACCACGCCCCGCGCCCTCACGGCCGACGGCAAAGCCCAGAAACTGGAAATCGACGCCGACCTGCGCCAGGCCACCGCCCTGCTCCGCAACCGCGTCGACAAGTTCATGGTGCGCTACCAGCGCAGCCAGCCCCGGTTCCACACTGCCTACGCGTCGGCCCGCCAAACCATCAACACCGCCGCCCGCTCGCAAAAAGCCGTCAAACCCGCCGCCCCCGCCATTTAAACCCTGTACCCCACTTCCCCAAGTCGTCAGGCTCCCCCTCTCCTTTTCATGTCGCGCATCAAGCGAGGGAGGGAGCCGGGGGTAAGGCGCACAAGAGGCGCACGCAAGGCCCGTACTATCCCGCTTCGACCCTATTGCCACTAATTGCCGACGCCCGGCTTCCCTTCCGCGGAAGCCGGGCGTCGTGCTATTTCCAGACTACTCTTCGTGCCCCGCCGACTGCGCCCGTGGCACCGCTGCCCCCGCCTGCGGCTTCGTCGCGGCCAGAATCATTGCCACGGTTTCGGCGGGCTGGTCCCAATGCGGGAAGTGGCCGCAGCGGTCAAACCAGTACAGCGCGGCATCGGGGAAGGCCGCCGTGGCCCGGCGGGCTTGGCTGGGGAAGCACACCCGGTCCTGCCGCCCCCACCCAATCACCAGCGGGGCCCGCAGGCTGCCGCGCGGGGCGCCTGCCTGCCGCGGCCCGTACGCTAGGTGGCGCAGCAGCTCATCGAACACGGGGGTGCGGACAAAGCTGCGCAGCTCCGTCAGGGCTACCTCAGCCGGCAGGCGCCAGGGCCGGGCCGAAAACTGCGCCAGCAGCAGCGTGCGCGTCAGGGCATTGCTCGTGAGGGCGGGCAGCAGCGGCTCCGCGGCGCGCAGCAGCCGCACCGAGCCGGCCACCGAGTAGTAGAACGCCGGCACCTGCCAGCCCTGCCAGAAGCCGCCGGGGTCCAGGGCCACGGCGGCGCCCACGGCCCCGCGCCGAGCCAGCTCCAGCACCATGCGCGCCCCCATCGACGAGCCCACGCAGGCCACGCCCGTCAGCCCCTGGGCCCGCAGCCAGGCTTCCACCGCATCGGTGAGGGCGTAAAACGAGTTTTCGCCGGGCAGCGCGGGCGACTGGCCGTGGCCGGGCAGGTCCAGGGCAATGACTTCGCGGCGGGCGGCCAGCGCCGCCAGGATGGGGCTCCAGGAGCGCCAGCTCCCGCCGATGCCGTGAAGAAGCAGCAGGGGCTGGCCCTGGCCGCGTCGGATGTGGTGCAGTTGCATAAGCTGGAGTGGATGAAGTTGACGGCGTTGATAAAGCGGCACCGGCATAGGGGCGGCCCCACAGCCGCGTAGCGGCGCCACGTGGGTAGCCAGACCGCGCAAGCAAGCCAGATGAGTTACGCGTGATGAGCGCGGCGACCGGGCCGGCCGCCCCGATAGAAGAGTACTACGCAAAGTCCCGCCCCCGCAGCCACCCCAACGGAAGCGGGCTGGTAGCTTGTGCCCGGCTTGGTGGGAGGTTGTACCTCCCTGCCGCCCCAGCGGCAAGCCGGTTCTGCCCGCTACCCCCAGCGGCCCCTACCTCCCCAGCCGCCCACGCCGCCCGGACCGCAGCCCTGCTCCCGCTGCTACCTGGCTATTTCTTGGCGCGCATCAAGCCAGCGGCTGGGGGGGCGGGGTGGCCCGCTTGCCCGTGCCATCCCCGTTCGACCAGTCTTCTATGGTGCCACTGGCCGGCGCCCGGCGGCCCAGCTAGCGGCAGCCGGGCGCCGGGTTGTCCGGCCCGGCCGCTGCCCAAATCCGGTTGCTCACGTCCCACCGCCGGTCGTTGACCGCCTTACCCTTTATTTCCTTCGCGCACGCCTTACTTTTGGAATAGCACTCGTTCCACGCTCCCGCCACCGATGAAAACAACCTTCCTCTTTCCGCTCCTGCTCACGGCCGCCGCCGCCGCCGCCCAAACGCCCGGCTCCGTGGGCATCGGCACCGCCACGCCCGACGCCAAAGCCGCCCTCGACATCCAGGCCACCGGCAAGGGCCTGCTCATCCCGCGCATGGACTCCAGCGCCCGCGCCGGCATCGGCACGCCGCCCGACGGGCTGATGGTGTTCCAGACCGACGGCCGCCGGGGCTTCTGGTACGCCGTGGGCGGGCAGTGGCTCTACATCCCGGATAAGACCAAATCCGGCGACAACCTCGGCAACCACCGCGCCACCCAGACCTTCGACTTGAACAACAAGCCTCTAAGCGCCGTGGCCACCGCCGCCCTGGGCGACTCCGCGTCCCAAGTGCTGGTGCAGTCGTTTGTACCCAGTAAAAGCGTGGCCCTGATGACGCGCAGCCTGTACGGCCGGAACTACACCCGCACCATGCTTTCGGGCTACGGCACGGGCCCTTACGGCACGGACATCGACTACGCCGTGTGGGGCAACGCCTACCGTTCCGACGGCTGGGCGGGCATCTTCACGGCGGGGCGGCCCGGCCAGCCGCTGCGCTGGGTGGGCCTGGCCGGCCACCCCGGTTACGTTAATGCCAACGCCGCCATCCGCATCGTCGACGGCACCCAGGGCGCGGGCAAGGTGCTCACCTCCGACGGCGTGGGCAACGGCAAGTGGATGCCCATCACGGCGGCCGGCGGCAACTTCGACCTGAAAACCTTCCAGCTGGTGGGCAACGGGGGCACGAGCGGCATCCGCATCAGCAGCAGCGGCGTGGTGGAGCAGGCAGGTGTGGCCTCACCGACCCTGCTGCTGCACTCCAACACCAACAACCTGGTGAGCGGAGCCGCGCTGCAGTGGCGCGAAAACGACACCAATTATGGCTGGAACCTGCGCCACAACACCGGCGGCGCGGAAGCCGGGCAGTCCGCTGACCGCCTGGTGCTGGAGCGGCTCAACGGCGCCGCCGCCGTGGGCGTGATGAGCTGGAACCAGGCCACCGGCAACGTGGGCATCAACACGCTCAACGCGGGCTACACCCTGGACGTGGCCGGCACCATCCGCGGCAGCAATGTGTCGCCCTCCGACGCGCGCTTCAAGCAGGACGTGCGGCCGCTGGGCGGGGCGCTGGCCGCCGTGCAGCAGCTGCGCGGGGTGCGCTACCATTGGAACGCGCTGGGCGTGCAGCACGGCGGTACGGCCGGGGCCGAGCAGCTCGGGCTGCTGGCCCAGGAGGTGGAGCGCGTGTACCCCGAGCTGGTGAGCACCGATGCCCAGGGCTACAAAGCCGTCAACTACGCCCTGCTGACGCCCGTGCTGCTGGAGGCCCTGAAGGAGCAGCAGCGCCAGCTTGAGCAGCTCACCACGCAGGTTCAGGCCCTGGCCCGGCGGCTGCCCTCCCCGGAGTCCGCCGCCGCTGCCCCGCTGCCCCGCAAGCCCTAGGGCTCCGCGCAGCAGGTGGCGGGCAAGTAGCTTCCGCCCGGCGCTGGCTGGGCTGCCACGCCGTGGCCCATAGCGCCAAAGCAGAACCGGCTGTTTCTTTCCGCTGCATCAGCATTCTTGGGGCCGCACTGCGCTAAAGACGGACTTTTCCCGGCGCCCGGCTCAGCTTAACTTGCGGGGCTATAACCAAGCCTTTTACCTCCTATGCCCATTCGCAAAACCGGCGCCAGCGCGCTGCTGCTCGGAACCCTGCTGCTGGCCGGCTGCGGCAAAAAAGACAACAACCCGCCCGCGCAGCCGGCTGTCACCGCTATCAGCATTGCCAGCCTGACGCCCGCCCCCGGCACGCAGGTGTCGCGCGCCACCACCATCGACGCGACGCTGAACTACAGCCTGGCCGACAGCGAAACCTCGGCCTACGGCTACCGGGTGTCCATTCTGTTCAAATCGACCACTGGCAGCACCTTCGCCATCAACCCCAGCTCCGTCGACCTGACCGCCCGCAAAGGCACCGTGAGCATGTCGTATCCGCTGAGCCGTTTCTGGGACCGGACCACCAGCCCCATGCCCGCCCGGCCCATCACCTGTTACTTCTACCTGCAGCGCAACACCAACGGCACCGGGCAGAGCGAGGTCATTGCCAAAACCGACGCGCTGGTTTTCCCCGAATAAGCCCGGCACCCGACCCGTTGTCCGTACC